>NZ_JAIUID010000003.1:0-630158 GCF_020165435.1 Mesorhizobium sp. BR1-1-2
CATCAACACCTCCCGCAAAGCGAAAAGTGTTACCCATGTGTCCGGTACGTTTCGTCACCTATGTCTCGGGTCGTTCAGTTCTGTACAACCCGGAGACATGAGCAACAGTTTGCCCGCTGTCGCCTGAGCGTGACGCGCCGACCGGTTCTGCTCAATTCGGACGATGTCCCGCGATTGCGCCCAGAAAAACCTCCCCGAATTCCCTAAGCTTCGCCGCTCCCACGCCATTCACCTCGGCGAAGGCGTCGAGGTCGTGCGGGCGGCGTTCGGCCATGTCGATCAACGTGCGGTCGGAAAACACGACATAGGCCGGCACCTGCCGCTCCTTGGCCAGCCGCAGCCGCAGCGCCTTGAGCGCGGCCAGCAGCGATCCATCCACACCCTCGGCTCTGGCGGCGGAGCCTTCCCCGGAACGCTTCCTGCCGCGCGCGAGAGGGTCCCGCGTCTCGACGCGATAATGGAACGCAACCTCGCCGCGCGCGAGGGCGCGGCCGCTTTCGGAAATGGCGAGGCTGCCATGGCCGTCCGGATCCGGCATCAGGAATCCGCCGGCGACCAGTTGCCGGATCAGCGACAGCCAGACCGTTTTCCTATGCGCCGCGCCGGCCCGGAAACTGGTCAGCGTTTGATGGCCTCTCGCCAGCACTTTCTCCGTCTCGTGGCCGAGCAGTATGTCGATGATATGGGCGGCGCCGAAGCGCTCGCCGGTCTGCGCGACGGCCGCGAGGATGGTCCGCGCCTCCGCTCCGCCATCTGCGCGCGGCGCCTGGTCGAGACAGTTGTCGCAATTGCCGCAAGGTTCCGCTTCTTCGCCGAAATAGCCAAGCAGCACCTGGCGACGGCACTGCGCCGTCTCGCAATAGCCGATCAGCGTGTCGAGCCGGCGATGCCCGCGCCTCTTGTGTTCAGGTGATGACTCTTCGTCGTCGATGAACAGGCGCCGCATGCGGATATCGCCGAGCCCGTAAAGCATATGGGCCTCGGCCGCCCGCCCGTCGCGGCCGGCGCGGCCGATCTCCTGATAATAGGCTTCCAGGCTGCCCGGCAGGTCGGTGTGGAAGACATAGGCGACGTCGGGCTTGTCGATGCCCATGCCGAAGGCGATGGTCGCCACCATGACGACTCCGGAGAGCGTCATGAAAGCGTTTTGATTCGCCTCACGCGCCTCCTTGCTCATCCCGGCGTGATAGGCGAGCGCGGTGACGCCGTTCTTCTCGAGGAAGGCCGCCATCTCTTCCGTCTTCTTGCGCGACAGGCAGTAGACGATGCCGCTCTTGCCCGCGTGACGCCCGACGAAGCGCAGCAACTGGCGCTTGCTGTCCTGCTTGGCCTCGAGGGCAAGCTTGATGTTCGGCCGGTCGAAACCCAGCACCAGGGTTTCGGCGCGCCCGGCGAACAGACGCGCTTCGATATCGGTGCGGGTAGCCTCGTCCGCCGTCGCCGTCAGCGCGATGATCGGCACTTGCGGGAAAATGGAGCGCAGCCGCGACAGATCCTCATATTCGCGCCGGAACGCCGGACCCCATTGCGAGATGCAATGCGCCTCGTCGATGGCGATCAGGCTGACGTCTAGCCTGGCCAGCGCGTCGAGCATCCGCTCGGTCATCAGCCGCTCCGGCGCGAGATAGAGCAGGCGCGTCTGGCCGGAGGCGACACGGCGCCACGCCGCCACATTGGCCTCGCGCTCGAGCGAGGAGTTGATCGTATCGGCCGCCACGCCGGCCAGGCGCAACGCCGCGACCTGATCCTGCATCAGCGCCACCAGCGGCGAGACGACGATGGCGAGGCCGCCCAGGACCAGCGCCGGAACCTGATAGCACAGCGACTTGCCCGCACCCGTCGGCATGACCGCCAGCACATGGCGTCCGCCCAGCAGCGCCTCCATGACGTCAGCCTGGCCGGGACGAAAATCGTCGAAGCCGAACACATCCTTCAGGACGCGCCGCTTGGGGTCTGGTGCATCCGGCGCAACGCTCGCCGTCGATATCGCCATCTCGCAATGGTCCCCTGTTTGGCTGAGGCACCGTTCTTAAAGCGAAGATCGCCGGAACGCTATCCGCGGATACCGGTGGCACGCCCACCGGCTCCAATTCTTGCCTTCCCCTGCGACATCAGCACCCCTGCTGGATTCCCTCACGCGCCGCGATGTAAGCTTGCCTCGGCGCCATCAGGGAGGGAGCGATGCTGCAGACCAGACAGGATGCTCTCGGCGAGCGCTTCAAGCTGCAGCGCGCCGCCTTCGAGGCGCAGCCCTTCCCGGGCCTCGATGTCCGCAAGGATCGCCTCGCCCGCTTGCTCGCGCTCACGGAAAAGCACGAGGCCGACATCTGCGCGGCGATCGACGCCGATTTCGGCGGCCGCTCGGCTCATGAGACCCGCCTTGCCGAGCTGTTCGTGGTGCGGGCTGGCATCCGCCACGCACTGTCCCACCTGAAAGGCTGGATGCGGCAACGCCGCGTCGCCACCACCTTGCCCTTCCTGCCGGGCAGGAACCGGCTCGTCCCGCAGCCGCTCGGTGTCGTCGGCATCGTATCGCCCTGGAACTACCCTTTCCAGCTCGCCGTCGCGCCGGCCACCGCGGCGCTCGCCGCCGGCAATCGCGTGCTGGTCAAACCATCGGAATTAACGCCCGCCTTTTCAGCGCTGCTGGCGCGCCTGGCCGCCGAGCATTTCGCGCCGGACGAACTCAGCATCATCACCGGCGATGCGGAGGTCGGCAAGGCATTCGTGTCGATGCCTTTCGATCACCTGCTGTTCACCGGATCGACGGCCGTCGGCCGCCAGGTCGCACTGGCCGCCGCGGCCAACCTGACCCCGGTCACGCTGGAACTCGGCGGCAAGTCGCCGGCGATCTTCGACCCCTCATGCGACCTCGATGCGGCGGCGGCCAGCGTCGCCTATGGCAAGCTCCTCAATGCCGGGCAAACCTGCATCGCGCCGGACTATCTGCTGGTGCCGCAAGGCCAGGCGGAAACGGTCGCCGCCAAGCTCGCAACGGCTATGGCGAAGCTCTACCCCAGCCTGCGCGACAATCCGGACTATACTGCCATCGTCAGCGACCGGCATTATCAGCGCCTGCGCGACATGATCGCCGAGGCCCGCGACAGCGGCGCCACGATAGTCGAGGTCAACCCGGCCGGCGAGGCGTTCGGCGCGGACAGCCGCAAGCTGCCGCCGACGCTGGTGAGCAAGCCCGATTCCAACCTGCGGCTGATGCGCGAGGAGATTTTCGGGCCGGTGCTGCCGATCCTCGAATATGCCGGGATCGACGAGGCCATCGCCCATGTCAACCGGGCCGACCGGCCGCTGGCGCTCTACTGGTTCGGGCGGGACGACGGCAACCGGCAACGCATCCTGCACGAGACCATCGCCGGCGGCGTCACCATCAACGACTGCATGTTGCATCTGGTGCAGGAGAACCAACCCTTCGGCGGCGTCGGCGCCAGCGGCATGGGCGCCTATCACGGCGAATGGGGCTTCCGCACCTTCAGCAAGGAGAAGCCGGTCTTCCTGCAGTCGCGCTTGAGCGCGGGAAGCCTTCTGCGTCCGCCCTATGGCAAGACCTTCGAACGGCTTTTCGGCCTGCTCAGGCACATCACTTGAACGCCGTGCATCTCTTGCCTCGTCAGTGGCCGGCGCGATCACATGGGGCCGCGCGTTAAGCCTATCTTCACCATGATGCGGCAGGGTCCATCTCCTGCGGCCACGTTTCGAGTACCGCGGCGCGCAAGCGCCCAGGCAACAGACCCGCGCCTCTCCGGAGGCGCGGGTTTTCATTTGGAAACAGCGCCAGAACGAGCGCCCGTCGCTCATCGCATGGCCGCCCCTCAGGCGAGGAAATCGGCGCGGTGCGGCGTAAAGCTGTCGACGAGCCGGCCCGCCTCGAGCGCCTTGACACCGTGCACCAGGCCGGACGGCACGATGAAGCTGCCGCCTGTCTCGATGATTTCGGTCCGGCCGTCGATGGTCACTTCGAAGCGGCCCTCGGCGACGTAGCTCGCCTGCACATGCGGATGCGAATGCAGGGCGCCGACGCCGCCCTTGTCGAAGCCGAACTCGACCATCATCAGTTCATCCGTGTGCAGGAGAACGCGCCGCCTGTTGCCGTCCGGCGTCACCGTCCAGGCGCCCGCGCCGGCCTGCGAGAAGATTTTCGTTTCGCTCATCCCAATATTCCTCGTCGAGACAGATCCTCATCGCGCCAGCCAGCCCCCGTCCACCGGCACCACCGCGCCATGCATGTAGTCCGACGCCGGCGCCAGCAGGAAGGCCGCCGCATCGCCAATGTCTTCCGGCCGGCCCCAGCGGCCGGCGGGGATGCGCGCCAGGATCGAGCCGCTGCGGTCGGGATCGGCGCGCAGCGCCTGCGTATTGTTGGTTTCGATATAGCCCGGCGCGATGCCGTTGATGTTGATGCCCTTCGCTGCCCATTCGCAGGCGAGCAGCCGGGTGATGCCGAGCACGCCATGCTTCGAGGCGGTGTAGGACGCGACGCGGATGCCGCCCTGGAAACTCAGCACCGAGGCGATGTTGACGATCTTGCCCTTGCGTCCGCCGGCAAGGACGCGCCTGGCGAAGCCTTGGCAGAGCAGAAAAGCCGTCTTCAGGTTGAGGTCGAGCACCTCGTCCCAATCGGCCTCAGAAAGGTCGATTGCATCGGCGCGCCGGATGATGCCGGCATTGTTGACCAGCCCGTCGAGCGGCCCGCTTTCGTCCCACACGCGCTCCAGCATCGGACCTGCGGCGGATGTGTCGGCAAGGTCGGCCGCGACCGCCTCGAACCGCCCGCCCGCCGCGGCGATCCTTGCGGCCGTCTCATCCATCGAGGAACGGCCGACACCGACGACCATGCCGCCGGCGCGCGCGATCGAGACGGCAATGCCCTGGCCGATTCCGGTGTTGGCGCCGGTGACGAGGATGCGCCGGCCGGTCAGGCTGAAGGCGGAAAGATCGCTCACCGCAGGTCTTCCATCGCCACCGGATCGACATCGGTGTAGTCGACATTGTCGCCGGCCATCGCCCAGATGAAGGCATAGCTGGAGGTGCCGGCGCCCGAATGGATAGACCAGCCCGGCGACAGCACGGCCTCCTCGTTGCGCATGATGATGTGGCGGGTCTCGTCCGGCTCGCCCATGAAATGGAAGACGCGCGCCGCCTCCGGCAGGTCGAAATAGAGATAGGCCTCCATGCGCCGGTCGTGCACATGGCACGGCATGGTGTTCCAGATGGAGCCCGGCGCGAGTTGCGTCATCCCGACGACGAGCTGGCAGGTCCTGGCCCCGTCGGCATGGATGAACTGGAAGATCGAGCGCTCGTTGCAGGCCTCGTTGCTGCCGAGATCGAGACGCCTGGCGTCGCCGATACGGATCAGCCGGCTGGGAAAGGTTTGATGCGCCGGCGCGCTGAGCAGATAAAACTTCGCCGGCGCGGCCTTGTCGACTGAGGCGAACGACACATCCTGCGTGCCCATGCCGAGATAGAGCATGTCGCGCGCCTGCAGCTCGTGGAGCTGGCCGCCGGCTTCGATCGTGCCGGCGCCGCCGATATTGACGGCGATCAACTCGCGGCGATCGAGAAAGCCTTTCGTTCCGGTCGGCTTGATTGCCTCCAGCCGAAGCGGCGCGCCGGCCGGCATCGCGCCGCCGACGATCATACGGTCGTAATGTGTGTAGGTCAGGCTGACGCGGCCGGGCTGGAACAGGTCGTCGATGTGGAAATTGTGGCGCAGCTCGTCGGTTCCCATGGCCGCGGCGGCGGCGGGGTCGATGGCAAAGCGCGATGTATAGTCGGTATGGTTCTGGCTCATTGCTGTCCTGACTTGAGATGGATCATTCGCCGCCGGCCGCCTTGACCGAGTCGGAATAATAGACCTGCCGCGCGTGCAGGCGCTCGCGATAGCGCTGCTGGCTCGCCGAGAGATGCGTGCGCATCGCCTCGCGCGCGGCTTCGGCGTCGCCCGATGTGATCGCGTTCAGGATCACCAGGTGCTCGCGCTGCAGCCCGCGCTGGTAGCTGTCCGACTGCACAAGCTCGGTCGACCAGGGCGAGGTCACGTCGCACGGAATGGCGCGCCGGCCGAGCACGTCGAGCATCTCGACATAGAACGGGTTGTTGGTGGCGCTGGCGATGGCGCGATGGAAGGCGAGGTCGGCCGGACCGGTCGGCTCGCTGGCGAGCAGCAGCCGCTCGAATTCGAAGAAGGCTTCCTGGATCGCCGCCTCCTGGGCCGCGTTGCGGCGGATCGCGGCGAGCCCGGCCGATTCGATCTCGATGGCGAGCCGCACTTCGAGCACGTTGAGTGCGATCGAATCCTTGCTGCCCATATCGGCCGCGAGCGCCCCGAACATCGTCGAGATGTGCTCGGTGACGAAGACGCCGGCGCCCTGCCGTGGCTCGACCAGGCCGTCGGCGGCGAGCTTGGCCAGGGCTTCGCGGATGACGGTGCGGCTGACGCCGAAGGTTTCGGTCAACTGGCCCTCGGTCGGCAGTTTGTGGCCGGGCAGGATCTCACCCGCCTGAAGCTGCCTGCGGATCGCCGCGACGACGGTCTCCGACAGTTTGGGTTTTCTCTCGACCCTGAGGTCGGTTGCGCTATCCAATGCCATGTCGTCCTCTATTTGAACACGCTCGGCAACCAGAGCGAGATGGCCGGAATATAGGTCACCAGCCCGAGAACCACGATACCGGCGCCATAGAACGGCCAGATCGAGCGCATCGCTTCCCAGACCGTGATCTTGCCGACGGCGCAGGCGACGAACTGCACCGTGCCGACCGGCGGCGTGTTCAGCCCGATGCCGAGATTGAGAATGGTGATGACACCGAAATGCACGGGATCCACGCCGTAATGCGTGACCAGCGGCAGGAAGATCGGCGTGCAGATGATGATCATCGGCCCCATGTCCATGAAGGTGCCGAGCACCAGCATCAGGACGTTGAGCAGCAGCAGCACGACGAGCGGATCGGTGGAGATCGCATTCATGCCGGCGATCAGCAGCACCGGCACTTTGAGATAGGCCATCAGCCAGCTGAAAGAAGCCGCCGTGCCGATGATCAACAGCACCATCGAAGTGGTGCGCACGGCGCCCTTGGTGGCGTGGACGAAATCGCTCCAGCCCATCGAGCGATAGACGAGGACGGTAACGAGCAAGGCGTAGAGAATGGCGATGCACGAACTCTCCGTCGCTGTGAAGATTCCGGAGCGGACGCCGCCGAAGATGATGCCGATCAGGAGCAGTCCGGGAATAGCGATGAGCGCCAGCTGCCCGACGCGCGAAAAACCGGGGAAGGCCTCGACCGGGTAGCCGCGGCTGCGGGCGACGAAATAGGCGGTGACCATCAGCGAGGCGGCGAACAGAAGGCCCGGCAGTATGCCGGCGGTGAATAGGTCGGCGATCGAAATCTTGCCGCCCCCGGCGATCGAGTAGATGATCATGTTCTGCGACGGCGGCAAAAGCAGCGCGATCAGCGCCGCCATCGAGGTGACGTTGACGGCATAGTCGGCGCCGTAGCCGCGTGCCTTCATCTGCGGGATCATCAGCCCGCCGACGGCCGCGGCCTCGGCCACGGCCGAGCCGGAAATACCGCCGAACAGCGTGCCGGCGATGATGTTGACCTGGCCGAGGCCGCCCCGGACATGGCCGACCAGGGAGCCGGCAAAGGAAACGATGCGCTGCGCGATGCCGCCGCGCACCATCAGATCGCCGGCATAGATGAAGAACGGGATCGCCATCAGGGAGAACGCGCTCATGCCCGACTTCATCTGCTGGAACACGACCAGGGGCGGCAGGCCGAGATAGAGCACGGTGGCGAAGGAGGCAGCACCGAGGCAGAACGCGATCGGCGTGCCGCCGAACATCAGCAGCGTGAAGACGCCGAACAGGATCCAGAGCTCCATCTAGGCCTCCTGCACCGCCGGCATCTCCGGCACGTCCTCGAGATTGATGTCCTTGTCGATATCGACGCCCGACCAGCGCAGCGCGATGCGCTCGGCCGAGAACAGGCAGATCAGCACGCCGCCGGCGACCAGCGGCAGATAGTCGAAGCCGCCCGGCAGTTCGAGCGCCGGGATGATGGTGTGCCAGGTCAGGCCGACAAGCTTGCAGCCGTACCAGACCATGCCGAACCCGAAGCCGAGCACGATCAGGTCGGACAGCGTGCGCAACGCTCCCTTGCTGCCTTTCGGCAGGATATAAAGCAGCACGTCGAACCCCATATGATAGTTCTCCCGCACGCCGACGGCGGCGCCGAGGAAGATGAACCAGTTCATCAGCATGATGGCGCTGGTTTCGGTCCAGCTCGGCGACGAATTGAGCACGAAGCGGAAGAAGACCTGATAGGCGACGAGCGCGGTCATGGCGACCAGCCCGATGCCGGCCAGATAGAGCGCTCCGTCGCAAATCCTCGAAAGCACGACGCTGAACCGTGGCGGCGCCGCGCTGCTTGTCATTGTCGCCATCTGATCCTCCCGATCGCCGGCCGGTCACGAAGGCGCGGGACGGCATGCATTGCCCGCCCCGCGACCGACTTCACTTGGTTGCCTGGATGCGGGCGGCGAGGTCCTTCAGCGCCGGCGTCGACAGATATTTGTCATAGACCGGCTTCATCGCGTCGATCAGCGGCTGCTTGTCGATCTCGCTGACCTTGACGCCTGCCTTCTCCACGATGTCGCGGGATTTCTTCTCCTGAGCGTCCCACAGTTCGCGCATCTTGACGACGCTGTCCTTGGCCGCCTGGCGCACGACCGCCTGGTCTTCCGGCGAGAGCTTGTCCCAGCTCGCCTTCGCCATCACCAGCACCTCCGGAACGATCTGGTGCTGGTCGAGCGTGTAGTGCTTGGCGACCTCATAGTGCTTGGCGGATTCGAAGCTCGGCCAGTTGTTTTCGGCGCCGTCGATGACGCCGGTCTCAAGTGCCGAATAGACTTCGCCATAAGCCATTGGCGTGGCGTTGGCGCCCAGTGCGTTGACCATGTCGACGAACACGTCCGACTGGATGACGCGGAATTTCATGCCCTTCAGGTCGGCGATCGAGGCGATGTCCTTCTTGGTGTTGTAGAAGGAGCGTGCGCCGGAATCGTAGAAGGCCAGACCGACCAGGTCATGTGCCTCGAAAGCTTTCAGGATGTCGTCGCCGATCGGTCCGTCCATGACATGGCGCATATGTTCGACCGAGCGGAATATGTAGGGCAGCGACGGCACCGCGGTTTCCGGCACGATGCCGTTGAACGGCCCCATCGAGACACGATTGAGGTCGATGACGCCGGTCTGGGTCTGCTCGATCGTGTCCTTCTCCTCGCCGAGCTGCGCCGAATGATAGACCTCGACCGAATAGCGGCCATCGGTGCGCTGCTTGATCAGTTCGCCCATGTATTTCACCGCCTCGACCGTCGGATAGCCGTCGGGGTGCGTGTCGGCCGACCGAAGCACGGTTTGCGCGTTGGCAATGCCGATCAACAGCGAGCCAATGGCGAATGTGGCCGCCGTCAATTTCGAAAAATGCAACATGACTTCCTCCCTTTTTTAAAAATCAAGGCGCCGGCTCAGAGCCGGCGCATCCCCAGCCTGTCATCCCTGCTCATCCTGGCCATTGGGCCAGCATCCGGTGCGGGCGGGCGAGCGTGGACGCACGTCGCTGCTATGCAGCAAATCCGCATCTGTCGGTGCCACGGTGATCCTCCCAAGAGGCGCTATCGGTAGGGTCGCAAGGAAATAATGTCAACATACAAAAAATAGATTGTTGTATGATGACTTTGGATCGGGAACGGGCCATTGTGCCGGCCGGCAGTGGATGTTACGCCGCTGCCGTTTCTCCTTCGCCGACCTTACAGGGCGGCTCCCAAAGGCCAATCGGGGACTTCGCGCAGCAATGAACAGACGTCTTTCGAAGAATACGATCGCGACGTTGCCGGCGAGGATCGCCGTGCCGCGTTTTGATCGCGCATCGGTCACGCAAGGCATCGTGCATCTGGGGGTCGGCGCCTTTCATCGCGCCCACCAGGCAGCCTATGTCGACGATTGCTTGAGTGCTGGAGAGACGGACTGGGGCATCGTGGGCGTGTCGCTGCGCAGTGCCGACACGCGCGATGCGCTGGCGCCGCAGGACGAGCTCTACACGCTGGCGATCCGCAGCGGGGGCGAAGAAAGGCTTCATGTCATCGGCTCCATCGGCGCGATGCTGGTGGCGCCGGAAGATCCCGCCGCCGTGCTGGCCACGTTGACCGATCCGCGCACCCGCATCGTGACGCTGACCATCACCGAGAAAGCCTATCTGCGGGCCGCCGGCGGCGGGCTCGACGCGGCCCATCCTGATATTGCCTACGATCTGGCGAACCCGCATCTGCCGAAGACCGCGCACGGTTTTCTGGCCGAGGCGCTTGCACGCCGTCGCGCGGCCGGCTTGCAGCCCTTCACCGTGCTCTGCTGCGACAACCTGCCTGCCAACGGCGCGACCTTGCACAGGCTGCTGGTGGAATTCGCAACGCTGCGCGATGCCGGCCTCGGGGAGAAAGGCGCGACCAGGCTTGCCGGCCATATCGCCGACGAGGTCGCGTTTCCCTCCAGCATGGTCGACCGCATCGTGCCGGCCACGACCGATGCCGACCGGGCGCGGATCGCTCTCGAGCTCGGCGTCGACGACGCCTGGCCGGTCATGACCGAGCCGTTCTGCCAGTGGGTGGTCGAAGACAATTTTCCGGCAGGCCGCCCAGCCTGGGAAAAGTTCGGTGTCACCATGGTCGGGGATGTCGGGCCCTTCGAGGACATGAAGCTGAGGCTGCTCAACGGCGCGCATTCGGCCATTGCCTATCTCGGCCTGCTCAGCGGACACGCCACCGTCGACCGCGCCTTCGCCGATCCGGCGATCAGGCGCTTTGTCGATGCGCTCTGGGCCGAGGCAATCCCGACCCTGCCCACCGATGCCGGGCTGGACACCGCGAACTATACGGCAGAGCTTGCCCAGCGTTTCTCCAACACCGCGCTCGCCCACCGCACCGCACAGATCGCCAATGACGGCAGCCAGAAACTGCCGCAGCGCATCATGGCCTCTGCCATCAAGCGCCTCCATTCAGGCGCCGCGCCCCGGCATCTCATGCTGGCGGTCGCCGCCTGGATCGCCGCCTGCGAAGCACGCGGAAAGACTTTGCCCGAGGGCCATTTCACCGATCCGCTCGACATGCCCATGACGGCGATCATTGACCGGAATCTGCCCGCTGCCGAAACCGTCGCTTCAGTGTTCGATCTCGCCGGCTTCGCAACCGGAGCGCCGGAGCGGGCCGGATTGATGGACCTCGCGGCCGTCCATCTCGAGCAGTTGCGCCGTGGCGGACCGGCTCAGGCCTTCGCGGCATTGGGCATTTAAAAACGAAAAAGCGAGGCAAGGCCCCGCTTTTCAGTCGACTGTTGGTGCCGGCCTCAAGCCGGCAGGATGGCGCCTTCCAGCGTGGTGAGCTGGCTGAGGAATTGTTCGGCCTTGGTGCGCGACTGGTCATCCTTGGCGTCGGCGGCGTCTTCCCTGGCTTCCTGGATACGGCGCGCGAGATCGGCGCGGTCGACATCCTTCACCGCGACAGCAGATTCCGCCAGCAGCGTGCAGCCGGCCGGAACAATGTCCGCGAAGCCGCCGAAGACGACATAACGCTCTTCACCGCCCGATGCGGCCTTCACCGTGACGACGCCCGGTTTGATGGTGGTCATGACCGGTGCGTGATGCGCCATCACGGTCATCTCGCCCTCGGCACCCGGAATGACGACGGCCTCCACCTCTGCGGAAACCAGCAGGCGCTCCGGCGAGACCAGTTCGAACTTGAAAGCTTCTGCCATGTCGATTTAGTGAGTAGGGAATAGTGAGTAGGGAAGTAGGGAGAAAGGGCAATTGCCCCCGGTCACCTGCCTGCCATTCACTACTGACTACTGACTACTCCCTATTCCCTTGATTAAGCCGCTTCAGCCGCGAGACGCTGTGCCTTCTCGACCGCTTCCTCGATGCCGCCGACCATGTAGAAGGCGGCTTCCGGCAGGTGGTCGTAGTCGCCGTTGCAGAGGCCCTTGAAGCCCTTGATGGTGTCGGCGAGGTCGACCAGCTTGCCCGGCGCGCCGGTGAACACTTCGGCGACGAAGAAGGGCTGCGACAGGAAGCGCTCGATCTTGCGGGCGCGGGCCACCGTCTGCTTGTCCTCTTCCGACAACTCGTCCATGCCCAGGATGGCGATGATGTCCTGCAGCGACTTGTAGCGCTGGAGGATCGACTGCACCTGGCGCGCGACGGCATAGTGCTCTTCACCGACCACCAGCGGGTCGAGCATGCGCGAGGTCGAGTCCAGCGGATCGACGGCCGGATAGATGCCCTTTTCGGCGATCGAGCGGTTGAGCGTCGTCGTCGCGTCGAGATGGGCGAACGAGGTCGCCGGCGCCGGGTCGGTCAAGTCGTCGGCCGGCACGTAGATGGCCTGCACCGAGGTGATCGAGCCCTTGGTGGTGGTGGTGATGCGTTCCTGCAGGGCGCCCATGTCCGTGGCGAGCGTCGGCTGGTAGCCCACGGCCGACGGGATACGGCCGAGCAGTGCCGACACTTCCGAACCGGCCTGCGTGAAGCGGAAGATGTTGTCGACGAAGAACAGCACGTCCTGGCCCTGGTCGCGGAAATATTCGGCGACCGTCAGGCCGGTCAGGCCGACGCGGGCACGTGCGCCCGGCGGCTCGTTCATCTGACCATAGACCAACGCCGCCTTGGAGCCTTCGCCGCCGCCCTTCTTGTTGACGCCGGATTCGATGAACTCGTGATAGAGGTCGTTGCCCTCGCGGGTGCGCTCGCCGACGCCGGCGAACACCGAATAGCCGCCATGCGCCTTGGCGATGTTGTTGATCAGTTCCTGGATCAGCACGGTCTTGCCGACGCCGGCGCCGCCGAACAGGCCGATCTTGCCGCCCTTGGCATAGGGCGCGAGCAGGTCGAGCACCTTGATGCCGGTGATCAGGATCTGCGCTTCCGTCGACTGTTCGATATAGGCCGGGGCCGGCTGGTGGATCGAGCGCAACTCGACCGCGTCGACCGGGCCTGCTTCGTCGACCGGCTCGCCGATGACGTTGATGATGCGGCCGAGCATGCCCGGACCGACAGGCACGGCGATCGGGCCGCCGGTGTCGCGCACTTCCTGGCCGCGCACCAGGCCTTCGGTGGAATCCATGGCGATGCAGCGCACCGTGTTTTCGCCCAGATGCTGGGCCACTTCGAGAACCAGGCGGTTGCCGACATTGGTGGTCTCGAGCGCATTCAGGATCGGCGGCAGGTGATCGCCGAACTGCACGTCGACCACGGCGCCGATGACCTGTCGGACCTTGCCGACGATGCCGGTGGCCTTACTGGCCACGGCCGGGGTTTTTACTGCGGCGGCCCTGGTCGGCGCTGCCGCTTTCCTGGCCGGAGCCGCCTTGGCTGCTGCGGCCGGAGCCTTTGCCGGTGCTGCTGCCTTGGGAGCCGCAGTCTTGGGGGTCGCAGTCTTGGGGGTCGCTGCTTTCGCCATCGTCTTTACCCTTTTCGTCCTTTGTTTCTCGCGCGGTCGGATCGAGGTCGTTGACCCCGGAAAACCGTGCCTAGAGCGCCTCGGCGCCCGAAATGATTTCGATCAGTTCCTTGGTGATCTGCGCCTGGCGCTGGCGGTTGTAGGTGATCGACAGCTTGTTGATCATCTCGCCGGCGTTGCGCGTGGCATTGTCCATGGCGCTCATCTTGGCGCCCATCTCACCCGCCGCATTTTCAAGCAGCGCGCGGAAAATCTGCACCGCGATGTTGCGCGGAATGAGCTCGGACAGGATTTCACCCGGCTCCGGCTCGTACTCGTAGACGGCGTTGCCGCCATCCGTGGACTCGGCCGCGGCCGGGGGCTCGGCAGCCGGAATGATCTGCTGCGCGGTCGGGACCTGGCTGATCACCGACTTGAACTGCGAATAGAACAGCGTGCAGATGTCGAAGCCGCCCTCGTTGAAGAGGTGGATGATCTTCTTGGCGATCGCATCGGCATTGACGAAGCCGAGCGTCTTGACCTCGCGCAGGTCGATCCGGTCGAGGATCATCGAGGCATAGTCGCGGCGCAGGATATCGAAACCCTTCTTGCCGACGCAGATGATCTTGACCTGCTTGCCGTCGGCCAGGAGCCTGCGGATGTGGTCGCGGGCAAGGCGGGCGATCTGCGAATTGAAGCCGCCGCACAGGCCGCGCTCGGCGGTGCAGACGACGAGCAGGTGCACGTCGTCCTTGCCGGTGCCGGTCATCAGCGCCGGGGCATCGCCACCGCCGCCGATCGCCTGGGTGATATTGGCCAGCACGGAACCCATGCGCTCCGAATAGGGGCGCGCCGCTTCGGCGGCCTCCTGTGCGCGGCGCAGCTTCGCCGCGGCGACCATCTGCATCGCCTTGGTGATCTTCTGCGTCGCCTTGACCGAGGCGATACGGTTACGAAGGTCTTTTAATGAAGGCATGCTTCAAACCTGATCCCGTCTTGTCTCATCCGGACTGGCGCTTCGCTCAGGCGAAGGTCTTGGCGAACGCGTCGATCTCGGCCTTCAGCTTGCCGCGCAGATCGTCCGACAGCGCCTTTTCCTTGCGGATGGCGTCGAGGACGTCCTTGCCGGCCGAACGCATGTGGCTGAGCAGGCCATGCTCGAACTTGCCGACCTGGTTGACCGGCAGCTTGTCGAGATAGCCGTTGACGCCGGCGAAGATCACCGCGACCTGCTCTTCCGTCTTCAGCGGCGAGAACTGCGGCTGCTTCAGGAGCTCGGTCAGGCGCGAACCGCGGTTGAGCAGGCGCTGCGTGGCGGCGTCGAGATCCGAGCCGAACTGCGCGAAGGCCGCCATTTCGCGGTACTGCGCGAGCTCGCCCTTGATCGAGCCGGCAACCTGCTTCATCGCCTTGATCTGCGCCGAGGAGCCGACGCGCGACACCGACAGGCCGACATTGACGGCCGGACGGATGCCCTGGAAGAACAGGTTGGTTTCGAGGAAGATCTGGCCGTCGGTGATCGAGATCACGTTGGTCGGGATATAGGCCGACACGTCGTTGGCCTGCGTTTCGATGACAGGCAGCGCCGTCAGCGAACCGTTGCCCATGTCGTCATTGAGCTTGGCGGCGCGCTCGAGCAGGCGCGAATGCAGGTAGAAGACGTCGCCCGGATAGGCTTCGCGGCCCGGCGGGCGGCGCAAGAGCAGCGACATCTGGCGATAGGCGACGGCCTGCTTCGACAGATCGTCGTAGCTGATCAGCGCATGCATGCCGTTGTCGCGGAAATACTCGCCCATGGTGCAGCCGGCGAACGGCGCCAGGAACTGCATCGGCGCCGGATCGGAAGCGGTGGCGGCGATGATGATCGAATATTCGAGCGCGCCGCGCTCTTCCAGCACCTTGACGAACTGTGCGACGGTCGAGCGCTTCTGGCCGACGGCGACGTAGACGCAGTAGAGCTTTTCCTTCTCGGGGCCGTTGTCGTGCACCGATTTCTGGTTGAGCATCGTGTCGAGGATGATGGCGGTCTTGCCGGTCTGGCGGTCGCCGATGACCAGCTCGCGCTGGCCGCGGCCGACCGGGATCAGCGCGTCGATGGCCTTGAGGCCCGTCGACATCGGCTCATGCACCGACTTGCGCGGAATGATGCCGGGCGCCTTGACGTCGACGCGCTTGCGCTCGGTCGCCTTGATCGGGCCCTTGCCGTCGATCGGGTTGCCGAGCGCGTCGACGACGCGGCCGAGCAGGCCCGGGCCGACCGGAACGTCGACGATGGCGCCGGTGCGCTTGACGGTGTCGCCTTCCTTGATGTCGCGGTCGGCGCCGAAGATGACGACGCCGACATTGTCGGCTTCGAGGTTGAGCGCCATGCCGCGGATGCCGCCGGGGAATTCGACCATCTCGCCAGCCTGGACATTGTCGAGGCCGTAGACGCGGGCGATACCGTCACCGACGGACAGCACCTGTCCGACTTCGGAGACCTCGGCCTCCTTGCCGAAATTCTTGATCTGGTCTTTCAGAATTGCGGAAATTTCCGCGGCGCGGATGTCCATCAGCCGACCTCTTTCAGTGCAAGCTTGAGCGAATTGAGTTTGGTTTTGAGCGACGTATCGATCTGGCGCGAGCCCATCCTGACCACCAGCCCGCCGAGCAGCGACGGATCGACGGTGACGGAGATGGAAACGTCCTTGCCGGCAACGCTCTTCAGCGCCGCCTTGAGTTCGGCCTGCTGGGCAGCGGTCAGTTGATGTGCCGACGTTACCTCGGCGGCCGTCTCGCCGCGATGTTCAGCGGCGATCTGGCGGAATGCCTTGATCATGCCGGGCACGGCGAACAGCCGGCGGTTCTTGGCGACGACGCGCAGGAAATTGCCGGTGAGACCGGTGATCCCGGCCTTGTCGGCGATGGCCGCGATGGCCTTGGCCTGGTCCTCGCTGGAGAACACCGGGCTGTTTATCAGCCGGGTCAAGTCGGCGCTGCCCGCGAGCATCGCCTCGAAACTGTTGAGGTCGGCTTCGACCTTGGCGACGGAATTCGCCTGCGATGCCAGTTCGAACAGCGAACCCGCATAGCGCTCTGCGACACCTGAGATTGGCGATGACGATTGGGCCACGGACCGTCTTTTCTCTTGTCTGACAGGCCGCAGATTGTTGGCGCGAGCGAAAACTCTGGCTAAATCTTTGACCTTACTGCATTTTTTCAAGCACGGAGGCGCGGCTTCCGCTATCCCCGGCCGAAAGTCGATTGCCGTCTAGCACAGGCCTTTTAAGACCGCAATGCGTCGTTCCGCATGGTTTTCAGGCACTATTGTCGCATCCGGCGACGAAGTCCCTGGATTGCCTGTGGATTCAAGGCAGGAAGCCGAAGGCAAAGGCAAGCGGCAACGCCGCCAGCGCCAGTTCCACGACGATGGAAACCCAGTTGAAGGGCGTGTTGGCGCCATCCGACATCATCGACAGCAACCGGCCGAAGGCGGTGAACAGCCAGGAGAAGCCGAGCGCCATGTAGATCAGCGGCTGCGCCAGCAGGATGCAGCAGAGGCCGACGCCGAGATAGAAGCCCGACATGCGGCCGCGCCCTTCGGCGATCGCCGCCGCCTTCTCCGGCTTGACCTGCAAGCGCAGGATGCGAAAGGCAAGCCCCGGCGCCAGGAAAAGCACCAGGCCGAGCAGCACCGTGACGACGGCGCTCGACCAGGCCAGCCATTCGCCCTGGCTCACCGGCCATGGAAACGCAAAATCCATAGTGTCCCCTCGTAAATGCCGCTCTGAAATCGCGGGCATTCTAGCGGAGGAAAAGCCGCGCGCCAGATGGCGGCCGGTACTTTAGGCCAAACGCATCAAGACAACGCGAAGGCGACCGCCGCTTCGGCATGGATGCGCGTCGTATCGAAGACCGGAATGTCGAAATCCTGCTGGCCGATCAGCATGGTGATTTCGGTGCAGCCCATGATCACGCTGTCGATATTTTCATCGCGCCGCAGGCGGTTGATCTCGGCGACATAGGCGGCTTTCGATGCCTCGGTGACGATGCCCTGGCAGAGCTCGTCATAGATGACGCGATGAACCATGTCGCGCCCTGCCCGGTCCGGCACGATCGGCTGCAATCCATATTTGTCGACAAGCCGGCCCTTGTAGAAATCCTGCTCCATGGTGAACCGCGTTGCCAGCAGCGCCGGGCGCCGCATGCCGGCTGCCTTGATGCCGGCTGCGGTGGCGTCGGCGATGTGGATCAGCGGGATCGACACCGAGGCCTGCACCTGATCGGCGAGCTTGTGCATGGTGTTGGTGCACAAAAGCAGGCCTTCCGCGCCGGCTGACTCGAGCTTGCGCGCGGCATCGACCAAGAGCACGCCGGCGCCTTCCCAGTCCCCGTGATGTTGCAGCTCGGCGATCTCGGCGAAGTCGAACGACCAGAGCAGCAATTTCGCCGAATGCAGCCCGCCGAGACGCTGCCTCACCAGATCGTTGAGCAGGCGATAATAGATCGCCGTCGATTCCCAACTCATGCCGCCGAGCAACCCAAGAGTTTTCATGTGATCTCCTTCTCTAGCAGCGGCGCCATGGTTGAGATCCCGTTTTACAAAAAGCTCTGCGGATCGATGTCGACCTGCACCCGCACCGAGCCGCGCTGCTTTGGCCCGTTGGCCAGCATGGTTCGGATAAACCCTTGCATGTCGGCGCGGCGCTCGCCCTGGATCAGCAGGCGGAAGCGGTGACGGCCGCCGAGCAGGGACAGCGGCGCTTCGGCCGGCCCAAGCACGAACAGGTCGGACGCCTCGGGCGCGGCACGGCGCAGGCCGCGGGCATGGCCCTCGGCTTCCGCCCGCGTCACCGCGCTGACGATGACGCCGGCCAGCCGGCCGAAGGGCGGCAGAGCCGCCCGCTCACGCTCGGAAATCTCGCGCTCGTAGAACGCGTCGGCATCGCCGGAGACGATCGCCCGCATCACCGGATGGTCGGGCTGGAAGGTCTGCAGCAGGCCGAGGCTCTTCTTGCCGGTGCGCCCGGCGCGGCCGGTCACCTGGCTGAGCAGCTGGAAGGTGCGCTCGGCGGCGCGCGGATCGCCATTGGCAAGGCCGAGATCGGCATCGACGACACCGACCAAGGTCATGTTGGGGAAATTGTGACCCTTGGCGACGAGCTGCGTGCCGATGACGATGTCGGCCTCGCCATTGGCGATGGCTTCCAGCTCCAGCCGCAGCCGCCGCACGCCGCCCATTAGATCCGACGACAAGACGATGGTGCGCGCATCCGGGAAATGCGTGACGACTTCCTCGGCGATGCGCTCGACGCCCGGCCCGCAGGCGACCAGATGATCGAGCGTGCCGCATTCCGGACAGGCTTCCGGACGGCGCTCATTGTGCCCGCAATGGTGGCAGACGAGCTGGCCGCGAAAGCGGTGCTCGACCAGCCAGGCCGAGCAGACCGGGCAACCGAAGCGGTGGCCGCAGACGCGGCACAGCGTCAGCGGCGCATAGCCGCGCCGGTTGAGGAACAGGAGCGATTGTTCCCGCCTCTCCAGCGTCCGGCGCATGTGGTCGATCAGCACCGGCGACAGGAAGCCGCCGCGCGCCGGCGGCGCGCGCCGCATGTCGATCGCTTTCAGATCGGGAAGTGCCGCCTCGGCGAAGCGGGCGGACAGCACCGCCCTGGCGTAGCGGCCCTGGCTGGCATTGACGCGGCTCTCGACCGATGGCGTCGCCGATGCCAGCACCACGGGGAAGCCGCCTATATGGCCGCGCACGACAGCCATGTCGCGGGCATTGTAGAAGACGCGGTCTTCCTGCTTGTAGGCGGGGTCGTGCTCCTCGTCGACGACGATCAGGCCAAGCTCCTTGAACGGCAAGAACAGCGCCGAGCGTGCGCCGGCCACGACCCGCACACCGCCTTCCGCCACCTGCCGCCAGACGCGTTCGCGCATCCTCGGCGGCAGGTCGGAGTGCCATTCGGCGGGCTTGGCGCCAAAACGCTGCTGAAACCGTTCGAGGAAAGCATGGGTCAATGCGATTTCAGGCAGCAGGATCAGCACCTGCTTGCCCCGGTCGAGTGCCGCCGCCACCGCTTCGAAATAAACCTCCGTCTTGCCCGAACCGGTGACGCCGTCGAGCAGTGCGACGTTGAAGCCACCACCCGCGACATTGGCGCGCAGCAGCCGTGCGGCTTCGTTCTGGTCGGGCATCAATTCCGGCGTGGCGTAGGCTGGGTCAGGCTC
Source organism: Mesorhizobium sp. BR1-1-2 (assembly GCF_020165435.1). Lineage (NCBI taxonomy): Bacteria > Pseudomonadati > Pseudomonadota > Alphaproteobacteria > Hyphomicrobiales > Phyllobacteriaceae > Mesorhizobium > Mesorhizobium sp. BR1-1-2. Next base: position 19,709 of record NZ_JAIUID010000003.1, read on the forward strand.
CGCCACCACGGGCCGCGGGGGAATCATCACCGTCTCGAACACGCCTTGCGCCTTCAGCCCTTCGATTACCGTCGACGACACGCCGGCCGCATGGGCCAGACCGGATCGCGTCCAGGCCAGTCCTCCGTCGGCCGCCTCCAGCACGCGGGCCCGCGCATCCGTCATCCGGTCCGGAACCGCCGCGGTTCGCTGCAACCCCTCGATCCAAGGTTCCGGATCGAAAGCCTCCGGCGCCCTCAGCAGCATGCGCGCCACCATGCCCGGCGCCGAGAGCGTGTACTGCGCCACCCAGTCGACGAAACGACGCATCGCCCGGTCGATCGGCGGGCATTCGAAGACCTGTTCGATCGGGCGCAGCTTTTTCGCGTCGACCGTCTCGACCGCGCCGTCCCAGACGATACCGGCGACCTGGCGGGGCCCGAGCGGCACGCGCACGATCGAGCCCGGCACCACCCGCATGCCGGCCGGCACGGCATAGGTGTAGGGGCGTTCGGCCGGCATCGGCACCAGCACCGGTGCGGCTGCGACAAAGGGCGAATCTTCGATCATGAGGCGTGACCTTGCCCCGACTTTGCTCTAGATCAAAGGGCAACGCTGAACGTGCCTTCCCAAGCACGACGAAATCGTCAGGAGACCGCCATGAAATTTTTTGCCGACACCGCCGATATCAAGGAAATCCGTGAACTTATCGATCTGGGGCTGCTCGATGGCGTCACCACCAACCCGTCGCTGATCCTGAAGTCAGGCGGCAAGATCGCCGAGGTCACCAAGCAGATCTGCGACATCGTCGAAGGACCGGTCTCCGCGGAGGTCGTGGCGACCGAATACAAGCAGATGATGGCCGAGGCCGAGGTGCTGGCCAAGATAGCTCCGAATGTCGCCATCAAGGTGCCGTTGACGCTGGACGGATTGAAGGCCTGCAAGACGATCCGCACCGAGATGAACCGCATGGTCAATGTCACACTGTGCTTCTCGGCCAACCAGGCGTTGCTCGCCGCCAAGGCGGGCGCCTCCTTCATCTCGCCCTTCGTCGGCCGCGTCGACGATACCGGCTCCGACGGCATGGAAGTGATCCAGGAGATCCGTCAGATCTACGACAATTACGATTTCCAGACCGAGATCCTGACCGCTTCCGTGCGCACCGTGAACCACGTCAAGCAGGCGGCGCTCATTGGCGCCGATATCGTCACCGCGCCGCCCGCGACCCTGAAGGCGCTGGTCAATCACCCGCTGACCGACAAGGGCCTTGCCGCCTTCCTCGCCGACTGGGCCAAGACCGGCCAGAAGATCGGCTGAGCGAACCTATATCCGACACGAAAAAGGCCGGGCAACCGGCCTTTTATGCGCTGCGGATCAAGAGGCCGGTCAATCCGTGCCGTCATCCTCAGCTGCGGTTACCGGCGGGCGCCGGCCCATGATGATCTCGCGCTTGCCGACATGGTTCGGTGCGCCGACCAGACCTTCCTTCTCCATGCGCTCGACCAGGGAGGCGGCGCGGTTATAACCGATGCCGAGGCGGCGCTGAATGTAGGACGTCGAACATTTCTTGTCGCGCAACACCACCTTGACCGCCTCGTCGTAGCTGGAATCGCCGTCCTCCGCCGCAACGGCGCCCTTGTCGAAGACCGCGCCCTCATCGCCTTCGTCTTCCACTTCATCCTCGTCGGCCGTCACGGTTTCCAGGTATTCGGGGCGACCCTGCGCCTTCAGATGCGCCACGACATGCTCGACCTCCACGTCGGAAACGAAGGGGCCGTGCACGCGGGCGATGCGCCCGCCACCCATCATATGCAGCATGTCGCCCTGGCCGAGCAGCTGCTCGGCGCCCTGCTCGCCAAGGATGGTGCGGCTGTCGATCTTGGAGGTGACCTGGAAGGAAATCCGGGTCGGAAAATTGGCCTTGATCGTGCCCGTGATGACATCGACCGAGGGACGCTGCGTCGCCATGATCAGGTGGATGCCGGCCGCGCGCGCCATCTGCGCCAGGCGCTGGATGGCGCCTTCGATCTCCTTGCCGGCGACCATCATCAGGTCAGCCATCTCGTCGACGATAACGACGATATAGGGCATTGGCGCGAGGTCGATTTCCTGCTGCTCGAAAAGCGGCTCGCCGGTGCCTTTTTCGAAGCCCGCCTGCACGGTCATGACGACCGTCTCGCCGTTTTCGCGGGCAGCGGCGGCGCGCTGATTGTAGCCGTCGATGTTGCGCACCCCGAGCCGTGCCATCTTGCGATAGCGGTCCTCCATCTCGCGCACCGCCCATTTGAGCGCGGTGACGGCCTTTTTCGGATCGGTGACAACGGGGGTCAAAAGATGCGGGATGCCGTCATAGACGGAGAGTTCGAGCATCTTGGGATCGACCATGATCAGCCGGCATTCCTCCGGCTTCAGCCGGTAGAGCAGCGACAGGATCATCGTGTTGATGGCAACCGACTTGCCGGAACCCGTGGTGCCGGCAACCAGCAAGTGGGGCATCTTCGCCAACTCGGCGATCACAGGCTCACCGCCGATCGTCTTGCCGAGGCAGAGCGCCAGCTTGCAGCCGGTCTTGCGGAAGCCCTCCGATTCGATCAGCTCGCGGAAATAGACGGTTTCGCGCGCCTCGTTCGGAAGCTCGATGCCGATGACGTTGCGGCCCGGCACGACGGCAACGCGCGCCGAGATCGCCGACATGGAGCGGGCGATGTCGTCGGCAAGACCGATGACGCGCGAGGATTTCACGCCCGGCGCCGGCTCGAATTCATAGAGGGTGACGACCGGACCGGGGCGAACATGGATGATCTCGCCGCGCACGCCGAAGTCCTCGAGCACGCTTTCCAGGAGGTCGGCATTCTGCTCGAGCCGCTCCTGCGACATGTAGAAGCCTTGTCCCTCCGGCGGCTGCTGCAACAATTCTTCCGAGGGAAGTTCGTACGTCTCGCCCGTCGCGGTCGGCACGATCCTGCCGACCAGTGGTGCTCGCGACGATGCGCGCGCAGCTGGAGCCGGGACGGTTTCCTCCGGACTTTGCGTGACCTGTGCCGGAACGGCATTGCCCGCGACGGCGGGAATCGCGGCCTTCGCCCGGGCTTGCTGCGGCACGCGGTTGGCCGCCGGCTGAACCGCGGCCTGGTTGGAGTTGGCCGGACGGACATCCGGCGCGACGGGCGGAGCCGGCGACCCGGGAAGGCATTCGATGACACGGAACAACGCGGTCGGATCGGTCGCTGGCGCATGGCGGTTGTCGATCCGCTCGGTGACCACGGGCGCGGTCGTGCGTGCAACCGGAACGGCCCGCAGCGCGGGTGACGGGCCTTCGACCAAATAGGGCGCCATGACCTCGAAAAAGACGTGATCCGACAGATAGGGCCAGCGCACATTTTCGCGGCTCGTCGTCTTGACCGGAGCCGCCGTTGCTTGGGCGGGCGCTGCCGGTGCGGACGCCCGCGCCGCCGCGGTCATCCTGTGGCCCGCCGGCGGAGTGGACCGCGCCTTTTCGCCGGCATGCCCTGACGTAACGGGCCCCGGGGCCGGTTGCACCACGGCTCTGTTGCCCAGGGGCGGCCTGGCGGCGCCCGAAGAAAGATTTCGGCTTGGTATCGGCGCCGATGAAGACGTCCCAGCCGCGGTGGATTGGCCGTGCGCCTGCGGTGCTGGTGATTCGCTTTGCTCGACGGCAATCGCCTCGTCCCGCGGACGGCGCGTGCTGGTTTCATAGTCTGGCGTGCGCGTAAACCGCACATTGGGCGCCAGGAAGAAATACTCTTGCCAGGCAGGGCTTTCGTTGCCGCCGAGATCAACAGGGGATGGGGAATGGCCGGCTCCTGCTGCTGTTCCTGCTCGCTGGCCGTCAGCCTTGTTGTCCACACCCATGAAACGCTTCATCCCGGGGTCATCGGGCGACGCTGCCTTCAATGAACTGACCCGAGGAAAACGCTTGGATTCCATGCTCAAGACTCACGCTGAAATGTCTGTTGAGCAATAGAGAGCGAGTGGTTAACAGTTGCTTCCCGTCGGCTCCTCCGGAGCGGCGAAGCGTGACTTTCGCAGCGGTGTCGGACGATCGGATCCGTGCGGCTGATCCTCATCCCAAGATCGTGCACTCACCCGCGCGCCTCGGCCAAAGGCGAGCGGAGATTTGGCTCCGGGGACGTGGCAAAGGCGACCCAGGCACCAGATCGCGATGTTTCCGTGAAACGAAGAGCGGCGCTTAACCAGTCTTGCCGTGCCGTGCCAGATCCTGGGCTATGGACAGTTGCAGCGCGTTGGCGAGCTCGCGCGCGGCGCGGTTCTCGGCATCGATCTGTGCCCGGTACGCGGCGAATTCCTGGCGCGGCCTGTCGAAGGACGAGGTGATCGCCCGCCTGCCGCTCGCGATCACCGCGCCGGTTTTGGCATCGGTCAGCGTGTAGCCGGCGGTCAGCGTCACCGAACCGGCGGTCGGCTCGTCCTGATCAGTTCCGACCTGCACGAGCGCCGAGGATTCAACGGCTTCGGTCACGCCGAGATCGAGCGAGTAGGCCGGCGAGGCCGGTTCGCCGGCGCCGCGCCCAAATCCGAAGATCAGGTTGTTGCGCACCTGCTGGCCGTAACGCGTCCCGACCGGCTTGACGGCGATCGATGCCAGTTCGGCATTGGCGCTCGAGCCGGTCGACAGCGGCGCGCTCGAGTAGAGCGGCCGCATCTGGCAGGCCGAAACGAGCGCAAGCGAGCCGACCAGGCCGGCAAGCGCGATACGGCGCAGCAAACGGCTCAGCTCTGTCTTTTCCCGATCAGGCAACGACATTGACGATCCTCTGCGGCACGATGATCACCTTGCGCGGAGCCTTGCCTTCGAGCGCCTTCTGCACGAAGTCGAGGGCGAGCACGGCTTTTTCGACCGCACCTTGGTCCGCGTCGCGGGCAATTGTCAAATCCCCGCGCTTCTTGCCGTTGACCTGGACCGGATAGGTGACCTCATTGTCGACGACCAGCGCCGGATCGAAGATCGGCCACGGCCGTTCGGCGACCAGATCGGCACCGCCGAGCGCCTCCCAACATTCCTCGGCCAGATGCGGCATGATCGGCGCGATCAGGTGAACGAGCACCTCCACGGCCTCCCGGCAGGCGCCTTTGAGCGCGGCATCGGCCTTGCCTTCGGCCACTTCGTTGAGCGGCGTGGTCAGCACGTTGGCGAGTTCGTAGATGCGGGCGATGGCGCGGTTGAATGCGAGTTTCTCGATGTCCTCGCCGACCGCTTTCAGGATCTTGTGCGTGGCCTTCGAAACCGCCCCGGCACCACCGCCGTCAGCCGGCGCGGGCTTGACCCCGGCCAGCGATTCGGCCGCGGTCGAGACCAGGCGCCAGATGCGCTGCATGAAACGATGTGCACCGGCAGCGCCATCGTCGGTCCATTCGACGTCGCGTTCGGGCGGCGAATCCGACAGCATGAACCAGCGTGCGGTGTCGGCGCCGTAGCCGTCGGTGATGTCTTCCGGGCTGACCGTGTTCTTCTTCGACTTCGACATCTTTTCCAGGGAGCCGATCTCCGCCGTCTCGCCCGTGGCGATCTCGATGGCGCGGCGCTTGCCGTCGACGTCCTCCAGCCGCACCTCGGTCGGCGCCAGCCAGCGCCCGTTCGATGCCGACCCCACGCGATAGGTCTCGTGCACCACCATGCCTTGCGTGAACAGGCCCTTGAACGGCTCTGCCAGATCGAGATGGCCGGTCTCGCGCATGGCCCGGGTGAAGAAGCGCGAATAGAGCAGATGCAGGATCGCGTGCTCGATGCCGCCAATATACTGGTCGACGGCCAGCCACTCGTTCGCCGCCTTCGGGTCGGTCGGCTCGTTCGCCCAGGGCGCGGTGAAGCGGGCGAAATACCACGACGAATCGACGAACGTGTCCATCGTGTCGGTTTCGCGCCGCGCGTCCTTGCCGCATTGCGGGCATTTGACATGCCGCCAGGTCGGGTGGCGGTCGAGCGGGTTGCCTGGGCGGTCGAACTCGACGTCGTCGGGCAGCTTCACCGGCAGGTCTGCCTTCGGTACCGGCACCACGCCGCAATCCTCGCAATGGATCATCGGAATCGGGCAGCCCCAGTAGCGCTGGCGCGAAATGCCCCAGTCGCGCAGGCGGAAGTTGACCTTGCGTTCGGCCATCGGCCGGTTGCCGATCGTCTTCTGCTCCAAGAGCTTCGCCACCTCGTCGAAAGCGCGAGCCGGCTTCATGCCGTCGAGGAACCGCGAATTAATCATCACGCCGTCGTCGACATAGGCTTCCTCGATGACCTGGAAGGTCTTGGGATCAGCCCCTTCCGGCATCACCACCGGGATCACCGGCAGGCCGTATTTGTTGGCGAAGTCGAGGTCGCGCTGGTCGCCGGACGGGCAGCCGAAGATGGCGCCGGTGCCGTAGTCCATCAGCACGAAATTGGCGACGTAGACCGGTAGCGTCCAGTTCTCGTCGAACGGATGCACGACACGGATGCCGGTGTCGAAGCCCTTCTTCTCGGCCGTCTCCAGCGCCGCCACCGAAGTGCCCATATGGCGGACTTCGTCGATGAAGCTCGCCAGCGCCGGATTGGTCTCGGCAGCCTTCCGGGCCAGCGGATGGTCGGCGGCGACCGCCATGAAGGAGGCACCGAAGATGGTGTCGGGCCTGGTCGTATAGACTTCCAGCTCCTGCTCGCCGGCGACGGGAGCCGCCAGCGGCCAGCGGATCAGCAGGCCTTCCGAACGGCCGATCCAATTGTGCTGCATCAGCTTGACCTTCTCGGGCCATTCGTCGAGGCGATCGAGCGAATCCAGGAGATCCTGCGCAAAGTCGGTTATCCTGAAGAACCATTGCGTCAGCTCGCGCTGTTCGACCAGCGCGCCCGAGCGCCAACCGCGCCCGTCGATGACCTGCTCGTTGGCGAGCACCGTCATGTCCTCCGGATCCCAATTCACCTTCGAGGATTTGCGCGTCACCAGGCCCTTCTCGACGAAGTCGAGGAACAGCATCTGCTGGCGATGGTAGTAGTCGACATCGCAGGTCGCGAATTCGCGCGCCCAATCCAGCGACAGGCCCATGACCTTGAGCTGCTCGCGCATGGTGGCGATGTTCTGGTAGGTCCATTCCTTGGGATGGACCTTGTTCTGCATCGCCGCGTTCTCGGCCGGCATGCCGAAGGCGTCCCAGCCCATCGGATGCAGCACGTTGAAACCCTTGGCCCGCTTGTAGCGCGCCACCACGTCACCCATCGTGTAGTTGCGCGTATGCCCGATATGGATGCGTCCCGATGGATAGGGGAACATCTCCAGCACGTAGTATTTCGGGCGCGGATCATCGTTGTGCGCCTCGAAAAGCTTCCTGTCCGCCCAGGCCTTCTGCCATTTGGGCTCTGACGCACGCGGATTGTATCGTTCGGTTGCCATGGGACGTTTTTCACTTAAAAGCATGCGGACTGCGGGCGACAGCTCGGCAGTTCATTGGATGTGGTCCGGGTGTTCACCATGGTTTGGCAAACCCGTCAACCATATGGGTGTCGCGTCTGGAAAAAACGCGGTCAAAACAGCGGGATTTGGACATGGGCGATGCCGTTCAGCAGTTTTTAGCGGTCAAGGCGAAGATCGCCGCCGCCGAGCGCGAAGCCCGGCGCGACGCTGGCGCGGTGACGCTGGTCGCCGTGTCCAAGACCTTCGACGCCGCCGACATCAAGCCCGTCATCGAGGCCGGCCAGCGCGTCTTCGGCGAGAACCGGGTGCAGGAAGCGCAGGGCAAGTGGCCGGCGCTGAAAGAGGCTTTCCCCGACATCGAACTGCATCTGATCGGACCGCTGCAATCGAACAAGGCCAGGGAAGCCGTGGTACTGTTCGACGTCATCGAGACGGTCGATCGCGACAAGATCGCCGCCGAACTCGCGAAGGAGGTCGCCCGGCAAGGCCGGGCGCCGAAACTCTACGTCCAGGTCAACACCGGCTCCGAGCCGCAGAAGGCCGGCATCGAGCCGCGCGACGCCGTGACCTTTGTCGCTCGCTGCCGCGATGTCCACGGCCTCGCCATCGAAGGCCTGATGTGCATTCCGCCGGCGGACGAGAACCCCGGCCCGCATTTCGCCCTGCTGGAAAAATTGGCGCGGGAGGCAGGCGTCGCCAAACTGTCGATGGGCATGTCAGGCGATTACGAAACGGCCATCGCCTTCGGTGCCACCAGTGTCAGGGTTGGTTCGGCGATCTTCGGCAGCCGTTAGTCTCCCGCACCAACACAGCATCCTGTCGGCATCCCTTGCCGCGTCGTCGGACGAATGCTATATCTAGCCAAGCTAGCTAGGATGCATTCTATGAACTGGCACCTTCAGGACGCAAAAAACAATTTTTCCAAGGTGGTTCAACGAGCGCGCAGCGAGGGACCGCAGACGGTGACGCTGCGCGGCGAGCGTGCCGCAGTGGTGCTTTCCGCCGAGGATTACGACCGCCTGGCTGGGAAGAAAAAGTCATTGGCCGAGTATCTTTTGACGGGCCCGGTGTGGGACGATGATTTCGCCGAGGAGGTCAACCGCCGCTCGGAGACGATGATCCGGGATGTCGATCTCTGATGTATCTGCTCGACACGAACATCGTTTCGGATGTGCAGAGGCGGCTGCCCAAGCCAACTGAATGGCTGGCTTCGGTGGATCCGACATCGGTGAGCCTGAGCGTCATTACGCTCGGAGAGGTCGAGCGTGGGATCATTAAGCTACGCAAGATCGACTCCGAAAAGGCAACGCGCCTCGATCTGTGGCTCAGGGAGCTTCGCCGGGACAATGCCGACCGCATTCTTGCCGTCACGGAAGATGTCGCTTTGGCTTGGGGCCGCATCACCGCTGGCCGCACACGAGGCAGCGCCGACACGCTCATCGCGGCAACCGCGTTTGTCCATGATCTGATTCTGGTGACGCGTAACGTCAGCGATTTCGATGATACAGGTGTGACGGTGCTCAATCCCTGGGACGACTAGCCGACCCCATCACCTGAACGCCCATGCCCTTGGGCCACTTCCAAGGCCATCATTGCGCCAGCGCTGGAAACGAAACGCACCGTTCTTATTTGTTTTGTGCCATCACAAATCTCTGGAGCGTTCGCCATGCGTTACAACCAGCTTGGAAATACGGGGATGTTTGTCTCCGAACTCTGCCTCGGCACCATGACCTTCGGCGCCGCCGGCCAGAATGCCCAATGGGGCCTGATCGCCAGTCTCGATCAGAAAGGCGTCAACGAGATCGTCGGCCGCTCGCTTGCCGCCGGCGTCAATTTCTTCGACACGGCCGATGTCTATTCGTTCGGCGAATCCGAGCGCCTGCTCGGCCAGTCGCTCAGGGACCTCGGCGTTGCCAGGTCGAGCGTGGTCGTCGCCACCAAGGTCCACGGCGCCATGGGCGAGGGCCCGAACCAGCGCGGCTCCTCGCGCGGCCACATCATGGATTCGGTCGATGCCAGCCTCGAGCGGCTGCAGCTCGATCACATCGATCTCTATCAGCTGCACGGAACCGACGCGGTGACGCCGATCGACGAGACGCTGCGGGCACTGGACGATCTCGTTGCCAGCGGCAAGGTCCGCTATGTCGGCGTATCCAACTGGCAGGCCTGGCGCATCGCCAAGGCGCTCGGCATCGCCGACCGCAAGGGCTTTGCCCGTTTTGAAACCATCCAGTCCTATTACTCGATCGCCGGCCGCGATCTCGAGCGCGAGATCGTGCCGCTGATCAACGAAGAGAAGCTCGGCCTGATGGTCTGGTCGCCAATGGCCGGCGGCCTGCTGTCCGGAAAATACGGCCCCGGTGCGCCCGGCAATGGCGAGGGCCGTCGCGCCTCCTTCAACTTCCCACCGGTCAACGAGGACCGCGCCTGGGCCGCGGTCGCGGTCATGCGCGAGATCGCCAAAAAGCATGACGTCAGCGTCGCTACCGTGGCGCTCGGCTATGTCCTGGCCAAGCCCTTCGTGATGAGCGTGATCATCGGCGCCAGCCGCATGGATCAGCTCGAACAGAACCTTGCCGCCACGAACCTCAAACTTGATGCCGATGATCTCGCCAAACTGGACGAGGTCAGCGCGCTGCCGGCCGAATATCCTGGCTGGATGCTGGAGCGGCAGGCCGCCGGCCGGCGTCCGGCGCCGTTCGTGCCGAAGGCCTGATCGTTTTCCGAGCCTGCTTCGAAGCCGCGCGCCTTAGGTACGCGGCTTCTCAGTTCTAGAGGCGAACGGCCTCCGAGAGAAAATCGAGAAAGGCCCGCACCCGCGCCGGCAGATGCTTGCCCTGGCCGACATAGACGGCATGGGTGGCCTCCTCGTCGCCTGGGTTGAATTCCTCCAGCAACGGGACGAATGCCCCGGCGTCGATGTCCGGCTGGACATGCCAGCGCGCCAGCCGAGCGATTCCGCCTCCCGCCAGCGCCATTCGCCGCATCGCCTCCCCGTCGGTCAGCGTTGTGTTTCCGATAACCGGGACGATGACCGGCGCACCTGCCGCATCGACGAAAGGCCAGCCGTCAATATGCCGCGCGAAGCCGAAGGCCAGCATATTGTGACGTCCGAGATCGGCCAGCGTGCGCGGCGTCCCACGCGCTTCGACATAGGATGGTGCTGCCACCAGCACCATCCGGCTCTGCCCCAGTTTGCGGGCCACCAGCCGTGACTCGCGCAAGGGCCCGGCGCGTATCGCCACATCGGCGCGCTCCTCCAGAAGGTCGATCACGCTGTCGGTCAGCACGGCCTCGACGGAAATCTCGGGATAACGCTCCAGAAACCGCGGCAGCAGCGACATCAGCCGGTGGTGGCCGAACGGCACGTAGCTGTTGACCCTCAGCCGGCCGCGCGGCGCGGCTCCCGCGGCCGCCTCGCGCTCGGCTGCGTCCATGTCGGCGAGGATGCGCATGCCGCTGTCGTAGAAAGCAGCGCCTTCCGGCGTCAATTGCAGCTTGCGCGTCGAGCGGCTGACCAGCCGCGCGCCGAGCCTGGCCTCCAGCCGCGCGATCAATTTGCTCACCGCGGACGGGGTCATGCGCAAAGCACGTGCCGCCGCCGAAAAGCTGCCCGCCTCAACGACGCGCACAAACACTTCGATCTCGCCGGAACGGTTGATGTCGGATCTCGCCATCTGTGAATCTATTTCACAGAAAGTATGCCTGGAGCAAGTCTGGTTCACCTCGCATGGCGTCACGATCTTCCCGGTCGGGGCGCTGCCTGGACAGGGCGCCCGTCACCGCCGAAGTGGAAACATCATGCCTCTCGCTCTCTGTGCTCTCGCCGCCGGCGCCTTCGGCATCGGCGTCACCGAATTCGTCATCATGGGTCTGCTCATCGACGTCAGCAAGGATCTCGGCGTCTCGATCTCGGCCGCCGGCCAACTGATTTCTGGCTATGCGCTGGGCGTCGTCATCGGCGCGCCTCTGCTGACGATCGCCACCGGCAACTGGCCGCGCAAGACGGTGCTTCTGGCGCTGATGGCGATCTTCACCATTGGCAATCTGGCCTGTGCGCTGGCGCCTGATTATTGGACGCTGATGGGCGCGCGCGTCATCACCGCCTTTGCCCATGGCACCTTCTTCGGCGTCGGCTCCGTGGTCGCCACCGGACTCGTCGCGCCCAACAAGAAGGCGTCGGCGATCGCGCTCATGTTCACCGGCCTGACCATCGCCAACATTCTCGGCGTTCCCTTCGGCACCTGGCTCGGCCAGGCTTTCGGTTGGCGCGCCACCTTCTGGGCGGTGACCGCGGTCGGTCTCGCGGCCTTTGCCGTCATCCTGGCACTGGTGCCGCGCAATCGGACAGCTCCGGAGAAGAGCGACCTGCGCGCCGATCTCGCCGTGCTGCGCCGCACGCCGGTTCTGCTCGGCTTCGCCACCACCGTTCTCGGCTATGCCGGCGTCTTCGCCGTCTTCACCTACATCGCGCCATTGTTGACCGAGATCAGCGGCTTCAAGGAAGCGGCCGTTTCGCCGATCCTGCTCGTCTTCGGCGGCGGCCTAATCGCCGGCAATATCGCCGGCGGCAAGATCGCCGACCGCTGGCTGGTGCCGGCGGTGCTCGGCAGTCTCGTGGTGCTCGCCCTGGTGCTGGCGACCATGAGCGTCGCTATACACAGCCAGGTGTTGGCCGTGATCTATGTCGGCCTGCTGGGCGCCGCCGCTTTCGCCACTGTGGCGCCTTTGCAGATGTGGGTGCTGGAAAAGGCACAAGGTGCTGGCCAGAGCCTTGCCTCGTCCTTCAACATCGCCGCCTTCAACCTCGGCAACGCCGCCGGCGCCTGGCTCGGCGGCGCGGTCATCGCGCAAGGTCTTGGCCTGGGTTCGCTCACCTGGGTCGCCGCGCTGCTGCCGGTCGCGGCACTCGCCGTGGCGGGACTGGCCCTGCGTCTCGACCGCGGCACCGCGCTCGGCGCGCCTGTCTGCGTCCGGTCGTGAAGCTCGCCGGCCAAGCCGGAACAGTTCGACCTCTGTCCAAACCACCCGCCTCTTTCAAAATCACAAGGAGTAAGAAAATGGACTATCGAAATCTTGGCGCATCGGGCCTCAGAGTGCCTGTGCTCTCGTTCGGAGCGGGAACCTTCGGCGGTTCCGGCCCGCTGTTCGGCGCCTGGGGCAACAGCGACGCCAGGGAAGCGCGGCGGCTGGTCGACATCTGCCTCGAGGCCGGCGTCAATCTGTTCGACACCGCCGACGTCTATTCGAACGGTGCCTCGGAAGACGTGCTCGGCGAGGCCATCAAGGGCCGGCGCGATGCCGTGCTGATCTCGACCAAGACCTCGCTGCCGATGGGCGACGGACCGGCCGACTATGGTTCCTCGCGTTCGCGGCTGATCAAGGCCGTCGACGCCGCTCTGAACCGGCTCGGCACCGATTACATCGACCTGTTGCAGCTGCACGCCTTCGATGCCGGCACGCCGATCGAGGAAGTGCTGTCGACGCTGGACGGCCTCGTGCGCGCCGGCAAATTACGCTATGTCGGCGTCTCCAATTTCTCCGGCTGGCAAGTGATGAAGTCGCTCGGGCTGGCCGACAGGCACGGCTATCCGCGCTATGTCGCGCATCAGGTCTATTATTCGCTGGTCGGCCGCGACTATGAATGGGAGTTGATGCCGCTCGGCCTCGATCAGGGCGTCGGCGCGCTGGTCTGGAGCCCGCTCGGCTGGGGCCGTCTCACCGGCAAGATCCGCCGCGGACAGCCATTGCCCGACAAAAGCCGGCTGCACGACACCGCGAGCTTCGGACCGCCGGTCGGGGACGAGCACCTCTACCGGGTCGTGGAGGCCCTAGATGCGGTGGCGCAGGAAACCGGCAAGACCGTGCCGCAGATCGCCATCAACTGGCTGTTGCAGCGCCCGACCGTGTCGTCCGTCATCATCGGCGCCCGCAACGAGGAGCAATTGCGCCAGAATCTCGGCGCCGTCGGCTGGGCGCTGACGCCGGAGCAGATCGGGAAACTCGACGCGGCAAGCGAAGTCACCGCGCCCTATCCGTACTCCCCTTATCGGCGGCAGGAAGGCTTTGCCCGGCTCAACCCGCCGGCGGTGTGATTGCGAAAGGTCGCTGCCGGGATAGGGTTCGCGGGACAGCGCCCCCCTCTGTCCTGCCGGGCATCTCCCCCACGAGGAGTGGGATTGGATGTCACTTCGGCTTTCGCCAATCTCCAGCGTAAAAGGATGGCGCCATCAGCGATGCTGCCGATCTCCCCCCATGTGGGGGAGATGCCCGGCAGGGCAGAGGGGGGCGCCGTAGGGCGTTTACCTCAACGGCCTTCCCTACGTTGGCCCTAATGCAGCACGAACTCGCCGTCGACCTTGCGCCACTCGTTGGGCGCGATGAGCTTCTGGTGCGTGTAGCTGACCGAATGCAACGGCCCCTCGAGCTTGGTCTTCCAGAACTCGATGAAGCGGATCAGCACCGGAAACTTCGGCGCGATGTCGTAGTCCTGCCATATGAAGCTCTGCAAGAGATGCGGATGGTCTGGGAAATGATAAAGGATATTGGCCGTAGTCAGGCCATAGCCCCTCAGCATCAGGTCCATTTCAAGCTGGTCGCGCATTTTTGCTCCCCGGGTTGATTCTCCTTCCTCCCAACAATGGATTGTGCGCGCGGTTGCTTAACCGTCTATTGATTTTTTCTTGATCGAAACCGGCTTTAGCCCGCGAAAACATGAAGTTAGCAGCCGTCCGGTGCAAGTGCTGACAGCAGCCGCGAGCCCATGTGCGGCATCCCGCCGCGCAAACCCAACGTCTAATGTTGCCGTCATCGCGGAACTGTTAATAATGCGCGCGAATTCGCGGCCGCGTCGCCGCGATCCCGCCGGCGTTTCAAGCCGGCGTCGGTTTCGGGAGGAAAAGCAGGAATGTCCGAGATTCATGTCCACCGCGTTCAGCCGGCCTGGAAGAAGAATGCGCTGATCGACAACGACACCTATCTCAAATGGTACGCCGACAGCGTGAAGAATCCGGACAGGTTCTGGGGCAAGCACGGCAAGCGCATCGACTGGTTCAAACCCTTCTCCAAGGTCAGGAACGCCTCCTTCGACGGCAAGGTCTCGATCAAATGGTTCGAGGACGGCCAGACCAACGTTTCCTACAACTGCATCGACCGCCACCTGAAGAAGCGCGGCGACCAGACCGCCATCATCTGGGAAGGCGACAACCCCTACGACGACCGTAAGATCACCTACAATGAGCTCCATGCGCATGTCTGCCGCTTCGCCAACGTGCTGAAGAAGCACGGCGTCAAGAAGGGCGACCGCGTCACCCTCTATATGCCCATGATCCCGGAAGCGGCCTATGCGATGCTTGCCTGCACGCGTATCGGCGCCATCCACTCGGTCGTCTTCGGCGGCTTTTCGCCGGACGCGCTCGCCGGCCGCATCGACGATTGCAAGTCGACCATCGTCATCACCGCTGACGAGGGCCTGCGTGGCGGCAAGCCGATCCCGTTGAAGGAGAACACCGACAAGGCAATCGAGATCGCGGCAAAAGCCGGTACCAGGGTCGAAAAGGTGGTGGTGGTTCGCCGCACCGGCGGCAAGATCGGCTGGGCGCCGGGTCGCGACGTCTGGTACCACGAAGAGGCCGCGACCGTTAAGGCTGAGTGCAAGCCGGAGAAGATGAAGGCGGAGGATCCGCTGTTCATCCTCTATACGTCGGGTTCGACCGGCAAGCCGAAAGGCGTGCTGCACACCACGGCCGGTTATCTCGTCTACGTCTCGATGACGCACCAATATGTCTTCGACTATCATGACGGCGACATCTACTGGTGCACCGCCGATGTCGGCTGGGTCACCGGCCACAGCTACATCGTCTACGGGCCGCTCGCCAACGGCGCCACCACGCTGATGTTCGAGGGCGTGCCCAACTACCCCTCGCAGTCGCGCTTCTGGGAAGTCATCGACAAGCACCAGGTCAACATCTTCTACACCGCGCCGACGGCGCTGCGCGCCCTGATGGGCGCCGGCGACAACCATGTGAAAAAGGCGTCGCGCAAATCGCTGCGCGTGCTGGGCTCGGTCGGCGAACCGATCAATCCGGAGGCATGGGAGTGGTATTTCAACGTCGTCGGCAACGCCAAGGTGCCGATCGTCGACACCTGGTGGCAGACCGAGACCGGCGGCATCATGATCACGCCGCTGCCGGGCGCCACCGACCTCAAGGCTGGCTCGGCCACGCGGCCCTTCTTCGGTGTCAAGCCGCAACTGGTCGACGGCGAGGGCACGGTGCTTGAAGGAGCCGCCGACGGCAATCTGTGCATCACCGAGTCCTGGCCCGGCCAGATGCGCACCGTCTATGGCGATCACGACCGCTTCGTGCAGACCTATTTCTCCACCTACAAGGGCAAGTACTTTACCGGAGACGGCTGCCGCCGCGATGCCGATGGCTATTACTGGATCACCGGCCGCGTCGACGACGTCATCAACGTCTCCGGCCATCGCATGGGCACGGCCGAGGTCGAATCCGCATTGGTCAGCCACGACAAGGTTTCGGAAGCGGCCGTCGTCGGTTATCCCCACGACATCAAGGGCCAGGGCATCTACTGCTACGTCACGCTGATGGCCGGCGAGACGCCGAGCGAGGATTTGCGCAAGGAGCTCCTCGCCCATGTCCGCAAGGAGATCGGCGCCATCGCCACGCCCGACAAGATCCAGTTCGCACCGGGCCTGCCCAAGACCCGCTCGGGCAAGATCATGCGGCGTATCCTGCGCAAGATTGCCGAGGACGATTTCGGCGCCCTTGGCGATACCTCGACGCTTGCCGATCCGGCCGTCGTCGACGATCTCGTCGCCAACCGCCAGAACAAGAAAGGCTGACGCCGGCCGTGGCCGTGATAGGCAGCGTTGCCGAACTCTGGCGCTATCCGGCGAGTTCGCTCGCCGGCGAACGCCTGGAGACGATCGCGGTCGGCACCGATAGCATCGAGGGCGACCGTATGTTCGGCCTGGTCGATGCGTCCGACAATGAGATCGCCCGGCCCGATCGCGAGCCGAAGTGGCACAAGGTGCCGCGCATCCGCACCCGGCTGACGGACGACCGCAGGCTCGAAATCGCGATTCCCGGCGCAGATTGGCTGGCGGCGCCCGGCGCCGAAAGCGACCGCGCCGTTTCCGACTATCTCGGCTTTCCAGCCTCGATCCGGCCGTTCGGCCTGGAGAACGCCCCGCCCGCCTATGCCGGCCCGTTGACGGAGGCGCGCTACCGCAAGGCGCCGATCCACCTGTTGACCACCGCCTCGCTGGCCCGCCTGAAGGCGCTGCATCCGCAAGGCACTCCCGACTCACGCCGCTTCCGTCCCAACATCGTGGTCGACATGGCGGCGGTCGAAGGCACTTTTCCCGAAACCGAATGGATCGGCAGGAAGCTCGCCGTCGGCGACCTGCTGTTGACCGTCTCCGAGCCGTGCCGCCGCTGCGGCTTCACCATCATCGCCCAGAACGGTTTCGCCAACGACCCGGCGATCCTGCGCAATCTGGTACGTCATAACGCGCACAATCTCGGCGTCTACTGCACCGTCGACCGCGCGGCCAGCGTCAAGGTCGGCGACGGGATGCGATTCGCCTGAACTACCGGTAAAGGTCCGCCCGCGTCGGCGGCAGGCCGCTCGGGCCTCGCGTCCGCTTGGTGGCGACCGTCTGGAAAATCTGCGCCGAGGCGCGTTCGAAGGTAATCGAACAGCCGGTAAGATAGAGCAGCCACAACCGTGCCCTGGCCTCTCCCACTTCCGCGATGGCCTCGTCGAAGCGCGCATGCAGGCGCTCGGCCCATAGCCGGCAAGTGCGGGCGTAGTGCTCGCGTAAATTCTCGACGTCGTGGACGAGGAAGCCATGTGCTTCGAGGTTGCCACACGTCATGCCGATCGTGTCGAGTTCACCGCCGGGGAAGATGTATTTGATCAGCGCCTTGTATTCCGGACCCTTGCGCAGGGTCTTTTTCAGATCGCCCTTGCTGCGCCTGGTGATGGCATGATGCAGATAGATGCCGCCCGGTTTGAGCAGGCGATGGACGGTCGAGAAATAGGTGGCGTGATTGGCCAGCCCTAAATGCTCGAACATGCCGATCGAGGATATCTTGTCGAAGCTTCCGGTGAGCTCGGCATAGGATTTTATCTCGATGGTGATCCGGTCTTCCAGACCCTGGGCCCGAATGCGTTCGCGGGCGAGGTTAGTCTGTGCGTCCGACAGCGAGACACCGTGGCCGACAACGCCATAGTTCTTCGCCGCATGGATGAGCATCGCTCCCCAGCCGCAGCCGATGTCGAGCAGTCTGTCGCCAGGTTTCAGCCGCAGCTTGCGGCAGATATGGTCGAGCTTGTCGACCTGCGCTTGATCAATGCTGTTGGCGAAATCCTTGAAGTAGCCGCAGCTGTAGACCATGCGCTCGTCGAGGAAGAGCTGATAGAACGCGTTCGAAATGTCATAATGGTGCTGGATCGCTTCCTGGCTCGAACCGCTGACGAAGGGATTGCGCCCCGAAAGGTCGGCCCGCGCCGTCATCTGTTTCCTTGAAAACAGCACAGCCGGCAGGTCACGCAGGATCGCCAGCTTCGGCAATGACTTCAGCTTCGTCCGCAGCTTGCCTTGCGAAGGCAAGGCGTAGAAGTCGAACAGCGACCCCTCCTCCACGTCGACCGCCTTGGAAATCCACATCTCGACCAGCGTGGAGAAATTTGGCCGGCGGGCCAGTTGCCAGACGATGTCCTGGTCGTTGATGGCAAGCACCGGGCCGCCGGCCGGACCGATGCGCTCGCCGGTCCAAAGCCTGACGGCAAAGCCCGGCTTCAATGCCTCGACGACCGTTCGAACGATGCGTGCTGCTCTTTCGGTGGCGTCCATGCCCTTCCCCTGCATTCGGTAGGCCGATCTTGTCCGCTTGAACCGCTGGCCGCAACCCGATTGCACGAAAGGACGCGGCCAAGCCGGAAAAACGTCTTTTTCCATTCGCCGTCTTGTCTTTTGCTGCAACGCACCCCATCATCAGTGCGTGTTCAACAAACTGAAAGGAGGTGATCCGATGTCGAGTGATTTCGTTTTCCAGAACGTGGCCTCAGCGGATTGCACTTTCGGGAAGCAGTCTTCCCGTTAAGGCGCGAGATGCGCGGCGGGCGACCCCTGGGGTTGCCGCCAGGAGCCGCGCCATGGACGGAAACACGAAAGGCCGCCGGCTTCGAAAGAAGCGGCGGCCTTTTCCTTGTGCGGCTTACTGCGTCAGCGCGACCTTTTCGGTGTTGCGGATGATTTCCTGAAAGGCGGCGTCCAATTCCACCCCGGTCGACACCTCGAAATAATGTTTTTGAGCGGTGGAGGCATCTTTCGACGAACAGTCCTTCAGCACCGCTTTTGCCTGATCCCGCTCGGTTGCCGACATGTCCTTGTTGTTCAGGTCGAAGCCGATGGTGAAAATCTCGATGCCGCCATTTTTCATGTTGCCGCACAGCGTTTCGGCGTTGCCGCGCGCAAGATTGCCCTGGCTGTTGTAGCGGCCCCTGGCACCGGCGAAGGCGGTATTGAACTGGCCATCGGTCATCAGGATCGCAACCTTGGCAATCTTCTTCGCGTTGACGTCCGAGGCGCCGTTGCCGAGGCCGGCATTCTTGATCGCAGCGCGCCATTGCGGCGACAGCATATAGTAGGTCCACTGAATGGCGATCGCGCCGGCGGTATAACCGTCAGCCTGGAAGTCCTCGATCGAATCAAGCAATGCGCCGGAATCGGCGGTCAGCGGGATCACTTCCGCATCGGGACACTTGTTCATTCCCTCGCCATCGAGATGATCATCCCGGTTGACCAGGGCGTAGTACTTCTTGCCGTTCTTGTCCGTGCGAACAGCATCTGGGCCGTCGGCGCTTAAATCCGCATCGCCATTTTTGTCCTTGCGCTCCGTGGCGCAATTATCGGGGCGTGGCATCGCCGCGCCAACAATGGAGATATAGTCGGTGAAGGACGGCAGCAGAGTTTTGCCCGTCTTGGCGACGAGAAGCGAACTGCCGGCCACGGGTGGCAGCTCAGAGCTCGCCGGCTTCTCGGCATAGACGTTTTCCGCCAGCTTGCCGGCGTTCACGCCGGACGCGTAAGGCACAATCGCGACGCGGATGCGGGGGGTCTTCGGATCCTGGTTCTGGAGCATCGTCCGAACGGCGTTTTTCGCTGCTGCTTTCAGATCGCCGATCTTGTCGACCTTGCCTCGCTTCGCCATCGAGCCCGTGATGTCGAGCATCATAGCCACCTCGATCTGCTTGTCCGAATAGAGCGCCGTGGTCGAGGCGGGGACGAGCTGCATGTCCCTCGTGCCGAACAGCGGGAAATAGAAGGCGACGTCGACATGGGCGTCCGCCTGCACCGTCCTGGCGGTCCTGTTGACCGTCAGCCTGTCGAGCACGATCTGGTTGGCTTGCAGGATGCCGGCCGTGCTGTTGGCGTCGAGGAAGGCCTGCACCGATTTGTTGGCGTCGGCCTCCTTGATCACGCCGGTCGTCAGGTCCCGCGCCGTCGACGTCACCGCGGCGTCGACCACGCCCTGAAGACTCGATTTGGCGTTGTAGAGCTGGGTGATGTTGACGGCGAAGCCGACGCCCAGCGCCAAGACCGAGACGGCGAATCCGAACAGGATGGCGAAATTTCCGCCGCGATGCCTGGCAAAACCGCCGGCCGCGTCCACAAGTCCCCCGAAAATCCGCATCGTTCTCTCTCCGCTCGCCCCGGCCTCGTCGCCGGGCAAACGGATCGATGCAGGATTCCGGCCGGGCGCGGTCAGCGGCCGCGCACCAGGGACTAGATTGTTGTTTTTGCTTTGCTTTCAGGAATGGAAAGGTGAATGACCGGTAAACGCCGATGCTGCGTTTGGCGGCATTTACGAAGCGCTTACCAAGATCCTGCCAGTCGCGGTACAGGGCCCGCGGCCGCGTGCCGCCACGGCACAGCGGCACCTGTGCCAGAGCGAGGCAGTATGCGGGTGCATGGAAATCCGGGTCAGGCCAGCATCTGCGCGGTGACCGTCCTGTCGATGGCGTGGTAGGGCGGGTTGAACAGATTGTTCTCCTGTTCGTAGGTCCATACCTTGAACAGGCTGAGCCGGTGCGGGCCGAAACTGTGCAGCAACGGCACGTCGGTGGCATCGCGTCCGCGCGCGATGACGATGCGGCCGATCCTCGGAACATTGTGGCGGGGGTCGAAGGTGTACCACTTGCCGTCGAGAAACACCTCCATCCAGGCAGAGAAGTCCATCGGCGCCGGATCGGCCGGCACGCCGATGTCGCCGAGATAGCCGTTCACATAGCGTGCCGGAATGTTCATGCAGCGGCAGAGCGTGATCGCCAGATGGGCGAAGTCTCGGCAGACGCCGACCTGCTCCTCATGGGCCTGCGCCGCGGTGCGGGTCGAGCGGGCATAGCCATAGCCGAAGGACAGGCGGTTGTGGACGTAGTCGACGATCGCCTGCACCCGCGCCCAGCCGGACGGCAAACGACCGAAAAGTTCCCAGGCAAGCTGGCTCAGGTGATCGGTCTCGCAATAGCGGCTGCCCAGCAGATAGAACAGCACCTCGTCGGGCAACTCGGCCACCGGCACCTCGCGCGCCAGCGTGTTGACCTCGTCCGCCTCGCCGCTGTCCTCGATCACCGCATCGTAGAGGATGCGAAAGGTGCCGGCAGGCGCGGTAAAGCGACGGCACGAATTGCCATGCAGATCGCTGTAGAGCTTGGTCGAAACCGCGGGCGACGTCAGCACACGGGTCTGCCGCTTGATGTCGGCCTGCCTGTCCCTGTGGATCTCGAGCAGCGAAATCACCGGCGTGGCTCCAGCGCATTCAATGGCCATTTCGTAGCCGAGCCGAATCAGCATCGCGTCCCCCTTCGATGGTCGTGGAAAAGCAGCGAAGTTGAAACGCCGGAGGCGGATCGCGGTTCCCTGACTTGCCGAAAAGGGGACTGGCCAAAAAGGGGAAACGGCCGAAAAGGTGTCCGCGCGGCTTCCAATGCCGGTGCCGGGACGTTACCATCGACGCTCCCTCGAAAGACCCTCCCCGAAATCAAGGAAAATCATGTACGCAGGCAGAAAATTCGCCGCCTTCCTCTTCGATATGGACGGCACGCTCATCAATTCCATTGCCTCGGCCGAACGGGTGTGGAGCGACTGGGCGCGGCGGCAAGGGCTCGACGTCGCCGCCTTCCTGCCGACGATCCATGGCGTGCGGGCGATCGAGACGATCGCCGGTCTGGCGCTCTCCGGCGTCGATCCGGCGCATGAGGCCGACCTCTTGCTCAAGGCCGAAGCCGCCGATCTGGAGGGCATTGTTCAGATCGCCAGCGCCGCGGCGTTTCTCAACGCGCTCCCGCCGGAGCGCTGGGCGATCGTAACCTCGGCGCCGCGGGAACTGGCGCTCTTGCGCATGAAGGCTGCCGGCATCCCCGTCCCGGCCGTGTTGATCGCGGCGGAAGATGTTTCGCGCGGCAAGCCGGCGCCCGACTGCTTTCAGCTCGGCGCGACGCGGCTCGGCGTCGATGTGCGCGATTGCCTCGTGTTCGAGGATGCCCCGGCGGGCATCACCGCGGCCGAGGCGGCGGGCGCAGCGGTCATGGTCATAAACGCTACGCACCGACATCCCCTGGCGACGCAGCATGCCGCGATCGCTGGCTACGACGCCATCGGCGTTACCGTCGACGAGCGCGGCTGGATCGCGCTCGAGCCGCAACTCAGCGCCGCCTAAAGATTGTAGTGCAACGCCCTCTCAAGGCGTGTTGAGATTCAGGTCAGGCCGAGTCGAAAGCGATGGTTTCCGAGAACCGGAGCGGAGCGTACTAAAGTACGTGACCACCGGAAGCGCAGGAAACCAACGCTTGCAGGCCGGCCTCAACTGAATCTCAGCATACCTTAGAAATCGCTGGTCAGGCCCTTGATCTCCCAGTCGCCGTAGCGGCCGGGCTCCTTGCCGCCGCGGCCGCCGATTTCCTTCGGCACCGCGGCTTCTTTGCGGCGGTAGTCCTCGCGCCGAACCGCGGCCTCTGCAAGCGCGCGACGGGCAGCGGGCGTCAGCGTCTTCAGCCGCGCCTTGTCGTCCCTGGCAGGTGTTTTACTGGTCTCATCGTTCATGCAATATTCCGGCGGATTGAAACAGGCCGATTGAAACGGGTACCGGCGTTTCCCATCATATAGCGATGAGCCCACGAGGATCGACCCCCTTACGTCACGACTTGGACGGGAGCAGACGATGAACACACTTCGCACCGCCATGCTTCTTGCCGCGATGACCGCGCTGTTCATGGGCGTCGGCTTCCTGATCGGCGGTACGGGCGGCATGATGATCGCCTTCCTGATCGCCGCCGCCACCAATCTGTTCAGCTACTGGAACGCCGACAAGATGGTGCTGTCGATGAACCGCGCCGTCGAGGTCGACGAGAAGAACGCGCCCGAATATTACGCCATCGTGCAGGCACTGGCCAAGCAGGCAGGCCTGCCGATGCCCAGGACGTACCTGATCGACAATCCGCAGCCCAACGCCTTCGCCACCGGCCGCAACCCGCAGAACGCGGCTGTCGCCGCTTCCACCGGCCTTTTGCAACGGCTGACGCATGAGGAAGTGGCCGCGGTGATGGCGCACGAGCTCGCCCACGTCCAGCATCGCGACACCTTGACGATGACGATCGTCGCCACCTTGGCCGGCGCCATCTCGATGCTTGGCAATTTCGCCTTCTTCCTCGGCGGCAACCGCGACAACAACAGCCCGTTCGGCTTTGTCGGCGTGCTGGCGGCGATGATCGTGGCGCCCTTTGCCGCGATGATCGTGCAGATGGCGGTCAGCCGCACCCGCGAATACGAGGCCGACCGGCGCGGCGCCGAAATCTGTGGACACCCGCTGTGGCTGGCCTCGGCGCTTGACAAGATCGCCCGCGGCGCCGAACGCATACCCAACCTGGATGCCGAGCGCAATCCGGCGATGGCTCATCTCTTCATCATCAACCCTCTTTCCGGCGAGCGCATGGACAGTCTGTTCTCCACCCATCCGAACACCGAGAATCGTATCGCCGCGCTGCAAGCGATGGCGCAGCGTATGGACGGGGGTGCATCACGGTCCCCGCAGCAGGCGCCCGCGTCGCCGCAGGCCGACGAGCCGCAATCGGCCGGACCGTGGGGCAAGCCGACCGCGCCGGAACCGCCGGCAGGGCCCAAATCCAATCCATGGGGTCGCAATCCGACCGGGCCCAAGGGCCCGTGGTCGTGAGCGTGGCGGGCAGGGCACCTCGACGCACAGGTGGTCAGGAACACAACAAGGACGGCGAGTTTGTTGCCGGCCTTGCCGCCCGCAAGGCGGCTGCGCGGCTGCTGGCCGCCGTCATTGATGCCAGGACGCCGCTCGACGGCCTGACCGACCATGAAAACGGCCATCCGCAATACAAGGCGCTAGACCTGCGCGATCGCGGTCTCGTGCGCGCCATTCTGGTCACCGCGCTGCGCTACCGCATGACCATATCAGGGCTGCTGGCGCGCCGTTTTGAAAAACCGCTGCCGGCCAATGCCACCGCGCTGTCGCATATATTGCATGTGGCGGCCGCGCAGATCCTGTTCCTCGACATTCCCGACAGCGCCGCGGTCGACCTCGCCGTCACCCATGCCAAGTCCGATCCACGCACATTGCGCTTTGCCGGCCTGGTCAACGGTGTGCTGCGCGCGCTCGCGCGGATCAAGGAAGCTGAACTTCCAGAGGCCCTTGCTACCACCGACGAAGCGCCGAAATGGTTTTCCGACCGTTTGAAGGCCGCCTATGGCGTGGACGAGGCCAGACGGATACTCGCCGCCCACCGCCAGGAGGCCCCGGTCGATTTCTCGGTCAAGGCCGATCCGGAGCACTGGGCCGAAAGGCTCGGCGGCATTGTCCTGCCGACCGGCACAATTCGGGTGGAGAAGCTTGCCGGCCCGGTCACCGAACTGCCTGGCTTCACCGAAGGCGCCTGGTGGGTCCAGGATGCCGCAGCCGGCCTGCCTGCCCGGCTGCTCGGTGATGTCGGCGGGCTTCGCGTCGCCGATCTCTGCGCCGCGCCCGGCGGCAAGACCGCCCAATTGATCGTGGCCGGCGCACGCGTCACCGCGGTCGACACCTCGAAGAACCGGCTGGCGCGGCTGGCGCAGAATCTCGAACGTCTCCACCTGTCGGCGGAGATCGTTCAGGCCGACCTCCTCCAGTACGAGCCGGGCGATCTGTTCGACGCCGTCCTCCTCGACGCGCCCTGCTCCTCGACCGGCACGGTGCGGCGGCATCCCGACGTGCCGTGGACCAAGACGATGGCTGACGTCGAGAAGCTCGCCGAGCTCCAGCGCCGGCTGCTCGCGCGCGCCGTCGCCCTGGTCAAGCCGGGCGGCAGGATCGTCTTTTCGAACTGTTCGCTCGACCCACTCGAAGGCGAGGAGCTTTACCGTGCCTTCCTCGCCGCGACGCCTGGCATCGTTGCCGACCCGCTTCGCGCCGGCGAGATCGTCGGCATCGATCCCTTCCTGACGCAGGCTGGCACGCTGCGCACCACACCTGCCGACCTCGATCTCG
The DNA here is from genome assembly GCF_020165435.1 of Mesorhizobium sp. BR1-1-2. Classification (NCBI taxonomy): domain Bacteria; kingdom Pseudomonadati; phylum Pseudomonadota; class Alphaproteobacteria; order Hyphomicrobiales; family Phyllobacteriaceae; genus Mesorhizobium; species Mesorhizobium sp. BR1-1-2. The sequence goes on from NZ_JAIUID010000003.1 coordinate 44,685, forward strand.
GCTCGCCGCAACGTTCCGGTCTCGATGGCTTTTTCGCCGCGCGCATGCGTCGCGCCGGCTAAGGCATTCCACGAAAGCTGCGTGACGATTATCCGTCCGGAACTGCGTGGAACAAGGAACTGGAGCGGAGTATGGATGCCGATCGGGCGCTGAACCGCTTCAGGGCTCAAGCATAGGAAGTTGCTGACCTTTTTCGGGAGCATCCGCGGCCAAGCCAGGCGGAGTGTCACCGCTCGCGGGATTTCGCCTTCGCATGAATCGTTGAATCAGATAAGCTTGCCGTTGGGATAGAGGACGATCAGGAGGGGTTTTGGCACTTGCTGCCGGCAACACGACGCGTCTGTGGGCGCTTGTCGCGAAGGAGTTTTGGCGCAAAACGCGCCGGCGCCTGCGTGCCGGACCGGTCTATCGCTGGCGCTATTCCGGCCGCACGCCCGAACGGGTGCTGATCGCGCCGCCGGACCTGCGGCTGGCCGACCCGCAGATCGCGCTCGAGATCTACTATGGCCGTTATCCCCTGTCGGGACATATGGTCGAGACCGGCGGCAAGTCGCCTTTCCAGATCAGCGTTCCCAACTACGGCTGGCAGAAGACGCTGCATGGCTTTCGCTGGCTGCGACACATGCGCGCCGCCGGCACCGAGCTTGCCGCCGCCAATGCGCGTGCGCTGGTGTCCGACTGGATCGCCACGCATGGAAACAACATTTCCGGCATCGCCTGGGAGCCCGGCACGGCCGCCAAGCGCATCATCGCCTGGCTGCAGCATTCCTCGATCGTGCTGCAAGGCGCTGAATTCCCGTTCTACCGCGCCTTCCTGAAATCGCTGGCCGTCCAGATCCGCTACCTCAGGTCGATGGCGCGCGAAATGCCTGACGGCAAGGACAGGCTGCGCGCCCGCATCGCCCTCGCCTTCGCCGCCCTGTCGCTGCCGGCGCCCGCATCGGCGCTGCGCGGCGCGACCCGCAACCTCGCCGAGGAACTCGACCGCCAGATCCTTCCCGATGGCGGTCACATCTCGCGCAACCCGATGGCGGTGCTGGAAATCCTCGCCGACCTTTTGCCGCTGCGGCAGACCTACGCCAATCAGGCGGAAGCGCCGCCACAAGCCCTGATCGGCGCCATCGACAGGATGCTGCCGGCCCTGCGCTTCTTTCGCCACCAGGACGGCAGCCTCGCCCGCTTCAACGGCATGGGCGCCACCATCCATGATCGCATCGCCAGCATCCTGCGCCACGACGACACCGCCGGCTCGCCGCTGCTGCATGCACCGCATTCGGGCTATGAGCGGCTGTCCATGGGTGGCGTCACCGTCATCGCCGACACCGGCCTGCCGCCGCCCGTCCACGTCTCCAATGCCGCCCATGCCAGCTGCCTTGCATTCGAGCTGTCGTCGGGCCGCCAGCATTACATCGTCAATGCCGGCATCGACACCTATGGCGCCGCCGAATTCCGGCCCCTGGCCCGCGCCACTGCCGCGCATTCGACCGCCACCATCAACGACACCTCGTCGGCGCGGTTCAGCCATTCGCTGCGCATCAACGATCTTCTGGGGTCGCCTTTGATCGGCGGCCCGCAGCATGTGCAGTGCAAGCGTATCGATCAGAAGGGCGTTCAAGGCTTCATCGCCCGCCATGACGGCTATATCCAGCGCTTCGGCTTCCTGCACGAGCGCGAGCTGAAGCTGTCCTCGAACGGCAATGTGTTGACCGGCAGGGACCGCTTCCAGCGTCCTGGAGGTGCGGCGATCCGCAACAATGGCCGCGATTTCGTCACCGTGCGCTTCCACGTCCATCCCGACATCAACCTTTTGCAGGACGAGCATGACCGCCTGGTGCTGACCGCCGAGCAGGTCGACAGCTGGGTGTTCACCTGCACCGAGATGGTGCCGGCGGTCGAGGAATCAATCTACTTCGCCGGTCTCGGCGGCCCGCGCCGCAGCCGGCAGATCGTGCTTGCCTTCCAGCCGTCCGACATCGCCGAAGTCCACTGGCAGCTCACCCGCACCTCTATCGCCGGCTATCCCGAAAACAACTGACCGTGCCGGCGCTGACCGAGCTTGCGGCTTGATTTCCTGATCTCATATGATACGGCGCGGGCCTGCCCCTCCAGCCGTGAAAGCACGCCCATGGCCGTCGCCGCCAAGAACATTCCCGCTCCCGACCTCGTTCCCGTGCGTCGTGCGCTGCTCTCCGTCTTCGACAAGACCGGCCTCATCGATCTCGCCAGGGCGCTCGCTGCTTCCGGCGTCGAGTTGGTGTCGACCGGCGGCACGGCAAAAGCGATCGCCGATGCGGGACTGGCGGTTCGCGACGTCTCCGAGCTCACCGGCTTTCCCGAGATCATGGATGGCCGCGTCAAGACCCTGCACCCGTCAGTGCATGGCGCCCTGCTCGGCGTGCGCGATGATCCCGATCACGCCGCGGCGATGCACAAATATGGCATCGAGCCGATCGACCTGGTCGTCTCCAATCTCTATCCGTTCGAGGAAGTCCGCCGCTCCGGCGCCGACTACGCGGCGATCGTCGAGAACATCGACATTGGCGGCCCGGCGATGATCCGCGCCTCGGCCAAGAACCACGCCTATGTCGCCATCGTCACCGATCCCGGCGACTATGCCTCGTTGCTCAACGCGCTGGAGATGAATATCGGCTCGCTGTCGCTGGATTTCCGCAAGAAGCTCGCGGCCAAGGCTTTTGCCCGCACCGCCAGCTACGACGCGGCAATCTCGGGCTGGTTCGCCGAGGCGCTGGAGATCGAGCACCCGACCTGGCGCGCCTTCGGCGGCAGGCTGGAGACTGTGATGCGCTATGGCGAGAACCCGCACCAAGGCGCCGGCTTCTATGTCAATGGCGACAGGCGGCCGGGCGTAGCCACCGCGCGCCAGCTTCAGGGCAAGCAGCTTTCCTACAACAACATCAACGATACCGACGCCGCCTTCGAGCTGGCCGGCGAGTTCGACCCGGCGCGCTCGGCCGCCGTCGCCATCATCAAGCATGCCAACCCGTGCGGCGTCGCCGAGGGTTCGACGCTGAAGGTCGCCTACGCCAGGGCGCTGGCCTGCGATCCAGTCTCGGCCTTTGGCGGCATTGTCGCTGTGAATCGCGTCCTCGACGCCGAGGCGGCCGAAGAGATCGTGAAGACCTTCACCGAAGTCATTATCGCGCCAGGCGCCACCGACGAGGCGGCAGCGATCGTGGCCGCGAAGAAGAACCTGCGCCTGCTGGTCGCCGGCGGCCTGCCGGATCCGCGCGCGATCGGCACAACCGTCAAATCCGTCGCCGGCGGCCTGCTGGTGCAGGGCAGGGACAATGCCGTCGTCGACGACCTCGAACTGAAGGTGGTGACGAAACGGGCGCCGACGCCGGCTGAACTGGCCGACCTGAAATTCGCCTTCCGCGTCGCCAAGCACGTCAAGTCGAACGCCATCGTCTACGCAAAGGACGGCGCCACGGTAGGCATCGGCGCCGGCCAGATGAGCCGCGTCGATTCCTCGCGCATCGCCGCCCGCAAGGCGCTCGACGCCGCGGAAGCGGCAGGCCGGACAGAGCCGCTGACCAAAGGCTCGGTCGTCGCCTCCGATGCCTTCTTCCCCTTCGCCGACGGCCTGCTGTCGGCCATCGAGGCTGGCGCCACCGCCGTCATCCAGCCCGGCGGCTCGATGCGCGACGACGATGTGGTTGCCGCCGCCGACGAGCATGGCATCGCCATGGTGTTCACCGGCGTGAGACATTTCAGGCATTGAGCGCTTCTTGCTTCCAGCGAAGTGAGGCGTTGGCGTTCCCTGGAACACCCCTCATCCGACCTCGCTTCGCGAGGCCACCTTCTCCCACAAGGGGAGAAGGAAGAAGCGCTACTCCACAGGCTGATCCGCCGGATACGGCGTCCTGATCAGGATCGCCATGCCTATGGCAAGGAACAGGATGATCACCGCCATGCCGAGCCGCGCCGAATCGCTCACCGCCGTGATGGTCGCCACCAGGAACGGCGCCAGGAAACTGGTCGCGCGCCCGGCCAGCGCATAGATGCCGAAATAGCGGCCGGATTCCGACGCCGTGACGCTGCGCGCCATATAGGACCGCGATGAGGCCTGTACCGGGCCGAAGGCGAGCCCGATCAGCAATCCGTAGAGGATGTAGGCCTTTTCAGCCGCGGTGCCGAACAAGCCCCCGGAATCGGTGGTCGAGAGCTGGATAAGCCCGAGCAGCGTGAAGCCAGGACCGGTCGAGACGACGCCGATGGTGGCGACCGACAGCATGACCAGCGAAATCATCACCACCGCCTTGGAGCCGAGGGCGGTGTCGAGCCGCGCGGCAATCCAGCAGCCGAAGATGGCGACGACGTTGAGGATGATGCCGAACATGCCGATCTCGGTAATCGACCAGTGGAACATGCCGGCCGCAAACGTGCCGCCGAGCGCCAGCAGCGCATTGACGCCGTCTTGATAGATCATGCGGGCGACGAGAAAGCGGAAGATGCCGCCGCGCCTGCGCACCTCGGCCAGGGTCGACTTCAGCTCCGACAGGCCTTCGCGCACCGCAGGCCCGATCGGAATGCCCCTGATGGCGTCCGGCGTGAAGAGGAACATCGGCAGGATGAACAGGAAATACCAGCCGGCCGACAGCGGCCCGGTGGCGCGGGCATCCTCGCCGAGCTTCGGGTCCAGCCCGAACAGCGGGTCGAGGCCGATGATGGTCTTGCCGGTCTCCTGCGATCCGGCCAGGAACAGCACGACGAAGATCAGCGCGATCATGCCGCCGAGATAGCCAAGCCCCCAGGCCATGTTGGAGATGCGGCCGATCTCGCTCTTCGGCACCAGGCGCGGCATCATGGAATCGTTGAAGACGGTGGAGAATTCAGCCGCCACCGACGCCAGCGAGAACAATGCTACGATCAGGAACAGGCTGGAGCCGGGCGCCGCGAGCCAGAGCAGGGACAGGCTGGCTATCTTGACCGCGGCGAAGAAAGCGATCCACGGCTTGCGCGGCCCGGTCTGGTCGGCGATCGAGCCGAGGATCGGCGACAGCACGGCGATAACCAGCCCGGCCGCGGCGATGCCGTAGCCCCAGACGGCCTGGCCGGTGGTCGGATCGCTGGCCATGCGCGAAACGAAATAGGGGCCGAAGATGAAGGTGGTGACGACCGTGAAGAAGGGCTGCGCCGCCCAGTCGAACAACATCCACCCCCAGATGCCGCGCCCGGACGCCCGCTGCACTGCTACTTCGGCCATGTCCCCTCCGGTCGCCTTCGTTTCGTTGGGCGGTTCACCCCATGTCTGCATGTTTTCCGCTGGTCATGCAAACGAACACGCGTCGAAGGGTCCGAGTGGGGTCTGGCGCTACCCTCCACCCCGTGCTTGGCAGCCACCCTCCCCACCAGGGGGAGGATGAGGCCACGATGGTTCACATCCCCGTCAGATCGCTCATCAGGCCCGATGCCACCGACAGCCGCGACACGGTGATGTCGCCGCCCTCGGTCAGCGCCTGCAGCCGTTCGCGGGTGCGGCCGATCCTCTCCCCGCCGGCCTCCAGCCACGCCGCCACCGGGTCGGCTGCCCCGGCGTGGTTCGCGAGTGCCGCCACCGCGATGCCGCGCCGCGCGGTCCCGATCGTGTCGGTGGCGCGCGACAGGGCGAGCTGGTCGTAATAGTCCGCCGGTGTGATGGAGCGGGCCGCCTCCTCGACGCGCGGGATACGGAAGGCGTCGCTGACCGCGAAGAAGGCCTTCGCTGCGGCGACGATGTCGGCACCTGCCGTTCGCGCCGCCAACGCGATATCGGGGATCAGCTCCGCCACATCGGCCAGCGCCAGCTGCGCTGCCAGCCTGTCCGGCGTCCCGGCCTTGAACAGTCCATGCCGTTTTTCTTCGATCCGTTCGCGGGAATAATCGGGAAGCAGCGAAACGAGTTTCGGCTCCAGCGCCTTGCGCGCTTCCTGCAATTCGGCAATGCGCTGCGCAAGCGGCGCCGTGCCGGCGTCGTTCTTCAGGTACCAGCCGCTGGTCACGTAGATCAGCCGGCTGACTGCCTGGTAGAGGTCGAGTTGCATCTGGCCGTCGATCTGATTGTCGAGCGCGTCGATCTCGCGATAGAGCGCCGGCAACGCAAAGCCGTCGCGCACCACGGCAAAGGTGCGCACCACGTCGGCGGCGGTGCGCCCCGTCGCTTCCCGCAACCGGTTGACGAAGGATGGACCGCCCCGGTTGACCAGCTCATTGGCCACGACGCGGGCGATGATCTCGCGGCGCAGGCGATGGCCGTGGATCTCGGCGGCGTATTTCTTCGCCATCCGGTCGGGGAAATAACCCATCAGGTCGCGGTCGAAATGCGGCTCGTCAGGCACGTCGCTTGCGACGATGTCGGAAAACAGCACGATCTTGGCATAGGCGAGCAGCACGCCGAGCTCGGCCCTGGTCAGCGGCTCGCCGCGCGCCTCGCGCTCGGCAAGGGCCGCCGGCGAAGGCAGCGTCTCGACCGCGCGGTCGAGCAGGCCGCGTGCTTCCAGCGCCGACATGAAGCGGGCCTGGTGTGCGATGTCGGCGAGGCCGCGCTTGCGGGCGATCGAGAGCGCCAGCGTCTGCTGGTAGTTGTTGGACAGGACCAGCTCGCCGACCTCACCGGTCATCTCGGCGAGAAGCTTGTCGCGCGCAGGCCGGGTCAACGACCCTTGGCGCATGGCGGACGCCAGCGCGATCTTGATATTGACCTCGACGTCGGAACAGTTGACCCCGCCCGAATTGTCGATGGCGTCGGAATTGCAACGCCCGCCATTCATGCCGAATTCGATGCGCGCGCGCTGCGTCACGCCGAGATTGGCGCCCTCGCCGATCACCTTGGCGCGCACCTCGAGCGCGGTGATGCGGACGGCGTCGTTGGCGCGATCCCCGACCTCGGCGTTGGTCTCGGTCGAGGCCCGCAAATATGTGCCGATGCCGCCGAACCACAAGAGGTCGACAGGCGCCTTGAGGATGGCGCTCATGATCTCGACCGGCGTGGCGGTCGTCTTGTTGAGGCCGATCGCAGCAGCAGCAGCGGCCGGCAAGGTGATCGATTTCTGGCCGCGCGAGACGATGACGCCGCCCTCGGACAGCTTGCTCTTGTCGTAGTCCTGCCAGCTCGAACGGGGAAGAGCGAACATGCGCTGGCGCTCGGCCATCGACGCCGCCATGTCGGGATCGGGATCGATGAAGATGTCGCGGTGGTCGAAGGCGGCGATCAGCCTAGTCTTCGGCGACAACAGCATGCCGTTGCCGAACACGTCGCCCGACATGTCGCCCACCCCGACGACGGAGAAGGGCGTGGTCTGGATGTCGCGGTTCATCTCGCGGAAATGCCGCTTGACCGCCTCCCACGCGCCCTTGGCGGTGATACCCATCTTCTTGTGATCGTAGCCGGCCGAGCCGCCGCTGGCGAAGGCATCGTCAAGCCAGAAGCCATGGCTTTCGCTGATGGCGTTGGCGGTGTCGGAGAAAGTTGCCGTGCCCTTGTCGGCGGCAACGACGAAATAGGGATCGTCCTGGTCGCGCCTGACAACGCCGGCCGGCGGGATGACGCCGTCGAGGCCGATATTGTCGGTGATCGACAAAAGGCTGGAGACGAAGTTCTTGTAGGCCGAGGTGCCAGCTTCGAAGATGGCGTCGCGGCCGGCGCTCATCGGTAGCTTCTTCGGATAGAATCCGCCCTTGGCCCCGACCGGCACGATGACCGCGTTCTTGACCTGCTGTGCCTTGACCAGGCCGAGCACCTCGGTGCGGTAATCCTGGGCGCGGTCCGACCAGCGCAGGCCGCCGCGCGCCACCGGACCGAAGCGCAGATGCACGCCCTCGACCTCTGAGCCGTAGACGAAGATTTCCCGCCATGGCCGCGGCTCGGGCAATCCGTCGACCGAGCGCGAATCGAGTTTGATCGCCAGCGACTGGCCCTTGGCTTTCGTATCGGCAACGAAATGATTGGTGCGCAGCGAGGCTTCGATGAGATTGAGGTAGCGGCGGATGATGGCGTCGTCATCGATGTTGGGAACGTCTTCCAGCGCGTCCCTGATCTTGGCCTTGAGATGCTTTGCCGCCACCACGCCTTCCGTCTCGGCGGTCGGCCCGAGCCGGGCGATGAACAGCGCGTGCAGGCCGCGCGCGATCTCAGGATAGCGGTTGAGGGCTGCGGCGATGAAATCCTGGCTCTGCGGAATTCCGGCCTGCTGCAAATAGCGGCCATAGGCGCGCAGGATGGTGATTTCGCCCGACCACAGTCCGGCAGTCTGGGCAAGGCCGTTGTAGCCGTCATTGTCGACGTCGCCGCGCCACACCGACAGGAACGCGTCCTCGAACAGCGCGCCGCCATTGCTGAGGTCGATCGGCTTCCCGTAGCTGTTCTCCAGCTCCATGTCGTGGATGAAGACCGTGCCGGGCTGATCCCTATTGATCATGCCGGGCTGATCACTATTGCCGGCCTGGTCGTCGCGGACCTCGAAGGTGCGCTCGCTGATGACGCGGAAGCCGATGTTTTCCAGCACCGGAACGCGCCGCGACAGCGCCACCGGGCTGCCATGGTGATAGATTTTCAGCGCCGCCTGGTGCGGCTTCTGCTCGGCATGGCGATAGTAATCGATGGCGATCGGATTGCTGGCGCTGATCTTGGCGATACGCCCGGCATCGACCAGCGCCACCCCGGCGCTGAAGGAGTCCCGGTAGCTTTCCGGAAATCGTGCCGCGATCCTCTTCAGCGCCGGGTCGCTGCCGCTGGTTTCCGCCGCCTCGGAAAGGGCGTCCTCCCAGGTGCGCACGATGTCGCGGATCGCCGCCTCGATCGTTGCCTGTTCGATCTTCGGCGTCTTGCCGCCGGAGCGGCCGATGATGAAATGCACGCGCGCCAGCCCGCCTTCCGGGAAGGCCGGGTAGTAGGCCGACAGCCGGCCTTCGAACACCGTCTTGAGGTAGGTGCCGACCTTCTCGCGCACGACGCTGTCGTAACGGTCGCGCGGCACGAAGACGAGGATGGAGACGAAGCGGTCGAACTGGTCGGCGCGCACCAGTGCCCGCACGCGCGGCCGCTCTATGAGGCCCAGAATGGCCGCGGCATGCTTCCTCAGGATCGGCACCGGCACCTGGAAAAGCTCGTCGCGCGGATAGCTCTCCAGCACGTTGATCAGCGCCTTGCCGGAATGGTCGTGCCGGTCGAAACCGGATTTTGCTATGACGGTTTCGGCCTTCGACCTGAGATAGGGGATCTTCATCACCGAGCGCGTGTAGGCGGTCGACGTGAACAGGCCGACAATGCGCAGTTCGCCCGCCAGCGCGCCCTTGGCGGTGTAGGTCTTGATGCCGATATAGTCGAGATAGATGCGCCGGTGCACGGAAGACTTGGCATTGGCCTTGGTGACGATCAGCGGCTCCGGCCCATGCAGGAAGGCTCGGATCTCCGGCGTTGTCGTCACCGCTTCGGTGCCGCGCCGCAGCACCAGCACGTCCAGATCGGACAATATGCCCAGACCAGGCTTGTCGGCACGCTCCAGCGTGCCGCTTTCCTCGCCGCCGACATATGTGAATTCGCGCATGCCGAGGAAAGTGAAATTGTCGTCGCGCAGCCACTCCAGGAAGGCGATCGCCTCGGCCACGCTCTTCTTGTCCAGCGGCACCGCCGAATAGCGGAATTCCGAAATCGCCTGGTCGAGGCGGGCCAACATCGGCTTCCAGTCGCTGACGGCGGAATGGACCTGGCCGAGTATCTTGCGCAGCCGCTCGGCCAAGCCGTTCGCCTGCTCCGGGGTCAGCCGGGGAATATGGACGTGAATGACGCTCAGCCGGTCGTGGCTGCCGTCGTCCCGGGCGAAATTGCCGTCGCCGAGAATTTCCTCGACGCCGTCCTTGCCATGGCGGACGGTGATGACGGGGTGGGTGACCAGGGTCGGCTCGCCGGCACTCTCGGTGATCTCGCCGAGTATGGAATCGAACAGGAAAGGCATATTGTCGTTGACGACGGTGACGATCGTGACGGGTCGGCCCTCGCGAACGACACCGGAATCGGTATCGACGGCGACGGCGCACGCGCCCTTCTTGTGACCGGCGACGGCGCGGCCGGCGAGATCCGCAGCGCGTTCGAGGTCCGCCACCTCATAGGCGGCAATGTCTTCTGCAGGCGCGCGGGCGAGCAGGTAGTCGGCGAGCCTGGCTGGCCTTTCCTGCGTCTTCGGCATCGCCGTGGCTTTCTTCTTCGACCTGCTCGCCGATTTCACGCTGGCCATGACGCTTCTTTCCTCCCGTCGTATGCTTTTGCGGACATCTGTAGCAGATGACCGCTATTTGGCGACAAAGGTTTGACGGCGTGCCAAGAATTATCGCAATTCGGCGGCAGCCGGCGACCAACGAGGAGGAATGCCATGACCGACAAGATCACCGCGCTCGATCTCGCCGCTGCTGAGCTGAGCGATGCGACCAGGACCTATTTCGCCAAATGCGAGGAGAAGCTCGGCCTGGTCCCCAACGTGTTGCGCGCCTATGCCTTCGACGACAAGAAGCTGCGTGCCTTCACCGACATGTACAATGATCTGATGCTGGGCGATTCAGGCCTGTCGAAGCTGGAGCGCGAGATGATCGCGGTCGCCGTCTCCTCCATCAACCATTGCTACTACTGCCTGACGGCGCATGGCGCCGCCGTGCGGCAGCTGTCGGGCGACCCTTCGCTCGGCGAGATGATGGTGATGAATTTCCGCGCCGCCGACCTTTCACCGAAGCAGACCGCGATGCTGGAATTCGCGGTCAAGCTGACAGAGGAGCCGGCCAAGATCGTCGAAGCCGACCGCGCGGCGCTGCGCATGGCCGGCTTCACCGACCGCGACATCTGGGACATCGCCTCCACGGCCGCCTTCTTCAACATGTCGAACCGGGTGGCGGCGGCAATCGATATGCGGCCGAACCCCGAGTACCACGCCATGGCAAGGTGACGAGCAGGGCCTGACCTTGCCATACATTAGCTGTCTCTCATTCTCATTGCTTGTTTCCCGGTTTGGTCCGATGATCGCCGGGCGGCATGATCCGCATGCCGGTTCGATGCCGCCGACAAGGGAGGAGAACATGGCGAAATTTCTCTATGTCTATCACGGCTCCGGCAAGATGCCGGCCGAGGAGGCCGAACGCAAAGCGGCCATGGATGCCTGGAACGGCTGGTACGGCAAGCTCGGCTCGGCCGTGGTCGATGGCGGCAATCCGGTCGGCATGTCGAAGACGGTGCTGCCCGACGGCAAGGTCGAGAACAATGGCGGCAGCAACCCGACCGCCGGTTACACAATCATTGAAGCAGATGACATCGACGACGCCGTCGGCAAAGCCAAGGAATGTCCTATCCTGATGAACCCGGCTTTCAGCGTTGAGATCGCCCCGATCATTGAAATGAAGTGACGTAGCGTCCGTTTTAAGCCTGATCTCTCTTGCCGAAGCACCGCTTCGGTTGGGAGGATGTCCTATGATCGCGCCGCGATCGCCGCGGCTGCACCGGCCATGGTGGTGGCGCTGACGCGGTTGGCGATTCTCATGGCGCGCTTGCTCTTCAGGAGCTTGCGCGCCTGGGCGGCGGCCAGCACCCAGGCGAGGTCGATGACCACTAGGACCACGGCCATGGTCGCGGTCAGCTCGACCCAGCCGACCACCGTCACCGAAGCAAGGTCGATGATGGTCGGCAGCAAGGCCAGGTAGAACATCATGATCTTGGGGTTGCCGAGCGTCACGGCCATGCCGGCGAAGAACAGTTTGCCGGCCGAATCCTCGCGCGGCATCTCGCCTTCCTTCGCTTCGACGGGCGCCGTCCACATCTTCCAGGCGAGAAAAGCGAGATAGGCGACGCCGACCCATTTGACGATGACGAAAGCGAAATGGAAGGTCTGCGCCACCACCGCCAGCCCGAACACCGCCAGCGACAGCCAGATGCCCTCGCCGATCCACATGGCGAGCAGGAACGGGAACACGTCGCGAAATCCCTTGGCGATGACGCGGGCGACGAGTGCCGCGATCGAAGGGCCCGGCGAACCGGCGGCCACGAAGAGCGCGGCGGCGAAGATCAGGAGCGAGGTGAGGTGCATGGCGAGGATCTCGGCTTGAAAAACCTTCGATGCCAGACATTAGCGCAAGCGATCGAGCTTCGGTAGCATCAACATGCTTGCCGGCCCGGCATCTCGCGGCTAGATAGATCGCCGCGAAACAATTTCGAGCTTCACTTTGCCTACGTAACCGCCGGTCTCGTCAACTCCCCCGACACAATGCATGGCGCCGCCACAACGGTGCCTTTTTCCATTTCATGTGTTCCTCTGGGCGGCGGTTCGAGACCGGTTTGGCACTGCTGAGCCGCTGTCGCATGCGCCGCGACGCCCGATTCCAAGAACCGCAGCCTACCGCCACGCCGTGCCCGCCTGGGTATCTCGACATAGCCGAGCTGATGAACTTCCCGACGGGAAGGGCTTACCGGCATGTCTTCTACCTTGCGCATCCGCTGGACGATCGCACCTCAAACCGCACCACGCCTCCTGACCACCTGCAATCGCTGCGGCGGCGTCAAAGCCCATCGCAGCAGCGGCAAATTTCGCGTCAACGCCAATGGCAAACGCATCGATGTCTGGCTGATCTATCGCTGCATCGACTGCGACAATTCCTGGAATTTCGGCATCTTCGAACGCTGCAACCGCCGCGACATCGAACCGGAACTGCGGCGGGCGCTCGAAGGCAACGACCCGGCACTGGCGCGGCGCTACGCCTTCGACATCGTCGCACTGCGCAACCGGGTGGGGCGGGTCGAGGAGTTCCCCGATGTCGCTGTTCGCAAGCATCGGCTCGGCAACATAGACGAGAACGCAACTGCGCTTGAAATCAGGCTCGTGCTTGAAATGCCGACATCGTTGCGGCTCGATCGCCTGCTCGCCGGCGAACTCGGCATCTCGCGGTCGAGGCTTCAGGCGCTGGAGGAGAAGCGGCGGCTGGTTGTCGCTCCCGACGGCGCCAGGGCTTTGCGTAAGCCGGCGCGTGCGGGAACGACGATCCACATCGATCTGACCGGCGAACCTGACCGGCAGGTCGTCATCTCAGCAGCGGCAGGGTGACATTAATAAAAAAGGTCATTCTGCACTTGAGTATGTCGCCGGAACTATCTCAGCAGTGTCGGCCCACCATGGTCATCGTCGCGCATCTTGCGGCGCTCCAAGCGAGCCATGCTCAAAATGCCACTTAGGTGAGTGATCAGTTGGTTGACGCCCACCTTAAAAACATCTCGCGGCGTGGCATCTGCCGGAGCCTTCATCATCATGGAAAACTCATGCCACCTAAGCGAGAGGCACCATCCGCGAATTGGCTCTATGTCAAACGCTGCCTCAAGTTGGTGTGCGAACTTGTTGCGAATTTTGCCAACGGCGCGAAGGTCGTCACGCACCGTCTTGCAGATTAGTCCGAGACAGTAAGACGCGGTTACCCGGCTTGAAAACGTGCCCAACGGACAGTCTAAACCAACCATCCTCTTCGATTCTTTCTCGTCATCTACCATGAAGTTGACGAGCATATGCTCAAGGATGTTATCGAGAAACGTGGCGCCGACTAAAGCAATGGCACGTTCGTCCACCGTCTCCCGCTCGTTGAACAGACTATGAAACGCCAACAGCGCGTCGTGATGTTGCCAGTAGCGTTCCAAGTCTTTGCCGGCAATGACAGCCATGGTTCGCCTATTTCGTTCGTGCCTTCTGGCGCCTGCCTCTACGCCGCGCCGACGGCCTTGGATGATTTCTCGAAGCGCTTGCGCTCGTTGGGGTCGAGATAGAGCTTGCGCAGACGGATGGTCTTCGGCGTCACCTCGACCAGCTCATCGTCCTGGATCCAGGCCAGCGCGCGCTCCAACGTCATGCGGATCGGCGGTGTCAGCTTGACCGCCTCGTCCTTGCCGGCGGCGCGGATGTTGGTCAGCTTCTTGCCCTTCAGCACGTTCACTTCCAGATCGTTGTCGCGGGAGTGGATGCCGATGATCATGCCTTGATAGACCTTGACGCCCGGATCGATGACCATCGGGCCACGATCCTCCAGGTTCCACATGGCATAGGCGACGGACTCGCCCTGCTCGTTGGAGATCAGCACGCCGTTGGTGCGGCCGGGCAGTTCGCCCTTATAGGGCTCATAGGCATGGAACAACCGGTTCATCACGGCGGTGCCGCGCGTATCGGTCAAGAGTTCCGACTGGTAGCCGATCAGGCCGCGCGTCGGCGCGTGGAAGACGAGGCGCTGTCGGTTGCCGCCGGAGGGGCGCAATTCGACCATCTCGGCCTTGCGCTCGGACATTTTCTGCACGACGACGCCGGCATGCTCCTCGTCGACGTCGATGACGACTTCCTCGACCGGCTCCAGCAATTCGCCGTTCTCGCCCTTCTGCATGACCACGCGCGGCCGCGACACGGCGATTTCAAAGCCCTCGCGGCGCATGGTCTCGATCAGCACGGCAAGCTGCAATTCGCCACGGCCCGACACGAAGAAGGAATCCTTATCGGGCGATTCCTCGATCTTGAGCGCGACATTGCCTTCGGCTTCGCGCAGCAGGCGGTCGCGGATGACGCGGCTGGTCACCTTGTCGCCTTCCGTGCCGGCCAGCGGTGAATCGTTGACGAGGAAAGACATGGTCACGGTCGGCGGATCGATCGGCTGCGCATGCAGCGGCTCGCTCACGCTCGGGTCGCAGAACGTGTCGGCGACGGTGCCTTTGGACAGGCCGGCAATGGCGACGATGTCGCCCGCCTGCGCTTCCTCGATGGGCTGGCGCTCGAGGCCGCGGAAGGCCAGGATCTTGGAGATGCGGCCGGTTTCGATCTGGGTGCCGTCATGATGCAGCACTTTGACCGCCTGGTTGGCCTTCAGCGTGCCGCTTTCGATGCGGCCGGTGATGATGCGGCCGAGGAACGGATTGGCTTCCAGGATGGTGCCGATCATGCGGAACGGGCCGGGATGCACGGTCGGCGCGGGCACATGCTTGAGGACGAGGTCGAACAGCGGCGACAGGCCTTGGTCCTTGGGACCTTCCGGATTTTCCGAGACCCAGCCGTCGCGGCCCGAGCCATAGAGGATCGGGAAGTCGAGCTGCTCGTCGGTGGCGTCGAGCGCGGCAAACAGGTCGAACACCTCGTTGACCACCTCGACATGGCGGGCGTCCGGCCGATCGATCTTGTTGATGACGACGATGGGCCTCAAGCCGACCTTGAGCGCCTTGCCGACGACGAATTTGGTTTGCGGCATCGGGCCTTCGGCGGCGTCGACCAGCACGATCGCCGAATCCACCATCGACAGGATGCGCTCGACTTCACCGCCGAAATCGGCGTGGCCGGGGGTGTCGACGATGTTGACCCGGGTGCCCTTCCAGTCGACCGAGGTCGCCTTGGCCAGGATGGTGATGCCGCGTTCCTTTTCGAGGTCGTTGGAATCCATGGCGCGTTCGGCGACGCGCTGATTGTCGCGGAAGGCGCCGGATTGTTTCAGAAGCTGGTCGACAAGGGTGGTCTTTCCATGGTCGACGTGCGCGATGATCGCGATATTGCGGAGGTTCATGATCTGGTCTCGGGAGCGTTGCAGGCAGCAGGCCAAAAGGCGCTGCCTCTTTCGGTTGCGCGGCTCATACAGGGTTTTTCGCAATTGCGAAAGAGGAAGCGCGACACCAAATAATCATCAAATCTTAAGCATCGCCATGTGAAATGGTTTTGTTAACCAAGGCGGGAACCTTTTGCGGGCCCGGGCAGTTCGAACACCATGACCAACGCAGTCGTCAAATTTCGGCCGATTCTCGCAACCGCGGCCCTCGCCGTGCTGCTGGCTGCCGGCGCCGCCCAATCCGCGGCGACGCTCAAGGAAGCGCGGCCCGCTCTGCCGAACGATATCCCGAGCGCAGAACAGGTCTTTGCGGATGCGCCCGATGGCGTCGACCCGGTCGTAACGGGACCGGTCAGCGCGGCCTTCAAGCAAAGGCAGGAAAGCGCCAACTGCGATAGCGCGGTTTGGCCCAACGTCCCGACGGTCTGCTATCCCGACTGATCGGCTGCGCGCCGTCGGCGAAGCCGCCAATCTCGCCCTTATCGAAAGATCGCCTATCTGACCGACGGCACCCTCGTTCGAAGGCGCACTATGCCGCCTGCGGCTCCGGGTCGAACGCCGGCCGGCTGGTGTTGATCAGGAGCGAGATACAGGCGGCGGCAATCGCGGTCATGCCGGCGATCAGGAAGGCCAGTTCGTAATTGCCCTGCAGTTCGCGCATGGTGCCGCCGAAGAAGGCGGCGGTTGCCGCGCCCACCTGGTGGCCGGCGACGATCCAGCCGAACACGATCGGGCCGCTGCGGTCGCCGAAGGCTTCATTGGCGAGCCGCAGCGTCGGCGGCACGGTGGCGATCCAGTCGAGACCGTAAAGCACGGCGAAGATGATCAGACTGGTCGCCGAAAAGCCGGAATAGGGCAGATAGATCAGCGAAAGGCCGCGGATCGCATAATAGACGCCGAGCAGCTTGCGCGGATCGAAACGGTCGGTGAGCCAGCCCGACAGCGTGGTGCCGATCAGATCGAAAATCCCCATCAGCGACAACAGGCCGGCCGCCTGAACCTCGTTGATGCCCATGTCGCCGCAAAACGCGATGAGATGTGTCCCGACCAGTCCGTTGGTGGTGAAACCGCAGACGAAGAAGGTGGCGAACAGATACCAGAAGACGCGCGTGCCGGCGGCGCGGCGCAGCGTGGCCAGCGTGTGGGTCAGGAAATTGCCTTGTGCCGCCGGCGGTACCGGCGGCACGTCGTCGGCTTCCGCGCCATAGCGCACCATGCCGATCGATGCCGGGCGTTCCGGCACCAGCAGCAGCACCAGCGGCACGAGACAGGCCGTCGCGACGGAGATGGCGATCACGACCGGCTTCCAGCCGCCTGACTGCGCCAGCGAGGCCAGCAGCGGCAGGAAGACCAGCAGACCGGTGGCGCTGGAGGCCGACATCAAGCCCATGACGAGACCGCGATTGGTCTTGAACCAGCGGTTGACGATGGTGGCGCCGAGCACGGTGGCGACCGCGCCGGAGCCGACGCCGGAAAACACGCCCCAGGTGATCAGCAGATGCCATGGCTTGGTCATCAGCAGGCTGAGCGCGGTGGAGGCCGACATCACGACAAGCGCGGCAAGCAGCGTGCGCCGCAGCCCGATCCGTTCCATCAGCGCGGCGGCAAACGGCCCGGTCAAGCCATAGAGGAAGATGCCGACCGCGGCGGCCAGCGACACCACATCCCGCCGCCAGCCGAAACTTTCCTCTAGCGGCAGCATCATGACGGCTGGCGCGGAGCGCAGGCCGGCCGCGATCAGTAGGCAGAGAAAGATGACGGCGACCACGACGAAAGCGTAGCGCTGGCCAGACGGGCGGGATTGAGCTAGCATGTTACTGACCGGTACGTTGCAGGGTGGAACATGTATACGTACCGATCGGTAACAGTGTCAACCGAGACCGCGAATGCCACCAGACAATAAAATTGAACCGTCCATCAGCAGCGCTCACGCGTCGGCTCCGCCAAAGGCGGCGGAAAAGATACTCGGCGTGGCGCGCGACCTGTTCTACAGGCGAGGCATCAGGGCAATCGGCGTCGACGAGATCGTCAGGCGCGCCGGGGTCACGAAGCCCAGCCTCTATCGCAGCTTCCCCTCCAAGGACGAATTGGCCGCCTCTTATCTGCGCCAATACGATCTCGAGTTCTGGGAACGCTTCGACGAGGCGGTGGACGCCTATCCCGGCGATCCGCGCGCGCAAATCCGAGCCTTCCTGACCCGCGTCGGCAAGCGCACGCAGAAGCCTGACTATCGCGGCTGCGGCATGACCAATGCGGCCGTAGAATATCCCGAGCGCGGCCATCCGGCGCGCGTGGTGAGCGAGGACAACAAGCAGGAACTGCGCCGCCGCCTGCGCGCCATGGCCGCCGCGATGGATGCCGCCGACGCCGACACGCTGGGCGATGGTCTGCTCCTTCTGATCGAAGGCGCCTATATCAGCGGCCAGTTGTTCGGAGCCGGCGGCCCGGCGGCGTCGGTAGCCATAAACGCCGATCTGCTGATCGAGGCGAGCTTGAAGAAATAGTGTTTGGCGATAGGCTGCTGCGACCTTCAACGGAGATGTCCGCGATGCGCAGCCTGGTTCTTCCGCTCGTTCTCGCCAGCGTCTGCCAGGCAGCGCATGCCGGCGAGATATCGAGCGCCTACACCGATCTCGACTGGAAGAACGACTGCGTCACCTATGCGCGGGCCGGGGACGGCGATGGCGACTGGGCCGACCTCGCCTGTTCGGGCTATCGTGGATACCCGGTGCTGATCGCCTATGACGATGCGCGCGAATCGCTGTTTTATGGTTTCCCGCCCAGCGGCGACATGACATCGGTCTGGGAAAGTTTCTCCGGCTTCAATTCCTCAGGCGCCAGGATCGAGTGGCGCATCGAGACCGACGGCGACAAGACGGTGCCGTTCGCGGTCATTCACCGCCGCTCGATCAGCAATCCGGAAGACGAAAAGAAACCCACCGACGTGCTGCTCGTCTCCAAGGTCGCGCAAATGGATGCGCGCGACGGCTGCACGGTCGCGCTGGTGCTGGCTACAGGAAATCCTGCTGCCAACGATCAGGCGCGCAAGCTTGCCGACGAGAAAGCACGGTCCTTCGCCTGCGGCAAGGATCGGCGCACCGTCATCGGCGAGGTGCCGGCTTTCGGACGCGTCGACAATTGAAGGACAAGCGTTCGCCTCTCGCCGACGCGTCATAGGCTTCGGGTTGACGCGCCCTCGTCATCGCCGCTGGGAACAGCAGTGTCTCGGGGCGCGCGGATCTGCTTGTTGTGGGCTCAGCCGTAGATCTGCTTGTGGACCTGATAAAGCATTTCCGAGCGGTCGGCGCGCATATCGGCCAGATCGCGGCTGGAGAAGCTGTCGATTTCAGCGACGAGGCGGTTATAGTGCTTGCGCTTGGCAATGCTGCTGCGGGCGCGGGTCAAGAGGCTGTCGAGGATCATAGCGAGTTTCCTTCTGTGCCGCATTTGGCGGCCGGTTTCTTCCTCCCTTGATCGATACGGAGCATGACATAGGAATGGTGCATCGCAAAAAGAAGATGTT
Source organism: Mesorhizobium sp. BR1-1-2 (assembly GCF_020165435.1). Taxonomy (NCBI): domain Bacteria; kingdom Pseudomonadati; phylum Pseudomonadota; class Alphaproteobacteria; order Hyphomicrobiales; family Phyllobacteriaceae; genus Mesorhizobium; species Mesorhizobium sp. BR1-1-2. Next base: position 63,793 of record NZ_JAIUID010000003.1, read on the forward strand.
GCAATGCACCATTGCGCTATGTGCATAGCCGGTTAATGGCGCCTGAACGCCATCCCCGGCGCCGGCGCGTTGCCCTTCGCATGATGGGAATGCCTGTTCCGGTCGTTTTGTCTTACAAATTGCGGAAATGTCATCGCCGACGACCTTGCCATATCGATCTCCTGCTGGCTTGATCGCCGCCGGATTGCCAACGTTACCGGGAGGAAAGAATGGCCGCGGCCGACTATGAAATTCTCGATCCGCGTTTTGCGCGGCTGTTCAACGGCAATGCGCAAGTGGACAAGCTCTTCACCGGCTGCCGATGGGCGGAAGGGCCGGCCTGGTTCGCCGCCGGCCGCTATGTCGTCTGGTCGGACATCCCGAACAATCGCATGATGCGGTACGACGAAACCGACGGCAGCGTCAGCGTGTTTCGGCAGCCATGCGGCAATTCCAACGGCAACACCGTCGACCGGCAGGGCCGGCTGGTGACCTGCGAGCATTCGGGGCGCCGCGTCAGCCGCACCGAGTTCGACGGTTCGGTCACCACCATCGCCGCCAAATGGAAGGGCAAGCGGCTGAATTCGCCCAATGACGTGGTGGTCAAGTCGGACGGCTCGATCTGGTTCACCGATCCAACCTACGGCATCGACACCGATTACGAGGGCGACAAGGCCGAAAGCGAAATCGGCGCCTGCCATGTCTACCGGGTCGACCCCGGCACGGGCGAGGTCGAGGCCGTCATCACCGACATGGTCAGGCCGAACGGGCTCGCTTTCTCGCTCGACGAGAGCAAGCTCTATGTCGTCGACACCGGCCGCACGCATGGCGCGCAGAACCCGGCGCACATGCGGGTATTCAATGTCGGCGAAGGCGGCAAGAAGGTCTCGGGTGAAAAAGTCTTCGCCGATTGCACCGCGGGCCTGTTCGACGGCTTCAGGCTCGATGATGCCGGGCGCATCTGGACCAGCGCCGCCGACGGCATCCATTGCTACGATCCGGACGGAACGCTGATCGGCAAGGTCAAGGTGCCCGAGGTGACCGCCAATTGCGTGTTCGGCGGCGCCAAGCTGAACTGTCTCTACATCGCCGGCACCACCTCGCTCTACATGGTCCGGCTGATGGTGAACGGCGCCAAGACCTACTGAGCTGAAATTATAAGGGGAGGACGTCATGCCATTCGTCAACATCCGCATCGTCAAGGAAGTGATCGCCGCCGATCCGGCCGGCAAGAAAGCCGACATCGCCAAAAAAGTCACGGCGGCAATCATGGACGCCACCGGGCTCGGCAATGACGATGTCTGGGTGGTCTTCGAGGAGGTCAATGCCCGCGACTGGTACGTCGGCAAGACTGATGTCGAGACGTTGAGGAAGGGGTAGGCGCTAACGCGCGCGAATGAAATCCGCGAAAGCGGACAACGCATCGTGCATTGCCATCACGTTCGCCTGCCCTCCCAGGACAGCCTCCACCTCAGCCGGCCTCTTGCCGAGCAGCCCGATCTCCAGCTCGCCGTCATGAAGCGCGAACGACATGGTGCGCATGATCTCCGCCAATGCGGCGCGGGCATGGAGCGAGCGCGGCGAGGCGTGCACGAGTATGGCCGGTTTGTCGACGGCGGCGTCGCGCGACACCAGCCAGTCGAGCGCATTCTTCAGGCCGCCCGGCACGCCATGCGCATATTCCGGGCATGAGATGATGACGCCATCGGCGGCGGTGACGGCGTCGATCAGCCTGGACGCCTCCGACGGTGTCCGCTCACCCTCGTCGTCGGGGTTGAAGATCGGCAGCAGGCCGAGCCCTTCATGGATGGCGACGCGGCAGCTCTCTGGCGCGTTCCGCGCCAGTGCCGCGACCAGGGCCGAATTGGTGGAGGCCGCCCGCAGGCTGCCGGAAATGGCAAGGAGGTTCAGCAAGGCGACGCTCGGACGAATCTTCCGCGCACGCTACCACATTGTCTGCTTGTATTCGTCGTCCAGCCAGCGGTCGGTCGCCTCTGCCGAATCGGCGAGCGCCAGCTGGTCGCGCAGGATCTGGCCGAGCGTCGGCAGCGTGGCGCGGTCGTACCAGCTGTCGGGCTTCCACAGATCGGAGCGCATGAAGGCCTTGGCGCAATGCATGTAGGCGGCCTTGACGGCGACCACGACGACGCTCTGCGGCTCCTTGCCGTCGACGGCCAGCCGTTCGCGCAAACCCGCATCGACGGTGATGCGGGCATCGCCATTGACGCGCAGCGTCTCGTTCATGCCGGGAATGAGGAACAGCAGCCCGACCGACGGATTGAGCAGGATGTTCTCCAGCGTATCCAGCCGGTTGTTGCCGGGCCGGTCGGGGATGGCGATGGTCCTGTCGTCAAGCACGGCGGCGAAGCCTGGCTTGTCGCCTTTGGGCGTCACATCGGCATTGCCTTGGCCGTCGGAGGAGCCGATCAGCACGAAGGGGCTCTTGCCGATGAAGGAGCGGCAATGGCCGTCCAGCGCCTTCAATTCCTTGCGGATCGAACCATCCGTCGGACGCGGCGTCTTGTAGATCGTCCGCAGCTCTTCGCGCGTGGTGACGAATTCCATGGCACTCCCCCAATTTGCAGGCCTTATTTGCCGGCCTTCTCTTCGCCGCCGGCCTTGTCGTCCAGTGAATGGCGCAGGATCAGCGGCATCTGGCTGAAGGTGAACAGAAGCGTGATCGGCATGATGCCCCAGACCTTGAAGGTAACCCAGGCATCGGTCGAAAAATTCCGCCACACCACCTCGTTGACGAGAGCCAGGAACAGGAAGAACAGGCCCCAGCGGAAGGTGAGTTTTCTCCAGCCCTCGGCATCGAGCCTGAAGGCGGAATCGAAGACGTAGCCGAGCAGAGATCTGCCGAAGAACAGCCCGCCGAGCAGCACGCCGCCGAACAGCGTGTTGACGATGGTCGGCTTCATCTTGATGAAAATGTCGTCCTGCAGGTAGAGCGTCAACGCGCCGAAAATGAAGACGACGACGCCCGACACCATCGGCATGATCGGCAAGGTGCGGGTCAGCAGCCAGGACGCGACCAGTGCGATCGCGGTGGCGGCCATGAAGAGGCCGGTGGCGACGAAGATCGGGCCGCCGAATTCAGCCAGCGCCGGGAATTTCTGCGTCAGCCATTCGCCTCGCGCATTGGCGAAAAAGAACACCAGCAGCGGCCCTAGCTCGAGAACGAGCTTGAGCAGCGGGTTGACGCCTTCCTTCTTCTCTTTCTGCGGGTCGGACGGATCGCGTTCGAGAATGGGTGGGTTCATATCTTCCTTCTTACGCACGATCCGGTTGAGGCAACTTCCGGGATCATGCCGTTACGCAACGCCAGCGATCGCCCTGGCGAATTCGCTTGCCGAGAACGGTTCGAGGTCGTCGACCTGTTCGCCGACGCCGATGAAATAGACCGGCAATCTGTGTTTTGCCGCGATCGCCACCAGAATACCGCCACGCGCCGTGCCGTCCAGCTTGGTCATCACCAGGCCGTTGACGCCGGCGATGTTGCGGAAGATCTCGACCTGGTTGAGCGCGTTCTGGCCGGTTGTGGCGTCGACCGTCTGCAGCACGGTGTGCGGCGCTTCCGGATCGAGCTTGCCCAGCACGCGCACGATCTTCTCGAGCTCCGCCATCAGCTCGGCCTTGTTCTGCAGGCGGCCGGCCGTGTCGATGATCAGCACGTCGGAGCCTGCTTCCTTCGCCTTCTCGAAGGCATCGTAGGCGAGACCGGCGGCATCGGCGCCGAGCTTCGAGGCGATGACCGGCGATTTCGTCCGCTCGCCCCAGATCTTGAGCTGCTCGATGGCGGCGGCGCGGAACGTGTCGCCGGCGGCCAGCATCACCGACAGGCCGCCCTCGGTCAGCTTGGCCGCCAACTTGCCGATGGTCGTGGTCTTGCCGGTGCCGTTGACGCCGACCACCAGGATGACATGCGGCTTGTGGCTGAGGTCGAGTTCCAACGGCAGGGCGACGGGGGTCAGCACCTTCTCCACCTCCTGCGCCATCACGGCGCGGACCTCGGCGTCGGAGACATCCTTGCCGTAGCGGCTGGCGGCCAACGCATCGGTGACGCGCAACGCGGTCTCCAGCCCGAGATCGGCGCGGATCAGCACGTCCTCCAGGTCCTGCAGCGTGTCGTCGTCCAGCTTGCGCTTGGTGAAGACGCCGGCAATGTTGCCCGACAATTCGCGCGAGGAGCGGGCAAGCGCGTCCCGCATGCGCTGGAACCAGGAGCGCCGCGGCGCCGGCTCCGGCGCCTTCTGCGGCTCCGCCTTCTGCTCCACCTTTTTGGCGACCGTCACCTTGACGGGGGAGGGCGTGGGCTTCGGCGCGGGAACTGCCTCAGGTTCCGGCGCGATTTCGGCGCGTACAGGCTGCGACTCGATGGGCGCAGGCTGGCGAATAGGCGGCGAGATTTCGGCGGCGGTTTCGGCACTGGGTGCCAGGTTCTCGACAGGTCGGCGCTGCCCCTCACCCTTACCCTCTTCCCGTGAATGACGGGGAGAGGGAGGCGTTGGCGTTGCAGCTTCTTCCTTCTCCCCGTCATTATACGGGGAGAAGGTGCCTGCAGGCCGATGAGGGGCGGCGCCGGCCTGTGAAGGCTGCGCGGAAGACGGTGTCGCAGGAATCTCGATTGGCGCCGGTGTCTCGATCGGAACTTCGGCGGGAGTCGGTACTTCGACGGGTGCCGGTTCCGGCAGCTGCTCCGGGCGCGACGGGACAATTTCCGGCTCGGCGGGCGCTGGTGGCGGTACCTCCTGCGGCCGCGGTTCGGGCGCAGGCTCCGGAATGGCCGGGGGTGTCGGAACTTCCTCGGGGGCCGGCGGCTCCGGGCGCTCGGGCGTCGATGCCGGTTCCTCTTCCGGCGGCGGCTGCGGCAGCGGTTCCGGCTCGGGCGGAACGGCCGGCGCCGGCACCGGCGGAATGGCCGGGGCAGGCTCGGGGGTCGGCTCCTCGGGCGGCGCGGGCTCGACGGCAGGCTGAGCCTGGGTTTCCTCCCGCTTCAGGAATTCCGGAACGGCCTGCTCGGCCGCCGGCTTCAGCGCTTCGAGCTGATCCCATTTGATCGGCGGCAGCGGGGCGGTCTCGTCGACGCGCTCCTCGACGACCTCCTTCTTGCCGAACGAAAATATCTTCTTGAAGAACCCGGCCATCTCTTGCGTTTCTCAGGCGGCGCGGGCGGCAAGCGGAGCCGCGATCAGCCGGGCGCCGTCATGGCCGGTGACTGTTGCTTCAACGATCTCGCCCGGCGCGCCGGTGGCGAGCGCGGCAAGCGTAAACCCTTCGGTGCGGCCGAGCCCGTCGCGCTCGATCAGGATCGACTGGCGCGTTCCGGAAAGCGACGACAGATGGCGGCGATATGCAGTCTCGCCGGCGGCACGCAGGCGGGCGGCGCGCTGCTTGACCACTTCGCGGCGGACCTGCGGCATGCGCGCGGCGGGCGTGCCTTCGCGCGGCGAAAACGGGAAGACGTGCAGATGGGTCAGCCCGCATTCCTCGACGATCTTTGCCGAATTCTCGAACATCGCTTCCGTCTCGGTCGGGAAGCCGGCAATGATGTCGGCGCCGAAGACGACGTCTGGGCGCAGCTTGCGCACCTCTTCGCAGAAGCGGATCGACTGGTCGCGCAGATGCCGGCGCTTCATGCGCTTCAAAATCATGTCGTCGCCCGATTGGAGCGACAGATGCAGATGCGGCATCAGCCGCGACTCGGTGGCGACGGCGTCGAGCAAATCGTCGTCGGCCTCGATGGAATCGATGGAGGAGAGGCGCAGGCGCTTCACGTCCGGTACCTGGCGAAGGATGGTCTTCACCAGCCTGCCGAGTTTCGGTGCGCCCGGCAGGTCGGCGCCGAAACTGGTCATGTCGACGCCGGTCAGCACGATCTCGGCATAGCCATTGCCGGTGAGCCGCTTGACCTGCTCGACCACGGCGCCCATCGGCACCGAGCGTGAATTGCCGCGACCATAGGGGATGATGCAGAAGGTGCAGCGGTGGTCACAGCCATTCTGCACCTGCACGAAAGCGCGTGCCCTGCCCTCGATGGCATCGACCATATGGCCGGCGGTCTCGCGTACGGAGAAGATGTCGTTGACGCGCGCCTTCTCGCTGTCGTTGACGCCGAAATCCGGCAGCGCGCGATAGGAATTGGCCTTCAGCTTCTCCTCGTTGCCGAGGACGAGATCGACCTCGTCCATGGCAGCGAAATTCTGCGGCTCGGTCTGCGCTGCGCAGCCGGTGACGATAATGCGAGCCTCAGGATTGTCTCGGCGGGCCTTGCGGATCGCCTGCTTGGCCTGGCGCACCGCCTCGCCGGTGACAGCACAGGTGTTGAAGATAACAGCGCCACCCGCCAGCGCACCGAGGCCCGCGGTTTCGGCTTCGCGCCGCATCACCTCGGATTCATAGGTGTTCAGCCGGCAGCCGAAGGTCACCATCTCGATGCGATTGGGGCCCTTCGCCACATCGCCATCCTTGAAAGGAGCGGGCATCAGGCCGCGCTTTCGGTGTCGCGCGCCCAGGCGCCGCTCGAGGGATCGAAGCTGCCGGAAAACTCCCATTCGGCGGCGCCGGTCAGGATGACATGGTCATCGTCGCGCCATTCCACATTCAGCGTGCCGCCGCCGGGGGTCAGCAGGCTGACGCTGCGTCCGGTCCGCCTGGTGCGGGCCGCGGCGACCACCGAGGCGCAGGCGGCCGTGCCGCAAGCCTTGGTCAGGCCGGCGCCGCGTTCCCAGGTGCGGATGATCATGCTGTCGGGCGAGCTTACCTGCGCGATGGTGATGTTGGCGCGCTCGGGGAAGATCGGATGGTTTTCGAGCAGCGGACCGAAGCGATCGAGTTCGTAGGACCAGACGTCGCGGTCGACCCAGAAGATGGCATGCGGATTGCCCATGGAGACGACCGAGGGCGAATGCAACACCGGGGCGTCGATCGGGCCGACCTGCAATTCGATCATGCGGGTGTCGCGAAATTCCTCGGCGAGCGGAATGTCCCGCCAGCCGAAACGCGGCGTGCCCATATCGACCGAGATCGAGCCGTCGGCATGTTCCTGCGCATTGAGGATCCCGGCGACGGTCTCGAAGGTGAATGTCTTTTGTCCGGTCTCGGCGGCCAGCGCCTGGACGACGCAGCGCATGCCGTTGCCGCAGGCCTGCGCGCCCGAGCCGTCCGAATTCAATATGTCGACGAAATAGGCCGTGCCCGGCGTCCGCGCGTCATGGATCGCCATGATCTGGTCGAACCGCGTCGAGGCATCGGCGTTGAGCGCGATCGCCGCCGCCGCCGTCACCCGGTCGGCACGGCCGCGCATGTCGGCAACGATGATCTCGTTGCCGATGCCGTTCATCTTGGCGAAGGGGGCGGTGCCTGCCATTTCTTCCGGTCATTCCGTGCTATTTGCCGCTATATGGCGGAAACGGGCGGGAATTACCAGTGCATCGCGCCTTCAGGTCACGGCGAAGACGCCAAGCAGGATCAGCAGGAAGATGATCAGGACGATGCCGATCAGGATGCGCGCACCGGTGGCGGCCGCACCTGCCAATGCGGGCATGCCGAGCAGGCTCGCAGCGGCGGCGATAATCAGGAGAATGATGATCCATCTGAGCATGGAAATGCCTCGCGAAGCGATAGAGTGTGACCCGCCCACAAACGCGCCGATAGCGCTTGGGTTCCGCGGCCGCATCCGGCCTCGTCAGGGCACGTCCCAGACCTCGCCCGGCCGCAAGGCGCGAAACCGCTCGCGCGGCAGGCCCTCGGCCTCCAGCGCCTCGTCGAGCTTGCGTGCCGGCTCGTCGATCGGTTCGTCGGTGAGCTGGAACGTGCCCCAATGGCAACCGGCCGCATAGGCAGCGTTGCACAATGTCATGCCTTGCACCGCCTCCTGCGGGTTCTGGTGCTGGGAGGCCATGAACCAGCGCGGCTCATAGGCGCCGATGGGCAGGATGGCGAAGCGGAAGCCGCCGTGCTTGTGAGCCATGAGCCGGTAGTTGATGCCGTTGTGGAAACCGGTATCTCCTGCGAAATAGATCCGGCCGGCCGGCGTCTCGATGACGAAAGCGGCCCACAGCGCCATGCGCCGGTCGCGTGTGCCGCGCGCCGACCAGTGATGCGCCGGCTCGACATGGACGGCCACGCCACCGATGTCGACCCTGTCGCCCCAGTCATGCGCCGACAGCCGCATGCCGGGAACCGCGCCGACAATGAGGACGTCATTGCCGAGCGGGGTCATCACCAGCGGGTCGTGCCGGGCCTTGAGCTGCTTCAGCGTCGCGATGTCGAGATGGTCGTAGTGATTGTGGCTGACCAGCACGAGATCGATCGGCGGCAGGTCGGCCAGGGCGATGCCCGGCGCATTGACGCGTTTCGGCCCGACGAAGGAGAATGGCGAGGCCCGCAGCGACCATACCGGGTCGGTGAGGATGTTCAGGCCCGCGGTCTGGACCAGCAGCGTGGAATGACCGACCATGGTCACGGCCAGGCCGGCCCCCTCGACACGCGCGGGCGGCTTTGCCTGCGGAAAGGAGCTCGGATTGGTGGCCGGCCATTTCGAGCGCTGGCCGTTGAACTGCCATTTCAGCAGATCGGCGAAACGCGCCGGCGGCTGGCCGCCGGGATTGAAGAACAAGGTTCCGTCGAAATGATCGCTAGGCGGGCCATTGTAATAGCGATTGGCGGCTTTCGGTCTCGCAGCCAATTTGCGGCTCCAGCGAATTTCGTCTTGATAGACATAAGCCCTGTGCCGGCTGGCGCAAGCGTTTGCCGGTCGAATGCCAGCGGCCCGAGCGGCTGGCTCGAGTAGGATCGGATCGAGGGAGGACGACGCCATGGCGATGAAGCGGACGAGGACACCGTGGATGAAGGCCGGGGATTTCGGCCGCTCGCTGGCGCGCGGCATCGGCGTCAATCTTCTGGTGAGCGACATGGCGGCCATGGAAGCCTTCTGCCGCGACGTGCTCGGCGCCGATATCATCTATGCCGACGAGGATTTCGCGGCAATCGAGCTGCTGGGCTCGGTGTTCATGCTGCACGCCGACCATTCCTATCTCGACAATGCCATGACAGGGACGATCACCGGCGCCGAGACACGCGGCGCCGGCATCGAGCTGCGTCTTTACGGCGCCGACCCGGATGCGGTCGAGGCCGCCGCGCGCGATCATGGCCATATCGTGCTGGCCGGAGCGATCGATAAGCCGCACGGCCTGCGCGAGAGCTATGTCGTCGGGCCGGACGGCTATATATTCGTACCGAGCGCTCCGCTGGCAGGATGATTGCGACAAATTTGCAACAATTCTTGGCGCAAACCCTATTTTAACCATATCGGGTTGAAATTTCGCCACCTTCTCCATCTTGGTGGGGGGTGACATTGTGCGGACGGCAGCCCCGCCGGATCCGACGGAGGTTGGAATGACTTTTTCGAAAACCGGCCTGGTGGCCGTATCGCTGGCGGCGCTCGTTGCGAGCGGCTGCTCAACCTCACGGTTCTCCTCGATGGACGACCAGCAGCCGGCGCCGCTGCAGCCGGCGCCCTCCGGTCAGGTGACGGCCAACCAGTTGCCGCCCCCAGCTTCTCCCGGCACCACGGATCCGTCGCAATTCCCGACCGCGCCGCAGAACAGCCAGGTCGCCTCCTTGCCGCCGGACGGTTCGGCGCCGGCGGGTGCGCCGGACCTGACCGCGGCCAGTGTCGCCGGTGTGTGGAACGCCAGCGTTTCCGGCCAGAGCTGCAAGGTGGCGACGCCGCAGACCAAATTCGGCGCCGGCTTCCGCGCCGGACCACTGCATTGCCCGGCGCCGATCGACGGCATCAAGTCGTGGAACGTCGCCGGCAAGCAGTTGACCCTCTATGACGAGAATGGCGGCACGCTGGCGCGGCTCTATTCCTCAGGCGGCTCGAAATTCGACGGCCAGACTTCCAATGGCCTGCCGATCTCGCTTACAAGGTAAGCCAAGCCCCCTCGACAACGACGTGACCTATGCATCTGCGTGACGGCCTCCAGACCCATGTGACCGTCAGGCAGCGTTACGACCATCTGGTCGACACCGGTGCCATCGAACGCGATCCGGCGCAGGAGCGGATCGTCACCGCTCTCGACCGGCTGATATCAGAGATTTCGGTGAAGCGGCTGGCGCACAAATCGAGCGCGCTTGGCTGGCTCTTCGCTCGCAGGCGCGAAACGCACGAGGCGGTCAAGGGCCTCTACATCCATGGCGGCGTCGGCCGCGGCAAGACCATGTTGATGGACTTGTTCTTCGAGCTGCTGCCGGTGCGGCGCAAGCGCCGCGTGCATTTCAACGACTTCATGGCCGAGGTGCAGGACCGCATCCAAAAGCACCGGCAGGAGCGCAAGGATGGCACGGTGAGGGAAGACGATCCGATTCCGCCGGTGGCGCGGGCGCTTGCCGAACAGGCCTGGGTGCTGTGTTTCGACGAGTTCTCGGTCACCGACATCGCCGATGCGATGATCCTGTCCCGGCTGTTTTCGGCGCTGTTCGCCAGCGGCGTGGTGCTGGTGGCGACGTCGAACGTAGCGCCGGAGAACCTCTATCGCGACGGGCTGAACCGTCAGCTTTTCCTGCCCTTCATCGGCATATTGGAACGGCACGCGCAAGTGCTCTCGCTCGATGCCGACAAGGACTATCGGCTGGAGAAGCTTGCCCGTACGCCGGTCTATGTCACGCCTGCCGATGCGGCGGCCGATGAGGCGCTGGACGCGGCCTGGCAAACGATGACGCGCGGTGCGCCGACGGCCGAGACGTCGCTTGCCGTCAAGGGCCGGCAGCTGGCCGTTCCGCGCGCCGCCGGCGACGCCGCGCGATTTTCCTTCGCCGATCTGTGCGAGAAACCGCTCGGCGCGCGCGACTATCTAGTCATTGCCGACCGCTTCTCGACCGTCTTTATCGACCACATTCCAGTGCTGGGTGAAGGCAGGCGCAACGAAGCCAAGCGCTTCATCCTCCTGGTCGACACGCTCTACGACCATCACACCAGGCTGGTGGTGAGCGCGGAGGCGCCGCCGCAGCAACTCTATGTAGCCAAGCGCGGCGTCGAGGTGTTCGAGTTCGAACGCACAGCTTCGCGGCTGATCGAGATGCAGAGCCGCGACTGGCTGGAGGCTTGGGCGGAACGGCGGAAGGCGAAGGCGACGCCGACCGAAGCGCAGGCGCAAGCCTAGAACCAGCCGACGGGTCCTTCGAAGGCTGATCCGTACGGCTCCTGCTATGAGAGCCCTACAAGTCGTATACATACATCACGAAATCTTCCGCTGGACCGTGCGGTTCCTTGCGCGACTCGTAAAGCGCGCGGGCGGCACGGTTGTCCGGCTCGGTGCCGACCCAGGCTTCTTCGCAGCCATTCTCCCTGCCGATCGCAAACATCGCGTCGAGCATCTTTCGTGCGATGCCCTGGCGCTGGAAGGCCGGCGATACGCCGACCTCGTCGATGTAGAGCTCCGTCACCTTGTCGGGATGACGGTGGATGACGGCGGCGCATTGACCGACGGTCACGCCGTCGGCGAGCGCCACGACCATGAAATGGCCGGGTTCCCTGAGATAGGCTGCCAATCGATCCGGCCTGACCGGTTCGTCGAACACATCGTCGGCGACCTGCATCACAAGGGCGTCATCGCCGGCTTCAAGTCTTACGATCTCCATCTTCATCGTGTAAATTCTCTCCAATCCAGCCCAAAATTTTTACGTTTACGTAAATCCCAGTTAGTCTAACCGATTGAAAACGCTCGCTCCAAAATAATCGTTTGAATTTACACGGCGGCGGGGCTATTGGGTGCGGCGAAATCTCGCGGGATTCCCGCAGCATTCCGGTCTCTTCCTCGACGCCGCCAGCAGATCGTCAGCGATTTGAGCGACGTCACGAACAAAGGGAAACTATCCTGACATGGCACGCAACAAGATAGCGCTTATCGGCTCTGGCATGATCGGCGGCACGCTCGCTCACATGATCGGCCTCAAGGACCTCGGCGACGTGGTTCTGTTCGATATTGCCGAAGGCATCCCGCAGGGCAAGGGGCTCGATATCGCGCAATCGTCGCCGGTCGACGGGTTCGATTCCAGGCTGACCGGCGTCAACGACTATGCCGGCATCGAGGGAGCCGACGTGTGCATCGTCACCGCCGGCGTGCCGCGCAAGCCGGGCATGAGCCGCGACGATCTGCTCGGCATCAACCTCAAGGTCATGGAACAGGTCGGCGCCGGCCTGAAGAAATATGCGCCGAAGGCCTTCGTCATCTGCATCACCAATCCGTTGGATGCGATGGTCTGGGCGCTGCAGAAATTCTCCGGCCTGCCCAACACCCATGTCGTGGGCATGGCCGGCGTGCTCGACAGCGCTCGCTTCCGCTATTTCCTGGCCGAGGAGTTCAAGGTCTCGGTCGAGGACGTCACCGCCTTCGTGCTCGGCGGCCATGGCGATTCCATGGTGCCGATGATCCGCTATTCGACGGTCGCAGGCATTCCTCTGCCCGATCTCGTCAAGATGGGCTGGACCTCGAAGGAGAAGCTCGACCAGATCGTGCAGCGCACCCGCGACGGCGGCGCCGAGATCGTCGGCCTGTTGAAGACGGGCTCGGCCTATTATGCGCCGGCCGCCTCGGCGATCTCGATGGCCGAAGCCTATCTCAAGGACAAGAAGCGTGTGCTGCCTTGCGCGGCTCATCTTTCCGGCCAGTATGGCGTGAAGAACACCTATGTCGGCGTTCCCGTGGTGATCGGCGCCGGTGGCGTCGAGCGCGTCATCGAGATCGAGCTTTCCAAGCCAGAGCAGAAGATGTTCGATAGCTCGGTGGCAGCGGTGCAGGGCCTGACCGAGGCCTGCGTCAAGATCGCGCCGCAACTCGCCTCGAAGTGAACCCCAGCAGCTGATCCGGAGACGATCCAGATGAACATCCATGAATATCAGGGCAAGGCGCTGCTGAAGAGCTTTGGCGCGCCGGTGGCCGAAGGCGTGCCGGTGTTCAAGGCGAGCGAGGCTGAAGCCGCCGCCAAGGCGCTGCCCGGCCCGCTCTATGTGGTGAAGAGCCAGATCCATGCCGGCGGCCGCGGCAAGGGCAAGTTCAAGGAGCTCGGCCCCGACGCCAAGGGCGGCGTGCGGCTGGCCAAGTCGGTCGCCGACGTCGTCGACAACGCCAACGAGATGCTCGGCCACACGCTGGTGACCAAGCAGACCGGCCCGGCTGGCAAGCAGGTCAACCGGCTCTATATCGAGGACGGCGCCGACATCGAGCGCGAGCTCTACCTGTCGATCCTGGTCGATCGCTCGGTCGGCCGCATCGCCTTCGTCGTCTCGACCGAAGGCGGCATGGACATCGAGGCGGTCGCCCACGACACGCCGGAAAAGATCATCACCGTCGCCATCGATCCGGAAAAGGGCGTGACGGCGGATGACGTGAAGAAACTCAATGGCGCGCTGAAGCTCGATGGCGACGCTGCCAGGGACGGCGACACGCTGTTCTCGATCCTCTACAAGGCCTTCGTCGAGAAGGACATGAGCCTGCTCGAGGTCAATCCCCTGATCGTCATGAAGAACGGCCGCCTGCGCGTGCTCGACGCCAAGGTGTCGTTCGACAACAACGCGCTGTTTCGCCACCCGGATGTGCTCGAACTGCGCGACACCACCGAAGAGGACGAGAAAGAAATCGAGGCGTCGAAATACGACCTCGCCTATGTCGCGCTCGACGGCAATATCGGCTGCATGGTCAATGGCGCCGGCCTCGCCATGGCGACGATGGATATCATCAAGCTCTACGGCGCCGAGCCGGCCAACTTCCTCGATGTCGGCGGCGGCGCGTCGAAGGAGAAGGTGACGGCGGCCTTCAAGATCATCACCCGGGATCCGGCGGTCAAGGGCATCCTGATCAACATCTTCGGCGGCATCATGAAGTGCGACATCATCGCCGAAGGTGTCATCGCCGCGGTCAAGGAAGTGGGCCTGAAAGTGCCGCTGGTCGTGCGCCTTGAAGGCACCAATGCCGAACTCGGCAAGAAGATCATCAACGACAGCGGCCTCAACGTCGTGTCGGCCGACGATCTCGATGACGCCGCCAAGAAGATCGTGGCGGCGGTGAAGGGCTGATCAAGTGCCTCCGCGCAAGATAAATCTCGTCGAGGCGGCGGATCAGAAGATCACCAAGGTCTTCGATCCGCATATCGCCGGCGACGTCAATGACAGCCAGGCGAAGGTCGCCAAGTTCGGCGCGGCCTTCGACTGGCATGCCCATGTCGATGAGGACGAAGCCTTCCTCGTGCTGCGCGGCCGCATCGCCATCGATTTCCGCGACGGTCCGGTCGAGCTCGGCGAAGGCGATTTCATCGTCGTGCCGCGCGGCGTCGAGCACCGGCCGCGTTCGCTGACCTTGGAGCCGGTGGTGCTGATGTTCGAGCCGGCGACGACGCTCAACACCGGCAACGCCAAGAGCGATCTCACCGTTACCGACCTGAAGCGGCTCTGAGCCATGAACGCGGCCTCCTTCTCCTCGCTCTCGGCCGATCACCAGCGCCTGCAGGCGCTGGTCGGCGCGTGGCACGGCGTGGAAGAGGTGGCGGCGACGCAATGGACCGATGAAGGTATTGCGACTTCGGAAGTGATAGCGGAAGCGGAGTTCGGCGGCCAGTTCGTGGTGCAGCGCTATCGCCAGCGCCGCGACGGCACGGTCTCTTTCGGCGCCCACAATGTGTTCGGCTTCGACCAACAGAACGGCACCGTCACCATGCACCAATTCGACTCGATGGGATTTGTGCCGATGTCACCGGCTACCGGCGCGTGGAATGGCGACGAACTCACTCTGGAGCGCTCGTCGCCGCGCGGCGCGGCGCGCGTGGCATATATTTTCGACGGTCCCGACGCTTACCGCATGCGATTGCATTTCAAACCCGCCGGCAGTGACGCCTGGCAAGACATGGTGAGCGGCGTCTACCGGCGCGTCTCGCCTTCCGAGATGAGGGAAGGCTGAGCAGATGCTGATCGCAGGCAAGCCAGTTGAAGGACCACACATAAACACACCTATAATGCCTGTGTATTTATGTGGAGACGGACGATGAAGGACGTCACCCTGGCCATGGACGAAGCTCTGCTCGAGAAGGCGCGAGGCCTTGCGGGACGCTGCAAGACGACGCTCAACGCCCACATCCATTCGCCGCTTGCGCATGAGGTCGAGCAGGAAGACCGGATCGCTTGGGCCAAGGCGGGAATGGAGCGGCTCATGGATGAGGCCGCGAAACGAAGCGACAGCGCCGACGCTTCCTACAGGTGGGATCGAAGGGACGCCCATGCCGACCGGGAAGATCGATTGCTTTCTCGAGACGAACGTCCTGATCTACGGAGAAAAATCGTGATCCGCGCCGCGCGCCAATCACTGCAGAACTTGTCTCGGGGACCATCTTTGGCGTTTCGGGGCAAACTTTGGCCGAATTCGTCGCCGTATCGCGGACCAAATCCCTTCTTAGGGATGATCCGGTCGACCAATGGCTGGTCCACCTCGGCACTTGTCCGCTGGCGCCTGTCGACGAAAGCTATGTTCGCGCAGGGCTGGACCTCGCACGCCACTACCGAATTCACTATGACGACGCCGCGCTTCTTGCCGCGGCCGAATATCTCGGCGCGCCGATTTTCTACACCGAAGATCTCAACCGCAACCAGGTTTATGGCTCGGTGCGAGCCGTCAATCCTTTCTTGTAATCGCTGAATTCAGAGGCGTTCTCACCATGTCCATTCTCGTCGACAAGAACACCAAGGTGCTCGTGCAGGGCCTGACCGGTAAGACCGGCACGTTTCACACCGAACAGGCGCTGGCCTATCACCGGACCAAGATGGTCGGCGGCATCCATCCCAAGAAGGGCGGCGAGACCTGGACCGGCGCCAAGGGCGAGAACCTGCCGATCTTCGCTACCGTCGCCGAAGGCAAGGCCAGGACCGGCGCCAACGCTTCCGTCGTCTATGTGCCGCCGGCGGGTGCTGCCGAAGCCATCATCGAGGCCATCGAGGCCGAAATCCCGCTCATCGTCTGCATCACCGAAGGCATACCTGTCATGGACATGATCAAGGTCAAGGCGCGGCTCGACCGTTCCACGTCGCGGTTGATCGGCCCGAACTGTCCCGGTGTGCTCACCCCCGACGAATGCAAGATCGGCATCATGCCCGGGAACATCTTCCGCAAGGGGTCGGTCGGTGTTGTTTCGCGCTCGGGAACGCTTACCTATGAAGCCGTGTTCCAGACCACCAATGTCGGCCTCGGCCAGACCACCGCCGTCGGGATTGGTGGCGATCCGGTCAAAGGCACCGAATTCATCGACGTGCTCGAAATGTTCCTCGCCGACGACGAGACCAAGTCGATCATCATGATCGGCGAGATCGGCGGCTCGGCCGAGGAAGACGCCGCGCAGTTTCTCAAGGACGAGGCCAAACGCGGCCGCAGCAAGCCGATGGCCGGCTTCATTGCCGGCCGCACGGCACCGGCCGGCCGCACCATGGGCCATGCCGGCGCGGTGATCTCGGGCGGTAAGGGCGGCGCCGAGGACAAGATCGCGGCAATGGAATCGGCCGGGATAAAAGTTTCGCCATCGCCGGCCCGGCTGGGCACGACGCTGGTCGAGGCGATCAAGGGTTAAGGCAGTAAGGGAGTAAGGCAGTATGGCAGTAGGGGAATAGGAAGAACGGGATGAGCGCGGCGCCGCCTGCTTTCCCTACTGCCTTACTCCCCTACTGCCCTACTCCCCTCCAAAAACAGGAGACGGAGCCAGGCTCCGCGAACAAAAATGGCACGACAAGATCAGGCCAACGACCAGTTTTCGCTCACCTCTTTCCTCTATGGCGGCAATGCCGATTATATCGACGCGCTCTATGCGGCGTATGAGGATGATCCAGCCTCGGTCAATCCCGAATGGCAGGAGTTCTTCGCCGGCCTGAAGGACGATGCCGGGGATGTCCGCAAGAACGCCAAGGGCGCCTCCTGGGCCAAGCCCTCCTGGCCGCTGCAGGCCAATGGCGAGCTGGTGTCGGCGCTCGACGGCAATTGGGGCCTGGTCGAAAAGCACATCGAAAAGAAGGTCAAGGAGAAGGCTGCCGTCAACGGCGCTGTCCCCTCCGACGCCGACGTGCATCAGGCGACGCGCGATTCCGTGCGCGCCATCATGATGATCCGCGCCTACCGCATGCGCGGCCATCTGCACGCCAATCTCGACCCGCTCGGCATCGCCACGCTCGAGGATTATAACGAACTGTCGCCGGAGAATTACGGCTTCACCGAAGCCGATTATGACCGGCCGATCTTCCTCGACAATGTGCTCGGGCTCGAATTCGGCACCGTCCGTCAGATGCTCGACATCCTGACCCGCACCTATTGCTCGACGCTGGGCGTCGAATTCATGCACATCTCCGATCCGGAAGAGAAGGCCTGGATCCAGGCGCGCATCGAGGGCGCCGACAAGGAGATCTCCTTCACCGCGACCGGCAAGAAGGCGATCCTACAGAAGCTGATCGAGGCCGAGGGCTTCGAGCAGTTCGCCGACGTCAAGTTCAAGGGCACCAAGCGCTTCGGCCTCGACGGCGGCGAAGCGCTGATCCCTGCACTGGAACAGATCGTCAAGCGCGGCGGCCAGCTCGGGCTGAAGGAGATCGTGCTCGGCATGGCGCACCGCGGCCGCCTCAACGTGCTCTCCCAGGTGATGGCCAAGCCGCATCGCGCCATCTTCCACGAATTCAAGGGCGGCTCGGCCGCGCCCGACGAGGTCGAGGGCTCGGGCGACGTCAAATACCATCTCGGCGCCTCGTCGGACCGCGAGTTCGACGGCAACAAGGTACACCTGTCGCTGACCGCCAATCCCTCGCATCTGGAGATCGTCGACCCGGTGGTGATGGGCAAGGCGCGCGCCAAACAGGATTATCTGTTCGGCCGTGGCCGCGAGGAGATCGTGCCGCTGGAAGAGCGAGCCAAGGTGCTGCCGCTTTTGCTGCATGGCGACGCCGCCTTTGCCGGCCAGGGCGTCATTGCCGAGATCCTCGGCCTGTCGGGCCTGCGCGGCCACCGCGTCGCGGGCACGCTGCATTTCATCATCAACAACCAGATCGGCTTCACCACCAATCCGCGCTTCTCGCGCTCGTCTCCCTACCCGTCCGACGTCGCCAAGATGATCGAGGCGCCGATCTTCCACGTCAATGGCGACGATCCGGAAGCCGTGGTGCATGCCGCCAAGGTGGCAATCGAATTCCGCATGAAGTTCCACAAGCCTGTCGTGGTCGACATGTTCTGCTATCGCCGCTTCGGCCACAATGAAGGCGACGAGCCGGCGTTCACGCAGCCGATCATGTATCGCAACATCCGCACCCATAAGACGACGGTGCAGATCTATGCCGACCGGCTGATCGCCGAAGGCCACATGACCCAGGCCGAGTTCGACAAGCTCAAGGCCGACTGGCGTGAGCATCTGGAATCCGAATGGGAAGTCGGCCAGCACTACAAGCCCAACAAGGCGGACTGGCTCGATGGCGCCTGGTCGGGCTTGCGCACAGCCGACAATCAGGATGAAACAAGACGCGGCAAGACCGCCGTGCCGGTCAAGACGCTGAAGGAGATCGGCAAGAAGCTGACCGAGGTGCCGAAGGATTTCGAGGCGCACAAGACGATCATCCGCTTCCTCGAAAACCGCCGCCAGGCCATCGAATCGGGCGAAGGCATCGACTGGTCGACGGCCGAGGCGCTGGCTTTCGGCGCCATCCTGCTCGACGGCAACCCGATCCGCCTCTCCGGGCAGGATTCGGAGCGCGGCACCTTCTCGCAGCGCCATTCCGTGCTCTACGACCAGCGCGACGAGACCCGCTACATCCCGCTCAACAATCTTTCGGCGGCGCAGGCCGGCTATGAGGTCATCAACTCGATGCTGTCCGAAGAAGCCGTGCTCGGCTTCGAATATGGCTACAGCCTGGCCGAGCCGAAGGCGCTGACGCTGTGGGAAGCGCAGTTCGGCGACTTCGCCAATGGCGCCCAGGTGGTGTTCGACCAGTTCATATCCAGCGGAGAGCGCAAGTGGCTCAGAATGTCGGGCCTCGTCTGCCTGCTGCCGCATGGCTATGAGGGCCAGGGGCCGGAACATTCGTCTGCCCGGCTTGAGCGTTTCCTCCAGCTCTGCGCCGAAGACAACATGCAAGTGGCCAACTGCACGACGCCGGCCAATTACTTCCACATATTGCGCCGGCAGTTGAAGCGAGATTTCCGCAAGCCGCTGATCCTGATGACGCCGAAGTCACTGTTGCGCCACAAGCGGGCGGTGTCGACGCTGCCGGAAATGTCGGGCGAAAGCTCGTTCCACCGGCTGTTGTGGGACGATGCCCAGCTGTTGCCCAACCAGGCCATCAAGCTGACCAAGGATTCCAAGATCCGCCGTGTCGTGCTGTGCTCGGGCAAGGTCTATTACGATCTCTACGAGGAGCGCGAGAAGCGTGGCATCAACGACATCTATCTGCTGCGCGTCGAACAGCTTTACCCGTTCCCGGCCAAGGCGCTGATCACCGAATTGTCGCGCTTCCGCAATGCCGAAATGGTGTGGTGCCAGGAGGAACCCAAGAACATGGGCGCCTGGTCGTTCATCGACCCGTATCTGGAATGGGTGCTGGCGCATATCGACGCCAAGCACCAGCGGGTGCGCTACACCGGCCGGCCGGCATCGGCCTCGCCGGCGACCGGCTTGATGTCCAAGCACCTCGCTCAGCTCGCCGCCTTGCTCGAAGACGCGCTCGGCGAGTAAGCAGAGTTGAGCGAATAGAACAGACAGACAGAAACGGACAGGCACAATGGCTACCGAAATCCGCGTTCCCACTCTCGGCGAATCCGTCACCGAGGCGACCATCGGCAAATGGTTCAAGAAGGTGGGCGATGCCATTGCCGCCGACGAGCCGCTGGTCGAGCTCGAAACAGACAAGGTGACGGTCGAAGTTCCCTCGCCGGGCGCCGGAACCTTGGGCGAGATCGCCGCCAAGGAAGGCGAGACGGTCGGGGTCGGCGCGCTTCTGGGCTCGATTTCGGCCGGCGGCGCCGCCGCACCAGTGACCAAGCCGCAAGCCGTGGCGCAGGCATCCAGCCCCGACGCGGCGCAGACCACCAAGCAGGCCGCCGCCGAGACCGCCAAGGTCGCCGGTGACGCCGGTCCGGTCGAGCCGCGCGCCATGCCGCCCGCGCCGGCGGCGGCGAAACTGATCGCCGAGAACAATCTGTCGGTCGACCAGCTTTCCGGTTCGGGCAAGCGCGGCCAGGTGCTGAAGGGCGACGTGCTCGATGCCATCTCCAAGGGCGCGCCGTCGCAGCCGGCCGAGACGCCAAAGGCGGCACCCGCACCCGCCGCGCCAGCGGTCGCCCGCGCACCCTCGTCGGGTGACGATGCCGCGCGCGAGGAGCGCGTGCGCATGACCAAGCTGCGCCAGACCATCGCTCGCCGGCTGAAGGAAGCGCAGTCGACCGCCGCCATGCTCACGACCTTCAACGAGGTCGACATGAGCGCGGTGATGGCGCTCCGGACCAGGTACAAGGACGTGTTCGAGAAGAAGCACGGCGTAAAGCTCGGCTTCATGGGTTTCTTCACCAAGGCCGTCACGCACGCGCTGAAGGAAATCCCCTCGGTCAACGCCGAGATCGACGCCACCGACATCATCTTCAAGAACTACGCCCATATCGGCGTCGCCGTCGGCACTGAAAAGGGCCTGGTCGTGCCTGTCGTGCGCGACGCCGACCAGATGTCTATCGCCGAGATCGAGAAGGAGATCGGCCGGCTTGGCATCGCCGCGCGCGACGGCAAGCTGTCGGTTGCGGACATGCAGGGCGGCACCTTCACGATTTCCAACGGCGGCGTCTACGGGTCGCTGATGTCGACGCCGATCCTCAACGCGCCGCAGTCGGGCATTCTGGGCATGCACAAGATCCAGGACCGGCCCGTGGTGGTCGGCGGCCAGATCGTGATCCGGCCGATGATGTATCTGGCGCTGAGCTACGATCACCGCATCGTCGACGGCAAGGAAGCGGTCACCTTCCTGGTTCGTGTCAAGGAAAGCCTGGAGGATCCGGAACGGTTGGTGCTTGATCTCTGAGGCGGTCGGATGGCGGCTCGCGGTCGGAGTAGCCAATAATGGCCCTGGTCCCTGGGCCCGCCGGACCGATAGCGCTGGCGGCCGGTATGGCATTCGCCGCCGTCCACGCTAATGCCGCATGCCCAATCGAACTCGCCGTCTACGGCGATGCCCAGAGCGGCAGTGAGATCAATTTTGCTCCGACCGGCACGTCGGCGACCGTCACCAACACGTTCCGCTTGATCCTCGACAAGAATGTGGTGCTGAACGGCATCGTCCAATGGAATGAAGGTGTTTCGCGGCCGAACGGGGCGCTGATGTACAAATGCCCGGCAGGCGACGTGACCGGCACCGAGCTTGCCGCCTGCACCTTGTGGAACGGCGTCATCTATACGTCGGATGAGAAGGGCGGCATCGGCCTGTTGCCGGCCGAAGGCGTCAAAGCACCGAAGACGCTGATCCTGCCCGATCTCGGTCCGGTGTTGCATCAATCCACCGCCTATGGCGGCGCCGGGTTTTCGAAAGTGCCGTCGGATGTGTTTGCCTTGAAGGGATGCCAGGAATGAGTGAAGCGCAAAAGGTGCTGCTTGTCACCGGCGGCAGCCGCGGCATCGGCGCCGCCATTTGCCGGCTCGGATCGAAGGCTGGCTATCGCGTGGCGGTCAACTACGCCTCC
Source organism: Mesorhizobium sp. BR1-1-2 (assembly GCF_020165435.1). Taxonomy (NCBI): domain Bacteria; kingdom Pseudomonadati; phylum Pseudomonadota; class Alphaproteobacteria; order Hyphomicrobiales; family Phyllobacteriaceae; genus Mesorhizobium; species Mesorhizobium sp. BR1-1-2. The sequence goes on from NZ_JAIUID010000003.1 coordinate 85,503, forward strand.
AACCGGACAGCCGCCGAGGCGCTGGTCGGCGAAATCAAGGCTGCGGGCGGCGAGGCCTTTGCGGTCAGGGGCGATGTCGGCGTCGAATCCGATATCGTTGCCATGTTTGAAGCCGTCGACCGCACCTATGGCCGGCTCGACGCTCTCGTCAACAACGCCGGCATCGTCGACGTCAAGGTGCGCATCGATGAGATGGATGTTTCACGGCTGGAGCGCATGATGCGCATCAATGTCGTGGGGTCGTTCCTCTGCGCCCGCGAAGCGGTGAAGCGGATGTCGAGCCGTCACGGCGGTTCGGGCGGTGCCATCGTCAACATCTCATCTGCGGCGGCGACTTTGGGCTCGCCGGGCGAATATGTCGACTATGCCGCCTCAAAGGGCGCGATCGACACCTTCACCATCGGGCTCGCCCGCGAGGTGGCGCTGGAAGGCATCCGCGTCAATGCGGTGCGGCCGGGCATCATCGATACCGAAATCCATGCCTCGGGTGGACAGCCGGACCGGATAGAACGGTTCCGCGATCTTCTGCCGATGAAAAGAGCCGGCACCGCGGACGAGGTCGCGGGCGCGGTTCTCTACCTGTTGTCCGATGCCGCGTCCTACGCGACCGGCGCGATTCTGAATGTCAGCGGCGGCCGCTGAGCGCCCCAAGAAAAAGGGAAACAAACATGGCTTATGACGTCGTAATCATCGGCTCGGGACCGGGCGGCTATGTCTGCGCCATCAAGGCGGCGCAGCTCGGGCTGAAGGTCGCGGTGGTCGAGAAGAACCCGACCTTCGGCGGCACCTGCCTCAACATCGGCTGCATCCCGTCCAAGGCGTTGCTGCATGCCTCCGAGATGTTCGCCGAGGCCGGCCATTCCTTCGATACGCTGGGTGTCGAAGTGACGCCGAAGCTCAATTTGAAGAAGATGATGGCGCACAAGGACGCGACGGTGACGGCGAACGTCAACGGCGTCGCGTTCCTGTTCAAGAAGAACAAGATCGACAGCTTTCGCGGCGTCGGCACGGTGGTCGCTGCGGGCAAGGTGTCGGTGACGAGCGAGGACGGCAAGGTCGAGGAAATCGAGACGAAGAACATCGTCATCGCCACCGGCTCGGACGTCGCCGGTATTCCAGGCGTCAAGGTCGACTTCGACGAGAAAGTCATCGTGTCCTCGACCGGCGCGCTGTCGCTGGACAAGGTGCCCGGCCATCTGGTCGTGGTCGGCGGCGGCGTCATCGGGCTCGAGCTCGGCTCGGTCTGGGCGCGGCTCGGCGCCAAGGTCACCGTGGTCGAATTCCTCGACACCATCCTCGGCGGTATGGACGGCGAGGTCTCCAAGCAATTCCAGCGGCTGCTCTCCAAGCAGGGCTTCGAATTCAAGCTCGGCGCCAAGGTCACCGGCGTAGCCAAGACCAAGAAGGGCGCCAGCGTCACTTTCGAGCCTGTGAAAGGCGGCGCGGCCGAGACGATCGAGGCCGACATGGTGCTGATCGCCACCGGCCGCCGCGCTTTCGCCGACAGCCTCGGCCTGAAGGAAGCGGGCATCGAGGTCGATGAGCGCGGGCGGGTCAAGACGGACGCGCACCTCAGGACCAACGTATCAGGCATTTATGCCATCGGCGATGTCATCGCCGGGCCGATGCTGGCGCACAAGGCCGAGGATGAGGGCGTGGCGGTGGCCGAGACGATTGCCGGCCAGGCCGGCCATGTGAACTACGACGTCATTCCGAGCGTTGTCTACACCAGCCCGGAGATCGCTTCGGTCGGCAAGACCGAGGAGGAATTGAAGAAGGCCGGCATCGACTACAAGGTCGGAAAGTTCCCGTTCACCGCCAATGGCCGGGCGCGCGCCATGCTGCACACTGACGGCTTCGTCAAGATTCTGGCCGACAAGGCCAGCGACCGCGTGCTCGGAGTTCACATCGTTGGCTTCGGCGCCGGCGAGATGATCCACGAGGCGGCGGTGCTGATGGAATTCGGCGGCTCGTCGGAAGATCTCGCCCGCACCTGCCATGCCCATCCGACCATGTCGGAAGCAGTGAAGGAAGCGGCATTGGCGACGTTCTTCAAGCCGATCCATATTTAGAGTTATCCCCGGAAAGCCGTGAAACGGCTTTTCGTCAGGAACTACCCCAAAGCAGAACGGCCCACCGGAAGGCGGGCCGTTCTTCGTTGAAAGCCGTGGCCCGGATTACTGGGCCGGTGCGGGCGCGGGAGCTGGGGCCGGCGCGGGAGCCGGTGTCGCCGGTGCAGGAGCCGGCGCGGGTGCCGGGGCAGGCGCGGGTGCCGGTTCGGCGGGCTTCATCGGTTCCGCGGGCGCGGGAGCCGGGGCCGGTGTGCTCGCGGCCGGCGGTTCGGTCGCCGGATGCTCACCACTTCTTCCGAAAACATAATACGCGACTACAGCCAGAATAACGACGACCAATGCAATCAGCCAAGGGCTGCCACCGCCACCTGGCCTGGGCGTGTCATTTGATGGATTCGCCATAAAAGTGTCCTCCGTGGATGAAAATGATCAATCAACAGCCATCAACGCGCAACCGTTGAAGGGGTTTCACGCTAGGGAAGGAAAGCGCCGAAAACGCGGCGCCTGGTTCCTCCACTGCCCACGCGACTCAATCGACAGCGGTGACAGTATAGCCGGCTTTGCGGAAATCCTCGACCAGGCCCTCGGGACCGGGCAGATGCAGTGCGCCGACGGCGATGAAGGCGTTGCCTTTGGCGAGGAATGGTCCGGCATGATCGACCATCGCCTTGTTGCGGCTGGTGATCATGGTCTGCTCGAATGCCGCATAGCCCGTCGCGTCGCCAGTTTCGCCGGGCAGCACGGTGCGAAACAGCGGCCAGAACATGCCGGTCTCGCCGCGCTGGTAGAGCACGATCATGGTTTCGTTGACGTCGTTCATCCTGTCGCCGAGCTTCAGCGTGTCGACCAGTCCCTTCATGTGGAACGCAATCGGCAGCGAGGCCATGGCGCGCAGCTGATCGGCAACGGTTTCCAGCCCTTCGACGGATTTGCCGGAGGCCTTGGCATCCTCGGCAAGCTTGACGTCGAGCACCGGCGCGCCGCCGGCCTTTCGGGCGAGCTCGCAGGCTGGAAGCGCCACCATGGCCGACAGCATCCACGGCTTCATCTTGGCGACGGTTGCCGGCGGGATGCCGCGTTCATCGAGCGCCTTATCGACAACCGCAGCATCGTCGGGCGACAGCAGCGACGACAGCGTCGTGCTGTCGGTGAACATCATCAGCTCCGGCTCCTTGAGCAAGGCCGCCATCATCTTCTGCTTGTCGAGCACTTCGGTGGTCTCGATCACGACGGTGCCGGCGCCGTCATAGGCCCTCTGCGCCGCCGGCGGCAGCGCGGTGACGCGCGGATCGGTCATGTGCATGGTGCCGAACAGGAAGGACGGCTGTTCGCCCGTCTTCTCCAGCTTCCACAGCAGGCCCTTGCCGTTCGGCGTTGCGGCGGCTTCCGCCTCGATCTTGCGATAGGTGGACGGGTCGCTCTTCTGCAAGGCCGACAACATGTCGGCACCCGTGCAGGACGGGATTTCGGCATGCGCCTTGCCGGCCGCGAACAACAGGACGGCGAGCAGAGACAGGAAAAACAGCACATGGAGCGCCAACAGCAGCTTCAGCGAGAAGAGCGCAGCGCGGTCGGCGATGACGATGACCCGTTTCATGATCCTTTCCTAAGCTGGAAAAACGGCAAAACGGTTAACCGGGAGAATGAAATTGTCTCCGGTTCAATCAGTTTTGACGATCGCTCGAATTACTGAACGGCCTGTGGTTAGTTGAGCCGCCACCCATCGTCATCCCGTGGCGAAGTCCGCAAGCCTCGCACACCCCAATACTTCACGCCCTCGGATGAGCCGATTCATAGATCTCCAACAGTCTCGCAGTGTCGACGCCGGTGTAGATTTGCGTCGTCGACAGGCTGGCGTGGCCAAGCAGTTCCTGGATGGTGCGCAGGTCGCCGCCACGGCCGAGCAAATGAGTGGCGAAGGAATGGCGCAGGGCGTGCGGCGTTGCCGTGTCCGGCAGGTTGAACGCCGAGCGCAGCCTGGCCATCTCGCGCTGGACGATGGCCGGGTTGAGTGGGCCGCCGCGCGCGCCGCGAAACAACAGGCCCTTGGGATCAAGGTGGTAGGGGCACAGCCGGCGGTATTCGGCAACCGCCTTGAGCGCTACCGGCAACACCGGCACCAGCCGCGTCTTGTCGCCCTTGCCGGTAACGCGCAGCACCGTCTCGGCCTCCGAGGCAAGATCGGCACCGGCCAGTCCAAGCGCCTCGGAAATGCGCAGGCCCGAACCGTAGAGCAGCGTCAGCACGGCGGCGTTGCGGGCGGCGATCCAGGGTTCCTCCGCCAATTGGCCCTCGACCGAGACGACATGCTTTGCATCGCTGGCCGTCAACGGCTTCGGCAGGGATTTGGGCTGGCGCGGCGCGCGCAGGGCCGTGGCGCCTGCCGCGTTGACCAGGCCGCGCCGTTCGAGGAACCGCAGCAGCGAGCGGATGCCGGCCAGCCCACGGCCGAGCGTGCGGGCGCCGGCGCCGGCGGTGCGGCGGGCGGCGAGAAAGCCGCGCAGGTCGGCCGGGCGCAGGTCGGCGATGTCGGCAATGCCGGGCGGGCCGCCGCAATGTCCTGTCAGGAAATGCAGGAACTGACGCGTGTCGCGCTCATAGGCTTCGACGGTCTGCGGCGACAGGCGGCGTTCGCGCGCCAGCATCTTCAGCCAGCTTTCGCGGGCTGCCTGGAGGTCCGGCTTTGCCGGGATGAGGAATTCCTGCATGGCGTCGTTCCCGTTCGCCGTCATTTTCCGGCAGCCGGGTTAGGAAGCGGTGAAGAGGCCGTCATTGAAATGACAAGCCGCTGGGGCTAGGAGACAGTCGATTGGTGGCAAGTCAAAACCCTGGCGATTGGCCGAGAGGCCCGACCCCTGTGGGTCTTTTTGAACCGCCGTGCGTTTTGGCCACCATAACGGAATGGATCCTCGGGTCTGCGCAGCCGCTTCGCGCTTGCTCCGCCCGTGGATGACGAAGGGTAAAAGCGCCATGTCCAAGCCCCAGAACCCCGTCCAGATGGCCGTGATCGGTGCCGCCCACGGCATCAAGGGCGAATTGCGCGTCAAGACTTTCACTGGCGAGCCGCTGGCGCTGGCCGACTACGGGCCGCTCTATGCGAGGGACGGCCGCGCCTTCCAGATCATCGACATCCGGCCCGCCAACACCGTCGTCGTGGTGCGCTTCAAGGGCGTCAGCGATCGCAACGCGGCCGAGGCGCTGGCCGGCACGGAGCTGTTCGTCGATCGCTCCATGCTGCCCGATGATGGCGAGGAGGACGAATTCTACCATGCCGACCTGATCGGTCTGGAGGTTCGGGACGATACGGGAGCCGTCCTTGGCAAGGTCGTCGCCGTGCACAATTTCGGCGGCGGCGACATCCTCGATGTGACGCTCTCCGGCCGCAAGGGCGTGCTGATCCCGTTCACGCAGGCCGCGGTGCCTGGCGTGTCGATCGCCGAGGGCTTTGTGCGCATCGATCCGGCGGCGGCCGGGCTGGTCGACGAAGAGGATGGCCAGGCTCGCGGGCGCGAACAGGACTTCGATCCGAAGGGCCGGCCGCGCGGACCGAGGGACGCCGGAGGCAACCGGTGACATTCAAAGCCTCCGTGCTGACGCTCTATCCCGAGATGTTTCCGGGCGCGCTCGGCTTGTCGCTGGCCGGGCGGGCGCTGGAGGCCGGCACATGGTCGCTGGAGGCGATCCAGATCCGCGACTTTGCCACCGACAAGCACCGCACCGTCGACGACACGCCGGCCGGCGGCGGCGCCGGCATGGTGATGCGCGCCGATGTCTTGGCCAGGGCGATCGACCATGCTTCACCGCCGGGTGACGAGCGTCCCCGCCTTCTGATGAGCCCGCGAGGCGAACCTCTGACCCAGGCGCGTGTGCGGGAGCTCGCCGCCGGGCTAGGCGCCGTCATCCTGTGCGGCCGCTTCGAAGGCGTCGACCAGCGGGTGATCGACGCGCGGAAATTGGAGGAAGTCTCGGTCGGAGACTTCATTCTGTCCGGCGGCGAGCCGGCGGCGCTTGTGCTGCTCGACGCGGTGGTGCGGCTGCTGCCCGGAGTGATGGGCAATGCGGTGTCGGGCGAAGAAGAAAGCTTTGAAAACAGCCTGCTCGAACACCCGCATTACACGCGGCCGCAGGAATTCGAGGGCCGGCCCATTCCCAAGGTGCTGACCTCGGGCAACCACGGCAAGATCGCAGCTTGGCGGCGGGCAGAGTCGGAGAAGCTGACTCGAGAACGGCGGCCGGACTTGCTCGGCTCGCCTCAGCCCTTGGCGAAATAGTAGAAGGCGAGAAACAGCCCCACCGCGACGACGAAGCCGCGCACAACATTCTGGGGCACGCGCTTGGCGATCCACACGCCGGCATAGCCGCCCAGCGCGCCGCCGGGGATCATGATGATCGCCTGCGGCCAGGCGACGACGCCACCCGAGACGAAGACGACGATGGCGACCGCCGCGATGACGATGGCCAGCATGTTTTTCAGCGCGTTCAGGCGGTGGTAGTCGCCGGCCTGGGTGAGGCCGAGCGTCGCCAGCATCATCACGCCCATGCCGGCCCCGAAGAAGCCGCCATAGATGGCCGTGACGAACTGCGCCAGCGAGCCGGCCAAGGAGCCCACAGAAGCCTCATGCCCCGGCTTGGGTGCGGGCTTCAGCCACGGCCCGGCGGCGAACAGCGCCGTCGCGGCCAGCAGCAGCCACGGCACCAGGACGCGAAATGACGGATTGTCCAGCGCCAACAGGATGAGTGCGCCGGCCAGTGCGCCGAGCGCCGATATCATGCAGAGCAGCAGGGCGCCACGCCAGAAATGACGGATGTCGTCCCGGTAGGCCAGCGTCGAGGTGATATAGCCGGGAAATTGCGTCACCGAGGAGGTGGCGTTGGCGACGATCGGCGGCAGGCCGACCAAGGTCATGGCACCGAAGGTGATGAAGGTGCCGCCGCCCGCGACCGCATTGGCGGCGCCCGAAAGAAAACCCGCCATGAATAGCAGGACCGCGTCGAAAAAGGACATGAGGATGCCGTCGGAGAACTATGGTTGCCCCGCCTTAGGCAGCTTGAAGGGCCCTTGCAACCCGGCAGTGGACGGATACGATGGTGCACGCGAGCAAAAAAGACGCGGCCAAGACGTGACAAAGCGTCGAAATAGCTGTATGTGCCCGCCGAACCGGGAGAAATCTGCCGGACCCGTCAACAATGGCGGTGTAGTCGCCCCTGCCCGATGTTCTCGAACAAAGGGCATAGCCGAGCGGTCATTGGAACTGCAAGGCGAGCGCCGGGCGCTCTGACTGTCGGAAGAACAAGAAGTGGATTATTGAGATGGATCTCATCCGTCAGCTCGAGGCCGAACAGGCCGCCAAGATCGAAGCCAAGCGCAAGCTTCCCGAATTCCAGCCCGGCGACACCGTGCGCGTCCAGGTCCGCGTGACCGAAGGCACCCGCACCCGCGTCCAGGCCTATGAAGGCGTCGTCATCGCCCGCGCCGGTTCGGGCTTCCAGGAAAATTTCACCGTCCGCAAGATCTCCTACGGCGAAGGTGTCGAGCGCGTCTTCCCGGTGTTTTCGCCAATGGTCGAAGGCGTCGAGATCGTGCGTCGCGGCAAGGTGCGTCGTGCCAAGCTCTATTACCTGCGCGACCGTCGCGGCAAGTCGGCCCGTATTTCGGAGAACACCGGCGTGCGCGCCCGCAAGCTCAACGATGAGGAGCGCGATGCGCTGAACGCCGAGAAGGCGCGCATCGAGGCCGAGAAGGTTGCCGCCGCGCAGGCGCTGGCCGCCGAGACGGCCGCCAAGGAAGCCGCCGAGAAGAAGGCCGCCGACGAAGCCGCCAAGGCTGCGGAAGCCGCTGCCGCCGAATAAGGTTTTCGACGAAGGATTTTGAAAAGGCGGCTTCGGCCGCCTTTTTTCGTTTCACCAGACTGTGATCGCTTTTTCTCCGCAGGATCAGGATCCGGGTGTTGACGAAACGTTTAATAGTGCACTAATTAATCGTGTACAATGTAATTGGAGATGTATTATGGCACTTTATACCACACAGGCTCGCGTCACCGGCGGCCGCGCCGGTCATGGCGAGACCAGCGACGGTCTGCTCAAGGTCGATCTGGCGATGCCCAAGGAGCTCGGCGGGCCGGGCGGCGCCACCAATCCCGAGCAGCTTTTCGCCATCGGCTACGCCGCCTGCTTCGAAAGCGCCATCCGCTTCGTCGCGCGCAAACAGAAGCTTCCGCTTGCCGACGCCGCGGTAACCGCGACCGTCGACCTTCTTCCCAATGGCGAGGGTTTCAAGCTCGGCGTTTCCTTGGCGGCCGAGACGAAAGGCCTTGATCAGGCGGCCGCAGAAGCGCTTGTATCGGCGGCGCACCAGATTTGCCCCTACTCCAACGCAACCAGGGGCAATATCGAGGTGGCGATTTCGGCAAAGGCGACATGACGGCGAAAACCAAAGACACGGCCGACCAGGTCCCGGCGGATGACGCCGGGACCAGCGCGGTTCCAAGGCTCCGCGATCAACTCTGCTTCGCGCTCTATTCGGCAAGCGGATTGATGACGAAGCTCTACCGGCCGTTGCTCGATCCGCTTGGCCTGACCTATCCGCAATATCTGGCCATGCTGGCGCTGTGGGAGCGCGCGCCGAGCACGGTAGGCGAGCTCGGCGAGGCGCTAGGCCTCGATTCGGCGACGCTGACGCCGCTGCTCAAGCGGCTCGAGGCCGGCGGCCTGGTTACGCGCCGGCGCGATCCTGCCGACGAGCGCCGCGTGCTGGTCGAGCCGACCGCCAAGGGCCAGGCCCTGCGCGAGCGCGCCAGGGACATCCCCGCCGCCATGCTCTGCAGCCTGCCTCTCGACCCAGCCGAGCTGAAGTCGCTGCATGGCACGCTGACCCGCTTTGTCGCGGGGCTGCGCGAGGCCGATGCCGGAGCGCCGCAGCGCGGCTGATCGGCCACGGCAAGGATCGTTCCGAAAAATCCCGGCCGAAAGTATCTATTTGCGTTTTTCGCCAGCCGTGGCGTAGCGGAGCGTCTTGCATGGCGCTTGCGGAGAGCTAAAGTCGGCGCCGGATTTCCTTTGCAGGCCCGGCCATGTCCGGGCGCTTTCACTTCCGGGAGTGTGTCATGACCAAATCGAAACTGCTGCTGGCCGGCCTGCTCGCCCTCATGCTCGCGCCCGTTGCCGCCTTCGCCCAGGCGCTGCCCGATCTTGGCGGCAAGAAGGTGGTGGTGGTGACGGAAAACGCCTATCCGCCGCTGCAGTTCATCGATGCCAAGACCGGAAAACAGATCGGCTGGGAATATGACGCGATGAACGAGATCGCCAAGCGGCTGAATTTCACCGTCGAGTACCAGAACACCTCCTGGGACGCGATGATCCAGGCGGTTTCCGACAACCAGTACAACATCGGCATGACCGGAATCACCATCAAGGACGACCGCAAGCAGAAGGTGGATTTCTCCGACCCTTATATGCGCTCGGAACAGTTCATGTTGGTGCGCGGCGACGAGAGCCGCTTCACCGACGCCAAGACCTTCGGCGCCTTCAAGGACGGGCTGATCGGCGCGCAGGCCGGCACGACGCCCTTCTACACCGCCGTCTACAGCGTGCTGGACGGCAATGAGCAGAACCCGCGCATAAAGCTGTTCGAGACGTTCGGTGCCACCGTGCAGGCGCTGAAGACTGGCGACGTCGATGTGGTGCTGACGGACGGCACCGCGGGCAAGGGCTATGTCGATGCTTCCGAGGGCAAGCTGAAGCTGATCGGCGGCCCGCTCGGCACCGAGGATTTCGGCTTCATCTTCCCCAAGGGCTCCGATCTGGTGAAGCCTGTCAACGCCGCGATCGCCGCGCTCAAGGCCGACGGCACCTTCGACGCGCTGAACAAAAAATGGTTCCTTGATTACAAGATGGGGCAGTGAGCCTCGTTGTTACGCGCATTGCGTGATGGTCATGCGCGGGAACTTGCGCTGACTCTGCGCCCAGAGGGGGGTGTGACAGAACGCACCCTTGGTATCTTTGTCACCGGCAATATCTGATGCCGTCCTCGACTTCCTCCTCCGCCAGACCTGAATTTCCCTGGTGGCTGGCCGCCGCCCTTGTCCTTGCCCTGGTCGCCGCGCTCGCCATCGCCGCCAGCGATCTCTATGCCCAGGTCTTCGCCACTGTCGCCAAGGGCATCGGCGTCACCGTCTTCGTCACCATTGTCGCCTTCGCGCTGGCCTCGATGATCGGCCTCGGCATCGCGCTGATGGGATTGTCGGGTTCGCAGTGGCTGCGGCAGATCGCGCGTTTCTATGTCGAAATCATCCGTGGTGTGCCGATCCTGGTGCTTTTGTTCTGGATCGCGTTTGCCGGCGCACCGGCTTTCGTCGCGGCCTGGAACACGCTGACCGCGCCGCTGCAGAGCGCCGGCTATCTCGGCGAGTTGCAGGTGCGCGACGTCTCGCTCTTGTGGCGCGCCATCATGGCGCTGACCATCGGCTATTCCGCCTTCATCTCCGAGGTGTTCAGGGCCGGCATTCAGGCGGTCGAGAAGGGCCAGATCGAAGCGGCCAAGGCGCTCGGGCTGACGCGGACGCAACGCTTCCGGCTGATCGTCTTTCCGCAGGCGATCCGCACGATCCTGCCGCCGCTCGGCAATGACTTCGTCGCCCTGGTCAAGGATTCCTCGCTGGTTTCGGTGCTCGGCGTCGCCGACATCACGCAGATGGGCAAGGTCTATGCCGCCGGCTCCTTCCGCTTCTTCGAGACCTATTCGATAACAGCCTACATCTATCTCATCCTGACCGTCGGTTTGTCTTTGGCGCTCCGGGCGCTGGAACGGCGGCTGCGCCGCCAGCATCAGGAATAGTCTTTCGGCAAGGACGGCGTTACGTTCCGACTGCGCACTGGAGGAGGAGCATGTCCATGAACATCGACAAGGCCAATGCCGCGCTGGACTCGGTCTATACGGCCGATACGCCCGAAACCCTGGCGCAGGCTTATGCCGCATGGGCCGCGACCTATGACAGCGAGACCGCTTCGCTCGGTTATCTCCTGCCGTTCCTCATCACCGCCTGGGTGGCGCGCCATGTGCCGGCCGGCGATGGGCCGCTGCTCGACGCCGGCTGCGGCACCGGCCTGTCCGGGCCGTCGCTGAAGGCGCTGGGCTACGGCGATATCGCCGGGCTCGACCTGTCGGACGACATGCTGAAGATCGCCGGCAGCCGCAACGCCTATGGCGAGCTGAAGCAGGCAATGCTGGGCGGCCCGCTGCCCTGGTCCGACGGGCATTTCCGCGCCTTCTTCTCGACCGGCGTGTTCACCATCAGCCATGCGCCGGCTTCCGGCCTGCACGAACTGGTGCGCATCACGAAGAAAGGCGGCCACGCCATCTTCACCGTGCGCGACCAGGTGTTTGAGAGCGGCCGGTTTCAGGCCGTGTTCGACGAATTGGAGCAGGCGGGCAAATGGCGCCCGGTCGAGCAAAGCCCATGGTTCCGCTGCTACGCCATCGCCGAGCCGGATGCGCTGGTGAAGAGCTTCGTGTTCGAAATCCTGTAGAGCAGTGATGGCTGTTTTCAGCATCCAAACGCCAGTGGCCGGAACTATGTGCAAGTAAGTGCGTTCCGAAAGCTAGGTGCGTTCCGAAAGTGTGGGCTGCGCCAGGCGAAAGCGGCTATGGCGCGGCCCTAGTAATTCCTCACGAGAGGAGACGGTTTGAATGGCGTCCGTCCGTTATATCGTCGCCGACGTAGACAAGGCGGTAGAATTTTACCGGGACAGTCTCGAATTCAAGGTCGAAATGCACAATCCTGGCAAGTTCGCAGCGCTGCTTCGCGACGACCTTACCTTGTATCTCAGCGCTCCCGGTGCGGGAAGCGGTGGTCAGGCCGGAGGTAATCCGAAGCCAGGTGGGTGGAACAGGTTCATGGTCGTAACCAAGGGGTTGGACGACCTGATCAACCGGCTGCGCGCGGCCGGAGTGACGTTCCGAGGGAACATCAGCGATGGCGGTGCGGGCCGGGCTATCCTGCTTGAAGATCCATCGGGCAACGTCATTGAGCTGTTCGAATTCAAGAAGGACAGACAGTAATCTCCCCATTTCGTGGCCTAGGAACCAGGTTCCGCGAAGGCACGCAATTGCCGAAAACCCAAAACATTGCTATCTACCCCGCCATGGAAGAGCTTTTTGGCGATCCGGCCTACAAGGGGTTCGTGCTGCAGGACAGAAAACGCCTGCCGTCGCGCTTCTCCGCGCGCGTCTGTGGCGCGCCGACCAGCCGACTTACGCGGGCCGACTGATCAACTCGTTCCGCCCGACATCTCGGCGCCTGCCCTTCCCATTCTCATATCGACGGATTTACGCACATGAGCGCACCGCGCACCCTCTATGACAAGATTTTCGACGACCACGTCGTCGACCGCCAGGACGACGGCACCTGCCTGCTCTATATCGACCGCCACCTCGTCCATGAGGTGACCAGTCCGCAGGCCTTCGAGGGCCTGCGCATGAGTGGCCGCAAAGTCCGTCATCCCGAAAAGACGCTGGCCGTGGTCGACCACAACGTCTCGACCTCGCCCGAGCGCAAGTTCGGCATCAAGAACGAGGAAAGCCGCATCCAGGTCGAGGCTCTGGCCAGGAACGCCAAGGATTTCGGCGTCGAATATTATTCCGAGAACGACATCCGCCAGGGCATCGTCCATATCATCGGGCCGGAACAGGGTTTCACCTTGCCCGGCATGACCATCGTCTGCGGCGACAGCCACACCTCCACCCACGGCGCCTTCGGCGCGCTGGCGCACGGCATCGGCACGTCGGAGGTCGAGCACGTGCTGGCGACGCAGACGCTGATCCAGCGTAAGGCCAAGAACATGCTGGTGCGCGTCGACGGCCAGTTGCCGGAAGGCGTAACTGCCAAGGACATCATCCTCGCCATCATCGGCGAGATCGGCACCGCCGGCGGCACCGGCTATGTCATCGAATATGCCGGCGAGGCGATCCGCTCGCTGTCGATGGAAGGCCGCATGACGATCTGCAACATGTCGATCGAGGGCGGCGCGCGCGCCGGCCTGATTGCACCCGACGAGACGACCTTCGCCTATGTCAAGGACAAGCCGCGCGCGCCCAAGGGCGCCGCCTGGGACGCCGCGCTCGCCTACTGGAAGACGCTGCAATCCGACGAAGGCGCGCATTTCGACAAGGTGATCGTGCTCGATGCGGCCAAACTGCCGCCGATCGTCTCCTGGGGCTCGTCCCCGGAGGATGTTGTCTCGGTGCAAGGGATTGTGCCGAACCCGGAAGACATCACCGACGAAAACAAGCGCACCTCAAAGCAGCGCGCGCTAGACTATATGGGCCTCACGCCGGGAACGAAGATCACCGACATCGCCCTCGACCGCGTCTTCATCGGCTCCTGCACCAACGGCCGCATCGAGGATCTGCGCGCCGCCGCCAAGGTGGTCGAGGGCCGAAAAGTCAATCCGCGCGTCAATGCCATGATCGTGCCGGGCTCCGGCCTGGTCAAGGAACAGGCCGAGGCCGAAGGGCTGGACAAGATCTTCCTCGCCGCCGGCTTCGACTGGCGCGAGCCGGGCTGCTCGATGTGCCTTGCCATGAACGACGACCGGCTGAAGCCGCATGAGCGCTGCGCCTCGACCTCGAACCGCAATTTCGAGGGCCGGCAGGGCTTCAAGGGACGCACCCATCTGGTGTCGCCGGCCATGGCTGCGGCGGCGGCGATCGCCGGCCACTTCGTCGATATCCGCAACTGGAAGTAAATCGCGGCTGGTTCGATCGAAACGCAAGGGCCCGGATCGCGATGCGATTCGGGCCTTCTGCTTGAGCGTCCAGCACATGTTGCGGCTTCACCGGTCGTCGCGGCGGATGATCTCGTGGAACTGCTCGCGGCGCCCGGGTTCTTCAGCGGCGACCACCAGGGCCAGCCCGCGTTCATCGAAGAGTTTGAACCATTCGTCCCACTCGACCAGTTCATAACCTCCGGCATTGATCGGACGCTCCGGTTGGTCTTCGTCCTCATAGGCGTGCTGGCCGAACACCAGCCGCAGCATCGCCTGCGTGCCGGCTTCGGGCGACACATCGACAATGGCCGGAAAGCCGGCGCGCGACGCGGCCCACGAACGGATTGCCTCGTGATCGGTCAGGGTGATTGTATCGGCCATTATCGGTTCCTCTTCTGCGCTGGACAAACGCAGGTCCGGCGCGCCGGTTCCACGTCACGCTCCGCACCAGCGTGACGCATATTCGCTTTCGCTTAACCGCTTGTTTGGGCTTGCGGCCTAAGGTCTTCCCTGACGTCAAGCGAGGGGAAGTCACGGTCCTTTGGACACCGGCCTGCTGATAGCGTTGTTAAACCCGACGATCGCGCTGGCCCTTGGCGCGGCGTTCCTCGTGCTTTGGTTCTATCAGCGCCACCGTCCCTATCTGGCCGTGCTGGCGGTCAGCTATTCGCTCGCGGCGGCCGGGTTCCTGTTCCAGCATTTCACGCTGCCCGTTGGCCTGGCATCGTCGAAGCTGCTCTCCAATCTATGCTTCTGCGTTGCCGGATCCTGCCTGGCCGGCGCGATCGTGGCGCGGTATGGCCGGCGAGTGCCCTATGCCGGGCTTTGCGTCTTGGCGAGCGGCGGCATGGCCGCTTTTTGCTGGTTCCTGTTCGTCCAGCCGGACCTGACATGGCGGGTCCTCGTCATCAACTTCGCACTCGGCGGCATCAGCCTGGTGGCGGCCGCCGAATTGCGCAATGTGCGTGACAATGGCCCGACGGAAAAGATCCTGTTCGTCCTGGCGTTGCTCGCGGGGCTGAATTTCTTCGTGCGCACGCTTGCCGTTATCGTCGCGCATGGGCCTTTCGCGACCTATGACGAGCTCTATACATCATCCTATTGGACGACAGCCTTGCTGTCGCACGCACTGCTGTCGCTGCTGATTGCGCTTTGCCTGTTCTCCGCCGCAGCCCTCGACGTGATGAAGGCGCTGAAGGTCGAGACCTACACCGATCCGCTGTCGGGCCTGCTCAACCGGCGCGGCTTCGAGGAACGGGCGGCCCTGCTCTTGCAACGCTGCGCGGCGGCGAAATTGCCGGTGGCCCTTGTGCTCGCCGACCTCGACCACTTCAAGGCGCTCAATGACCTGCATGGGCATGCCGCGGGCGACCGGGTGATCGCTGACTTCGCCGCCAGGCTTCGCGCCGCCGCCGGTGCGCGCGGTGAGGCCGGACGTATCGGCGGCGAGGAATTCGCGGTGCTCCTGCCCTTGACCGATCTTGCCGCCGCGCGGCTGTTCGCAGAGGCCGTGCGCGTGGCCTACTCGGCCGGCGGCGTCGACGGACTTCCGCCCGGCACCAAGGTCACCGCCAGTTTCGGCGTGGCGGCGCGCAGCGGCGACGAAGCGCTGGAGCCGTTGATGCGCCGCGCCGACGAGGCCCTCTACAAGGCCAAGAAAAACGGGCGCGACAGCGTGCGCCTGTCCTATGAGCGGCCGGAAACGCTGTTTGTGCCGGAGCCGCTCAAAGCCGGCTGAAGGCGATCAGCCTGACGCCTTTATCATCCAAGACCCGCGCCGCACCGCTTCGTTCCTTGCTTCGCCGTGAAGGGCGATGGCAAACATCATCCGGCCAATCTCCGAGGCGTGCGCGAGCCCCGGTATGACCTCACGTTAACTTCTTTTTCGCCCGTCGATGGTTTGCTGCCGTCAGGGGCTTGGGAAATCATGGGCGGCGCGGACTTCATCCTTGTCATCAATCTGTTCGTTGCCGGGCTGCTGGCGGCGGCCTTCATGGCGATCGCCGTCTATGACATCGGACGTGTCTCGGCACGCTGGCTGGCGTTCGGCTATGTGCTGGGCATGGCCTATTTCGTCGTTGAATTCAGCATCCCCGCCTTCGACAATGCGCGGCTGGTGGTCGTCGCAGCCTTCGCCGTTTTCCTTGGCGCCACCATCGCCTTCAACGGCGGGCTTGCGCATAGATACGGCGTGACGCCGCCCTGGTCGGCGATGCTCCTGGTCCTGGCCTTTGCCTCTGTCGCGGTCTATTTCGCCCAGGATCTGCCGCGCCAGTCCCTTGCCAGCAAGATGGCCTACCAACTGCCCTACGCCGTCATGCAGCTTACCGGGTTCGGCATCGTCTGGTCGTCCAGGCAAAGGCGTGACCGGCTCGACCGGATGCTGATGGCGGTGCTGGCGGCCAGCGCCGTGCAGTTCGCCAGCAAGCCATTCATCGCCGATGCGCTTGGCGGCCGCGGCGCCGCCCCGCAATCCTATCTGCAGACCAGCTATGCCCTGGCGTCGCAATCGCTCGGCACCGTGTTCGGCGTGGCGCTGGCCTTGCTGGCGCTGGCCATACTGGTGCGCGACGTGCTCGCCGAGGCGACGTCGAAATCGGAAACGGACACGCTGTCGCGGCTCCTCAACCGCGGCGGCTTCGAGCGTCACGCCGAGACGGCGCTGGGAGACGCGGCGCGCCGCGGCGTCCCAGTCGCGCTGGTCATCGCCGATCTCGATCACTTCAAGTCCATCAACGACAATTACGGCCATGCCTCGGGCGACCGGGTCATCGAGGCCTTTGCCCGCTTCCTGCGCGAGGCCGCGGCCGACCACCATGTCGCCGGTCGTATAGGCGGCGAGGAGTTCGCCATCATCCTGCCCGGCACCAATCTCGTCGCCGCGCGGCTGTTCGCTGAAGGCGCGCGCAGCGCCTTCGGGACGCTGCCCATCGACGGGCTCCCCGCCGACAATCGCTGCACGGCGAGCTTCGGCGTTGCCGAACTTCATGCCGGCGAGCATTTTTCCGACCTGATGCGACGTGCCGATGAAGCGCTCTATCAGGCGAAGGATGCCGGGCGCGACTGCGTGCGCGTTTCCGCCGGGCCAGCCAGGCCAGAGGCCGTGGCGCTGTTCAGCGGCAGGGGCTGAGTTCAGGCATCTCGCCGTCGGAGAGGCCATACATATAACTGCGCCCCTTCACGAACACCGGCGGCCGATAGCAATCGCCATAGCCCGATATCGCGTCAGGCCCGTTCTCGTAGATTACCTTGGGCTGGCCGGCGCTGGTATAGTCGGACAGTTGCTTGGCGAGCTTGCCTTCGCCGACGAGGATACGCTTGTAGCCGGCGGCACTGTCGATGACGAGATTGCCGAAGGAATCGGCGTAGACCCGATCCTGGTGGCGTCCGTCCGCCAGCGCCGGCGCGGCGGAGCCGACGGCCAATACCGCCACTGTGAGCGCCGCAAGGCGCGATCTGCCCGAATTCGAACGCATGGCGTCCTCCATGTTGGAGACAAAGCCTCCTCGAATCGGAAATTAACCTTTTCTTAACCTTTGTTAAGGGGCTGGCGCGGTTCTCACCCATGTCTTGATAAACATGGTTAACGCAGGAGCGAAAGCCGGCCGGTCATCATTCGGCCACGCTTGCCCGCACCCTCGCGCATGTCGCCAAACCGATTCCGGTTTTCATGGTCATGCGCATTCCAACGCGCGGAAGGACAGCCCATGGTGTTGCGCCGGAAACTACGGGTGGCGTTCGCGCTGCTTCCGCTGCTGGTCGCGGTGGCCTGCGTGCCGGAGAACGACGCTGCGAAGGCGGCAACAAAAGCGGCGCTCCCGTGTCGCTTGCCCTCGTTGCTGACGCCACCGCGCCACAGCCGCGCACCGCACCTACAATTGCGCCGACGGCGGCAGGATGACCATCGAAAATCTCGGCTCCTCGGTGCGGGTGTTGGGTCCCGACGGTACCAGCGAGGACCTGCCGGCTGCGCCGGCAAACCAGAACAGCCGTTACGGCGAGACACATGACGCGATCGTGATCGACGGTCGCGAGGCGCTGGTGATGAAGGCGGGCTCGGCGCCGCTGACCTGCACCCGCTGAGCCGAGCCCGCGTCCGCCACATATATGCTGCACCGCAGCGAGAACGGGCCGGCTTGGCATCGTCGACGCCTAATCGATTGAAGCCCGGACCTGCCTTTTAATCAGACTAAATTACGTTTTCGAAACGGTTTTCTGGCTTTGACGCGGTGCAAAAAGAGCATTAGAAACCGGCTGTCCGAAGTCGCAACCGGAAGCGGCAATGCCGCATTTCCACCTGAGGCTCCAGGAACGCCGAACTGGGGGAGCCATGAGCAAATCACCAGCCACCCGCGAATTCGCCAGACGTGAACGGCCGCTTTCGCCGCACCTCAGCGTGTACCGGCCGCCGATCACCATGACGATGTCGATCATCCATCGCATCACCGGCGGCGCGCTCTATTTCGGCACGCTCCTGGTCGCGATATGGCTGATGGCTGCGGCGAGCTCGCAAGCCACTTTCGATTGGGTGAGCTGGGCCTTCGGAACCTGGCTCGGACGGCTGATCCTGTTCGGCTACACCTGGGCGCTCATGCATCACATGCTGGGCGGCGTGCGTCACCTGATCTGGGACACCGGCGCTGGCCTCGAAAAGCATACCGCCTCCAAGATCGCCTGGGCGACCCTGGCCGGCTCGATCCTGCTCACGCTGCTGATCTGGATCGCCGGCTATATGGCGCGAGGAGCCTGACCATGAGCACTGGAAAGACCGACATGCGCACGCCGCTGGCGAAAGTCCGCGGCCTGGGCTCCGCCCGCGAAGGCACCGGGCATTTCTGGCGCCAGCGCCTCACGGCAATCGCCAACATCCCGCTGATCCTGTTCTTCACCGGGTTCCTGGTCGCGCTCAACGGCGCCGGCTATGCGGAGGTGCGGGCAGCGCTCGCCAACCCGCTTGTGGCGCTGATGATGGCCCTTGTGCTCATCTCGCCGCTTTATCACATGCGGATCGGCATGCAGGTGATCATCGAGGATTACGTGCATGGCGAAGGCATGAAGCTGGCGCTGATCGCCCTCAACACTTTCTTCACCGTAGCGGTCGGCGTGGCTTCGCTCTTCGCCCTGCTCAAACTGGCATTCGGAGGCTGACGTTTTGGCCAAGGACGCGAAACAAGCCAATACGGCAGGCTATACCTATGTCGACCACAAATTCGACGTCGTGGTCGTCGGTGCCGGGGGCGCGGGGCTGCGCGCTACGCTGGGCATGGCCGAACAGGGCCTGCGCACCGCCTGTATCACCAAGGTTTTCCCGACCCGCTCGCACACGGTTGCGGCGCAGGGCGGTATTGCCGCTTCGCTTTCAAACATGGGCCCGGACTCCTGGCAGTGGCACATGTACGACACCGTCAAGGGTTCGGACTGGCTGGGCGATGTGGACGCCATGGAATATCTGGTGCGTGAAGCGCCGGCCGCCGTCTACGAGCTCGAGCATTACGGCGTGCCGTTCTCGCGCACCGAGGAGGGCAAGATCTACCAGCGGCCGTTCGGCGGCCACATGATGAATTACGGCGACGGCCCGCCCGTGCAGCGCACCTGTGCGGCCGCCGACCGCACCGGCCACGCCATCCTGCACACGCTCTACGGCCAGTCGCTGAAGAACAACGCACAGTTCTTCATCGAGTATTTCGCGCTCGACCTGATCATGGAGCCGGACGGCACATGCACCGGCGTCGTCGCCTGGAACCTCGACGACGGCACCATCCACCGCTTCTCGGCCAAGATGGTTGTGCTGGCGACAGGCGGCTATGGCCGCGCCTATTTCTCGGCGACCTCGGCCCACACCTGCACCGGCGACGGCGGCGGCATGGCCGCGCGGGCGGGGTTCCCCTTACAGGACATGGAGTTCGTGCAGTTCCACCCGACCGGCATCTACGGGGCCGGCTGCCTGATCACCGAAGGCGCGCGCGGCGAGGGCGGCTATCTCGTCAACTCCGAGGGCGAGCGGTTCATGGAGCGCTACGCCCCGTCGGCCAAGGACCTTGCCTCGCGCGACGTCGTCTCGCGCTGCATGACGCTGGAAATCCGCGAGGGCCGCGGCGTCGGCAAGAACAAGGATCATATCTTCCTGCACCTCGACCATCTCGATCCGGCGGTACTGCATGAGCGGCTGCCCGGCATCTCGGAATCGGCAAAGATCTTCGCCGGCGTCGATCTCACCAAGGAGCCGATTCCGGTGCTGCCGACGGTGCACTACAATATGGGCGGCGTGCCGACCAATTACTGGGGCGAGGTGCTCAACCCGACGATCCTTAATCCTGATCAGGTCTCGCCCGGCCTGATGGCGGTAGGCGAGGCCGGTTGCGCCTCGGTGCACGGCGCCAACCGACTGGGATCGAACTCGCTGATCGACCTGGTCGTGTTCGGACGCGCGGCGGCGATCCGCGCCGGCCAGGTCATCGATCGCAAGTCGGCAATCCCGTCGCCCAACCAGGCCTCGGTCGACAAGATCATGGACCGCTTCGATCGGCTGCGCCACGCCAACGGCTCGACGCCGACGGCGGTTCTGCGCGAAAAGATGCAGCGCGCCATGCAGGAAGACGCGGCGGTGTTCCGCACGCAGGAATCGCTGGAGAACGGTTGCAAGCGCATTTCGCAGATCTGGGGCGAGCTCAAGGACATAAAGGTTTTCGATCGCTCGATGATCTGGAACTCCGACCTGGTCGAGACGCTGGAGCTGGAAAACCTGATGGCCAACGCCATCACCACGGTCTACGGCGCCGAGGCGCGCAAGGAGAGCCGTGGCGCGCACGCGCGGGAGGATTTCTCGGCCCGCGACGACGCCAACTGGCGCAAGCACACGCTCGCCCATCTGAGCGAGACCGGTGAGGTGACGCTCTCCTACCGTCCGGTGCACACCGAACCGCTGCTGGCCGAAAAGGACGGCGGCATCAGTCTCGCCAAGATCGCGCCCAAGGCCAGGGTGTATTGAAATGACGTCCAGCCGCGTCATCCGAAAGGACCTGAGGTAATGGTCGAACTCACGCTCCCCAAGAACTCGAAGATCCAGCAGGGCAAGACCTGGCCGAAGCCGGAAGGCGCGACCAATCTCAGGGAATATCGCATCTACCGCTGGTCGCCGGATGATGACGAGAACCCGCGCATGGACACCTATTTCGTCGACATGGACGATTGCGGGCCGATGGTGCTGGATGCGCTGCTCTGGATCAAGAACAAGATCGACCCGACGCTGACCTTGCGTCGCTCCTGCCGCGAGGGTATCTGCGGCTCGTGCGCCATGAATATCGACGGCTCCAACACGCTCGCATGCACCAAGGGCTGCGACGACATATCGGGCGCCGTCAAGATCTACCCGCTGCCGCATATGCCCGTCATAAAGGACCTCGTGCCCGACCTGACCAATTTCTACGCCCAGCACGCCTCGATCGAACCGTGGCTGAAGACGGTCTCACCGCAGCCTGCCAAGGAATGGCTGCAGAGCCATGAGGAGCGCGAGAAGCTCGACGGGCTCTACGAGTGCATATTGTGCGCCTGCTGCTCGACCTCGTGCCCGAGCTACTGGTGGAACGGCGACCGCTATCTCGGCCCGGCAACCTTGCTGCAGGCCTATCGCTGGCTGATCGACAGCCGCGACGAGGCCACGGGCGAGCGGCTCGACAATCTCGAGGACCCGTTCCGGCTCTATCGCTGCCACACCATCATGAACTGCGCGCAGACCTGCCCCAAGGGCTTGAATCCGGCCAAGGCGATCGCGGAAATCAAGAAGATGATGGTGGAGAGAAGGGTTTAGGCGCTCGCTCGCGGCAGTCTTGAACGCAGCGATCCTTCGCGCCCCCTCTTCTCCGGCAGGACAGAGGGGCGCTGTCCTGCCAGCTTCAGAAAGGATTGCAATCCAATGACGGACCTTCCCATCCTGTCTCCTCCCGAAGCGCGTGTGCTCGGCTGCCTCATCGAGAAGAAGGAGCTGACGCCGGACGTCTATCCGCTGACGCTGAACGCAGCACTTGCCGCCGCCAACCAGAAGACGGCGCGCGAGCCCGTCATGGCGCTGGAGCAGACAGAGGTGCACCGGGCGCTGAAGCTGCTTGAGCAGAAGGGGCTGGTGCGGCAGATGTTCGGCTCCCGCGTCGAGCGCTACGAGCACCAGATGGCGCAGCGCTTCTCGCTGACCACGCCGCAGACCGCCTTGGTCGGCCTGCTTTTGCTGCGCGGGCCGCAGACGGCGCATGAATTGCTGGCACGCAGCGAGCGCATGGCAAGGTTTTCATCGATCGAGGATTTGCGCGGTGAGCTCGATATGCTGATCGGCCGTCGACCGCCGCTCGTCCAGGAAATCCCGCGCGGTCCAGGCCAACGCGAGGATCGCTATGTGCATCTCCTCGCCGGGCCGGTGGACGTTGCCGCCCTGTCGGCGCAGCGCACTGCATCGGCCGTGCCCGCTTCCGACCTCGAAGCGAGAGTGGAGGCGCTGGAGCAGGAAGTCGCAGCCCTTCGCGCCCGGCTCGACGCGCTGGGTGCCTAATTGCTCGAGGGTGCCCGGCGCGACCATGCGCGCCGGGATGCCGGGGTCTCAGCCGAGCCTGGCGTCGAGCGATACGTTGATAGCGCCCAGAGCTTTGGAAACAGGGCATTCGGCCTTGGCCTTCTCGGCCAATTCCTTGAACTTCGCCGCGTCGATGCCGGGCACCTTGCCGACAAGGGTGATCGCGCTGCCCGTGATGCCGGTGCCGGGAACCAGCGTCACCACGGCCTTGGCGTCGAGTTCGGCCGCCGGGGTGCCGTTCTCGGCCAGGAAATGCGACAGCTGCATGGCGTAGCAGCCGGCGTGCGCGGCCGCGATCAGCTCTTCCGGATTGGTGCCGGATTTGCCGCTCTCGTCCTCGAAGCGTGCCTTGAACGAATAGGGCGTGCCGTTCAGGGTCCCGCTCTGGCTGTCGAGCGTGCCTTTGCCGTCCTTCAGATTGCCCTTCCAGACGGCGGTTGCGGTGCGGTCCATGAATTCCTCCTTGGTTGTCGTGAACTTGTCCAGGTGAGCCCAGCGTCCGGCCAACTATAGCGCGGGCATGCGCGAAGACCACTGCGCTGTTTGGACCACGGCGCGATGACGGTTCATTCCTTTCGAAAAAATCCGCGTGCAAAAATGTCGGCTTCCGTTCGGCCCGACCGTCCTGCGGGCGACCACGGGATTGTGGCCGGATGGAGGTTCACATGGACAATCTGTTTTTCGCAGTATGGAAGATCCCAGGCCGCAAGGCTCAACGACGGCAAGACTTCTGGCTGGAACAGCCGCCGTCCGGCGTCCGCAGGCTGCTGGCTGCTGTCGCCATCATCGCGGTCGCGGCATGCCTTCTCGACCATGCGGCAGCGGTCGAAGGCAAGGCTGACACGCTCGTCGCCGCATCCTATGATTCCTCGCAGCAAGGGAGCGCGAAATGAAATATGTCTGCCTGGTCTATGGTGAGGAGAAAGACCTCCATGCGCTCACCCCGGAAGGTTCGGCCAAGCTCGACGCCGATTCGCTGGCCTATGACCGGTCCTTGGACCAACAAGGCAAGCTCATCGTCGCGCAGGCGCTGCAATCGGTGAAGACCTCGAAGACCGTGCGTCGTCGCAAGGGCAAGCGGCTGGTCACCGACGGCCCGTTCGCCGAAACCAAGGAGCAGTTGCTCGGCTTCGTCATGATCGAGGCGAAGGACCTCCAGGAGGCGCTGGACATCGCTGGCGGCATTCCGCTGGCCGAACTCGGCACGATCGAGGTCCGGGCGATCTATGACGTGCCCGGGTCATAGGCGGCGCGGCGGGTCAGATCGCTTCGCCTTTCAAAAGACGCGGCGTGCCGGCTGAAAGCCCCGACGCCTGGCGGATGAAGAATTCCTTCAGCCGCGGCATGCGTTCGACCAGGCCGAGGCCGATGTCGCGCACCGCGCGCAGCGGGCCGATGTCGTTGGAAAACAGCCGGTTCAGCACATCTGTCGTGACGCCCATCTGCACCGTGTCGAAACGGCGCCATTGCTGGTAGCGCTCGAGCACGTCTAGCGCGCCGATATCCTGGCCGAGCCGGTCGGCTTCGACGATCACCTCGGCCAGGGCGGCGACATCCTTGAAGCCGAGATTGAGGCCCTGGCCGGCGATCGGGTGGATGCCGTGGGCGGCATCGCCGGCAAGCGCCACGCGCGGCGCGACGAAGGCGCGCGCGATGGTAAGACCCAGCGGCCAAGCGCGCGGCTTGTCGGCGACGCGGATCTCGCCAAGCTTGAGGCCGAAACGCTGTTCCAACTCATGCTCGAAGAGGAGGTCGTCGCCGGCGACCAGCGCCTGAGCATCCTCCGACCGCTCGACCCAGACGATCGACGAGCGGTTGGAACCGTCCTCGCCCGGCTTCAGCGGCAGCGTGGCGAACGGGCCGGCGGGCAGGAAATGCTCTTCGGCACGACCGTTGTGGGGCCGTTCATGCGCCACGGTGCAGACGATGCCGGACTGGCCGTATTCCCACTTCACCGTCTTGATGCCGGCCATGTCACGCAGCTTCGAGTTGACGCCGTCGGCGGCGACCAGCAGCCGCGCCTTCAGCGTAGCGCTGTCGGCCAGATGCACGGTGATGCCCGCACCATTGGTTTCGAACCCTTGCACGGCAACGCCTTCGATGATGTCGACGCCTAGCTTTTCGGCGCTGCGGCGCAAGGCGCCGTTCAGCACCCGGTTGGCCACCATATGCGCGAAGGGCTCGCCCGGCGCCACCTCGCCGTCGAAAGTGAGGAAGACCGGGCGCACCGGATCGGCGGTACGCGAATCGGTGATGATCATCTCGGTGATCGCCTGCGCTTCCGGCGCGATCTCGGCCCAGACGCCGAGCCGCTCGAGCATGCGGCAGGCGGCCGCCGCGATGGCCGAGGCGCGGCCGTCCCTTTGCCAGGAGCCGGCGGGCGCGGCATCGACCAGGGCCACGGCAAGCCCCGGTTGCGCCTGTTTCAGCGACACGGCGGTGGCCAGGCCGACATAGCCGGCGCCGGCGACCAGAACATCGAGCCCGGACCTGGTTTTAGCCTCTGCCTTGCCTTCCATGGTCTTCGCTCCTTGCAAGCCAGCCTGCCCTCCGCCCTTGACGGCCCGTCCTTCCTGTCGGAAACCCGCCAAGGAAATCTTGAGGCGAGGTCACGACACATGACGGCGGCCATGGACGAGCTTCTGCGCATTCTCGACCTCGAGAGGCTGGAACACAATCTGTATCGTGGTCGCAGCCCCCAAGTGGAGTGGCAGCGCGTGTTCGGCGGCCAGACCATCGCCCAGGCGCTGGTAGCGGCACAGCGGACCGTCGAGCCCGACCGCTACGTGCATTCGCTGCATGGCTATTTCATGCGGCCGGGCGACATCAAGGTGCCGATCATCTACGAGGTCGACCGCATCCGCGACGGCGGCTCCTTCACCACCCGCCGGGTGCTGGCGATCCAGCACGGGAACGCGATCTTCTCGCTGGAAGCCTCGTTCCAGGTCGATGAGAAGGGGCTGGAGCACCAGTTCGCTTTGCCCGACGACGTGCCGCCGCCGGAAGGGCTGAAGACGCAGCGCCAACTGCTCGAAAATGCCGACCGGGTTCCGGAAGCGGTGCGACGCTTCTGGGCGCGCGAGCGACCGCTGGAGCTCAGGCCGGTCAATCTCCAGCACTATGAAAGCCGCGACAAGCTGCCGCCCCGGCAGAATGTCTGGATCCGCCTCGCCGGCCCCGTCCCAGACGACCGCGCGCTGCAATCGGTGCTGCTCGCCTATCTCTCCGACATGACGCTGCTCGACACCTCGACCTTCGCGCATGGGCGCGGGCTGTTCGATCCCGACATCCAGGCGGCCAGCCTCGACCATTCGATGTGGTTTCACCGCCCGCATTCGCTCGACGGCTGGCTGCTCTACGCGCAGGACAGCCCCTCGAGCTCGGGATCGCGCGGGTTCAGCCGCGGCACGCTTTATGCCCGCGACGGCACGCTGATCGCCTCGATGGCCCAGGAAGGCTTGATCCGGCTCAAGCGTTGAGCAGTCTTTTCAACCAAAGCCGCCAAAATAGGCGTTTTCCGAAAATTGCTTAATTATTAAGCAGAAGCTGTGCCGCGCCCATCGGCACGGTGCGATTGCGGGCGCGTCAAATCCTTTTTTTACAACAAGTTAACCCGCTGCTTCGGCAATTGGCACGGAGCTTGAATCCTCGTCGGCACTCTCCGGCTCCTCGGGATCGGTGAAGGTGTGCAAACGCGGGGGACCGCAACAGCAAAAGGGTGAAACCTTATGAAAATCGTGATGGCAATCATCAAGCCGTTCAAGCTCGACGAGGTACGCGAAGCGCTTACCGCCGTCGGCATCCAGGGCCTGACCGTCACCGAAGTCAAAGGCTACGGGCGTCAGAAGGGGCACACGGAAATCTATCGCGGGGCGGAATACGCGGTCAGTTTCCTGCCGAAGATCAAGATCGAGGTCGCGGTCAGCGCCGACATGGTCGACAAGGCCGTGGAGGCCATCACCGCAGCCGCCAAGACCGGTCAGATCGGCGACGGCAAGATCTTCGTTTTCGGCATCGACCAAGCGGTGCGCATCCGCACCGGCGAAACAGACACCGACGCGCTCTGAAGCGGCGAACACGTATTCCAATGGAGAGTTCAATGAATATTCCTTCCACCTTGAAGAAGACGGGACGCGCCGCCCTTTTTGGCTCGCTCGCTCTCGCAGCGTTGGGCAGCGTCGCCGCCTTCGCGCAGGAAGCGGCTCCGGCCGCGGCTGCCGCCGCGCCGGCCGCTCCCACCCCGGTGCTCGACACCGGCAACACCGCCTGGATGCTGACTTCGACGGCGCTGGTGCTGATGATGACCATCCCCGGCCTGGCGCTGTTCTACGGCGGCATGGTGCGCAAGAAGAACGTGCTTGCCACCGTCATGCAGAGCTTCGCCATCACCTGCCTGGTGACGGTGCTGTGGTTCATGTTCGGCTATTCGCTGGCCTTTTCCGACGGCGGCGGCATGAATGCCTATCTCGGCGGCTTCTCGAAGTTCTTCCATCATGGCATCACCACCTCGACGCTGTGGGCGCCGGGCGTGGCCAACATTCCTGAGTTCGTCTTCTCGATGTTCCAGATGACCTTCGCCATCATCACCCCGGCCCTGATCGCCGGCGCCTTTGCCGAGCGCATGAAGTTCTCGGCCCTGCTGATCTTCATGGCGCTGTGGCTGCTGGTCGTCTATGCGCCGATCGCGCATTGGGTCTGGGGCGGCGGCTTCCTCGGCGCTGCCGGCGTGCTCGACTTCGCCGGCGGCACGGTCGTCCACATCAATGCCGGTGTCGCGGGTCTCGTCTGCGCCCTAGTCCTGGGCAAGCGCGAAGGCTACGGCACCACCAACATGGCGCCGCATAACCTGGTCTATTCCGTGATCGGCGCTTCGCTGCTGTGGGTCGGCTGGTTCGGCTTCAATGCCGGTTCGGAACTCGCCGCCGACGGCCTCGCCGGTGCCGCGATGCTCAACACTCAGGTTGCCACCGCGGCAGCGGCGCTGGCCTGGATGTTCGCCGAATGGATCATCGCCAAGAAGCCCTCGGTGCTCGGCATCATCTCCGGCGCCGTTGCCGGCCTTGTCGCGGTGACGCCGGCTTCCGGCTTCGTCAACCCGACCGGCGCCTTCATCGTCGGCATCGTCGCCGGCGTTGTCTGCTACATCTCGGCGGTCAAGGTAAAGCACATGTTCGGCTATGACGACTCCCTCGATGCCTTCGGCGTCCATGGCGTCGGCGGCGTGGTCGGCGCATTGCTGACCGGCGTGCTCGCCGATCCGGCAATCAACAGCCTGTCCTCGGGCGCGTCGCTCGGCAAGCAGCTCTACGGCATCGTCTTCACCATCCTGTGGACCGCAATCGCCACCTTCGTCATCCTCTACATCGTCAAGGCGCTCGTCGGCCTGCGTCCGTCGACCCAGGAAGAGGTCGAGGGTCTCGACATCAGCCAGCACGGCGAAGTGGTGCCGTAAGGCCTCTTAGCCATGGGACCGGCGGACCTCCTCCCGCCGGTCCTATCCCTTTCTCCAATTCCGTACGGAAACCGCTGCACGTTTCCCGCAACTGCTTTGAAATCCCGTCGTGACGCTCCCGCAAGGTGCTCACGCCTTGAGGCCCGGATCGCTCCGGGCCTCTTTTTTGGAACCGATTTAGGCTGGAAGAACGCAATCACGTTCGCGTGAACGAGATTTTCGAGGAAACATCGACGGTCTTGGTACCGAACTCCTGGGAGCGACCGCTGTCTCGGCGATCGTTTCAAACAATAGGGAAGGAAACCATCCAATGAACGTCAAGAATATCTGCCTCGGCGCGCTCGCTCTTTCCATGGTCGGCGGCATGGCATTTGCCGGAGCTCTCGATGAGCCGGACAACATGGCGCCGTTCTTCACCGATTCCAGCATGAAAACCATGAAGCCGATGGCGGAATTCAAGGCTGCCTTCATGGCCATGCCGAAGGAGAAGCAGGAAGCCATGATGAAGGAATGCCAGGACGCGGCGATGAGCAAGCCGCACGCCGAATTCTGCGCCAATGTGAAGATGCTCGGCGGCGCCAACAAGTAGGACGCCGTCGATCCCGACGAATGGATGGCGGGCCCAGCGCCCGCCATTTTCACGCGGGCAAGATGCCGCGAAATGGGGCATGACTGGCCGCCGACAGCCTTATAGTTAATGCGCCCTTAACCTTCCCACGCCTAGTCTGGCATTCGAATCTGCCGGAGTGCGTCATGCGCTCGGGCCAGGCAATCACTGACGGGGAAGAGCATGCGTTCAGGGGCTTCAGCACCGCTCGCGCTGACCGATACGGGGCACGGCATCCAGGCATTCGCGCGACGCCAGGTCGGCCGGCTTGTCGGCGCCGGCATGTTCGCGTTCACCGCTTTTGGCGTCGCCAGCCTTGCCACCTGGAATGTCGCCGACCCGAGCTTCTCGCACGCCACGGCCAACACCGTCACCAATGCCATGGGCTATGCGGGTGCGGTCTTCTCCGACATCGCCATGCAGTTCTTCGGCCTTGCCGCCGTGGCGGCGCTGGTTCCGGCCGTGATCTGGGGATATCTGCTGTTTTCGGCGCGTGGCGTCGACAGGCTGCCCAGGCGCGGTCTGTTCTGGTTCGGCTTTGCCCTGCTGGCCGCCGCGATCGCCGGCTGCGTGGTGCCGCCCAAGACCTGGCCCCTGCCGACCGGGCTCGGCGGCGTGTTCGGCGACATGGTGCTGAAGATTCCGGGCCTCGTCATCGGTGGCTATCCGACCGGGCTGGTGGCCAGCGTGCTCGCCATTCTGATGGCCGGGCCGGCGCTGTGGCTGTTCGCCTACGGTTCGGCGCTGATCGCGCGCAAGAACGGTTTCGCCGTCATGGAGGAACCGGCCGCCGCCGATCCGCGCGAGGATGAGCTGCTGTTCGACAATGACGAGGATGAAGGCGACGAAGGCATATTGGCGCTCGGCGCAATGACCCATTGGTGGCTTTCGTTCCGCGCGTGGATGCACCGCCGCGCCGTGCGCCGCAGGCAGCGGCGGGACGAATTCGAGCCGGGAATGGAGCCGCGCGCCAGCGCCTGGCGGCGCGCCGCCGAACGGGTCGAATCGGCCGAGTTCGCCGAGCAGCGGATGAGCCCGGATGGCCGTGCCCGCGTCGAACCGGAATTCTTCGCCGCCATGGTCAACGATCGCAGCGTTTCCGTCGATCCGGACGACGACGTCTTCGACGATCGCTTCGACACCGGCGAGGACGATGTCGATTTCGACGATGAACCCCTCGTCCAGCGTCGCGCGGCTCCCACCGCCAAGGTCCAGCCGTTCCGCTCGGATGCAGCCACGCGCGTTGAAGCGCCGGCGCCACGCCCGGCCCCGGGTGCGCGCGTCCAGCGCGAGGCGCAGACGTCGCTGATCGGCTCGGAAAAATTCGAGATGCCGTCGCTGCATTTCCTGTCCGAACCGAAGAACGTCGCGCGCGACCCGAGCCTCTCGAAAGACGCGTTGGAACAGAACGCCCGCCTGCTCGAAGGCGTGCTGGAGGATTTCGGCGTCAAGGGCGAGATCATCCATGTCCGCCCCGGCCCCGTCGTCACGCTCTATGAGCTGGAGCCGGCGCCGGGCATCAAATCATCGCGCGTCATCGGCCTCTCCGACGACATCGCCCGCTCGATGAGCGCCATCGCCTGCCGCGTCGCCGTGGTGCCGGGCCGCAACGCCATCGGCATCGAATTGCCGAACGCCAAGCGTGAGACGGTGTATCTCAGGGAAATCATGGCCAGCCGCGATTTCGAGACCACCAAGGCCAAGCTGGCGTTGGCGCTGGGCAAGACCATCAATGGCGAAGCGGTCATCGTCGATATCGCCAAGATGCCGCACGTTCTGGTCGCCGGCACCACCGGCTCGGGCAAGTCGGTCGCCATCAACACCATGATCCTGTCGCTGCTCTACCGGCTGACGCCGCAGGAATGCCGCCTGATCATGATCGATCCCAAGATGCTGGAGCTCTCGGTCTATGACGGCATCCCGCACCTTTTGACGCCCGTTGTCACCGACCCGAAGAAGGCGGTGGTCGCGCTGAAATGGACCGTGCGGGAGATGGAAGACCGCTACCGCAAGATGTCCAAGGTCGGCGTGCGCAATATCGACGGTTTTAACGCACGCGTCCAACAGGCGGAGAAGAAGGGCGAAAAGATCTCGCGCACGGTGCAGACCGGCTTCGACCGCCAGACCGGCGAGGCGATCTACGAGACCGAGAATCTCGACCTCGAGCCGATGCCCTACATCGTCGTCATCATCGACGAAATGGCCGATCTGATGATGGTTGCCGGCAAGGACATCGAGGGTGCCGTCCAGCGTCTGGCGCAGATGGCGCGCGCCGCCGGCATCCATGTCATCATGGCGACGCAACGTCCGTCTGTCGACGTGATCACCGGTACCATCAAGGCCAACTTCCCCACCCGCATCTCCTTCCAGGTAACGTCGAAGATCGACAGCCGCACCATCCTGGGCGAGCAAGGCGCCGAGCAGCTGCTCGGCATGGGCGACATGCTCTACAT
Organism: Mesorhizobium sp. BR1-1-2; assembly: GCF_020165435.1. Taxonomy (NCBI): domain Bacteria; kingdom Pseudomonadati; phylum Pseudomonadota; class Alphaproteobacteria; order Hyphomicrobiales; family Phyllobacteriaceae; genus Mesorhizobium; species Mesorhizobium sp. BR1-1-2. The sequence continues at coordinate 116,410 of NZ_JAIUID010000003.1, forward strand.
GGCCGGCGGCGGCCGCATCCAGCGCGTGCACGGCCCGTTCGTCTCCGACGACGAGGTGGAGAAGATCGTCGCGCATCTGAAGCTGCAGGGCGTGCCGGAATATCTCGACGCCATCACCGAGGACGATGATGAGGACGAGGACGAGCCCTCCGGCAAGGGCGGCTCGGGCGGCGGTGGCGGCGGCAATTTCGAGGATTCCGACGATCCTTACGACCAGGCGGTATCCGTGGTGCTGCGCGACGGCAAGGCCTCGACCAGCTACATCCAGCGGCGTCTGGGCATCGGCTATAACCGCGCCGCTTCGATCATCGAGAAGATGGAGAAAGAAGGCATTGTCGGCCCCGCCAACCATGCCGGAAAACGCGAGATCCTGGTGCCGACCGAAGAGGACAAATTCTGATCGCGAAAGATACTGGCGGCAACTTTGAACCTTCTGGCGCGTTCAAGCGGTCAAGCAGCGTTCGCGCCGTCAAACTTCAGCCCAACTGGGGGTTCAGGACAGCAACAAATCAGGATTCAAGATGAGAGTGACCGACATGAAAAACGATCTTTCCGCGCTCGGCGATCTTGCCCCGACGCGCCGTCAGCTGCTTGGCCTCGGCCTGGTGCTCGCGGGCGCTGCCGCCCTCAACGTGGTGCCCGGATTCGAGCTGCTGGCATCCGCGCAGGCGGCCGTGCCGGCTGCCGCGCAGAAGATCGCCGACCATTTTTCCTCGGTTAAGTCGATGAGCGGCGAATTCGTGCAGTTCGGCCCCAAGGGCGAGCAGACCGGCGGCAAGTTCTTCCTGGAAAGACCGGGCAAGATTCGCTTCAACTACGACGGATCCTCGAATTTCCGGGTGATTTCGGACGGCAAATCGGTGGTCATCCTCAACAAGAAACTGAACACGTCCGATCTCTATCCCTTGTCGAAGACGCCGCTGAAACTGCTGCTCGACGACCGGATCGACCTCTCCGGCAACCGCGTCAAGAGCGTCAAGGAAGAGGACGACCTCACCACCATCCAGCTATCGGACAAGTCGGTGTTCGGCAATGCGCGGATCACCATGATGTTCGATCCGAAGACCTATGATCTGCGCCAGTGGACGATCACCGATGCGCAGGGCAAGGACACCACGGTGATGATCTTCAACACCAAGGAAGGCGTCAGCTTCGCTCCCGACACGTTTGCCATCGACTATACAGCCAATCGCGAGCTGAATACGAAGACCAGATAGCTTTCCGCGAGATGGCGAACCCTTTCGTGCCGTTTCGGCGGCACGGCGCCGGCCTCCGCAACTGCTGCAATGCTTGCCTTCACGGCGCGGGGCTGGCAGTAGTTCGGCGATCTTTCGCCGGACCCGCCAAATGCCCTTTTCCATCGCCACCTGGAACATAAATTCCGTTCGGCTGCGCATGCCGATCATCGAGCGCCTGCTCGATGAATACGCGCCCGATGTGCTTTGCCTGCAGGAAACAAAAGTTCCCGACGAGCTGTTCCCCGAAAAGGCCTTCCGCAGGCTCGGCTACGGGCACATCGCCTTTCATGGTCAGAAGGGCTATCACGGCGTGGCGACGGTCGCGCGCCGGCCGATCGCGCTGGTCGAGAAGCGCCGCTTCTGCGACATCGACGACAGCCGGCATTTGTCGGTAACCGTGCGGGCCGGTGGCAAGACGATCCTGCTGCACAATTTCTACGTTCCGGCGGGCGGCGACGAACCGGACCCGGAAGTCAACCGCAAGTTCAGGCACAAGCTCGATTTCGTCGCCGAGATGAACGCGATCCGCGCCGAACACAGCGAAGTGTCCGCCTCGGTCCTGGTCGGCGACCTCAACATCGCGCCGCTCGAACACGATGTCTGGTCGCATAAGCAACTGCTCAACGTGGTCAGCCACACACCGGTCGAGACGGAGAGTTTTGAGGCCATGCGGCTGGCCGGCGACTGGGTCGACCTGATGCGGCTCAACGTGCCATCAGACCAGAAGCTCTACACCTGGTGGAGCTACCGCGCGCAGGACTGGGAGGCATCCAACCGCGGCCGCCGGCTCGACCATGTCTGGTCGTCGCCGAACCTGGTGCCTGATTTCACCGGCTACGAAATCCTGCGGGCGGCGCGTGGCTGGGAACGTCCCTCGGACCATGTTCCGGTCATCGCGCGGTTCAACCTGGACTGATCAGCCGGGCCGGCGCCTTTCCCACTCCGGCGACAATTGCGCCAAGCCGCTCGGTCGCCATGATGAAGGGCAGGTCATTTTCGGTGGCGCGAACCAGCCGGAAGTCCACCCGACTCTCCCGTTCACCCCGAAAAGCGCGGCGCCAGCTTCTCGATGCGGTGAATCAGTGCCTGAAAGTCTTCCAGGATGCGCTGGTGGAGCTGTGCCGCCAGCTCAGGATATTCCTCCAGGATGCGGCGGAACATCTTTCGGCTGAGCCGGATCACCTCCGAATCGACCGCTGCCGACGCGCTGGTCAGCCGGTTGGTGTCGGCGATCAGCGCCAGTTCGCTGAGCATCGTGCCCGGGCCGACCGTACCGATGGGAATGCGCTCGCCTGCCTGCTCGCGATAGAGCACGATCTCTCCGCTGACCACGATATAGGCTGAATCAGCCATGTCGTCCTCGCGGTAGAGCTTGTGGTCTGCCTGCAGCAGCATGGTCTCGGCGCCGAAGGCGAGCAGGCGCAATTGTTCCTGCGTGAAGCCCTCGAAAAGCCTCACGGCGGACAGGATGCGGATGTCGTCATCCAGCGCCATCTAGCTGTGTCCCCGAACGGTCAGTCCAATCCTCCTTCGCGGTACGATCCAGAATCCCCCTCCAACAGGATCGCACCCAAAAGCAGCCCCGCCCAGACCGCTTATTGGATAATGAAATGTTTAAGGAACCAGCTTGTAGCCACCGCTTTCTGTCACAAGAATTTCCGCATTGGAAGGATCGCGCTCGATCTTCTGGCGCAGGCGATAGACATGGGTTTCCAGCGTGTGCGTGGTAACGCCGGAATTGTAGCCCCACACCTCCTCGAGCAGCACGTCGCGCGTCACCACCTTCTGGTCGGCGCGGTAGAGATATTTGATGATCGAGGCTTCCTTCTCCGTCAGCCGCACCTTTGCGCCGCGCGGGTCGATCAGCAGCTTCTGGCTTGGCTTGAAGGTGTAGGGGCCGACCGAGAAGGTGGCGTCCTCGCTTTGCTCATGCTGGCGCAGCTGCGCGCGGATGCGCGCCAAAAGCACCGCGAAGCGGAACGGCTTCGTCACGTAGTCGTTGGCGCCGGCTTCGAGGCCGAGGATCGTGTCCGAATCGGTGTCGTGGCCGGTCAGCATGATGATGGGCGCCTTGTAGCCGCCCTTGCGCAGGATCTTCACCGCTTCGCGGCCGTCCATGTCGGGGAGGCCGACATCCATGATCAACAGGTCGATGAGGCCGCCGCGCGCCGCGGCGACGCCTTTTGCCGCAGTGGACTCCTGCAGCACGTCGAATTCCTCGTAGAGGGACAGTTGCTCGACCAGCGTGCCGCGCAAGTCGTCATCGTCGTCGACGATCAGGATGGTTCGTGAAGTCATGGATCAATCCGTTGTTTTGAAAAGAAAATTCAGTTGACCGCTGCCTGTTTATGCGGAAGCTGACCGGCACAACAGCCGATCACAGTGATTTGTTCCGTGGCACGATCATACAAGAAAAAACACGATCGCAATGCAGCCGGCGCAATTTTGCGAAAAGGACTGCGGGTGCTGACCGTGCGGGCAAGGCCCGGCCGTCCCAGCCAGGGCCTGCTGCAGGCGGGCAGAACGGTGTTTGCCTGCGCGCTGGGACGCGGCGGCATCTCGGCCGGCAAGCGCGAAGGCGACGGCGCCACGCCGCTTGGCCAAATGCGGATCCTGTCGGGCTATTTCCGGGGAGACCACTTCTCCAGCGGCCGCATCACCCGGCTGGCGATGACACCGATCGGGCCCGATCTCGGCTGGTGCGAAGTGCCCGACGACCGCAACTATAACAGGCCGGTCAAGATCCCCTACGGCGCCAGCCATGAACGCATGCGGCGCGACGACAGGCTCTATGATGCCTGCCTGGTGCTCGACTGGAATATAACGCCGCGCCGCCGCGGGCGCGGCAGCGCCATCTTCTTCCACCTGGCGCGCCCGGGCTTCACGCCCACGCAAGGCTGCGTCGCGGTGACGGCACGCACGATGGCGCGGCTCTTGCCGCTGCTGTCGGACCGGACGGTGGTGAGGGTGGTAAGGTAGGGATTGGGATTAGGCAGTAGGCAATAGCAGTAGGGCTCCTTCTAATGCCTACTCCCTACTGCCTGCTCCCTTGCTCCGTGGCTGCTGCCAGCCGATGTCGAGCAGGCCCAGCCGGCCGAGTTCGCGGTCCATGGCGCGGGAGACGTCTTTGCGCGTGGCGCCGACATCGCGCAACTGGCGGTCCGATAGGTCCTCGATATCGTCCCGCGGCAGGCTGGCCGCGACCTTGGCCTGGCGGAGCCAGTCGAACGCGGCGGTCAGCCAATTCAGCCGGCTCGCGGGAGCTCTCAAAGCTATGTGAGACATGGTGCAATCCTTCCATCCGGACATAAAATCCGGTTTGATACTGGTTCGATGGTTGCATCATGCCTGATTGAAAGATTGGAGAGAAACGAGTAGTTCTTTCCGGATTATCAAGTTTTCTTTGAGGATCAGGGCGCCATGACCGCGTCTGTTCGGGGACCAAGCTGATGGCCCGCCTGGTGCCGGGAACCCGGGCGCTGAGGACGCTGGAGGCAGCGGCCCGGCATCTCAATTTCACCCGGGCCGCCGACGAACTCGGCCTGACGCCAGCCGCCGTCAGCCACCAGATCAAGGAAATCGAAGACCAGCTCGGTATCGTCCTGTTCACGCGCTCCAGCCGCAGCATCAGGCTGACGGAGGCCGGAACGGTGCTGTTCGAGGCCTCTGCCGATGCGCTCGACCTGCTTGGCAAGGCCGTCTCGCGGGCGCAGAAGATGGCGCGCGGCACGACGCTGCTGAAAGTGACGCTCGACGCGCAATTCGCCACGAAATGGCTGATGCGGCGGGTGGAGGATTTCCGCAAAAAACATGAAGGCATCGAACTCAGGTTCGACATCGCCTACGGGTTGCGGGACTTCGACCTCGACGATGTCGATGTCGGCATCCGCTTTGGCGCCGGCAGATATCCGGGACTTTGCGCGCACCGGCTATTCGACAACGTCATCATTCCGGTGTGCAGCCCGAGCCTGCTGGCATCAGGTCCGCCGCTGCGCGAACCGCGCGATCTCTTCCATCACACGCTTGCCCATATCGAATGGGCGCGGCAGGGCGTGACCTGGCCGAACTGGCGCATGTGGATGGCCGCAGCCGGCGTCGACGATTTCGATGACAGCCGCACCATCGTCTTCGGCACCTCGGCCGACGCCGTCCAGGCGGCGATGGAAGGCAGCGCCGTGGCGCTCGCCGATTTCGCCATGGTGGCCAACGACCTTTCCGAAGGCAGGTTGGTGCGGCCGTTCGAACTCGGCATCAAGGTCGCGCCGGAATTCGCCTATTTCCTGGTCTATCCCAAGGAACTGGTGAACGATCCACGCATCGTTGCCTTTCGCACGTGGATTCTGGAGGAAATGGCAAAATCCCAAACCGCGGACCGGGTGTAGCGGAGGCCTTCAGCTCGCCGCGGCGCCGAACCAGCCGACCACGGCGCCGATGATCAGCAGCACGCCAAGCCAGTGGCCGCCGTCAATGACGGTCAGGTCCCAGCCGAAATTCTCGTAGCGATGATTGACCGACAGCGTGGTTGCGACGAAACCGAGCCAAAGCACGAAACCGAAGACCAGTCCCGCCAGCAATGTCGGCTCGCCGCCCGTCACCGCGCCGACGACCAGGGCCATCACAAGCGCCATGACCAACTCGGCGATGAAAGAGATGAGGAATGGCAGCAACGATTTCTTCATGGTCGCCGGATCGAGTTTTGCAGCCTTCAGCCATGGCTTGCTCAACCCGGTGTACCAGCCGGCGCCGAACAACCACGCCAGGATTGCGGCGACGATCACCGCCAGCCAGTTAACCGCTGAAAAATCCATGATATCCCCCACTGATACGGAGCTCATGGAAACGCCTGTTCAGTGGCGGCGTCAAGCCGGGCGCGGGGTGCTCCACCGCCAGACAGTGGTGCGTTTTATTTCGGCATCCTCGAGCGCCCGCGTCACCGGCACCTGGTAGACGCCAAGCGGTTCCAACCCCGACCGCGGCAGATAGGAGCGGCCGGGATCGCCGATCAGGATATCGGCGCCGCGCCGCTTCAGAGCCGCGAACCAGGGCGTCAGCCGGTCTGCGAACGGCTTGTCGTAGAAGACATCGCCGGCAAGAACCACGTCCCAGTCCGCATCCCTTCCGACGCAGTCATTCTGGATAAATTCGACCGCGACGCCATTGGCTTGCGCATTGAGGCGGACCGCCGTGGCGCAGAATGGGTCGATGTCGGCGGCGGTCACCCCTGCCGCGCCGGCTTTGGCCGCGGCGATAGCGACGAGACCGGAGCCGGAGGCGAAGTCGAGCACCCGCTTGCCCCGCACCATGGCCGGATTGTCGATGATATGACGGGCAAGCCCCTGGCCGCCGGCCCAGGCAAAGGCCCAGAAAGGCGGCGGCAGCCCGATCTCGACCAGTTCGTCCTCGGTCCGCTGCCACAGATCATGCGCCTCGTCGGCAAGATACAGCGCAATCTCCGGCACGTGCGGCGGCGCCATCAGCGCCGTATTGTCGAGGATGAAGCGTTCCGCGCTATGGCTCGTGAGAACCGTCACGGAGCCGGCGTCAGGCCACCCATGCGGCAGACTTCCTTCCATTCGGCCGGCGTGACCGGCTGCACGGAAAGCCGGCCGAGCCGCACCAGCGCCATGTCGGCGAGCTTGGGATTGGCCTTGACCTGCTCCAGCGTCGGCGGGTTCGGCACATCCTTGAAAGCGCGGATGTCGACGCATTCCCAACGCGGATCGTCCGATGTGGTGTCGGGATGAGCCAGCGCGCAGACCTCGGCGATGCCGACCACGTTCAGCCCCTCGTTGGAATGATAGAAGAAGCCGAGATCGCCGATCTGCATGGCCTTCATGTTGTTGCGCGCCGCGTAATTGCGCACGCCGTCCCATTGCGTGCCGGCCTTGCCTTTGGCTTTCAACGCCTCGAAGGAGAAAACCGAGGGTTCGGATTTAAACAGCCAGTAGTTCATTTTTTCTCCTCCTTGCGGCCCATTTGCGGGCGACCGGGATTAACTAGCCGCCGGCTTGTTGATCGTCCAGTTCCACTGGCGGATTTCGACGCTTTCGAACAAGCCGGCCTTGGCGTAGGGATCGGCCGCCGACAAAGCTTGTGCAGCAGCCATGTCGGGTGCCTCGATCACCGCCAAGGTGCCATTCGGCTTGCCGTCGGCGTCGAGGAACGGGCCGGCGAACGCAAGTCTCTTTTCGCCAACAAGGCCTTCAAGAAAGACGACATGCTCGGGCCGTGTGTCGAGGCGCACCTGCAGGCTTCCCGGTTTATCTTTGCAGATCAAAGCAAACAGCATGGTCTTCTCCTGGTCGGTGGATCAAAGTCATGGGGATTTAATCGTCGGTTTCGGTCTTCAGCGGCCGGGTCATCAACGCCGCCACGGCCTGCCGGATGGTGATGGTGCCCTCAAGTATGGCGGCGACGGCGGCGATGATCGGCGCGTCGATGCCGCGCTCGGTGGCGATGCGGGCGGCGATCGCCGCTGTCGGCACGCCTTCCGCCAGCGGCAGCCCGCCAAGCGGCTTGCCCTGCCCGAGCGCCAGTCCGTAGGCGAAGTTGCGCGATTGCGTGGACGAGCAGGTGAGCAGCAGGTCGCCAAGACCGGAAAGCCCCATCAACGTCTCGGGCCTGGCGCCGAAGGCGGCACCGATGCGGCGCAGTTCGACGAAGCCGCGCGTCACCATGGCGGCTTGGGCACTGGCGCCAAGCCCGGCGCCGGTGACGGCACCCGCGGCGATGGCGAAGACGTTCTTCAAGGCGCCGCCGATCTCGACGCCGATCAAATCATCATTCGAATAGCAGCGCAGATTTTCCGCCGAGAAGCGCGCGGCAAGCTTGGCCGCCAGCGCCTCGTCGCGGGCGGCAACCACCACCGCCGTCGGCAAGCCGCGGGCGACGTCCGTGGCGAAGCTCGGGCCGGACAGAGCGGCGACCGGATTCCCAGGCAGGATCTCCCCGACGATCGCCGACAGCAAGTCGCCGGTGTCGCGTTCGATGCCCTTGGCGCAAAGGACAAGCGGAATGCCGGAAGGCATATGCGGCTTGGTGGCTGTCAGCATGGTGCGCAGCGATTGCGCAGGCGCCACTGCCAGCACGCAATCGGCGCCGTCGAGCGCGGCTTGGATGTTGCTCGTCGCTACGATGCCGGCCTGGAGCGCGATGCCAGGCAGATAGCGTCGATTTTCGCCGTGGTCGATTGCGGCGACGGTCTCCGGGTCGCGCGCATAAAGGCGGACGAAATGGCCGGCGCGCAGCATGGCCAGCGCCAAAGCGGTACCCCAGGCCCCGCCACCGAGCAGGGCAACGCGCCAGCCGGTTGGCGCGGTCTCGATGCCGCTCATGCCTTCTTCGCTCATGCCCTCCTTGCTCATGCTTTGGCCCCGCGCCGGCCCGAACCGATCATCGGCGCGGAGATGCTGTCCAGCGGCCAGCGCGAGCGCGGCACGAAATCGAAGCCGTTTTCTTGCGCCAGGCCTTCGCGCATCCGCTCGATGCCGGCCCAAGCGATCATTGCCGCATTGTCGGTGCAAAGTTTCAGCGGTGGCGCGACGAAGGCGAAGCCCGCCTCGGCGCACAGCCGTTCCAGCGTCGCCTTGATCGTGTGGTTGGCGGCGACGCCACCGGCGACGACCAGCGCCGGCGCTGCCGTACCGGGGAATTCCCGGCGGAACCGGGCGAGCGCGCGCGCGACACGGTCGCCCAGCGCGTCGGCCACCGCCGCCTGGAACGAGGCGCAGATGTCGGCGACATCCCGGTCGCTCAAGGGCTCGATCGCGCTTGCCGCCTGGCGCACGGCGGTCTTCAGGCCGGAGAACGAAAAATCGGGCTGCGCCGATCCCTTCATCGGACGCGGGAAGGCAAAACGAACGGCATCGCCCGATGCCGCCGCCTTCTCGACATTGGGGCCGCCGGGATAGGGCAGGCCAAGCATCTTGGCTGTCTTGTCGAAGGCTTCGCCGAGCGCATCGTCGATGGTCGTCGCCCAGCGCTGGTAGTCGCCAACGCCGCGCACGGCCAGGATCTGTGTGTGGCCGCCGGAAACCAGCAGCAGCAGATAGGGAAAGTCGAGCCCATCGGTCAGCCGTGCCGTCAAGGCATGGCCTTCGAGATGGTTGACGGCGATCAGCGGCTTGCCGGCCGCGGCCGCGATCGCCTTGGCCGTCATCAGCCCGACGATGAGGCCGCCGACGAGGCCCGGACCTGCGGTCGCGGCGATGGCGTCGATGTCGGCCAGCGCCACGCCCGAATCGGCAAGGGCTGCCTCGACAATGCCGTCCAGCGCCTCGACATGGGCGCGCGCGGCGATCTCCGGCACCACGCCGCCGAAGGCGGCATGCTCCTCGATCTGCGACAGCACGATATTGGACAGGATTTTGGGCGCGGCATTGCCCTCCAGCGCCACGACGCTGGCGGCGGTCTCGTCACAACTCGTCTCGATGCCCAGAACGCGGATCAATTGGTCGCTATCCCCTGGAGATTGTATATCGAGGCTTTCCCCGGTAGGAGACGCCCGGAAAAGGCGACTTCGCCTGCCGGCAGTTATCACGGACCGCGCGCCATGCAAACAATCTTGAAGATCGGAACACGCGGTAGCCCGCTGGCGCTGGCGCAGGCACAGGAAACCCAGGCGCGGCTTATGGCGGCGCATGGTTTGCCGCAAGACGCGTTCGAAATCGTCGTCATCTCGACCAGCGGCGACCGCATCCAGGACCGGCCGCTGTCGGAAGCTGGCGGCAAGGGCCTGTTCACCAAGGAGATCGAGGAGGCGCTGCTCGCCCGCGCGATCGACATTGCCGTGCATTCCTCGAAGGACATGCCGACGCAGTTGCCCGACGGCCTGGAGCTCTCAGCCTTTTTGCCGCGTGAGGATGCACGCGACGCTTTTGTAGGCAAGGCGGCGAAGACGATCGCCGACCTGCCCAAAGGGGCGAAAGTCGGCTCCTCGTCGCTCAGGCGGCAGGCGCTGATCCGCCGCATGCGGCCGGATCTCGACGTGGTGATGTTCCGTGGCAATGTGCAGACGCGACTGCGCAAGCTCGATGAAGGCGTGGCCGCCGGCACCATCCTCGCCCATGCCGGGCTGAAGCGGCTCGGGCTCGGCCATGTGGTTACCGATCTGATCCCGCTCGACATCTTTCCGCCGGCGCCGGGCCAAGGCGCGATCGGTATCGAAACCCGCATCGGCGATGGCGACGTCGAACAGATGCTGGCGGCCATCCATGACCTGCCGACCGGACAGGCGCTGGCTTGCGAGCGCGCTTTCCTGGCGGCCCTCGACGGCTCCTGCCGCACACCGATTGCCGGTCATGCCGTGATAGACGGCGCGGACCTTTCTTTCGCGGGATTGATCATCTCGCCTGATGGTACGCAGTCGCACATGGTCGAGATGAAAGGCCCGGCGCTGGATGCCGCCCTTATCGGCGAAGAGGCGGCAAGGACGGTGCGGGCCAGGGCCGGCGAGACATTCTTCGACGGCTGGGCCTGACGGTGCAGCGCGTTCTGGTGACGCGGCCGGAACCGGGCGCCTCCCGCACCGCGCGACTGCTGCAGGACATGGGGTTTCTACCGGTGCTTTTGCCACTGACCGAGACGGTGGCGTTGCCGATCGATGCCGACCTCGTCATCGGTGATGCCGTGGCCGTTGCGGTGACCAGCGCCAATGCCGTGCGTTTTGCGCCGAAGGAGGTCGTCGCCCGGCTTTCGGACTCGCCTTGCCATGCCGTCGGCAAGAGGACCGCGCAAGCCGCGCGTGAAGCAGGGTTTTTGTCCGTCAGCGAAGGTCCCGGCAATGCCGAGGGTCTTGCCGGCAGTCTTGCCGGCGAATTCCAGGGCAAGACCATTGTCTATCTCTGCGGACGTGTGCGCTTCCCGGCATTCGAGCAGCGGCTGCAAGCTGCCGATGTCGGGGTCCGCCCCGTCGAGACATACGACACGCTCGCCGTGACCTATTCGGATGAGGCCGTGCTTGCCCGTCTGTCGGGGCAAACCGCGGATGCGGTGCTGCTCTATTCCGCCAGGGCGGCTGACGCGCTGCGGGTCCTGGTCAGGCGGCCTGCGCTGCACGAAATTTTTGGCAAGACGCGGGTTTTTGCCCTGTCACATCGCATCGCCGCCGTCCTTGGCGACGTCGCTGGCGACCGTATCCGCATAGCTGCACGGCCCGACGAGGATGCGCTGCTTTCGCTTTTGCGGCCCGGGCGCTGAGCCGCGTCATCACACCGCCCCTTTTCACCGCTTGGTGATGTGCTAGACCCTCTTTGAACCATCCCTAAGCGAATTCGCGGAGCCCAAGCATGGTCAAGACGCCGAAGATGCGACATTCGAAAAGCCGCCGCGAGCCGGTGACCATCGAACTCGAGCCCGGCGCCGTTTCCCGCATCGCCGACGAGAATGCCGCCAAGGCCGGGGCGCAAACCGACGAGGCCAAGGCGGAGGAAGCCGCGAACGCCTCGCAGCCGGAGGCGCCCGAAGAGCCTGTGCACGCCGACCAGACCGATCTCGAGCCCTGGGAGCACGCCGAGGCGACAGCGCCCCGATCGGGACGATCCGGGGAAAGCGCCGCCAAGGCAGACGAACCGACGGCGGCCTACCCCGGTTCCCCGGACGACGCCGCTGGCAAGGCCGGCGCCTTCGACTACAGTTTCGAGGATGCATCGGCAAAGCGCGCCGAACCTGATCCGGCCGGGCCGGCGACCGGCGCCTCGGCAGGGAACGGGAAAACCGTATCCGCACCGCCACCGCCGAAGCGGGTCAACGGCATCGCGGCCGGCATCATCGGCGGGGTCATCGCGCTGGTCGGCGCCGGCGGATTGCAGTTCGCCGGCCTGCTCGGCGCGCCGGGCTCCGGTCCCAGCGTCTCGCTCGAAGGCGTCAACGGCGAGATCGCCGCGCTCAGAACCGAGATCGCGGATCTGAGGCAGGCAGGCGGCGACGGCGGTGCGTCGGCCAAGGTCGACGGGTTGTCCGCGGCATTGGATCAGGTCAGGACGGATGTCGCGGCGCTCAAATCGGCGGTCGAGCAAGGCGGAGCGGGCGACAATGCCGGGCTGGCCGCGCTTGGTGACAAGGTAAGGCAGATCGAGACGGCGGTCGCGGCGCTCGGCAAGGCCGGCAACCCGGCCCCAGTCGATCTCGGTCCGCTCAATGAAAGGCTGGCCGGCCTCGATGCGCTGGTGAAATCTGCCGGCGAGGCGGCGGCGAAGCAGGACGGCCGGCTCACCGCGCTGGAGCAGTCGGTGGCGCAGCTTTCCGGCAAGGTCGAGGCGCAGGCCGGACAGCCGAAGGTCGCGCTCGCCATCGCCGCTTCGGCATTGAAGGCGGCGCTCGACCGTGGCGCGCCGTTCGGTGCCGAGCTTGAGACCTTCGCCGCGATCGCGCCGGACGCGCCTCAGCTTGCGGCCCTGCGTGCCTACGCGAAAAAGGGCGTCCAGACCCGCACCGAGATCGCATCGCAAATGGATGCCGCAGCCAACGCCATGGTCGCGGCGGCCACGCCGGTCGACGAGAATGCCGGGCTGCTGCAGAACCTTCTGTCGAGCGCCGAAGCGCTGGTCAAGGTCCGGCCGATCGGCGCTGTCCAGGGCGCCGGCGCACCGGAAACCATTGCGCGCATGGAGGTGGCGGTCAATCAGGGCGACTATGCCAAGGCGCTCACCGAATATGAGACGCTGCCCGCGCCTGCAAAGGCGGCCGGCGCCGATTTTGCCGGCAAGCTGAAGGCACGCATCGAGGTCGAAACGCTGATCGATGCGCTGATATCAGGCGCGATGAAGGCGTGAGGAACCAGCGATGATCCGAATCCTGCTCTTCCTCGCCGTCGTCTTCGCGCTGGGCCTGGGCTTTGCCTGGCTGGCGGACCGGCCGGGCGACATGGTCATCACCTTCAACGGCTACCAGTATCAGGTCAGCCTGATGGTGGCGGCGGTGGCGGTGGTCGCTGTCGTCGCGGCGGTGATGATCCTGTGGTGGCTGATCAAGTCGGTTTGGAACAGCCCCTACACCATTTCGCGCTATTTCCGGGTGCGGCGCCGCGACCGCGGCTATCAGGCGCTGTCGACCGGCATGATCGCCGCCGGCGCCGGCGACGGCGCGCTGGCCCGCAAGAAGACCAAGGAAGCGGCCAAGCTGATCCGCTCCGACCAGGAGCCATTGATCCATCTGCTCGAGGCCCAGGCTTCGCTCCTCGAAGGCGACCACGAAGGCGCGCGCCAGAAATTCGAGAGCATGCTCGACGATCCCGAGATGCGGTTGCTCGGCCTGCGCGGACTTTATCTCGAAGCCGAGCGCCTGGGGGACCGCAATGCCGCCAGGCACTATGCCGGGCGCGCCGCCGGCATGGCGCCGCAACTGGCCTGGGCGGCCGAATCGACGCTTGAAGAGCTGACCGGGCGCGGCGACTGGGACGGCGCGCTGAAGTTGGTCGAGGCGCAGAAGGCGACCCGCCAGATCGAACGCGACGCCGCCAACCGCCGACGCGCCGTGCTGTTGACCGCCAAGGCGCAGTCACTCGCCGACAGCGATCCCGCGGCCGCCCGAACGGCGGCGATAGAGGCCAATCGGCTGCAGCCGGAGTTCGCGCCGGCCGCGGTCGCGGCTGCGACGCTGCTGTTTCGCCAGAACGACGTGCGCAAGGGCTCGAAGATACTCGAGACGGCCTGGAGGGCCGAACCGCATCCGGAGATAGCGGAGCTCTATACCCATGCAAGGCCAGGTGACGCCGTGCTCGATCGCCTCAACCGGGCGAAGAAATTGCAGGAGATGAGGAAGAACCACGCCGAATCCTCGATGACGGTGGCGCGCGCCGCGCTCGATGCACAGGATTTTGCGACCGCCCGCCGCGAGGCCGAGGCGGCGATCCGGATGGACCGCCGCGAGGGCGCCTATCTGCTTCTGGCCGACATCGAAGAAGCCGAGACCGGCGACCAGGGCAAGGTGCGGCAGCTCCTGTCCAAGGCGGTGCGGGCGCCGCGCGATCCGGCCTGGGTCGCCGACGGCGTCGTCTCGGAGCGCTGGGCGCCGGTATCGCCGGTCACCGGCCGGCTCGACGCCTTCGAGTGGCGCGCCCCGATGGAGCGTCTCGGCCAGCTGATCGACAGCCGTGACGATGCGCCGGGCGCCCCGGCGGTGGCTATCGAGGCGCCGGGCAGGTCGGCGCAGGAAGAACCGGTCGAGGTGATCGATCATGCTGGCCCAGGCGGCGAGACGGCGGGCAGGCAGGCCGAGAACGACCAGGACCACGTCAGGCCGGTGACGGCGCAGGCTTTCGCCGCGGTGCCCGCCGATGCCGAGGCCGTCGAGCCGGCGCAGGAACTGGCACGCCTGCCGGACGATCCCGGCGTCGACCCGGACGATGCGGCGGAAAAGTCGCCGCGCCGGTTCCGGTTGTTTTGAGTTGGCCGGATGGTCCGGCCGTTTGGGAATGGATCGATGTTCGAACGCGTCCTGTCGTTTCTGAGGGATTTGCCGACCGGCGCCGGCGCCCGCGCCAGCGCCGATGACCCGCGCGTAGCGGCTTCGGCGCTGCTCTACCACGTGATGAGCGCCGACGGCGTGCGCCAGGACGTCGAGTGGGAGCGGTTCAAGGCAGTGCTGGCGCAGGCCTATTCGGTCAGCGGCAACGAGCTCGACGCGCTGGCCGCCGCCGGCGAGCGCGCCGACAACGAGGCGATCGACCTCTATGCCTTCACCAGCGTGCTGAAGCGCCACCTCGATGCCGAAGGCCGCAAGGCTTTCATCGGCCTGATGTGGGAGATCGTCTATGCCGATGGCGAGCTGCACGAGTTGGAAGACAACACGGTCTGGCGCGTTGCCGAGCTGATCGGCGTCGAACGCCAGGACCGCATCGAGGCGCGCCGCAAGGCGGCGGCCGAGGCGCCGGGCGCCCGTGGAACGTCGAGCGACGAATAGGGTCCATCCGCCGATGCCGCCGAAGCCGCCGCCTTCGAAGCCAAGAATCCTGATCGTGCTGCATCAGGAGAATTCGAGCCCCGGGCGCGTCGGCCACATGCTTCTCGAAGAGGGTTTCGAACTCGACATCCGCCGTCCGCCGCTTGGCGATGCCTTGCCAGAGACGCTCGACGGCCATGCCGGGGCCGTGGTGTTCGGCGGGCCCATGAGCGCCAATGACGAGGACGAGTTCGTCCGCCGCGAGACCGAATGGCTTGAGGTTCCGCTGCGGGAGAATCGGCCGCTGCTGGGCATCTGCCTTGGTGCGCAGATGCTGGTCAACCATTTGGGCGGCAGGGTCGAGGGGCATGGCGAAGGGCTGGTCGAGATCGGCTGGTATCCGTTGAAGGCGACGGAAGCGGGCCAGAAACTGATGCGCTGGCCGGAAATGGTCTATCAGTTCCACCGCGAAGGTTTTTCGCTGCCGAGCGACGCGACCTTGCTGGCGACCGCCGAGACCTATCCCAACCAGGCTTTCCGCTACCGCGACAATGCCTGGGGCATCCAGTTCCATGGCGAATTGACCAGGCTGATGATGCAGCGCTGGGTGGTGCGCGGCGCGCACCGCTTCGAACTGCCGGGCGCCCAGCCCGGCCGCGACCATCTCGGCGGCCGGCTCATCTGGGACATGCACCTCAAGCGCTGGCTGGACGAGTTCCTGGTGCTGATTTTCGGCGGCCGACGGCGCGGTGGCGGCACAACCATCCCCTGATGGCGGGTCGTTTAACGCCTGCTAGTTCGAAAACGTCACGCTCACGCCGCGCTGGCGAAAATAAGCCTGCATCAATTTGCGGCCCGAGCGGTTGTTCTGCGCCAGTTTGGTGGGATCGAACACCGCCTGCTTCATCCCCTCTCGTGCCAGCGCTGCCTTAAGCGTCGCGATATGGGCGTCGAGATCGGCATTGTCCGCTCGCAGGGACACATAGATACTCTCGGTTGCCTCAGCCACGGTCGGTTCGCTCACAGGTATCATCCTTTGGTTGGTCGGGCGGCGGCTTAGCACAGATTCGCAGCCCGCCGATACCGGTGGACCTGAATTCGATGCCCCGTCAGTTTCGTCCATTGAGGTGCCGCACCCTTCGGAGCGCCGGGAACAGGTAGGCCCACAGGCCGGCAACGGCGATGGCGCCGACGCCGCCGATGACGACGGCCGGCACCGTGCCGATCAGCGCCGCCATGGTGCCGGCGCGGAATTCGCCGAGCTCGTTGGAGGCGCCGACGAAGACCTGATTGACGGCGTTGACGCGGCCACGGACATGATCGGGGGTCCAGAGCTGGATCAAGGTTTCCCTGATGTAGACGCTGAACATGTCGGTGGCGCCGAGGAAGGCCAATGCCAGGATCGACAGCCAGGCGATGGTCGACAGGCCGAACAGCACCGTAAAGGCGCCGAACGCGGCCACGAAGCCGAGCATGATCAGGCCCGCGTGGTTTCGGATAGGATGACCAGCGAGCCAGATGGCGACACAGATGGCACCCACCCCTGGCGCCGAGCGCAGCAAACCAAGCCCCCAGGGGCCGAGTTGCAATATGTCGCGGGCATAGATCGGCAGCAGCGCCGAGGCGCCGGACAGGAGCACGGCGAAGAGATCGAGCGAGATGGCGCCAAGCACGATCTTCTCGCCCCAGATGTAACCGAAGCCGGCGAACAGGGTCTGCATGGTCGGCTTGTCGGTCTCGCTGCGCTGGGCCGGCCTCGGTATGGTGAAGATCAGCAGCCCGGCGACGAGCATCAGCGCCGTGGCCGTGCCATAGGCCACCTCGGCCGATACGCCGTAGAGCAGGCCGCCGGCGACCGGCCCGACGATGGTCGCCGTCTGCCAGGCCGACGAGTTCCAGGCAATGGCGTTGGCGAAATCCCGGGGCGGCACCAGATTGGCGAACAGCGACGACGAGGCCGGTCCGAAGAAGGCGCGGGCGATGCCGAACATGGCGAGCACGATGAAGATTGGCAGCGGGCCGCTGATGCCGCGCAGGGTCAGGATGAGCAGCGCGAGCGCGCAGATCGCCTCGAGTAGCACCGCCAGCGCCATGATCAGCCGGCGGCCGAAGCGATCGGCGACGACCCCGGTGACCAGCACCAGGAGCAGCGAAGGCAGGAACTGGACGATGCCGACAAGGCCGAGATCGAGCGGGTCGCGGGTCAGGTCGTACATCTGCCAGCCGACCGCGACGGACACGATCATGGTGGCGAATGTGGTGAGGAAGCGCGCCGCCCAATAGCTCAGGAAGGAGCGATGGCGGAACGCGGCATAGCGCTGGTCCGGTGATATCTGTTCGGAGGTCATGGAACGAGGCCCCGTTAGAAGGATGGAGGCCGGCGGGGCACTTCCACGATGGACGCTGGTCCGGCCGGGGAACCCTTTAGCCCAGTTCGACGTATGACGCGCGCAAAAAACAGGTTCTGGATCAAGGATTTTCTGATGTGTTCCATCGAACGCACGCGAAACTCACCCACAAGACCCAGCGGGACAGGAAAGCCTATCGGAGGTCTCGAAGACCTCCCCCGTCGTTCACGCGATAGCCTTGAAAGCCGATCAGTGAGCAGCATTCTTTCGGCCTGCCCATTGGCTTGGCCGAAACCTACCAATACATTGGGGTTCTGGCGATAATGCCGAGCGTCATTTTACCCTTTTATATCGTCGCCCCTTGTGAATTGAAATAAATAGACCATTTTATTTTGGAGTAGTGCGAAAAGCGTAGGCGTAACCAGCAATCTTTTTGCTGGCTCCTTTCTGTCAATTGCATTTAAGTACTTGCTAATCAAGGAGGGTGCTTACTGGATTATTAAGCATTTTCAAAACAGAACTCAAGATCTGGCAATTTCCCCTTGCTAGCCGGCTATATCGGTTACAACCTATGGATACATCAACCGCGCCGGCGGATCGTTGGCATGCTTGGGCGGATGGGCGCTAGGCATGGAGAGGGAAATGGACATTCGCCAAGGCGGCTCCCGCTGGGAGCGTTCCCTCGACTTGGGCAATTGCGACAGCCGGCCGCAAAGTCGTCGAATGCATGGGCCACAGCCCGGGCCTTTCGTGGTCCGCGAAGCTTTTTGTCCTCTTCGGATCGTCTTCCGATCGACGGATGAACCTCTGCCGCCGGGGAGCGAGGAGAATAAATCATGAAACGTATAGTTTATTCGGTTATCGCCAGTGTTTTACTGTCGGTCGCCGGCTGCACCACCGACGATCAGACCATCGACACCAGGCCGCAATACGACAAGCAAGGTAATCCCAATTTCGATACGCGAGGCAGATACATTGGCTGCCATGGGATCGGATGCAAAGTCGATGACCCTGATGATGGGGATCAAAGCATCGACGACAGGCCGCAATACGACAGGCAAGGCAATCCAAACTTCGATACGCAGGGCAACTATCAGGGGTGCAATGGCATTGGCTGCCAGGTCGATGCGCCTGACGATGACAATTCGTCGGATGACGGCGATTCCGACTGACAGCCACACTCCGCGAAGGAAGAGGAAACCACCTATGTCTGAACTCGGCGACTTGGTTCGACGGCACGCCAAAATCGTCATGATCGGGCTGGCGGGGTTGATACCGACATCTGCTTTCGCGAACGATGCCTGCGACGGCGTCAAGGTCGAAGTGACGAAGGCACGCAAACAGGAATATGCACCGCTCGTCGCTTCGGCGATGGACAATAAGTTCAAGCCCGCCCGCGCCAAGTTCATCACCATCTTGGAAAGCGGCAACTGGAGCGCCGCGTATGTCTCCACGCCTGTTAGTGATGACGGCGTGATGTTCTTCCAGACAGTCGACGGAAGGAAGCAGTTTCGTGACGTATGGGGCGGCTATGCCGATCCATCGGAAAAGCCTGAACTGGTATCCTGGGCGAAGAAGCTTGGGGCACCGGAAAAGCTGGCCAGGTGCTTCGCCGAAACCGTTACGGAATGACGATGCCGCTCATCTGCAAAGAGGACGAGAACCGATGAAAACCGCAATTCTGACCGCCGCCGTGGTTCTGGCCATGCCGGCTTTCGCTTTTGCAAAGGACAAGTGCGCCGACGCCAAGGATCAGGCCACCATGAACCAGTGCGCCGATGCTTCGTTCAGGAAATCCGACAAGAAGCTCAACGAACTTTACAAGCAGATCGAAACCCGCCTGAAGGACGACGCGGATACCAAGAAGCTTCTTGTTCAAGCGCAGCAGGATTGGATCAAGTTCCGCGACGCCGAGTGCAATTTCCAGACCGCGGGAGCGGCCGGAGGCAGCATGGTCCCCATGCTCCTCTCGATGTGCATGGATGGCCTGACGCAATCCCGGGTCAAGGATTTCGAGGGTTACCTGAACTGCAAGGAAGGCGATCTGAGCTGTTCCGTTCCGGCAGCGAACTGAGCTTTCCTGCCTGCCTGTAGGCGGGGTGAAAAATCATTCCCTCATCGCGGCGGAGATGGCATCGAGCCCGCCCTGCAATTGCGCCTCCGTCGGCCAGCCAAAACCGATGCGGAAGAAGCGCTTCGGCATTTCGAACCAGTGGCCGGGCCCGACATAGGTGCCATGGCTCTCCAGCAGGGTGCCATAAAACCGGTCGAGGTCGAAGCCGGGCTCGACGTTCAGACGCGGGAAGCCGACGACACCGCCATCGGGCCGCACCCAGCTGACCAGCGGCTCACCGTCGACCCACGCCTGGACGATGTCGCGGCGCCTGGCCATCTCAGGCAACAGCCTGGCGAGGAAGGCGTCGCGACGTTCGAGCATGCCGCGCGCAATGCCCTCGTCGATGACGCTGCCGCAGATGCCTATCTGCTCCTTGGCGGCCAGGAATTTCTCCTGGAGGCCCGCATCCCTGGTCACCAGCCAGCCGATGCGGATGCCGGGAATGCCGAAGGCTTTCGACAGCGACGAGACGCTGATCGCCCGCTGGCTCAGCGAAGCTGCCGGGGGCAGACGTCTCCCATAGGAGAGGTCGCGGTAGGTCTCGTCGACCAGCAGATGGCAACGGCGGCTTTCGGCGAGCGCTATCAACGTGTCGAGATCGGCACGAGACAACATGGTTCCGGTCGGATTGTGCGGACAGGTGACGCTGATCAGGCGGGTGTTGGGCTGGATCGCCGCCTTGAGGCGCTCGACGTCGATGGCGAAGCCGTCCTCGAAGGCGAGGTCGACAAAGCTGATGGCACAGCCGATCGCCCTCGGGGTTTCGATGTTGGTGGCGTAGTTGGGCCGGACGACGACGAGATGGTCGCTTGCCGACAGAAGCGACGTGGCGACGATGAACAGCGCGCCGGCCGCACCCGCGGTGATCAGCACATCATCTGGCGAAACGCCGGCGTCCTGCGCCGCGATCAGCGCGCGCAATCCCCTGTCCCCGCGATGCTCGCCATAGAAGAGCGTAAGATCGGGCAGCGACAGGCCGAGGTCGGAGAGCTTCTGGTCGGCGATCGAACTTTCGGAGAGATTGTAGCGGATGCGGTCGTAGCCGTATTCCTCCGGCGCCTCTTTCTCGATCACCATCCTGGTATAGTTCATGGCTTCCCCCGAGGCCTGTCTGGCTCATCCAAGCCACAAAAGCATGAAGCCTGCCAAGACAGAATCGCCGGCAGGCCTCCATCAACCAATTGGCTCAGCGCCGGAATGCGCTCAGGCCGAGACCTTGGCCTTCCTGCCCCTGGCAGGCGCTTTCGGGGCGGCGGCCTTGCGGCCGAGACCGATCGACTTCGCCAGTTCCGAACGCGAGGCCGCGTAATTGGGAGCGACCATCGGATAGTCCGACGGCAAGCCCCATTTGGCGCGGTAGGCGTCCGGCGTCAGGCCGAAATGCACGCCCAGATGACGCTTCAGCGATTTGAACTTCTTGCCGTCCTCCAGGCAGATGATGAAATCCGGCGTCACCGACTTCTTGGGGTTGACCGCCGGCACGAGCGGCGCCGTCACGGGAGCGGCCGGCTGGCCGAGCCCGCTGATCGACGCGCTGACGCTGGCGATGAGGTCTGCCAGGCCGGAGGCGGGCAGGCGGTTCTTCTCGACGTAAGCCGACACGATATGGGCGGTCAGCTCGAGAAGGTCGATATCCTTGCGAGCGTCGTTGCTGTCGTCGGTCAATCTATTTTCCTCCGTCTATGGCGTATGGGGCCCGAAATCGGCACGGTTTCGGATGGGATGATGCGCAAAGTCAAAGTGCGGCGGCGTCTTTGCGCGTCCCGCGCGGTGCGTCGCGATGTAGTGCGCCGGAATTCCTAGTCGGCAAATCTGCGCAATGCAACGACTTGGCACGGCGTCGCACATTATTTTGAATAACTATACTGAACTGTAATACTATCAGACGATCAGGGCCTTGTCTCGCCACAGACGAAATCCGCCTTCGAAGGCGCGTGTGTTGTCGCCGCGCCTGCTGTCGGCGGGCAAATCGTCGAGCTTGTCGACATTGCCGCCGCCGATGACGACATAATCGGGCTGCATGGCGGCGCGCAGCCTCTCGACGACGTCGAAAACGGATTTGCGCCACTTCTTCTTGCCGCGTTTCACCAGGCCGCGTTCACCGACATAGTCCTCGAAGCTCTTGCCCTTCTTGTAGGGAAGATGGGCGAGCTCCATCGGCTGGGCTACATTGTCGACGATCATCGCCGCACCCAGGCCGGTTCCCAGCCCCAGGAACAGCATGCGACCGCCTTCATAGCTACCGATGGCCTGCATCAGCGCGTCGTTGACCACCTTGACCGGCTTGCCGAACTGCGCGGCGAAGTCGAAGCCGGCCCAGCCCTTGCCGAGATTGGCGGGATCGAGCAACGGCCTGTTGTGATGCACCGGGCCGGGATAGCCCATCGAGACGACGTCGTAGGAGAGCCCGTCGGCCAGCGCCTTCACCGCGTCGATCATCTGCTGGGGCATCAGATCCGGCCCGGAATCGGCGCGGCGCTCAGCCCCGCCTGCGCTGGTAAGGATCTTGATGTGCGAGCCGCCGATGTCGATCGACAGCACGGTCGGGTTGCTGCTCGCCGTTTTCGGCCTTGCCGTCCTGGCCATGCTGCCGTCTCCCAGCCTATTTCGATGGATTGATCCAGCCGTTCGGCGGCCCGAAGCCGTTCATCGCCTCGGCCGGCCCCCAGGTCTTCGGTTCATAAAGATGCGGCGGCGTGGTGTCGCCGAGCACCGGCCCGACGATCCGCCAGGCGAGCTCGCTGGCGTCCTGGCGGGTGAAAAGCTGGCCATTGCCGTTCATGGCATCGCCGATCAGCCGTTCATAGGGCGGCATGTCGCCCTTGCTGTCGTCGAGCGCCGTCAGTTCGACCTGCTCGCCGATCATGTCGTCGCCCGCCGCCTTGCGCTGCGCGCCGATCGAGATCGCCACCTGCGGGTCGATGCGGAAGCGCACATAATTGGCGTCGTTCGGCTTGATCGGGTCGAAGACATCGAGCGGCGGGCGCTTCAGCCGCACGATCACCTCCGTGGCATGCACCGGCATGTTCTTGCCGGCGCGGATGAAGAACGGCACGTCCCGCCAGCGCCAGGTGTCGACGAGGAAGCGCACCGCGGCGAAGGTTTCGACCGGCGAGTTGGGCGCCACGCCGGGCTCGGCGAGATAGCCGTCGAACTGGCCGCGCACGATATCGTCCTTGGTCAAGGTGCGGATCGCGCGCAGCACCTGCACCTTCTCGTCGATCAGGTCGTCGGCGGAACGGCCGACGGGCGGTTCCATCGCCAGCAGCAGGAGGATGTTGAGCAGATGATTCTCGATCACGTCCCTGACGCAGCCGACCTCGTCATAGAAGCGGCCGCGCCCGTCGATGCCGAAATCCTCGGCCATGGTGATCTGCACGCTCTCCACGAAATTGCGGTTCCAGATCGGTTCCAGGAAGGAATTGGCAAAGCGGAAATAGAGCAGGTTCTGGATCGCTTCCTTGCCGAGATAGTGGTCGATGCGAAAGATCGACTGTTCGTCGAACACCAGATGCAGCACCCGGTTCAGCCAGCGTGCCGATTGCAGGTCATGGCCGAAGGGCTTTTCCACCATCAGCCGCGCGCCGCGCGCCGTGCCCGATTGCTCCAGGCCCTGCACCACCGTCTCGAACATGGTCGGCGGCACCGCCATATAGTGCAGCGGCCGCTGGGCGGTGCCCAGCGCGCCCTTCAGTTTCTCGAACGTCGCCGGATCGCG
Organism: Mesorhizobium sp. BR1-1-2; assembly: GCF_020165435.1. Lineage (NCBI taxonomy): Bacteria > Pseudomonadati > Pseudomonadota > Alphaproteobacteria > Hyphomicrobiales > Phyllobacteriaceae > Mesorhizobium > Mesorhizobium sp. BR1-1-2. Next base: position 139,708 of record NZ_JAIUID010000003.1, read on the forward strand.
ATAGTCGCCGCTGACATAGCGTAGCAGCGAAGCGAGCTTGGCGAACACTTTCTCGTCGATCTTGCCGAGAGCATTGACGATGCCGTCACGCGCGCGATCCTGCAATTTCTTCAAATCCCAGGCGTCGAAGGCGACGCCGATTACCGGCTCGCTGAGCGTCCCCTTGGCGACCATGGCGTAGAGGGACGGAAATATCTTCTTGTGGGCGAGGTCGCCGGTTGCCCCGAAGAGCACCAGCGTGTCGGACCGTTCCTGGCTCATGAGTGCGTCTCTCCTGTCGCCGTCACGAGCCGGCCTTCGGTTTTTCGACATGGCCGCCGAAGGCATAGCGCATGGCCGACAGGAGCTTGTCGGCGAATTCGGATTCGCCTTGCGAGGAGAAGCGGTCGAACAGGGCCGAGGACAGCACCGGGGCCGGCACGCCGGTGTCGATGGCTGCCTTCAGCGTCCAGCGTCCCTCACCCGAATCCGAGACCCTGCCGCCGAACTGGGTCAGCGCCGAATCGGCCTTCAGCGCGCCGGCCGTGAGGTCGAGCAGCCAGGAGCCGATGACGCTGCCGTGCCGCCAGACTTCGGCGACCTGGGGGAGGTCGATGTCGAACTGGTAATATTGCGGGTTTTCCAGCGGGCTGGTCTCGGCGTCGGCCGAACGTTGCCGTTTGCCGGCATTGGCCGACTTCAGGATGTTCATGCCCTCCGCGTAGGCCGCCATGACGCCGTATTCGATGCCGTTATGGACCATCTTGACGAAATGTCCGGCTCCGCTAGGCCCGCAGTGGAGATAGCCGAAGGGCGCGGTTCCGGCGTCCTTGGCCGGATTGGCGCCGGCGTCGGCGCCCGGCGCCAGCGTGGCGAAGATCGGATCGAGATGCCGCACTGCCTCGTCCGGGCCGCCGATCATCAGGCAGTAGCCGCGCTCCAGCCCCCAGACGCCGCCGCTGGTGCCGACATCGACATAGCTGAGGCCCTTGGCCGCGAGCTCAGCCGCCTGGTCGACGGCGTCGTGATAGTAGGAATTGCCGCCATCGATGATGATGTCGCCGGGTTCCATCAGCGCCGCCACCTGGTCGGCGATCTTGCCGGTGATCGCCGCCGGCAGCATCAGCCATGCGCTGCGCGGCTTGGCGAGCTTGCCGACGAACTCCTCCATCGAGGCTGCGCCGATCGCGCCGTCCTTGACCAAGGCGGCGACGCTTGCCGGGTTGATGTCGTAGACGACGCATTCGTGGCCGTCGCGCATCAGGCGCCGGACCATGTTGGCGCCCATCCGGCCCAGTCCCATCATTCCGATCTGCATGGTCTCGTCCTTGTCTCTTGAAGAGGATCTGGTGGGAAGGATCTACACTCTGTCCTGTTCACCAATGATGACGGAGAAGTCGACATTCTCCCAATCGCCGCTGCCGGGCCAGAAAAAAGTGAAGATCAGCGTGCTCCCCTCGGGCAGGCTGGCGACCGGCAGATCAGCGAGGTGGATGCCGAGAGCATTCTCGCTGGTCGCGCTGTCATGCACGGTCGCCCAATTGTCGACGCTCCAATGGACGGTCGCCTTCGTCAAAAGCTCGAGGCGCATTGTCTTGCCGGCCGGCATGGAACGGATCTTGTTGTTGAAGCGCCAAGTCCTGAACGGCGAGACGGTCTTTTTGTCGATATAGCGTTCGACGCCTTGCGGCGGCATGTCGAACACCGCGCCGTCGCGCAGCGAGCGCAACAGCTTGATGTGTTCGGAATGCGCCCAGACCAGCGGCATGGCGCTGCCCGAGGGCTTGCCATGCAGCAGTTCGCGGCCGGGCAGGTCGGCACCGTCCCAGACCTGCTCCGGCAACAGGCCGCCCGGCCCCGCCGAGCCCTCCATTGCCGCGAGCAGCGAGGTCGCCTTGTCCTTGCGTCCGGCCGCCAGCTCGTAGTGGGCCCGTTCGCCGGCGAGCAGCGGCCAGGGGCGGCCCCGGCCGGTGCCGTCGAATGGCGCGCCGTCCTCGTGCTCGCCATAGCCGTCGCCGGTGTAGCGATACCAGAGCGACCCCTGCGGCAGTTGCCGGCGCAGCTGCGCGTCGATGACCTTGACCGTGTCGATGATGCGTGGATCGTCGGCTGCCCTGAGGCCAAAGCGAACCAGCGCCAAGGCATCTGGGCTGACGACTTCCCGGGCCGGCCGGGCGGCATCGCCGGGCGGGCGGTTCTTGATCGGCACATAGCCGTCCTTCGGCGAACCGGCCTCGGCGCTGTCGGGCGGTGCGATGCGGACATAGTAGCCGGTGACGCCAACCGCCTCGCAGCTTTCCGTGCCCGTGACATAGGTCCAGCGCTCGACCTGGTCGTTCCAGCCGTCGGCGGTTTCGCGCAGATAGCTTGCCGCGTCCGGCTTGCCGCAGGCTTCCAGCATATCCGCGGCGGCAAGCAGCGCCGCGATCTCGACGGCGAGCGTGAACGGGCTGTAACCGGCGTCTTCCTCCCAGCGGTCCTCGCCGGTGACGGGTCCATTGCGCACGACATAGGCTGCGGCGCGCTCGATCATCGGCAGGAAGGAAAAGAGTCTGGCGCTCGGCAAATGGCCCTGGCGCCGCAGCGCATCGGCCAGCAGCAGCGGAAAGGCGCATTCGTCCATCTGGATGCCCGGCCAATAGGCCGATCCGTCGAGCCACGCGTTCTGCGGCCAGTGGCCGTCCGGCTGCTGGATGGAGCGGAGATAGTGGAGGGTTTGCAGGGCCGAGGCGGCATCACCGGCGGCGAGAAAGCCGCCCGCCGTTTCGACCAGATCGCGCGGCCAGACCAGATGGTAGCCGCCGAGATCGTCGTCGCCCTTGTCGAAGCCCCATGGGATAGACAGGCTGGCGACCGCCGCGCCCGGCATGAGCGATGACCGGTGCGCCGCCAGGACGGCGGTGGAGATCCTGTAGCTGTTCACTCCGGACGCGCCATGGCGATCCAGTCGCAGCAGACCCGCCTGCCATTCGCGCCATTCTTCGACGTAGGACGTTGCCGCCGCCGAGAAACCCTGCCCGAGACTGGCGAAGGCGTTCCGAGCAGCGTCTTCGGGCGTCGCCCCGAAGCCCAGCGCCAGCAGGGCTTTGGAGCTGTTGGCGGAAAACCCGATTTCGCCGGTCAGCGCGACATTGCCGTCCTCGGCTCGCTGAAAGGCTGGATCGAGTAGGCCGGTGTGCTTGAGTTGCTGCCAGCCGTCGGAGACGCCGACATATCCGGCCGAGCAGTTCCGCCAGGGCAGCGATGAGGCCAGCGCCAGGCAGGTGCCGCGGCCCGAGGCAAACAACACAGGCTCTCCCTGATGGTCGCCTACCCAGGCGGTGTTGCCCATGCCTGCATTGACCAGATGCGGCGCCAGCAAGGCGTGGACGCGGTAGTCGCCCGGCGCGCCCTTGAGCGGCGTGAAGGCGATCTCCTGCAGCAAGGTTGGTCGCGCCGGGTCGGCCAGGATGCGCTTTTCGATCCGGTAGGCGCCGTCATCGGCGGTGTTGATCAGCCTGTAGGCTGGCACGCCCTCTTCGAATGGTTCGATGCCATGCGCGGCATCGCGTTTTTCTTCCGAGAAATATCCGTTCGGGCCGGTGACGATCAGGCCGAGGTCGCGCGTGCAGGCACTGTCGACACGGGGATAATAGATTTCGTTCAGGATGCCATGGCTGAGCGAGAACCAGACGCGGCTCGACGGCGAAAGCGCCGCGCCGACGCCGCTCTTGGCGCTCGACGTCCAGCGCGCCGGAATCCCCGGGGCGCCTGCGGGAACGATCGGCGTCACTGCCATGCGTCTGCGGCCTCCTGCCCGCATGCCTAGCCTATCTGTCGAAGCCATTTCAATCGACGCACTTGAAGTTGATCGCCAGCCCGCCGCGGATTGCAGTTGACAGCTTGCCGCCCTTCTGCACTTTTGTCTGACAATAGATAAAAAACAGGAACGCGAGCCCGAACTCATCATCAGCCAGCAAGACCAGCAACTCTTTGGGAGGAGTATGACATGAAGAAACTGTTCGTTCTGGGCACCCTTGCAATGGTGCTCGCCGCCGGTACGGCTTTTGCCGATACCAGCGGCAAGAAGATTGCTTTCTCGAACAATTACGCCGGCAATTCGTGGCGGCAGGCGATGCTCGACAGCTATGACGCCGTCACCAAGAAGGCGGTGGCCGACAAGGTGGTCGGGGCCGCCGATGTCTTCACGACGGCCGACAAGGAAGTGCCGACCCAGGCAGCCCAGGTGCAGAACCTGATTCTGCAGGGCTATGACGCCATCGTCATCAACGCCGCCTCGCCCGACGCGCTGAACGGCGCCATCAAGCAGGCCTGCGACGCCGGTATCGTGGTCGTCTCCTTCGACGGCATCGTCACCGAACCCTGCGCCTACCGCGTCGTCGTCGACTATAAGGACATGGGCAAGCAGGAAGTCGAGCATATGGCCAAGTTCCAGCCCAAGGGCGGCAACCTGCTCGAGATCCGTGGCCTCGCCGGCACCTCGATCGATGACGCCATCCATGCCGGCATCCTCGAAGGGGTCGCCGCCCATCCCGAGTTCAAGATCGTTGGCTCGGTGACCGGCGACTGGGACCAGACGACGGCGCAGAAAGCGGTGGCGACCATCCTGCCCTCGCTGCCCGACATCGTCGGCATCGTCGACCAGGGCGGCGACGGCTATGGCGCGGCGCAAGCCTTCGCCGCAGCCGGCAAGCCTCGCCCGACCATCATCATGGGCAATCGGCAGGACGAGCTGAAATGGTGGAAGGAACAGAAGGAAAAGGACGGCTACCAGACCTGGTCGGCCTCGATTGCGCCCGGTGTCTCGACGCTCGCCTTCTGGGTGGCGCAGCAGGTGCTCGATGGCCGCAAGGACATTCCGCACGACCTGCTGGTGCCGTATCTCGCCTTCACCCAGGACGATTTCGAAGCCGCGTTGCCGAAAATCAAGGAGGGCGGTGTCGCCACCCACGAATACACGCAGGAAGATGCCATCGCGGCCATCAAAGCCAATATCAAGTGAATGTCGCGTACGCGTTGCCGTGCACATCGCCGACCGGATATCGTTGAGCATGCCTGAAGGGAACGCGGACATCATCAGACTGAGCGGCGCCGAAAAACACTTCGGCGCCGTTCGCGCGCTGGGTGGGGTGGATTTCCATGTCAGGCCCGGCGAGTGCGTCGGCCTCGTCGGCCACAACGGCGCCGGCAAATCGACGCTCATGCATATGGTGGCGGGCACGTTGGCGCCCGACAGCGGCACGATCGGCGTGCATGGCGGCTCCGAGGGGAATTACTCGGTGTCGCGGGCGCAGCAGCTCGGCATACGCTGCGTCTTCCAGGAACTGTCGCTGTGTCCCAATCTCAGCGTCGCCGAGAACACGCGCATCAACCACGCCTCGCTCACCGGCTTCGGCTGGCGGCGCAAGGCGGCCGCGCTGATCGCGGCCAAGCTGGACGAAATCTTTCCGGACCATGGCATCTCGGCGGCCGACATCGCCGGCGACCTTTCCATCGGACGGCGACAGATGGTGGAGGTGGCGCGCGCGTTCACGCTGACCCGAGAGCCGTTGCACCTGGTCATCCTGGACGAGCCGACTTCCTCGCTCGACGCGCACACGGCGGGCCAGCTGCTTGCCTTCGTGCGCCGCTTCGTCGCGTCGGGCGGCAGCTGCATCCTGATCTCTCACGTGCTGGGCGAAGTGCTGCAGAACGCCGATCGCATCGTCGTGATGCGCGACGGCAAGGTTGTCGCCGCCGACGCGGCGAACGCCTTCGACCGCGATAGGCTGGTCGCCACCATGGGCGGTGCCGAAGCACATCACAGGGCGCCCGCCGAAACCCGGAAAGCCGAGGCCGGCCCGTTGCGCGTGCGTGCCCGGCCGGTGCGGCAGCAGGACGGCAAGGAGCTGGTGGCCCGCGCCGGCGAGATCATCGGACTTGCCGGCCTGGCCGGGCATGGCCAGACCGACCTGCTGCTGGCGATTTTCGCCGCCGCGTCCCGCGCCAAGGCCGGTATCGAGGTCACCGCACCGGTGGCGCTAGTGGCCGGCGACCGCCAGTCGGACGGCATCTTTCCGCAGTGGTCGATCGCTGAAAATATCGGCATCCGCTCGCTGGCACGGCTGCGCAACGGGCTGTTGATCTCGCCGCGGCGCGAGGCCGAACTGGCCGGGTTCTGGCAAAAGAAGATCGGCATCCGCACGCCTGATATGAACAACAACATCTTTTCGCTGTCGGGCGGCAACCAGCAGAAGGCCTTGTTCGCCCGGGCTCTCGGCTCCGATGCCGGCATCGTGCTGATGGACGACCCGATGCGCGGCGTAGACATCGGCACCAAGCTCGAGGTTTACGATCTCGTGCGCGAGGAGGCCGGCAAAGGCCGCACCTTCCTCTGGTACACCACGGAAACGGAAGAACTCGACAATTGCGACCACGTCTATGTTTTCAAGAACGGCCGCATCGTCGCCAATCTGACGCGCGACGAGCTGACGGAAGAAAAGATCATCCAGTCCTCCTTCGGCGACGCGGCCTGAGATGACAGCCGTCTCGGTTCAAAACGGTTCAAAGACTTTCGGGAGCGGAGCGGCGCGCGCCCGCCTGCTGCGCGGGCTGCTGCCGGCGCTGTCAATGGCGCTGGTGCTGCTCGCCATCGCCTGGCTCAATCCGCGCGCCATCAGCTATTTCGGCTTCGGCCTGATGCTGAACCTGGCGATCCCGATCGCGCTGGCGACGATCGCGCAGATGTTCGTCATATCGGGCAACGAGCTCGACCTGTCGATCGGCACCTTTGTCGGTTTCGTCGGCTGCGTCACCGCGACCTGGCTGAAGGACGCGCCTCTCATCGGTGTGGCCGTCCTGCTCGCATCGATCGGCGTCTATGCATTGCTCGGCGCGCTGATCCACCTGCGCAATTTGCCGTCGATCGTGGTGACGCTGGGCATGAGTTTCGTCTGGCAGGGGCTGGCCATTCTCGTCCTGCCCAAACCGGGCGGCAAGGCGCCGGACTGGCTGCTGGCGATCATGGCGTTCAAGCCGCCCTTCGTGCCCTTCCCCATCATCGCGGCGCTGGTGATCGGACTGATCGTCCATTTCGGGCTGATGCGCACCTCCTATGGCGTGATTCTGCGCGGCTCGGGCGGCAACCCGGCCGCGCTCAAACGCGCCGGCTGGTCGCTGCTCAAGACCAAGGTCGTATTGTTCGCGCTGACGGGTCTGTTCGGCGTGCTGTCCGGCATGGCGCTGATCGGCATCACCACCTCGGCCGATGCCAATATCGGCAATGGCTACACGCTGCTTTCGATCGCCGGCGTCATCCTCGGCGGCGGCGAATTCGTCGGCGGCCGGGTGTCGCCGATCGGCGCGGTGATCGGCGCGCTGACCTTGGCGCTGGCGGCATCGCCGCTGCTCACCTTCATGCACATCCCGCCCGACTGGCAGGTGGCGGCCAACGGCGCCATCCTGATCATCGTGCTGGCGGCGCGGGTGCTGATCAGCCGAAGGGAGAGGTAAGCGATGACATTGCTGAGGTCGCTGACCGCCAAACCCTGGATCTGGTCGTTCATCGGCGCGCTTGTCGTGTGGCTGGCGACGATAGCCTTCACCGGCGGCTATGGCGCCGGCGGCATGGTCACCGCCGCGCTGTCGCTGGCCGTGTTCACCGTCATCGTCGGCGTCGGCCAGATGTTCGTCATCACGCTTGGGCCCGGCAACGTCGACCTGTCGCTGCCGGCCAATATCGGCCTAGCCAGCGCGGTGGCCATGAAGGTGATGGGTGGCAGCGATGCCATGATCGTGGCCGGCCTGCTGGCCGCGCTTGCCTGTGGTGCCGCCATCGGCGTCGCCAACTATCTGCTGATCTGGGCGCTGCGCATTCCGCCGATCATCGCCACATTGTCGGCGAGCTTCATCATCCAGTCGGTCGACATCAGCTACGGGCGCGGGTTGCAGATCAAGCCGCCGCCGGGTTTTGCCGATTTCGCCAACCGGCAGGTTCTCGGCATTCCGGTGCTGGCGGTTCTCACCGTGCTGTTCACCCTCGGCGCGGCCATCGCCTTGCAGCGTATGATCTATGGCCGTTCTGTACTGGCGATCGGCCAGAACATCCGCGCCGCCTGGCTCGCCGGCGTCGACGTCGGCCGCGTCCGCTTTCTTACCTACACGCTGTCAGGGGCGCTCGGCGGCATCGACGGCGCGCTGCTCGCCGGCTATTTCCGCGGCGCCAATGTCGATATCGGCAACGAGTATCTGCTGGCCTCGATAGCCGTCGTCGTCATCGGCGGCACGTCGGTGGCCGGGGGCAAGGCCAACGTGCCAGGCGTCTGGGGCGCGGCGCTGTTCCTGGTGCTGCTGCTCACCATGCTTAACACATTCGGCGTCAGCGCCGGCGTGCGCCTGCTTTTGACCGGGCTGATCATTGTCGGCGTGATCACGGCGGCCGGTGGGGAGAAGGCGGTGCGGTGATATTCGTGCCTTCGTTCCACCGCAACTCGCCAGCTGCCGCCCTACAGCCTGTCCTGACAAGCGTTGTGCCAGTGCGACACGCGGTTCCCATTCGCGGCGCGGCCTAGTAAACCCTGCCGATCGTAGCCGGTCGCGGGAGGTTCAGCTTGTCCAGTTTCGTCAGCGTCACCAGGGACAACGACGTCGCCATCGTCACCATCGACAACCCGCCGGTCAACGCGCTGAGCTTCCATGTCCGCGAGCCGCTGATGCAGGCGCTGGTGGCATTGCGGGACGACCCTTCGGTCGCGGCCATCGTCCTCGCCTGCGCGGGCCGGACTTTCGTGGCCGGCGCCGACATCACCGAATTCGGCAAGCCGGTGCGGCAGCCTGAACTCCGCGCCATTGTGGCGACGCTGGAAACGATCGCCAAGCCTACGGTTGCCGCCATCCACGGCACCGCGCTCGGCGGCGGGCTGGAGCTGGCGCTCGGCTGCCATTTCCGCGTTGCCGATGCCGCCGCCAGGCTCGGCCTGCCCGAGGTGAAGCTCGGCCTGCTGCCGGGCGGCGGCGGCACGGTGCGGCTGCCGCGCCTTGTCGGCGCGATCAAAGCGCTGAGGATGATCGTTTCCGGCGCGCCGATCGGGGCTGATGAGGCGCATGGAGCCGGACTGGTCGATGCTGCCTTCGACAGTAACGTGACCACCCATGCCGTGAACTTCGCCAGGGAGATCGCCCGCAAGGGTGGTCCGTTCACGCCGGTGCGCGATCGCGATGACGAGATCAAGAAAACCGATATGGCGGCCTTCGATGACGAGGCTGCTGCTCTTACCCGAAAAGCGCGCGGCCTCGAAGCGCCGATCGCCTGTGCGCAGGCGGTGCGCAACGCCGTCACGCTGCCCTTCGACGAGGCGCTGGCGTCGGAGCGCGCACTGTTCGTGAATCTGGTCGCCGGTGATCAGTCGCGGGCGCAGCGGCATCTGTTCTTCGCCGAGCGTGAGGCGGCAAGGATTCCCGACAAGGATCTCGTCAAGCGCAGGATCGCCCGCGTCGGCGTCATCGGCGCCGGCACGATGGGCGGCGGCATCGCCATGGCCTTCGCCAATGGCGGTTTTCCGGTCACCTTGTTGGAGACCAGCGAGGAAGCCTTGCAGCGCGGGCTCGGCATGATCGACAAGAACTATGCCGTCTCGGTCTCGCGTGGTTCCTTGACGGAAGACACCAAGCGGCAGCGGCTTACCCAATTCACCGGCTCGATCGACTACGCCGACCTCGCCGATTGCGACCTGATCATCGAGGCTGTGTTCGAGGACATGGCTGTGAAGAAGGAGGTGTTCGGCAAGCTCGACGCCGTGGCCAAGCCGGGCGCCATCCTTGCCACCAACACCTCCTATCTCGACATCGATGAAATCGCCGCCTCGATCTCGCGCCCGCAGGATGTACTGGGCCTGCATTTCTTTTCGCCGGCCAACGTCATGAAGCTGCTGGAAATCGTGCGCGCCGAAAAGACCGCGCCCGATGCGCTGGCGACGGTGGTCGATTTGGCGCGCCGCATCGGTAAAGTCGCCGTCGTGGTCGGCGTCTGCCACGGCTTCGTCGGCAACCGCATGCTGGCCGCGCGCGGCTCCGAATCTGAAGCGCTCCTGCTGGAGGGCGCGACGCCAAGCCGGATCGACAAGGCGTTCACCGATTTCGGCTGGCCGATGGGGCCGTTCCAGATGGGCGACCTCGCCGGCCTCGACATTGGCTGGCGCAACCGCAAGGCCCGCGGCCAGACGGCAGTGATCGCCGACACGCTGTGCGAACAGGGGCTTTTCGGCCAGAAAACCGGTCGAGGTTTTTATCTCTACGAGAACGGGTCACGTATGCCGGTCCCAGACCCGCAAGTCGAGGCGCTAATCCGCGACGAGGCGGCAAAGAAGGGCATCGCGCCGCGCGAAATCAGCGCGGAAGAAATCATCGAGCGCACGCATTACCCACTGATCAATGAAGGGGCGAAAATCCTCGAAGAAGAGATAGCCGCCCGCGCCTCCGACATCGATGTCGTCTGGGTCAACGGCTACGGCTTTCCCATCGGCAAGGGCGGGCCGATGTTCTGGGCCGGTCTCGAAGGCGCGGACAAGATCGTCCAGCGGCTCGAATATTGGCATCAGCGGACGGGCAAGGATGTCTTCAAGCCGGCGCCGCTGCTGAAGCAGATGGCCGAGACCGGTTCCTGGGAGGCTGGCGCAAGAACCTGATCGAAAGGCCGGGGATTTATCTTGTCCGCGCGTCGATGATCTCGACGAAGCGGGCGAAGAGACCGGCCTGCGACTTGATCTTGAGCTTGCGGTAGATGTTGCGACGATGGACCTTCACCGTCCCCGGCACGATGCGCATGGCCCTGGCGATCGATTCCGTGGAATGCCCCTGCAGCACCAGGTCGACGACATGCTTTTCGCGCGGCGTCAGCGACAAGCTCTTCCAGATATGGGCGCGGTCGAACTCATTGACCTGAGCGATCGCATCGTCCTGCCTGGCCTCGACAGGTTCGTCGGCAGGAAGGGCGGGCCAGCGCAGGCGGGCGAAGGCGACCACCGCCGGCGCCATGTCGCGCAGCAGCCTGGCGTCGGCGGTTCCGAATGGACCTGAAGCGCTGAGCCGCATCAGCGAAAGCACCAGCGCATCCTTGCCCGGCAGTGGCACGAAGAAGCCGACCTCCTCGGCCAGCCTGGTCTGGCTGTAGTAGGAGCGAAAATATTCGCTGGCGTAGAAGCGGTCCGGCGCCAGCTCGCGCATGCGCCAGAACCCTTCCTTGCGTTCGACCGCCGCGTGATGGAACGGGTCGAGCAGATAGGGTCCATCCTGGTAAAGCGCGACGAAGACATGACTCTCGGTCGCAGAGAAGGTCTCGAACAGCAGCGGCGGACGGGCAGCGCCGCGGTAGCCGAAGATCACGCAATGATCGAAGCCGACATGCTGCCGCAGCCACGCGACCATCGCCTTGCCGAAGAGGTCGCCCGTCGTCTCCCGCGTCGCCGCGACCAGCGCGGCGAGCTGGCTGTAGTCGTCGCTGCGGGACATCCAATACCCCCTTAAACGAGAAAATAGGTGAGATATACCACCTGCGAGGTATATACTAGCTGCCATTGGCTCTGGTAGCGTCCTGAAATCGCATCGCCTGCCGCTGGAGCCCGCAGCCTTGACCGCAGTGCCCGACATCGAGTTTCGCGGCGTCACCAAGCGCTATGGCGCGGTGACCGCGGTCACCGGCATCGATCTGGCCGTGCCGCCCTCTGCCTTTGTCGCTCTGCTCGGACCATCCGGCTGCGGCAAGACGACCTGCCTGCGCATGATCGGCGGCTTCGAGCAGCCGAGCGAGGGCAAGGTGTTCATCCGCGGCCAGGACATGGCCGGCACGCCGCCCTACAGGCGGCCGGTAAACATGGTGTTCCAGCAATACGCGCTGTTCCCGCATCTGGATGTGGAAGACAACGTCGCCTATGGATTGCGCCAGGCACGGCCGCGGCTGGCGTCGCGCGAGATCGGCGAGCGCGCCGGCGCGGCGCTCGAAATGGTGCGGCTCGCCGGCTATAACAGGCGCAAGATCCACGAATTGTCCGGCGGCCAGCAGCAGCGTGTCGCGCTGGCGCGCGCGCTGGTCAACAAGCCGGCGGTGCTGCTGCTCGACGAGCCGCTGGCGGCGCTCGACAAGAAGCTGCGTACCGACATGCAGATCGAATTGCAGAACCTGCAGCGCGAGATCGGCATCACCTTCGTGCTCGTCACCCACGACCAGGAGGAGGCGCTGTCGATGAGCGACTTCGTCTGCGTCATGAATGGCGGCCGCATCGTCCAGCTCGGCCAACCCAGCGAAATCTATGACGAGCCGGCCGACCTGTTCGTCGCCGATTTCGTCGGCAAGACCAATCTGCTGAGCGGCGCCGTCGCCGGGCATTCAGGCGACCTGGTGGATGTGAAACTGGCGGACGGCACGGTCATTGCGGCGCGCAAGCGGGCCGCCTTGCGACAGGGCGAAACCGTTTCGGTCAGCCTGCGTCCTGAATCGCTCAGCCTCGGTGGTCCGACAAGCGGCCCGCTCAGGGGCATCGTCCGCAACCGGATCTTTCTGGGCTCCACGGCGGAATACGCGGTCGAGGTCCAGGGTATCGGAACGCTGCTGGCCAAGACCGATCATGTGGTCGGCCAAGGCAATCTCTTCAAGCCGGGTGAACCCGTCGCCATCGGCTTTGCCGCCGGAACGCCGCTGGCGTTTGCGGACCCAAAGAACAACGGGACCAACCAGAGGGTAGAAAAACATGTCGAAATCATATCGTGACGGACTGCCGATAAGCCCCGAGAATTTCGTCGACCAGCTGATGCGCCTCAAGCGCGGCTCTATCGGCCGCCGCGACTTCCTCGGCCTCACCGGCCTCGGCATCGCGACGGCGGTGATGGCGCGCGAGATCGGCATCGTGCCGACGCCGGCCTTCGCCGCCGAAGACCTCGGCGACCGCATGGCGATCGCCACCTGGCCGAACTATCACGACCCGCAGACCTTCGAGAACTTCAAGAAGGACACAGGCGTCGCCGTCGAGGTCAACGTGTTCGGTTCCAACGAGGAGATGCTGGCCAAATTGCAGGCGGGCGCCTCGGGCTGGAGCCTGTTCGTGCCGACCAATTACACGATCTCGACCTACAAGAAGCTCGGCATAATCGAGCCGCTCGACATGGCCAAGCTGCCGAATTTCGATGGCACGCAGGAAGACCCGCGCTTCACCTCCGAGGGCACGATCGACAGCACCATCTACGCGGTGCCGAAGAACTGGGGCACGACAGGTTTTGCCGTCAACACCAAGAAGCTGACCAAGCCGATGACAAGCTGGAAGGAGTTCTGGGACACCGCGATGGCGGAAGGCGACGGCCGCACCATGGTCCACGACTACCAGCTCACAACCATCGGCAATGCGCTGAAATATTATGGCTACTCCTTCAACTCGCTCAAGCAGGACGAACTCGCCAAGGCCGAAGAGCTTCTGCTGAAGGTCAAGCCGCATCTGTTCGCGGTGTCTTCCGACTACCAGCCGGGAATGCGCGCGGGCGACGCCTGGATGACGATGTGCTGGACCAATGACGGCGCGCAGCTCCATCGCGACATTCCCGAGATCGCCTATGTGCTGGGCAAGGAAGGCGGCGAGATCTGGACCGACTTCTATGCCATCCCGAAAGACGCGCCGAACAAGCCGGCCGGCTATGCCTTGCTTAACTACCTGATGAACCCGCAGGTCGCGGTGAAGGAGCACCTCGCCAACGGCGCGCCCTCGACCGACGCGCGCGTCAACAAACTGCTTCCCAAGGAAGTGCTGGACAATCCGATCCTCTATCCGGCGGCCGACCTGTTGACGCCGCTGGAGTTCGGCGCTGCTGCAACGCTGACCGATCCGGGCCGCGCCGAGCTGATGGCGCGTTTCAAGTCTGCTTGAGCCAGGCGGGCAACAAATCCCATTCGAGACAAACTTGACCGGCGGGCCCCGACCCGCCGGCACCGGGGCAATCCTTCGATGCGCGGCATTCGCAAAAATCTGCTGACGGCCATGCTGCTCGGGCCGGCGGCCGCCTGGCTCGTCGTGTTCCTGGTGCTGCCGTTCATGGCCATCGCCGTTTTCAGCGTCGGCGAGCGGGCGCCGGAGGGCGGCTATCAGGCGGCCTTCACACTGGCGCAATATGCCAATCTTCCGGCGCGGGCGACCGCGTTCTGGAACACGATGGTGCTCGCTCCGGTGGGCGCGCTCGCCTGTCTGCTCGTCGCCTATCCCGTCGCCTATTACCTCGCCTTGCGGGCGCCGCAGCGCTGGCGGTTGATCCTGCTTGCGCTGGTCGTCATTCCGTTCTGGACCAGCCTTCTGATGCGGACCTATGCCTGGATGTACATTCTAGGCGGACGCGGCATACCGGCGCTGCTCGCCTTTGTCGGCATCGAGGATGTCAGGCTCATCAACACGCCTGGCGCCGTCCTGCTCGGCATCGTCTACGGCTACCTGCCGCTGATGATCCTGCCGATCTATGTCAGCCTCGAGCGGCTCGACCGTCGCCTGCTGGAGGCCTCCGCCGATCTCGGCGCGACGCCGCTCTCTACTTTTCTAGGCGTGACCCTGAAACTGTCCCTGCCCGGCGTGATGACCGGCTTCTCCCTGGTGATGATCCTGCTGCTCGGCGAGTACCTGATTCCGACGCTGCTCGGCGGCGGCAAGGTGTTCTTCATCGGCAATGCGCTGGTCGACCTGTTCCTGCAATCGCGCAACTGGCCGTTCGGATCGGCCATCGCGATCACGCTGGTGCTGGTTTCGGTTGTGGTGCTGATTGCCGCCAACCGCATCTCGACCCGCGTCTCGGGCGCCCGCCGGGTGGATTTGATCTGATGCGCGCCTTCGTCATTGCCGTCTTCGTCTTCCTCTACCTGCCGATCGCACTGGTCGTGCTGTTCTCCTTCAACGCCGGTCACCACGCCAGCGAATTCACCGGTTTTTCGGTGCAATGGTACGGCAAGGCGTTGGCGAACCCGTTCCTGGTCGAGGCGCTGAAGAACAGCCTGTTCATCGCCACCACCAGCGCCTTGCTGGCGGCGGTGTTCGGTACCGCCGCAGCCCTTGGCCTGGCACGCGTCGGGGTGCGGACCCGCGCTGTCTTCGACGCCTTGCTTGGGGCCGCGATCGTCGTCCCCGGCGTCGTCATCGGCATTTCGACACTGGTCGCGCTCGTCCAACTGTTTGCCGTCGTCAATCCGTTCCTCGCCTCGATCTGGCCGGACGACCAGCCGCCGCGCCTGTCGCTCGGCTATGGTTCGATCATCGCCGCGCACGGCCTGTTCTCGATGGCGCTGGTGACGATGATCGTCGGCACGCGCCTCGCAAGCCTCGACCGCAATCTGGTCGAGGCCTCCAGCGATCTCTACGCCACGCCGCTGACGACGTTCCGCTCGATCGTCTTGCCGCAGATCATGCCGGCGGTGGTCGCCGGCTTCCTGCTCGCCTTCACCTTCTCCTTCGACGATTTCATCATCGCCTTCTTCGTCGCCGGCGCGCAGACGACGCTGCCGATCTATGTCTTTGCGTCGATCCGGCGCGGGGTGACGCCGGAGATCAATGCCATCGCGACGATCGTGCTCGTCGCCTCCGTCCTGCTCGTGGTGCTTGCCCAATGGCAGCTGCGCCAGCGCAAGCCGTCAAACTGAAGGTCGCATCATGATCCTCGAAGACCGCATCGCCGTGGTGACAGGCGCCGGTTCCGGCATCGGGCGCGCCGGCGCCATGATCATGGCCAGGGAAGGCGCGGTGGTCGTCATCGCGGACCGGGATCGGACCAGCGGCGAGGCGACGGCTTCAGACATACGCGCCGCGGGCGGCCGGGCGGAGGCGGTAGCCACCGACGTCTCGGACGACTCGGCGGTCGAAGAACTCATTATCGGCACGATCGACCGGCATGGGCGCATCGACATCCTGCACAATCACGCCGGCATCCAGGTCGGCGGCACGCTGACCGAGGTCGAGGCCGACGGCATGGATGCCTCCTGGCGGGTCAATGTGCGGGCGCAGTTCCTGGCGGCGAGGATCGTCATGCCATCGATGGTCGCGCAGGGCGGAGGCGTCATCCTCAACACGGCCTCCAATTCAGGCGTGTTCTACGACCGCGAGATGATCGCCTATGCGACGTCGAAACATGCCGTGGTGGCGATGACCAGACAGATGTCGCTGGACTATGCCCGCCACAATGTGCGCGTCAACGCGCTCTGCCCGGGCTGGGTCGACACGCCGTTCAATGGACCGTTCATCGCCCAGATGGGCGGACGCGAAGCAATCGAAGACTATGTCCGCACCAAGATCCCGATGGGGCGCTGGGCCAGCGCCGAGGAAATCGCCGAGGCGATCCTGTTCCTCGTTTCCGATCGATCATCCTTCATGACCGGCCAGGCGCTGGTGATCGACGGTGGCGAAAGCATAGGCTGAAGCAGCCGCCTTGGCCTTCAGGCTGTTGATGAAAAGCGCCATCGCCTGCGCGTTCTGGGCCAGAGCCGCATCGCCGACCGGCCGCGCCGAAATCAACTCTGACCGGCAGTTCGGACCATGGTCCGACCGGCATGGGACTTCAGTACCGCAGCCGTTCAAGAACGCCGATTTCTATTTTATATCAATCAGTTACTGCACAGACAGGTTGCTCTGCTCTCTTATTGAGACAGTCTTTATCTAAAGTTTACTGCGCATAGTTAGCGGCTTCTCATACGAACTTACCATAGCTGCGGGCGCAGGGCGGCGTATCCCGAGGAGACCATCATGACAAACCGGAAAACTGTATTCGCGGCGCTGGCCGCATTGGCCCTTCTGGCGTCTCCGGCCCTGGCCGTTGCCGGCGGCAACGGGCATAGCAATGGTGGTGGTCACAGCGGCGGCAATGGCAATGGTGGCGCCCACGGCAACAGCGGCACCCACGGCGGCAGCGGCGCCGCGCACGGCAAGTCCTCGTCGGCTCGGGGGCAGGTAGCCAAGGCCACAGCGGAGACGTCCACGGTCGATACGAAGACAAAGGTCTCGTCCCTTCCCAAGGAAAAGAACCTCCACGCCAAGCTCGGCCGGCTGAACTCGCTGCAGCGCAACGTCAACGCCTATATGAATTCCAAGAGCAAGAAATTCGCTGCGCTTCAGGCCTTCGTGACGCAGTCGGCCAAAGCCAAGGTCGCACAAGCCCAGCTGGACGCTCTGAATTCACAGCTGGACGCATTGACGTCGCTGACGCCGGACCAGATCGCCGCCATGTCGCCCGAGGAGCAGGCGGCCCTGCCTGGACAGATATCGGCTCTGCAGGACCAGATCGACGCCCAGCAGGAAGTGGTCGACGCGGCAGAGGTCGGCACCGACCCGGCCGCACTCGACGCGGCGTTGACGGATATGGCCAACAAGCCCGTCGACGCCGAGGTTACCGCTTGGGCCCAAGGTGTCCTTGCCGGCAAGATCGACGAGACGGCCGCTGCAATGCAACCGACGCCGTAGCATCGCCAAGGACGACGGGGCATCCGGCCTCACATGTGTTTGCGGCCAACCGCTTCGTGGCGGATGCCTTGTCCGATCACCTCAAGCTGCGGCGGCTGCCAGCATAGATGCCGGCAGCCGCCAACCTCTTCCGGCTGCGGCAATCGCTGCGCGAACATCTGAAAATACTCGACCAGCTCGAAAGCCGGCAGTATTAGGTGACTGCCGATCTGCTTCGCGTCCATCTGCGGCTCTCGCAAACTGCGACCGCAAGCAGGCGGCCGCGGCGCTCCCGCGCTGTTCGGCATGGTCAGCCAGCCGGAATGAAGAGGAATAATTGACGCGTAAAGCCAGCCCGAACATCGCGCTGTTTCCCGAAGCAACCTTCGGCGCGGCGTTGGATTGCATCGGCATCGCGCAGGCCGTGCGTGCGCGTGGCGCCCGCCTTCATCTGCCATGCCGGCCTTTCCGGCGTCTCGCCGACAAGCTGCCGGCGCGCTTCATCGTCATGTCGGCGGTCTGCCCGACGCTTACCGCGCGGTGCAGGACAATGTCTCTCTCGACGCCTGGTTCCCGCAGCCCTCGGCGGTGGCGAAGTCGGAACTGTTCAGCCATCATGGCGGCGACAACAGCTTTTGCGAGGCGCTGCGCTTCGACGTGCCGTCGCTGATCATGCCCTATTGCCGGGACGGCCACGACAATGCACGCCGCGCCGAAGAGACCGGCACCGGCGACCATATCGGTCGTGACGGCTGGACCGAAGGAGTATTGGAGAGAGCCATTCTCGGCCTGCTGGCCGACGACGCCATGCGCGCCCGCCTCAAGGGAAATGCAGCCCAGATGGCGCTGAACCCCGGAACGGACGTGGCCGCGCAAGCCATACTCTCTCTGATACGGACTTGAACGAAATGCTTGAGAAGAACACGAATACCGCGCCCTCCACCGATCCCAAGGCCTGGTTGGCGCAGCACGGCATCAACGAGGTCGAATGCCTTGTGCCTGACATGAACGGCGTGCTGCGCGGCAAGACACTGCCGACGGCAAAATTCCTCAAGGCACTGGAAGACCGCGCGCTCTATTTGCCGAGCAGCGCCTTCCTGGTCAGCATAGACGGCCGCTATTCCGGTTCCATCGACGAGGGGTTCGCGTATTCGGACCCCGACATGCGCATCGTGCCCGATGTCTCGACGCTTTGCCTGGCGCCGGGCGCCGGCGCTGGCAAGGCCTACGTCTTCGCCGACGCCTTCCACATGGACGGCCGGCCCTGGATGGCCTCGCCGCGCCATGTCCTGCGCGCCGTTCTCGATCTCTACCGGCAGCGCGGCTGGCGGGCGGTAGTGGCGCCGGAGCTCGAATTCTACCTGACCGCGCCCAATCCCGATCCTGACAAGCCGCTGACCGCGCCCACCGGCGGCAATGGCCGCGCCGAGGCGGTGCAGCATCCCTACGACATGGCGGCGCTCGAGGAATACGAACCGGTGGTCCGGCGCGTCTATGACCATGCGGCGGCCGCCGGACTGCCGCTCGACACGCTGATCCATGAATCGGGACCGGGGCAGCTGGAGATCAACTTCCTGCACGGCGACGCCCTGCCGCTGGCCGACAAGGTGCTGCTGTTCAAACGGCTGACGCGCCAGGCCGCCCAGCAAGGCGGCATGTATGCGACCTTCATGGCCAAGCCGATCGCCGCACAGGCCGGCAGCTCGATGCATCTGCACATGTCCGTCATCGATGAGGCCGGCAACACGTTGTTTGCCGGCAGTGACGATGCCGATACCGCGATGTTCGGTCATTTCATCGGCGGCCTGCAAAAATACATTCCCGAAATCATGCCGCTGTTCGCGCCCAACGTGAACTCGTTCCGGCGCGTTAGACCGAACCACAGTGCGCCGGCCAACATCGAATGGTCGCATGACAACCGCTCCTGCGGCCTGCGCGTACCGGCCGGCGGGCGCGCTGCGCGGCGGGTGGAGAACCGACTGCCGGGTGCCGATTGCAACCCGTATCTGGCGATCGCCGGCTCGCTTCTGGCGGGCTATCTGGGCGTCGAACAGAAGCTGGCGCGCTCGGCGGAAGCATCCGGAAATGCCTACAAGATCAAGAGCACGCTGCCGAAAACAATGGAGGAGGCGCTGGACCGTTTCGAGGCCTGTGAACCGGTGCGCAAACTGCTCGGCGAGGACTTCGTCCAGACCTATCTGCGCGTGAAAAGCGTCGAGCTCGACCTGTTCCAGAGCGTCGTGACGAGCTGGGAACGCGACCACCTGCTGTTGAAGGTGTGATCATGGCATCTTCAACGGGTTTCAATTCCGGTCTCGACATCGGCAAGTCCTACTATGTCGCCACCGCCAATCCGGCGCCGAACCATCCTGCACTCATCGGCGATGCCGAGGCCGACCTGGTGGTCGTCGGCGGCGGCTGCACCGGTCTGTCGGCCGCTCTTCACGCCGCCGAACGCGGCTTGAAGGTGGTGCTGCTGGAAGGCGGCAAGATCGGCTGGGGCGCTTCGGGCCGCAATGGCGGCCAGATGATCCCCGGCCTGCGCAAGGGCGCCAAGGGCCTGGTCAAGCTTTACGGGCCTGAACGGGCGAAGGCGCTGTTCGACCTCGCCTTCGAGGCGCGCAGCCTGGTGCTCGACATTATCGAGCGCCATGCAATCGACTGCGATCTCAGGCTGACCGGCCATCTGGTCGGCGCGGTCAACGGCTCTGATCTCAGGGATCTGGAGGAAGAGGCGAAATGCCTCGAGAGCGTGATGCGATTCCGCGACGTCGAGATCCTATCGGCGGCTCAGGCGAGGGCCAAGGTCGACACGCCCTATCACGGCGCGATGTACGAGCCGCTCGGCGGCCACATGCATCCCTTGAATTACACGCTCGGGCTTGCCCGCGCTGCAAGCGCGGCCGGCGTCGTCATCCACGAGAATTCGGTGGCCGTGCGGCTTGAGCGCGAGCCTTCGATCCGGGTCTCGACATCAAAAGGATCGGTGCGGGCAAAGCATGTCGTGCTGGCTGGCGATGCGCTGCTCAATGGGCTGGAGCCGCGCGTCAACAGCCGCATAATGCCGGTCGGCAACTACATCGTCGCCACCGAGCCGCTGGAGGGCTCCCGCAGCGTCATCCCGGCCAATGTCGCAGTGTCCGACACGCGTTTCGTCGTCAACTATTACCGCATGTCGGCGGACGGCCGCCTGCTGTTCGGCGGCGGCGAGCGCTACACGCCGTCGCCGCCGGCCGATATTGCCGGCTTCGTGCGGCCGCACATGGAAAGCACCTTCCCGCAACTTACGGGCTGTCGTATCGATCACGCATGGGGCGGGCTGGTGTCGGTGACGACGTCACGACTGCCGCATGTCGGGCACTATGGCGAGGTCTATTACGCGCACGGCTATTCGGGCAAGGGCGTCATCCTGTCGACGCTGTCTGGCAAGCTGCTCGCCGAGGCCATCACTGGCGACGCCTCGCGGCTCGACCTGTTCTCGACGTTGACCCCGAGGCCGTTCCCCGGAGGCACGGCGCTGCGCGGTCCGCTCTATGTGCTGGGAATGCTGTGGTATGCGATGAGGGACAGGATCAAGCATTGAGCTCGCGGCCAAGGCTGTCGCCAGGCGCAGGCGAGCTGTGGCTGGCTGCTTAAGTTCGCGCAGGCGCTTGACGAAACGCGGGCGCCAGGCGAACTCGAACTGAAGACATTGCGCGACCCGCACGCCCGCACCAAGGCGGCGCATGAGGGAAATGGGAGAGCTGCCTGACATGGCCGAGGCTTTTATCTGCGACTATATCCGCACGCCGATCGGGCGCTTTGGCGGCTCGCTATCCCGGGTGCGCACCGACGACCTCGGCGCCATTCCGCTGAAGGCGCTGGTCGAGCGCAATGCCGGCGTCGACTGGCAGGCGGTCGACGACGTTGTCTATGGCTGCGCCAACCAGGCCGGCGAGGACAACCGCAACGTGGCGCGCATGGCGCTGCTGCTGGCCGGCCTGCCGAAGGAAATCCCCGGCTCGACCGTCAACCGCCTGTGCGGCTCCGGCATGGATGCGCTGACCATCGCCGCCCGCGCAATCAGGGCTGGCGAGGCCGAACTGATGATCGCCGGCGGCATCGAATCGATGAGCCGCGCGCCCTTCGTCATGCCCAAGGCCGACACGGCGTTTTCACGCAATGCCGAGATCTACGACACCACGATCGGCTGGCGCTTCGTCAACCCGCTGATGAAAAACCAGTATGGCGTCGATTCCATGCCCGAGACCGGCGAGAACGTCGCCGAGGATTTTTCGGTTTCACGCGCGGACCAGGACGCTTTCGCGGTGCGCAGCCAGGACAAGGCCGTCGCCGCGCAGGCCAATGGCCGGCTGGCGAAGGAAATCACGCCGGTTACGATCCCGCAGCGCAAGGGCGATGCGGTGGTCGTTTCACGAGATGAGCACCCACGCACCGGTACCACGGTGGAAGCGCTCGCCAAATTGCCGACGCCTTTCCGCCAAGGCGGCACAGTGACGGCCGGCAATGCGTCGGGCGTCAATGACGGCGCGGCGGCGCTGATCGTCGCTTCGGAAGCGGCGGCCAGGAAATACGGCCTGACGCCGATCGCCCGCGTCCTCGGCGGCGCCGCCGCTGGTGTTGCACCACGCATCATGGGCATCGGCCCGGCGCCGGCAACGCAAAAACTGTGCGCGCGGGTTGGCCTGACGCCAAAACAGTTCGACGTCATCGAGCTCAACGAAGCCTTCGCCTCGCAAGGCATCGCCGTGCTGCGCCAGCTCGGCATCGCGGAGGATGCGCCGCACGTCAACCCGAATGGCGGCGCCATCGCGCTCGGCCACCCCTTGGGCATGTCGGGCGCGCGCATCTCCGGCACGGCGGCGCTGGAGCTGCGCGAACGCGGCGGCCGTTACGCGCTGGCGACGATGTGCATCGGCGTCGGCCAGGGCATCGCCATCGCGCTCGAACGGGTCTGAACAATCACCCTCCCGGCTAGTCCAGGAGAGCGGATATGATCGATCTGCCAAATTTGACCATGTGGACAAAAGTCCGGACCCGTTCCATAGTTCCCCGTCTGATTTTTAGAACGGCCGGCTCGACACGGCTGTCGAACAGAGGGGACTGCAATGGAAAACCGGAAGAACAAATCTCATTCGACGCGCGAAGGCCTTTCGCGGCGCAACGTGCTGGAGCTGGGCGCGCTTGGCCTGGCTGCGGCGATGCTGCCGGGCGCCGCCTTCGCCAAGGACAAGAAGCTGAAAGTGGCGGCGATCTTCGCCACGCCCATCGAGGAGCCGTGGGACAACCAGATCCATGTCGCTTTGCAGAAGGCCGAGAAGGAACTCGGCATCGAGTATAAATGGTCGGAGAAGGTACAGACCGCCGACTTCAGCCGCGTCATGCGCGAATATGCACAGGGCGGCTATGAACTGGTGCTGGGCGATGCCTTCGCCGCCGAGCGTGAATCGCGCCGCACGGCCAAGCAGTTCCCGAAGACTGCCTGGCTGTTCGGCTCCGGCGCTGGGCCGGCGGAGCCGAATTTCGGCGTCTTCGACAATTGGATCCACGAGCCCGCCTATCTCTCTGGCATGATCGCCGGCAAGATGTCGAAGTCGGGCACGATCGGCGCCGTCGCGGCGATGGGCATTCCGGAGGTCAACCGGCTGGTCAACGCCTTCTTCGCCGGCGCCAAGGAGGTCAATCCGAACATCAAGAAGAAGGTCGCCTTCATCGGTTCCTTCTTTGATCCGCCCAAGGCCAAGGAAGCGGCGGTGGCACAGATCGACGCCGGCGTCGACGTCATCTATGCCGAGCGTTTCGGTGTCATCGAAGCGGCGGTGGAGAAAAAGATCTACGCCATCTCCAACATGTCCGATCAGTCGAGCCTTGGCCCCGACACCGTCATTACCGGCCCGGTCTGGGACATGTATCCGACCATCGAACAGGCGATCAAGTTGGTGAAGGCCGGCGTCTTCACGGCGCAGGACTATGGCGATTTCTCGCGCATGGCCAAGGGCGGTTCTCACCTCGCGCCTTACCACAAGTTCGACAAGACGCTGCCAGCCGAGGTCAAGGACATGGTCGAGAAGAAGAAGGCCGAGATTCTCGAAGGCAATTTCCGGGTGGATGTCGACGAGAATACGCCGGTCTCGGATTGAGTGTCGCTAATTGAGGGGTTGGCGCGTGGCGCCCCTATGTCCTGCCGGACATCTCCCCCTCGAGGGGGAGATTGGCAGCTTCGTCGGTGGTGCTTGTCTCTTCAAACGGTGCAGATTGGCGAAAGCCGAAGTGACATCTGATCTCCCCCCTTGAGGGGAGATGGCCGGCAGGCCAGAGGGGGGAGCAGCGCATCCCTATCGGACTGAATCGCAAAGCCAATTCTCACCAGGATTCCCCCTTGCCCGCCCCCCTCATCGAAATGCGTGGCATCACCAAGAGTTTCGGCGCCGTCAAGGCGAACGAAGCCGTCGACCTCAGCGTCGCGCCCGGCGAGATCCTCGGCCTGCTGGGCGAGAACGGCGCCGGAAAAACGACGCTGATGAACGTGCTGTTCGGCGCCTATGCGCCCGACGCCGGCGAGATCCTCATCCAGGGTCGGAAGGTGCGGATCACCAGTTCGGCCGATGCGCTGGCCGCGGGTATCGGCATGGTGCACCAGCATTTTCACCTGGCGCCACGGCTTACGGTGCTGGAAAACCTGCTTGTCGGCATACCAGGCAAGTCCGGACGGATCGACCGGTCCGGCGGACTGGCGCGGCTGGCCGAAATCAGCCGCCAGCACGGGCTGACACTCGATCCCAGCCTGCCGGTCTCGGCGCTGTCTGTCGGAGAGCAGCAACGTCTCGAGATCGTCAAGGCGCTGTTTCGTGGCGCAAAACTGCTGATTCTCGACGAGCCGACCGCGGTGCTGGCGCCGAGCGAAGTCGACGGGCTGTTTTCGGCCTTGCGGTCGATGGCGGCGCAGGGTCTGGGCATCATCTTCATCTCGCACAAACTCAACGAGGTGCGCGCGCTCACCCACCGCTGCACGGTGCTGCGGCATGGCCGCGTCGCCGGCCGCGTCGATGATCCGGCCAACACCACGTCGGCGGAAATGGCGCGACTGATGTGCGGCCACGAGATCGTGCCGCCGGCCAAGGGGCCGTCGACGCCGGGGGCAGCGGTGCTCACTCTCGACGGCATTTCCACCTCGAGCCATTCGGGCACGCCGCTGCGCGATGTGTCGCTTTCCGTGCGCGCCGGCGAGATCCTCGGCATTGCCGGTGTCTCCGGCAATGGCCAGCGGGCGCTGGCGGAGGTGATCTCGGGCGTGCGAGCCCCCGATGCAGGCCTGATGACGATTGCGGGACAGAAAGTGTCTCGCTTCTCGCCGCGCGAGGTGCAGGCGCTGGGCCTTGGCCGCATCCCGGAAGACCGCATGACAACCGGGCTGGTCACCAATTTGCCGCTCGCCGATTCCATGGTGCTGCCGCGCATCGGCACCGCCGCTTTCAGCAGCAAGGGCCTGCTCGAGCCGGATGCGATCCGCGCTTTCGCCGAGGCGCAGATCAAGGCCTATGATATCAGGTGCCCCGGGCCGATGACGCGTGCCGGTGCGCTGTCCGGCGGCAATTTGCAGAAAGCGCTTTTGGCGCGCGAACTCGCCTTCGATCCGAAGGTGCTTGTCGTCTCGCAGCCGACACGCGGCCTCGATATCGGAGCCGCCCGCTTCATCCATGAGAAATTCCTCGACATGCGCGCCAAGGGCTGCGGCATCATCGTCATCGGCGAGGATCTGGAGGAGTTGCTTGTGCTGTGCGACCACATCGCGGTGATGTATGAGGGGCGCATCGCCGGCACGCTTCCCAGCGCCGATGCGACGATCGCACGGCTGGGGCTGCTGATGACCGGGGCGGAGGGCCATAGCTGATGTTCCGCCTCGAAGTCCGCAACTCGACGCCAGCCTGGTTCAACCTGGCTTTGCCGCTGCTGGCGATCGGTGCGGCGCTGGTGCTGTGCAGCGGCCTGATCGCGCTTGCCGGCGCCGGCGTGCTTGAATCCTACGGCGTTATGTTCACGGCGTCGCTCGGCGACAGCTATGCGATCACCGAAACGCTGGTGCGGGCCGCACCCATGATCTTCACCGGGCTGGCGGTAGCTGTCGCCTTCCGCGCCAAATTCTGGAACATCGGCGCCGAAGGGCAATTGCTGGCCGGCGCGGTGGCGAGCTGCTTCGTCGGCGCGATCCCGATGCCGGGATCGCTCGCCATGCTTTTGATGGCGCTGGCAGGCGCTGCGGCCGGTGCAGCCGTCGCGCTCGTGCCGGCAACGCTGCGGGTGAAATTCAAGGTCGACGACGTCGTCAGTTCGCTGCTGCTCAATTCGGTCATCTATTATGCGCTGATGGCGCTGATCGAAGGGCCGTGGAAGGATAGTTTCAGCGGCTATCCGATCTCGCCGCCGATTGAGGATTCGGCCAATTTCCCGGTGCTGATCGAGGGCACGCGGCTGCATCTCGGCGTCATCGCCGCGCTTATCGCGGCACCGTTGATCTGGTTCCTGATCGTGCGCACCACGCTCGGCTTCCGGATCCGGGTCACCGGCGAGAATCCGGAAGCGGCCAGATATGGCGGCATCAATGTCCAGCGGGTGCTGCTCTCGACGGCGCTGCTCTCTGGTGCGCTGGCGGGCCTCGCCGGCGTCGGCGAGGTCGGCGGCGTGCATTTCCAGGTGATGAGCGACATCTCGCCGGGCTACGGCTATTCCGGCATCGTCGTTGCCATGCTGGCGCGGCTCAACCCGCTCGGCGTGGTGCCGGCCGCGATCTTCCTGGCTGCCGTGATGACCGGCGCCGAGGCGATGTCGCGCGCGACCGGCGTGCCAGCCTTCCTCAGCGAGGTCATCCAGGGCACGGCACTGCTTGCCATGCTGGTGGCGCTATTGTTCACCGCCTATCGCATCCGCCGCGTCGGAGCCGCCCAATGAGCGCGGTGTTCGAACAGATCTTCCAGGTCGGCTTCTTGGCCGCCATCATCCGCATCGCCACGCCCTTGGCTTTCGCCACGCTCGGCGAAATGTTCTCCGAGCGCGCCGGCGTGCTCAATCTCGGTATCGAAGGCATCATGCTGTTGTCGGCCATGACCGGCTTCACCGCCGCCAGCCTCAGCGGCAACCTGTGGCTGGGCGTCCTGGCGGCGGTGCTCACCGGCATGTTGATGGGGGCGCTGCATGCGCTGTTCACGGTGGCGCTCGGCTTGAGCCAGCATGTCTGCGGCATCGGCGTGACGCTGCTTTCGTCGGGTCTGGCCTATTTCCTCTACCGGCTGATCTTCGGCCAGCAATCGGTGCCGCCGAGCATCAAGGGTTTTCAGCCGCTGCCGATCCCGATCCTCTCCGACATTCCCGTGCTTGGCCCGGCGGTGTTCAACCAGTTCACACTGGTCTACATGGCGATCCTGGCCATACCGCTCGCTGCCTTCGTGCTCTATCGCACGCCATGGGGCCTGTCGGTGCGCATGGTCGGCGAAAACCCGCGAGCCGCGGACTCGGCCGGCGTCAGCGTCATCGCCACACGATTCCAGGCGGTTATCCTGGGTGGCGCGCTGATGGGGCTGGCCGGCGCCTTCCTGTCGATGGCGCAGTTCAACGCCTTCACCTTCGGCGTCGTCTCCGGGCGCGGCTGGGTGGCGATCGCACTCGTCGTGTTCGGCCGCTGGGATCCGTGGCGCTCGGCGGGCGCCGCGCTGCTATTCGCCTTTGTCGATGCCTTGCAGTTGCGCATGCAGGCGAGTGGTCTCGGGCATATCCCCTACGAGGCGTTCCTGATGCTGCCCTTCATCTTCACTATCGTCGCCATGGCGGTGATGTCGCGCAATGCGGTGGCGCCGTCGGCGCTGCTGAAGCCGTTTAGACGGGAAGAACGATAGACGAGTAGGGGTTGGGATGAAGACCCTGGACCGTGGGACACCTCACATCGCGGTAAAACCATTGTCGACGAACAGATGGGCCCCGTTGACGAAGCTCGACTCGTCGCTGGCGAGGTACAGCGCCGCCTTTGCCACCTCTTCCGGTTCGCCGATCCGCCCCTGCTGTGCAGCCAACGCCGCGTCGGACACATCGACGCCGAGCTTGCCCAGATCGGCGACCTCGCGCAGGCCATGCGGTGTGCGGATGAAGCCGGGGCAGACGGCGTTGCAGCGGATGTTGCGGTCGCGGAACTCCACGGCGATGGCGCGCGCGAACATGTGACAGGCGCCCTTGGTGGTGTCGTAGAGCACTTCGTTCGGCGTCGCCGCCACCGCTGAGATCGATGAGGTGCAGACGATCGAGCCGCCGCCGGCCGCGATCATGCCGGGCAGCACGGCGCGGGTCATCAGGAACATTGAGCGCACGTTGATGGCATGCAGCCAATCCCATTCCTGCACGCTGGTCTCAGGAACGGCTTTATCACGATGGTGCCGGCATGATTGAACAGGACGGTAACCGCGCCGAACTTCTCGGCCGCGCCCTTCACGGCCGCCTCGACCTGCGCCTCGTCGGAAACGTCGGCGACAAAATGCTCCGCGATTTGGCCGCGCGCCCGGATCGCCGCGGCGGTGGCTGCCGCCGCTTCGCCATTGCGGTCGATGATCGCCACCTTTGCGCCTTCCGCCGCGAACAGTTCCGAGGCCGCCCCGCCCATTCCCGTCGCGCCGCCCGAAACGATGGCGACCTTGCCGGCCAGTCTTGCTCCCATTTCCTTGCTCCTCCTAAATGTCCTTTGGACGATCTCGCATTGTCGCTCTGCCGCGATGCTATCCTGCCCACGCGGGGCGCGCCAATGCACGAATGGATCAGCAAGTGAAGCTCCGTCCAGCGCCGGAAGCGAAACCGACACTGCCGTGTCCGTCGATTAGGTCGATGCCGCTCTGCAGCAACTCAGCGCCAATTTTCACGGCACTATTAGAAAAAAATTCTGCGCAGGGCCGAAAAATAGCAATCGACAAAGTCTACAACTTTTATAGATTAACCGCCGAGACGGAGGTCGACATGTCCTATATGCAGAACACCGAGACCCGCAGCAGCGGCCAGAGGCTGGCCAATGCCCAGAGCTTTCGCCCGGCCTATGCCGGCGCTTTCGCCTATGTCGTCTTTGCCCTTGCGTTCGTGTTCACCGGGGCTGTTGTTCTGGGCCTCATTCCCTGAGCCGTGGTCCGGCCAGGCTGACGACCCACCGCCTTCAGGCAATCGGAGTTGAATGAACCGGATCACGGTGCGCTTTCGCGTGCGCCATTGATTCGTATTTGACCGCATCCGTGATTCCAGAGATGGAGGAGATGGCAATGCCGATCGAATTCACGCATGTCCCCGGCAAGACCCATCCTGCCGATAGCGCAGTTTCCTTTTTCTACGACTTTGCCGAGACGGCGACCAGGCTGGCGCTGATCGAGGATGGCGGTTTCCGCAACCTCGTGGTCGACGATCCGGCCGGCTTGCTCACCAATATGGATCTTGCCGCCCAGGTGCTGGACCGCAGCTCGTCGCTGGAAGTGGTCCTCACCCATTGGGCCGGCGTGGTAGAACCGACCGTGGCGGCGCGGCAGCTTGCCTCGATCGACGCCCGCAGCGGCGGCCGCCTGGCGCTCAGGATGATCAGCGAGCCGTTGAGCGACGACGATGCCGAAACGCGCCCGGTCGGACACGGTGTCATCTGGCAGCGCATCGACGAATATCTGGTTCTGTTGAAGCGGCTATGGTCGAACGAGCGGCCTTTCGACCATGAAGGCGCGTTCTACAGCATCATGGGCGGCTTTGTTCCGCGCAAGGGGCCACATGGTGCCGACCTCGTCATCCGCATGGGCGGGCAATCCGGCACGGCGCTGAGAGTGGCCGGCCGGCATGCCGACGTCTTCGAACTGGCGCCCGGTTCGATCGACGATGTCAGGCGGTTGATGGAGCGGGTGCGCGGCGCCGCCGCCGAACATGGCCGGGCCGCCAGACTGCGCTTCGCCCTTCCGGTCCGCATCCACCGGGGAGTTTCCTCGGCAGTGCACAAGGCGGTCGATGTCTCCGGTCCGCCGGCCCAGGCCGCCCTGTCGCTGCTTGCTTACGCGGCTCTCGGCATCGATGAATTCATGATCGTCGGCGTCGACACGCCGCGCGAGATCGCGACAGTCGGCCGCGAGACGATCGCGCTGCTGCGCAATTCGCTGGCGCGGCGCGAGGACGGCGAATTCCAGCACGGGGCCTTCGCGCAGCGCACGGGACTGGAAACACGGGCAACGGGCTGAACGGAATTTATTGGCGATCCTCGCCACCCAGCCGCGACAGGCCTTCGATGACCGCACCCGAATCCGCCAGCGCGCCAAAGACGCCGTCTTCGACCGTCACCATGTGAAGTGCCGCCTCATGCGCCCGTCTGTCGCCGCTGGCGCAGGCGTCGGAGATCGTCAGGCACTGGAAGTTGCGATCGCAGGCTTCGCGCAGCGTCGTGTGCACGCAGACATCCGTCGTGCATCCGCAAAACAGAAGATGCGTGATGCCTCGCGCGCGCAGCACGAGCTCGAAATCCGTATAGGTGAAGGCGCCGTTGCAGGTCTTGTCGACGATGATGTCCTGCGGCGCGACGTCGATTTCCGGAACGATCTGAAAACCCGGACCCGAACGAAGCAGGATCTCGGTGCCGTCGAGGCCGGCCCGCCCGCGGCGCCATTTCTCGTAAGGTGTCATGTCGGCCATGTCGGCCCGGTAGCCCTGCCTTGTATGGACGATGCTGACGCCCGCCTCGCGGGCAGCGGCGATCAGCCGACTCACCGCGGGCAGGATCGCTCTCAACGGCGAGGGATCATATCCCTTCCTAGCGAAGTAACCCGTCGTCGACAGGAAATCCTGCTGCAGGTCGATCACGACCAGCGCGGTGTTCTCGGCCACAAGCCTGCCGTCATAGGGGAAATCGAAGGGTGTCGCCTTGATCATGCGCGGTTTCCTGTTTCAGCGAAGACCTTAGAGCGGTTCATCGCTTCACGGAAACGCTTCGTTGCCTGAAATTCAAAGCGGCATCAGGCGTCACGATATTTTGTTGACGCAAAAATCGACTTAATTGTTGACTAGCACAGTCATGTTTCATAGTCAACCGGGTACGGTTGCCCGAAAATCGGATTGATGCCCGCAGCCATACTGGAGATGGACCTTGACCGGAGCCGACAGCCAGACTGCTTTCCACATCGACGCGGTGCGCTTTGCCGTGGGCGAGCGGACGCTGCTCGGTCCGGTTTCGCTCGAATTGCGGCGCGCGCGCGTCTACGGATTAATCGGTCACAACGGGTCCGGCAAGTCGACGCTGGTCAAGCTTTTGGCGCGCCAGCAGCCGGCAAGCTCTGGCGCCATCACCTTCGCAAGGCGGCCTTTGGCGCAGTGGGGTGCGCGCGAACTGGCGCGGGCGCTTGCCTATCTGCCGCAGACGACGCCGGCGGCGACCGGCTTGACCGTGCGCGAGCTGGCAGCGCTCGGACGTTATCCCTGGCATGGCGCGCTCGGCCGCTTCGGCCAGGACGACAGACGGCATGTCGAGGAAGCGCTTGATCTGACCGACATGGCCGGCTTTGCCGACCGGTTGGTCGACGAGCTGTCGGGCGGCGAGCGCCAGCGCGCCTGGCTCGCCATGCTGGTGGCGCAGAACGCCGGCGTCATGCTGCTCGATGAGCCTATCTCGGCGCTCGACATCGCCCACCAGGTCGAGGTGCTTGGGCTGGTCAGGGAACTCAGCCGCAAGCGCGACCTCTGCGTCGTCGTGGTGCTGCACGATCCCAACATGGCGGCGCGCTATTGCGACGAGCTGATCGCCCTGAAGGACGGCAGGCTGCTGACGCGCGGCCCGCCCGGCGAGATCATGCAAGGCGATGTGCTCAAGGGCATTTTCGGGGTGGAGATGGGGGTGTTCGCGCACCCCGTCACCGGCCAGCCAGTCGGCTACCTCCAGTGACGCTTCGGGACTGTCGCGAGGAAAGGCTGGTGGCTGTGAGAACAAGGAAGAAGGCGATGTCGAGAACCGGTTTGGCCGCAGCCCTGTTTGCATCCGCCATGCTGACGGCCGCCAGCGCTCCGGCACAGGAACAGCCGGCAAGCGGCGTGCCCGCCACCATCACGGCGCCGGCACCATCGGCGCCTGCCCTCAATGCGCCGGCCGCGCCTGCCGCCCCCGTGGGAGCCGCGGCGCCTGCACAGCCGCAAGCCGGGGCCGGCACGGCGGCCGAGCCCTCGACGACGCCGGCGCTCACCTTGCCGCACGATCTGTCGCCATGGGGCATGTTCATGGCGGCCGACATCATCGTCAAGGCGGTGATGATCGGGTTGGCCTTCGCCTCGCTCGTCACCTGGACGATATGGCTGGCTAAATCGCTGGAAGTGCTTGCCGGCAAGCTCGGCGCCCGTCGCGCCGCGCGCGCCATCGGCAATGCCGCGACGCTGAAGCAGGCCAGCCATGCGCTCGGCCGTAACGGCGGCACCGGCGCCCTGCTGGTGCGGGCGGCGGAGGAAGAAGCAGCACTTTCGGCCGGCGCGCTCGACCATGCCGGCGGCGACGGGCTGAAGGAACGGGTGGCCTCGCGCCTGTCACGCATCGAGGCGGCGGCGGCGCGACGCATGTCGCGCGGCACAGGACTGCTGGCGACGATCGGCTCGACAGCGCCTTTCGTCGGCCTGTTCGGCACCGTGTGGGGCATCATGAACGCCTTCATCGGCATTTCGCAGGCGCAGACCACCAACCTGGCGGTGGTGGCGCCGGGCATTGCCGAAGC
Source organism: Mesorhizobium sp. BR1-1-2 (assembly GCF_020165435.1). Lineage (NCBI taxonomy): Bacteria > Pseudomonadati > Pseudomonadota > Alphaproteobacteria > Hyphomicrobiales > Phyllobacteriaceae > Mesorhizobium > Mesorhizobium sp. BR1-1-2. Next base: position 171,842 of record NZ_JAIUID010000003.1, read on the forward strand.
CCTGCTCGCCACCGCCATGGGGCTCGTCGCCGCGATACCGGCCGTCGTCATCTACAACGTCTTTGCGCGCTCGATAGCCGGCTACCGGCAGATCCTCGCCGATGCCTCGGCTGGCGTCGAGCGGCTGGTCAGCCGCGACCTCGATTTCCGCACGGTGGCGCCGGCAACGGCGCTGGCGGCGCAGTAGCGGGGCAAGACCATGGGCAGCCGCATCCGTCAGACCATGGACGACGATCTCGAGGAAAGCCACGAGATCAATGTCACGCCCTTCATCGACGTCATCCTGGTGCTGCTAATCATCTTCATGGTCGCGGCGCCCTTGGCGACGGTGGATGTCAATGTCGACCTGCCGGGCTCGACCGCGACGCCGGCGCCCCGGCCCGAGACGCCGCTGTTCCTGACATTGAAGGATGATCTCACGCTGGCGATCGGCAACGAAACCGTGCCGCGCCAGGTTTTCGCCGCCACGCTGGACGGCAGGACCAAAGGCGACAAGCAGACGCGCATCTTCCTTCGCGCCGACAAGTCGGTTGCCTATGGCGACCTGATGGAGGCGATGAACCTGCTGCGCGGCGCCGGCTATCTGAAGATCGCCCTGGTCGGCCTGGAGGCTGCGCCCGCCGGCGATGCTCCCGCAGCGGCGCCAGGCGGAGCCGCTGGTCCATGACCGGGCAAGCGGCCGCCTCGCCCACGGTGGAGCTGTCACGCCTCGGCTGGCGCGACCTCGGCCTGTGGGCGGTTGCGGCCGCGCTGGTGCTTGGCGCGCATGTTGCGGTCGCCTATGCGGTGCAGAGCTTCAGCCCGGTCGACCCGGCGGATGGCGGGCCGCCGCCGGCGCTGGTGATCGAGATGGCGCCGATGGTGGTGACGCCGGCCGTGCCCGCACTGGCCGCGATGCTGGACGCGGCTGTGCCAGACCAGGCCGAGCCGGTCGAGGAGACCGAAAAGGCGCCCGAAGCCGAGCCCGAGAAAGTGGCAGAGCAAGCAGAGCCCGTTGCCGAGCCGGATGCGCCGCCGCCTGATGCAACCGAACCGACTGAGACGGCGACGGCTGATCCGGTCGACCAACCACCGCTCGAAGAGGTCGTCCCTGATATCGCCTCGACGGTCGCGCCCGACGTCGTAGTGCCGCTGCCGCAGCCGAAACCGGTCGAGACGCCCAGGGATAAGAAACCCGTGCAGGCCAAGGTGAAAAAGCCCGTCGAGAAGCCCAGGCCGAAGCCGAAGAAGGAGAAGGAGAAGACGGCACCGCCGAAGACGGTAACCGCCGCGAGCGCGGAGGCAAAGCCCGCCGTCAGGACAGCCGCGCCGAAATCGGCGTCCGGGGCGTCCGGCGTCAGCCCGGCCAAATGGGAATCGCGGCTGCTGTCATGGATCAAGCGGCATACGCGCTACCCGAGCGCCGCGAAATCGCGACGCTCGCAAGGCAATGCGAACGTCACCTTCACGGTGGACGCCTCGGGCCGGGTGACGTCGGCGCGCGTCGTCCGCTCCTCGGGCGACCCCGATCTCGACCGCGCCGCGCTCGCCGTGCTGCAGGGCGCCACCGTGCCGCCGCCGCCGCCCGAGCTCGGTTCGCGCGTCAGCCGCACGGCGCCGTTCGTATTCAGCCTTCGGAATTGATGCATGCCGCCCAAAACTGAACCCGGTTCGGGAGAAACGACATACATGGATCAAAGCAAGGTCGAACAATCGGCCTACCGATAGCTCATCGACAGACACAGAGCCTCTACCTGCTCGAGGTAGAAGCGGCATCTCGTGCGCAGGATCCGGAGGTTCGGATCGCCGGCGCCGTTGATCTCGATGGTCTGCATCATGAAGTCGAAATGGGCGTGGAAGGCATCCACCGCGCCCCAGAGACTGTCGGCCTGCCAGGTGTCGGCGATTGCCGTGGAAACCAGTTGGCGGGCTTGAAGGCGCGCCGCATCCGGCGATGCCGGCCGGCTGGCGATCAGGGCATGGAGGCGGCTGAAGACGCTTTCACCGACGTCGGCGCTTTTGATGGCTGCGATCATGTTCATTTGTGGATTCCCCTCAGATCGTCGTGCATAAATGCCGGTTCGGCGGGCTGCGGGCGATCATTGCGGCGATCGCGCGGCATCGGCCGGCCTTGGATGATGTTGCCTCTGCGCCCGCGTGTTCCAACCAAATGGGCCATCTCGATGCGGTCAAGCCGACGGCGGCCTTCTTCAAGGAAGGCAGCAGGCCTTGCAGCGCACGTCCCGGGCACGCCATTACCCACAGAGATGATGGCTTCATCTGGCTATGCCCTCCTCGGCTGGGCGCGATTGTCTTTCGCCTGCGCCTTGGGGTGCATCGGATTGCCGCTGAGCTGCGGATGCCTCACCGGCCGGGCGCCGCGAAGGACGTCGAAGGCCTCGGCATAAGCCATGCCCAGCAGATAGGAGATCATGGGGAAACGGCTTGCTTCGGCCATCTGCACCAGCTCATTGGCCATCGACGCGATGTATTGGAGACTATCGATCTCCGACTGGCGTAGGGATTGGTTGGCCACGTGCTGCTCCTGTTATGTGGTGGAATTCAGGGGACCCCTCACCGGGCACTCTGAACATAATCAATCGGTTAATTGATTGACCGCGCTGCCGGACGCGGATTGGTCTCCGGGACAGACAGGGTCAAGGCGTAGATGGGCGCGTCGGTGAGGCGGTCGAGGCCGAGCAGGCGCTTGATCGCGGAGTGGCTGAGTGCCGCGGTCGGGCAGGCCGACAGGCCGTGCCTGGTCGCCGCCAGCATCATGTTCTGGCCGATATGGCCGGCTTCGATCAGCACGACACGATAGGCGTTGGCGTCCTCATACTTCCACATGGTGCGGTCGAGCCTGGCGCAAAGCAGGACCAGGCAGGGCATGGTGTCGGCCCATTCCTGTCCGCCGACCAGCTCGGAGATCTTCGGCAGGTGGTTCGCCGAAATCCTTTCAAGATCGTGTCCGGCAGCGGAGTAGTGGTAGACGCCGGGCTCCAGCCCTTCCACCGACAGCGCAACCACATAGGCTTCATAGGGGTTTCTGGCGCCGCCGGAAGGGGTCATGCCCAGCGGCAGGGCGCCGACGCAGTTGCTGGTTTCGCCGGTTATGCCCATGCCCGCGAACAGGCAGTCGGAAAGCTGTTTCGCGGTGATGGTGGGCGCCGCCGCCGTTCGGTTGGTGCGGCGCTGCGCCATCAGGGCAAGGAGTTCATTGTCGTCGAGCGCGTTCGGCAGCCGGATGGCCGCCGCGGAATTCCTGAGCACGAGGTCGGGCTGCACGCTGTGACCTGCGCGTTCGATCTGTCGTGCCTCCGCCTGTTCGATGGTCATGAACTCGCTGTCCTGCACGCAGAAATGCATCAGCGCGGTCGGAATGCCCCAACTCCATTGTCCCGAGAATTGGCTCTCCTGTTCGGCCAGTTGCGACCCGGCGGTCACCAGTGCGGAAAAATCGAGCAATTGGGGGATGACGGCATCCAGCTCTGATCGCGACCATCCGTGGTCCCGCGCGATCTCCGCCGCGGATGCCCATTTGTCCCAGGATGCGAGAAGACCGATCACCTCGGAACTGCATTCGAACACGCTTCTGGTCAGGAAATTGCACGCAGTGACCTTGTTGGCGTCGGGATAGAAGACAAGCGTTTTTGCGGAGCGCATTTTCATGATGCCGAAAGCCGAATGCAGAAATGTCATTGCGAAGGCGAGGCGCCGACGAACAACCGTCGCCGGCGCCTCGGGCAGCTCAGCGCTTGTTGTAGTGCATGCCCTGCGAAAAGAAGACGGTCTGGGTGCCTGCGGCAATCGTCAGCTTCGAAGCAGCGTTCACTTTCTTCGCCATTTTCATCCCTTCCTGACCCCAAAATGGGATCTGTTGAAAAGATCCCCAAAACGGGATCCACGGGCGGAAGGTAAGATCGAAAGAGTTAATGGTTTGTTAAAATAGTAGTAAAACTGAATTAATCTAAATTATCTTTCATGGCCTTAAAGTACAAAAATCGATTTTACTCATATACGGAGTAGATGATGGCCGGCATACGCTCTTTCCGGATAGGATTATTCTTATTTAGCGTAACAAGGGAAGATTCTGACACGGTCAGTCCAGCCCGTCCCGCGCGAGGCTGACCACGAGCTGGTCGAGGCTCGGGTCGTCGAGCTTGACGACGTGCGCCATGCGGATCGCCTGCCGCGGGCGGATGGATACGTCCTGCCGCATGATGACCGACACGAAGGCCGGCCCGGCTTCCGTTAGAAGCATGGCCTTGCCGATCAGCACCGGTTCCGAGATGGGAGCCCACTGCACCGAGATCAGCGATGGTTCACCGGTCTGGCGGCGATTGACGCCGCTGAAGTAGATCCAGTTCAGGCGCGAGATCGCCACGCCGTAATGATTGCCGCGCGCCCGCGCCCATGTCGTTCCCCGGCGCTCCGACCATCCAGTGACCCTTCGGAACGTCACCAGTTCGGCGTCGCGCCGCACGAAGGTCACCGATCGCATCAACAGGTCGGGGCGGGCCGGGATCGAAAAATAGGTGAAGTAGGTGCCGCCCGCGATCGACGGGGCAGGCGGCCGGATCATTTGATTGAACAGGCTTTCGGAAATCGGTGGCAGGCCGCGAACCGTAGGCTTCGGCGCGCCCGGTTCCCGGTACAATTCGGCTTCGTCGATGCGGAAATACTCGCAGATCAGCTTGGCTGTCGCTTTGTTCGGAACGGTCTGTCCCTGAAGGTAGCGTTCGAACTGCGTGCGATTGATGCCCAGTTCCCGGCATACCGCGCTTACCGAGGCATGCTCCTTACAGAGCCGTCTGAGATTTGCAGCGAGATACTCGCGAATTGACACGTTTTGCTTCCGCGGGCGGGTTCTTCATATCGACTTCCAAATCCGTATAGCGCCTTCAGCCGCCCCCACCGAAACGCCTTGCTACAACACACAGAAAAAACTGATTTGGTAATGCCACTCTAATGGGGTGGATTCCAAAAAAAATAGCGCGATTCGATAGCGATCACCGTCATAAGTCCAATTGACAGGCGTTTGCCCCGGGAGGCTCTCGCAATCGACCGTGGCGGGCCGAAAGGAGCGCCGGTGTCGTGACATTTCGCACCGTAGCCACCCGACGTGGCTTCGGCTGTTGCAACGCAGCGACAAACGGAAAATGGATTATTCCGCTGGTGGAGCTGAGGGGGATCGAACCCCTGACCTCGTCATTGCGAACGACGCGCTCTCCCAGCTGAGCTACAGCCCCGTCCAGCGGATGGCGCATTTATCGGGCACGGCAGTTTTCTGTCAAGGCGACGTTTTGCCGAAATCCTGGCGGCCGAAGCCTGCCCTTGCCGGTTTCGCGCGCAATGGCTACATGTCGGCAACAATTGGAGACCGGCATGCTCGCCCTCATTCAAACAATCGTCATGGCGCTCGACCTCTATTGGTGGGTCATCATCATCTCGGCGATCTTTTCCTGGCTCTACGCCTTCAACGTCGTCAACTCGCGCAACCAGTTTGTCGGCAGCATCGGCAACATGCTCTACCGCCTGACCGAGCCGGCGCTGCGGCCGATCCGCCGTTTCATGCCGGACCTTGGCGGTATCGACATCTCGCCGATCATCCTGCTGCTGATCCTGTTCTTCCTCAGGCAGTTCCTGCTCACTACCGTGGCACCGCTGGTGCTGTGAACCCGACGATCGCATGAGTGCCCCGTTCCGCATCCGCGAGAACGGCATCGAGCTGTTTGTCCGGCTGACGCCGAAGTCTTCCATTGACAGGTTCGAAGGCATCGAGACATCGGCTGACGGGCGAAGTCATGTGAAGGCACGGGTCCGCGCCGTGCCCGAAAACGGCGCCGCCAATCAAGCGCTGGAGAAGCTGGCCGCCAAGACGCTCGGCGTGCCGGCCTCGGCCGTTTCGGTTGTCGCTGGCGCCACGGCACGGCTCAAGACGCTGCGCGTGACGGGTGAACCCCAGATGCTGATGCAGCGTATCGAGGCGCTCAGTGCTTCGGCCTGAAGTTCAATCGCCCAGCGGCAAACGCGGATCGTCGACCTTCAGCGTGTTCACGCTCTGCTTGATGCGGCGCAAATTCTCCAGCACCTTCGGGCCGCGCGTCTCGGCCACCGACGTGACGATCATGTCGACGATCGCCAGCAGCGCATAGCGCGACGATGTCGGCTTATAGATGTTGCCGTCCTCGAGCGGCTGCAAATGGATGACGGTGTCGGCGGCCCTGGCCAATGCCGAGTCCGGCGCGGTGACGGCGACCGTTGTAGCGCCATATTGCTGCGCGACCTGCACCGCCTCGATGACCGACCGTGCATAGCCGGAAACCGAGAAGGCGACCAGAGTGGTGTCGGGCGTGGCCACGGCGGCGTACATGCGCTGCAATTGCCCGTCGATCTGCGCCAGCACCGGCAGGCCCAGCCTGAACAGCCTGTTTTGCATTTCGGTCGCCATCATCGAGGAAATGCCGCCGGAGCCGACACACAGCACGTTGCCTGACGTGGCAATGCGCGCGGCGACGTCGACCAGCGTCGTCATGTCGAGGTTTTCGCTGGCGCGCTGGATGGCCGATATCGCCGCCTCGGTGATGGCCGATGCGATGCGCTGCTCACGGGCGTCGCGGCTCAGCGGCTCGGGCGACAGATACTGTCCGCCGATGGCGATCGCCTGCGCCAGGTAGAACTTGAAGTCGCGCAGGCCTTCGCAGCCGAGATTGCGGCAGAAGCGGGTCACCGTCGGCTCGCTGACGCCGACGCGCGCAGCGATCTCCGAGATCGCCGCCTTGGAGGCGAAATCGAGATCGGACAGGACCAGGCCGGCCAGCCGCCGATCCGACTTGGTGCCGTCCTGCGACATCAGCTGCAACCGGGTGATGATGTCGGCCGGTGTCTTCACGCTTGTGCTTTCATAGAGGCAGGCCCGTCGCCTTGTCGAAAAGATGGATGTTGCGCGGCTCGACCGAGACCGGCAGGCGGTCGCCCGGCTTCACCTGCATCCGGTCGCGGAAGACGACGCGCACCGCATCGCTGCCGATGGCACCGTAGACATGGGTTTCCGAGCCCGTCGGCTCGACGACGTCCACCTTGATGGTCATCGCGTCGGCAGCTTCGCCGATGACAAAATGCTCGGGCCGGATGCCGGCCTCCACCGCACCACCTGCCGGTACCTCTTTGCCGGCAAGCGCAAGCCTTCCGCCGCCGGTCGATTCGAACCAGCTGTTCGTGGCCGTCGTCTTGAGGGACCCGGAAACGAAACTCATCGACGGCGAGCCGAGGAAGCCGGCGACGAACTTGTTGGCCGGCCGGTCATAGAGCTCCAGCGGCGGCCCGACCTGCTGGATCCGGCCGCGATCCATCACCACGATGCGGTCGGCCATGGTCATGGCCTCGATCTGATCGTGGGTGACGTAGACGACCGTCGATTTCAGCCGCTGGTGCAGCGCCTTGATCTCGGTGCGCATCTGCACCCGCAATTGCGCGTCGAGGTTGGACAGCGGTTCGTCGAACAGGAAGACCGAGGGTTCGCGCACGATGGCGCGGCCCATGGCGACGCGCTGGCGCTGGCCCCCCGACAATTGCCGGGGGAAGCGGTCGAGATAGGAGAACAGGTTGAGGACGCCGGATGCCTTCTTGACCTTGTCCTCGACCGCGGCGCGGCTCTCGCCGCGGATTTTCGGTCCGAAGCCGATATTGTCGGAAGCCTTGAGATGCGGAAACAGCGCGTAGGACTGGAAGACCATGGCGATGTTGCGCTGCTGCGGCGGCAGGTCGTTGGCGCGCACGCCGCCAATGACCAGATCGCCCGAGCTTATCGCTTCCAGGCCGGCCAGCATGCGCAGCAGGGTCGACTTGCCGCAGCCGGACGGGCCGACCAGCACGACGAATTCGCCACTCTCGATGTCGAGGTTGATGTTCTCGAGGATGCTGTGCTGGCCGAAGGATTTCGAAAGGCCGCGGAACTGGACGTCGGTCATGGTCACGCTCCCACTATGTCGTCTATGAACGGCAGGCAGCCGGCGGTCAGGCCGGCATCCACCGGCATCACCACGCCCGTTACGCCGGACGCCCGGTTGGAGGCAAGGAACGCCACGGCTTCCGCCACCTCCGAGGCATTGACGATGCGGCCGAGCGGATAGAGCCGCTGGAGCTTGCCGAGAATGTCGGGGTTCTTGGCCAGGCGATGATCCCAGGCGGCGGTACGGATCGATCCCGGACAGACGACATTGGCGCGAACGCCGCTGCGGCCGAGCTCGACGGCGATCGCCTTGGCATAGGCGTTGATGCCGGCCTTGGCGGCGGCATAGGCCGGGTTGCCGAAATGGGCGACGGCGTTGACGGAGGAAATGAAGACGACGCTGCCCGAACCGCGCGCCGCCATCGCCTTGACCAGCGGATCGGCGAACGTCATCACGCCGGTCAGGTTGAGATCGAGTTCCTGCTCTATCCTGTCGGCCGTCAATGCGCCGAGCGTCTCCGCGCGCGTCCAGCCGGCATTGTTGATCAGGATATCGGGCACGCCGTCTTTGTCGAGCACGGCCGCGACGGCTGCCTCGACCGAAACCCGGTCGAGAAGGTTGAAGACATGGCGCGAGGCGAGGTGCGGGCTTTCCAAAGCCTCCTCCGATTGATCGCAGCCGACCACCCGTGCGCCTCTTCCGGCCAGCAACGCGACGATGGCCGAGCCGAGCCCGCCGCCGGCACCCGTGACGACGACAGTCCTGCCCTCGAACTCGGCTCTCGAAACCACGATGCGCGCTCCTCCGCATGTCAGGCAGATGTCGGCAGGCTAGTGAATGGAATGTAATTAAGCAACACGATAATCTGCTTGCGTGCGGCCAGTTCCTCGATAATGTAGGAAAGTCACATAATCCTGCGCCAACATCGGCGTGAGGAGCGCAAAAGCGCGGAACAAAATGGGAGAGATCGGATGAGCATTGCGAAATGGACTGTCGGCTTGATGGCCGGAATGAGCATGCTGGCCTTCGCGGCACAGGCGCAAGCCGGCGAGGTGCGCGTCACCGTCGCCGAATACAGCGCCAAGACCGGCCCCTACTTCGAGGAGGTCAAGAAGGAGTTCGAGGCAAAGAACCCCGGCATCACGGTCAAGTTCGAAGTGGTGCCATGGGACGTGCTCTTGCAGAAGCTGACCACCGACATCACCGCCGGCACCAATGCGGATCTCTCGATCATCGGCACGCGCTGGCTGATCGACTTCGTGCAGCAGGACGTCGCCGAGCCGCTCGACAGCTATATCACGCCAGATTTCAAGGGCCGTTTCATCGACACGTTCCTGTCGCCTTCGATCATGGACGGCAAGACCTACGGCCTGCCGATCGCCGCTTCGGCGCGCGCCATGTATTACAACAAGGAGTTGTTCGAGAAGGCCGGCATCGCCAAGCCGCCGGCCAATTGGACCGAGCTGCAGGAGGACGCCCGCAAGATCAAGGCGCTGGGGTCCGGCACATTCGGCTTCGGCCTGCAGGGCAAGGAGATCGAGACCGACGTCTACTATTATTATGCGATGTGGTCATACGGCACCGAGATCCTCAATAAGGACGGCACATCGGGCTTGAGCACGCCCGGCGCGCTCGAAGCCGCCAAGCTCTACAAGTCGATGATCGACGAAGGCCTGACGGAACCCGGCGTCACCTCCAACAACCGTGAGGACGTCCAGAACCTGTTCAAGCAGGGCAAGGTCGGCATGATGATCACCGCGCCCTTCCTGTCCAACCAGATCAAGGAAGAAGCGCCGAGCCTGAAATATGGCGTGGCGGCTATACCGGCCGGCCCGACGGGCGCGCGCGGCACTTATGGCGTCACCGATTCCATCATCATGTTCAAGAACTCCAAGAACAAGGACGAGGCCTGGAAGCTGCTCGATTTCCTGTTCACCACGGAACAGCGCGCCAAGTTCACGCAAGGCGAAGGCTTCCTGCCGGTGAACAAGGAAGAGGCCAAGATGGACTATTACGTCAACAATGCCGACCTCGCCGCTTTCACCGCGCTTCTGCCCGACGCCCGCTTTGCGCCGGTCATTCCGGGCTGGGAGGAGATCGCCCAGATCACGTCGGACGCCATGCAGAAGATCTATCTCGGCGGCGACCCGGAGGCAGGTTTGAAGGATGCGGCGGCCAAGGCCAACGCGGTGCTGAAGAAATAGGGCGTATCTCCCTGCGCCCGTGGCGCGCCCCACTCAGGTGGAGCGCGCCACTCTTCTTGGTTCACGCCTGCTGCGGCGGATCCGAAAATTCGCATAGACCTTCCGATCCAGCGCGCCGGAACCCAGGCCAGCCGATGCAAAATCGTTTCTTGCCCTATCTGCTGACCTTGCCCAGTCTGTTCCTGGCGGCGGTCGTCATCTTCTGGCCGGTCTGGGACCTGATCCAGATCGCAACCCATGACGTCAACCGCTTCGGCCAGCTGCGCGAATTCAGCGGCCTTGCCAATTTCGCGGCCCTCGCCGCCGATCCCGATTTCGTCGCGGCACTGTGGCGCACGGCGATATGGACCGTACTGGTGGTTGGCGGCGCGCTGCTTCTGTCGATCCCGGTCGCCATCATCCTCAACACTGATTTCTACGGCCGCGGCATTGCCCGCGTCATCATCATGCTGCCCTGGGCGGTGTCGCTGACCATGACGGCGGTGGTCTGGCGCTGGGCTCTGAGCGGCGAAAGCGGCATGCTGAATTCGGCGCTGCTCGGCCTCGGCCTGATCGATCACAATGTCCAATGGCTGGCCAGCGCCGAGACGGCGTTCCCGATGCAGGTGCTGATCGGTATATTGGTGACGGTGCCGTTCACCACGACGATCTTCCTCGGCGGCCTGTCTTCGATTCCGGACGATCTCTACGAGGCCGCCGCGCTTGAAGGAGCGACGCCGGCGCAGCAGTTTCGCGAAATCACCTTTCCGCTCCTCAAGCCGTTCATCAACATCGCCATCGTGCTCAACACCATCTACGTCTTCAATTCCTTCCCGATCATCTGGGTGATGACGCAGGGCGGGCCGGCCAATTCGACCGACATCCTGGTCACTCACCTCTACAAGCTCGCCTTCCGCATCGGCAAACTGGGCGAGGCTTCCGCCGTGTCGCTGGTGATGTTCGCCATATTGCTGGTCTTCACCATGATCTATGTACGCCTCGCCATGCGGGAGCACCGCGCATGACGACCATGGCGGGCAAGCTGAAACGAACCGTCATCGCCTGGCTGCTGCTGGCGCCGCTGATCGTGGTGACGATCTTCCCCTTCGCGGTGATGTTCCTGACCGCGGTCAAGCCGCGGCAGGAGGTGCTGTCGCCGACCTGGTGGCCGAGCGAATTCCGCTGGTCGAATTTTGCCGACATGTGGGTGGCGACCGGCTTCGGCCGGGCGCTTGCCAATTCGCTCTATGTCTCGGTGATCGCCACGGTCGGCGCCATCCTGATCTCGGTGCCGGCGGCCTATGCCATGTCGCGCTTTCGTTTTGCCGGCTATGGCGCCTTCCGGCAGTTCCTGCTGATCTCGCAGATGATCTCGCCCATCGTGCTGGTGCTCGGTCTGTTCCGGCTGATGGCCGCCTGGGGCCTTGTCGAATCGACGACGGCGCTCGGTTTCATCTATATGGCCTTCAACGTCGCTTTCACCGTGTGGATGCTGCAGAGCTATTTCGACACCATCCCGCGCGATCTCGAGGAGGCGGCCTGGATGGAAGGCGCCGGGCGCTGGCTGACGTTGCGCAAAGTCTTCCTGCCGCTCTGCCTACCGGCGATCGCGGTGACCGCGATCTTCACCTTCATCAACGCCTGGAACGAATTCGTCGTGGCGCTGACCATGCTGCGCAGCCAGGAGAGCTACACGCTACCGATCCAGGTGTTCTCGCTGGTCGCCGGGCGCTACACGATCGAATGGCATCACGTCATGGCCGCCACGCTGTTGGCGACGCTACCGGTGGCGATCCTGTTCATCTGGCTGCAGCGCTACCTGGTACGGGGGCTGGCGCTCGGGGCGGTCAAATAGCAACCCAGCAATTCCAGGAAAAGCGTGCGGCGGTTTCCCCCCGGAATTGCGAAAACAAGAAAGTCCATCACGGAGTTTTCATGCGCATCTTCACCGCCTCGCTGGCGACGGAAACCAACACTTTTTCGCCGGTGCCGACCGACAGGGCATCGTTCGAGATGGCCTTCTATGCCGGGCCGGGCAAGCATCCGGAGACGCCGACACTGTGCTCCTCGCCGATCGTCGCGCTGCGTCGGCGCGCGGCCGCGGAAGGTCTTGACGTCGTCGAGGGCACCGCCACCTGGGCCGAACCCGGCGGCCTGGTGCAGCGGCAGACCTACGAGGCGCTGCGCGACGAGATTCTTGGCCAGCTCAGGGCGGCTCTGCCGGTAGAGGCCGTCATTCTCGGCCTGCACGGCGCCATGGTGGCGCAAGGCTATGACGATTGTGAGGGCGACCTGCTTGAACGGGTGCGCGAGATCGTCGGGCCCGGCGTGGTGATCGCCTGCGAGTTCGATCCGCACAGCCATCTCACGCCCAAGCGCGCGGCGGCCTGTAATGTCATGGCCTATTTTCTCGAATTCCCGCACACCGACTTCTACGAGCGCGGCGAGCATGTCGTCGAGCTCGGCCTCGCCGCGGCGCGTGGCGAGATCAAGCCCGTCATCTCGACCTTCGACTGCCGCATGATCCAGGTGCTGCCGACCAGCCGCGAGCCGATGCGCTCCTTCGTCGACCGCATCAAGGCGCTGCACGGCAAGGACGGCGTGCTGTCGGTCTCGGTCATCCATGGCTTCATGGCGGCGGATGTGCCCGAAATGGGCACGCGCATCCTCGTCGTCACCGACAATGACAAGGCCAAGGGCGACGCGCTGGCAGAAACGCTGGGACGCGAGCTCTACGCAATGCGCGAAAAGACGGCGATGACGATGCTGAGCGCCAAGGACGGCATCGAGCGCGCCTTGGCCGTTCGCGCTGAAAAGCGCGGCAGGCCGGTGGTCATCGCCGATATCTGGGATAATCCGGGCGGCGGCGTGCCGGGCGATGGCACCATCGTGCTGCGGGAGCTTTTGGCGCGCGGCATCGATAAGGTCGGCGTGGCGACGATCTGGGATCCGGTCGCCGTGACCTTCTGCCAGGCCGCGGGCGAGGGCGCCGTCATCGACCTGCGTTTCGGCGGCAAGGCCGGTCCCCAGGCCGGCGAGCCGATCGACGCCCGCGTCACGGTGCTGAGAGCTGTCGCCGAGGGCTGGCAAAGCTTTGGACCCAGCCGGGTGACGCTTGGGCCAGCCGCGCTGGTCCGCATCGAGGGCACCGAGGTCGACATCATCCTCAACACCAACCGCACGCAGACCTTCGAGCCGGACATTTTTTCCAACATCGGCGTCGATCCGCTGGCCAAGGACATGCTGCTGATCAAATCGACCAACCATTTCTACGCCGGCTTCGAACCGATCGCTGCCGAAATCATCTATGTCTCGGCGCCGAGCGCGTACCCAAGCAATCCAGCGGTGACGGATTACAGGAAACTGAAGCGGGCGATTTGGCCAAGGGTAGCGGATCCGTGGAAGGATAAGGCTCCGCCTTCTCCCCTTGTGGGAGAAGGTGTCGCCGAAGGCGACGGATGAGGGGTGCTCCAGAGAACACCAACGCCTCACTCCGCTGGAACACCCTCATCCGTCTCGGCGCTAGCGCGCCGATCCACCTTCTCCCACAAGGGGAGAAGGAAAAAGGCGCTACACCAATCCCCGCTTCACCATCATGGCTTCCGGCGAGGGCATCTTGCCTCGAAACGCGGTGTAGAGCTCTTCCGGATCCTTCGAGCCGCCGGCGGCATAGATGTTCTTTCTCAGCCGCTCGGCCAGCGCGGGATTGAAGGGATCGCCCGTCTCCTCGAAAGCGGCGAAGGCGTCGGCGTCCAGCACTTCCGACCACATGTAGGAATAGTAGCCGGCCGAATAGCCCTCGCCGGCAAAGACATGGCCGAAATGCGGCGTGCGGTGGCGCAGGGCGATGGTGTCGGGCATGTCGAGTTTTTCGAGCGTTTCGGCTTCGAAACGAAGCGGCTCCTGCGGGGCGTCCGGCCGCGCGTGGTAGGCCATGTCGATCAGCGCCGAGGCGGTGAATTCGACAGTGGCGAAGCCGGCGCCGAAGGTGCGCGCGGCGAGCATCTTGTCGAGCAGCGCCTTCGGCATCGGCTTGCCGGTCTTGACATGCAAAGCGTGCTTTTCCAGCACCGCCGGCACGGTCAGCCAATGCTCGTAGAGCTGCGAGGGCAGTTCGACGAAATCGCGGCTGACGGACGTGCCCGACACCGAAGGCCAGGTGACGTCGGTCAGCATGCCGTGCAGGGCATGGCCGAATTCATGGAACAAGGTCTTCGCCTCGTCCACCGACAGCAGCGCCGGCTCGCCCACGGGTGGCTTGGCGAAGTTCATGATGTTGTAGATGATCGGGCTCGCACCGTGGCCCAGGCGATAGCCCGACTTCAGCGCGCTCATCCAGGCCCCGGAGCGTTTCGACGGCCTGGCGAAGTAATCGGCCAGGAACAGGCCGCGCTCGCTGCCATCGGCATTCTTCACCACGAACACACGCGCGTCCGGATGCCAGGCGGCAATGCCTTTCTTCTCTTCGAAGGTGATGCCGAACAATCTTGTCGCGACGTCGAAGCAGGCGTCGATGATCCGGTCGAGTTGGAGATAGGGCTTCAATTCCGCCTCGTCGAAGGCGAATTTCTCGGCGCGCAGCTTCTCCTGGTAGAACCGCCAGTCCCAGGCTGCGAATTTTTCGTTGCTGCCGGCTTCCGTCGCCAGCCGTTCCAACTCCTTCTGGTCGCTTGCTGCCTTCTCCAGCGCCTTTTCCCAGACCGGATCGAGCAGGTCGTGCACCGCCTTGGGCGTCTTGGCCATGGTGTCGTCGAGCTTCAGCGCCGCGAAGGAGCCGTAGCCGAGCAGCTTTGCCTTCTCGGCGCGCAGCTTCAGCATGTCGCGCACCACGGCCGTGTTGTCGGTCGCGCCGCCATTCTGGCCGCGCATGGTGAAGGCGCGGAAGGCGATCTCGCGCAGGTCGCGGCGCTCCGAGAAGGTCGAGAACGGCTCGTAGATCGAGCGCGACAAGGTGACGGCATAGCGGCCTTTCTGGCCGCGCATCTCGGCGGCTTCGGCCATCGAGCTCTTGACGAAATCCGGCAGGCCGGCCAGGTCGGCCTCGTCGAGGAACAGCGCCCAGTCGCGCTCGTCGGCAAGCACGTTCTGGCCGAAGCTGGTGCCGAGCGACGACAGCTCCTCGTTGATCCCTGCCAGTCGCTTCTTGCCCTCGGCGTCAAGTTTTGCGCCCGAGCGGACAAAACCCTTCCAGGTCTTCTCCAGCACCCGCAGCGTCTCGGCATCGAGCTTGAGTGTCTCGCGGCGCTGGTAAAGGTCGTCGATGCGGGCAAAGAGCCTTTCATTCATCGAGATCGCCGAGAAGTGCCTCGACATCCTTGGCGAGATGTCGCGCTCCAGCGCCTGGATATCCTCGTTGGTGTGGGCCCCGGCGCGGCACCAGAAGATCGACGAGACATGGTCGAGCGCCTCGCCGGCGAGCTCCAGGGCTTGAAGCGTGTTCTCGATGGTCGGCGTATCCTCGTTCGCGGCGATGGCCTCGATCTCGGCCTCATGCGCTTTCAGCGCCGCGTCGAAGACGGGTGCGAACTCATCGTCGCCAAATCGGGCGAAATCGGGCAGGCCGAGCGGCCCTTGCCACGTGGTCAGCGGATGAGCGGCGAGGTCGACGGCTTTCGTGGCGGGCATGGATTGTCTTTCGGGCTGGCAGGTCGGGAAAGGCTGAAATCACCGATGTAGGGCGCTCGTCCGGCACGTGCAACAGCGTGGCCGGTCAGTAGGCTTCGCAGCTTTCCGCAAGCGCTTTCTGCGTGCTGGCCGTGATGCGGTCGCCCGCTATGGCGAAGGTCTCATGCATCAGCATGTCATTGCCGGGGAAGTCGTAGCAGGCGATCACCGTGGTGACGCCGCCTTCGTTCTTCTCGATCCGGTGTCGGATCGCGGCACCCGCAACCGCACCTTTCCATTCGTCGAGCGAGGCGATGAACTCCTGCTTTCCCTGCACGATGCCGAGATCGTCGAGTTCGATACGCACATTGTCGGCGAGCAGGTCGGAAAGTTCGGTGCGGTCGGCGACCAGCAGGGCCGAATACCAGCGGCTGATGATGGCGCCGTCATCGGCGCGGGCGGCCATGATCGCCATCAGCAGTGCGGCGGCGGTGAACATGACCGGCCGGATGTTCATCGCCTGGCGTGCCGTTTCGGTCACTCCAGCACCGGGCGCTCGAAATCGCCGGTCTCCTTGTTCATCACCCAGAGCTCGCCGGTCGAAATGTCGAACCAGGCACCGTGCAGCGACAGCCGCCCCTTGCCCTCAAGGATCGAGACGCAGGGAAAGGTCCTGAGATTGGCTAGGGAATAGCGGATCGAGATGCGCTCCAGCGCCGTCTGGCGCTCCGTCGCCGTCATGAAGGTGCTGGCCGACACGGTCTCGGCGGCCGGCGCGATCAGGCTCATCCATTTGCCGATGAAGTCGCCCGGCGACAGCGGCGCGGAATTGGCGTCGAGCGCGGCACGGATGCCGCCGCAGCGGCCATGGCCCATGACGACGATGTTCTTGACCTTGAGGCTCTGCACCGCGAATTCGAGCGCGGCCGAGGTGGAGTGGAACTCGCCGTCCGGCTCGTAAGGCGGCACCAGATTGCCGACATTGCGCAGCACGAAGAGTTCGCCGGGCCCTGCGTCGAAGATCGCCTCGGGTGCCGAGCGGGAATCGCAGCACGCGACGATCATGGTTTCCGGCGCTTGCCCCTCCCGGGCGAGCTCGCGATAGCGGCCGCTCTCGGTGAGATAGCGACCGTTCATGAAATTGCGGTAGCCGGTGAGAAGGTGATCGGGAAGGTGAGGCATGGGCGGCTTTCCGGTTGGAGGGCGGCAGCGCGTTGCGGTCGAGAAACGCTCTAGCGGTAAAAGGCCGTCGCGAGCAATGCAGAATTGTAGGGTTGGCGAGAAATGCCATGCGTCAGGCGCGACGCTGGCCAATGTTGTCACGCCCAGATGGCGACCGGTATGCCAAAGCCGTCGGTGAGTGGCGGGTCGGGAAACGGCCTTGCCGTGCCGGCGGCGACGCGGCCGGCGATCAGCATCATCGCCGCCGCATCGAGGAAATCGTCGGCGGCCGCACCGCGCGGCGGCGCCTGATCGAGGAAGTTCAAGTCATAGCCGTGCCGGCTAAGCAGCGCCTTGCGTTCCGCCATGCCGGCCGGATTGATGCTGCCCTTGACCTTCTTCGGCAGCAGCATGGCCTGCCCCCCGTTGAGCCGACAGAAAGCCACTTCCGGATGCGATTCGAAGACGCGGCGACGCAGTTCGGGCCGCGCGATCAGCAACGTATCGATCTCGCGTATTTTGCCAAAGATGCCGAATGCCTGGATCGAAACGCCGCGCGGCGGATCGGATGTCGTCCTGGCCACGTCGCTCGCCCGGCGGTGCGCGGCGTACCAGGCTTCGATCGAAGTGAACTCGGCGGTATCGGCGTAGAGTGCCGCACGAGACGGGATCGAGAAGACGCTGGATTGGCGTGGCCCGAGCAGCGACCTGACCTGCGCCTCCGGCCCGCGCCCGCCCTTGCTGGAAAATTCAGGCAGGCCGATCGGCATGTCGACGGCGACGATCGCGTCGTCGGGAACCGCCGCCAGCAGCGCGGCGAAGCTGGCGAAGACCTCGACCGAAGGCGCCGCGTTCGGAGCGCTCCGCACGGCGACCCAGCCGGCCTTGCAGCCGTCCGCGCCGACCAGCACCCGTGCCGATGTCACGCGCGGCGGTCCCGCCCCGGATGCGTGAGATGGCGAAGCTGCACCATCGCCATCGGGTGCGACAGGCTCTGCGCATCGGTTTCGAGCTGCAATTCGTCGCCGCCGCGTTTGGCCGTGCGCGCCAGGATTTCGTAGACCGCCGCCGTCGTCGATTGCAGCGCCTTGATCGCCGGCTGGCCGGAGAGGATGCGCGCCAGGTAGACCGCCGCTGTCAGGTCGCCCAAACCGTTCGGCGGCTTTTCGATAACGCGGTGCTCGGCAAGCAGCGCCTGGCTGCCGTCGAGCAGAAGATTGCCGGTGCCGCCTGAAATCATCGACGGCGCCGAGGTGACCAGCATGGTCGACGGCCCGGCATGGAGCGCCGCCGCCATCACCGACTTCAGGTCGGGCAACGGCACGCCGGCCATCCATTCCAGCTCATAGCGGTTAGGGGTGGCAATGTCGGCGATCGGCATCAGCCGGTCGCGCATGGCGATCGCCGTCGGCTCCGCCACATAGAGCCCGCCCGAATCGCCCATCACCGGATCGCATATGTAGACGGCATCAGGCGTTCTCGCCTTGACCGCGGCGACCAGCGAGGCGACGGCTTCGGCCTGGCCGGCCTCGCCGAGATAGCCCGACAGCACCGCCCCGACCTCGCCTAGCCACGGCGCGCGCTCCAGATCGGCCATCAATGCCTTGAACTGATCGAGCGGCGGCACGATGCGGGTCGCGCGCCCATGGCCGGGATGCCAGGGCAGGATGATTGTCGGCACCGCCCATACCGGGAAACCCAGCGATTCCAACGCAAAGACGGCAGCGCGATTGCCGACCGAGCCGCGGGCGACATGGCTGGAAATGACGATGACCGCGCGCGGCGCGTTGGCTTGCTCGGTGCTCATTGGAATCCTAACTGCCCCGGGTGAGGAAAAGCACGAGCCAGACCATCAGGCCCAGCGCCAGCAGCAGCCCAATTATCCGGCCAATGCGCGTGCCCCAGACTTCGATCGGATCGGCGCGATCGGCATCGGCGGCGGCGACGTGGTCGCGCACGGCCTTCGCGGTCCGCGCCGCGAGCGAGGTTGCGGCCGGATCGGTCTCGCGCGCGACGCGCTCGAGGATGCGGCGCGATTCGGTGTCGCTGTCCTGGCGCTGCGCCATGATGCTGTCCTGTTTCGTGGCGACCTTACCGCGTTCGCCCCGTCAATTACAGCGCCTTGCGGCCGACCGTAACCCCATCGACAAACGTCTGCGCCGAGGTCGTTTTCTTGCGCGCCGATTGTGGTAATGCTTCGCATGCAACTTCTACCGAGGGGACCGATCATGTTTGCCCAGCGCCTTGCTTTCCCGACATTCCGCACGCTGCCCGCCTTGCTGGTGATGGCCGTCATGCTGCCGCTGCTTGCCGGCTGCGGCTACAACACCATCCCGACGGCGGAGGAAAACGCCAAGGCGGCATGGAGCGAGGTGCTGAACCAGTATCAACGCCGCGCCGACCTCATTCCCAACCTGGTCGAGACGGTCAAGGGCTACGCCTCGCACGAAAAGGACACGCTCGACGCCGTGGTCGAGGCGCGCGCCAAGGCGACACAGGTCACGGTAACGCCAGAGACGTTGAAGGATCCCGAAGCCCTCAAGAGGTTCCAGGATGCCCAGGCAGGGCTGACCAGCGCGCTGTCGCGGCTGCTCGCTGTGTCGGAGGCATACCCGGACCTGAAGGCCAACCAGAACTTCCTGGCGCTGCAGGCGCAGCTCGAAGGCACCGAGAACCGCATCGCGGTGGCGCGGCGTGACTATATCCAGGCGGTCAGGGACTACAATCTGACGCTGCGGACCTTCCCCTCGGTGCTGTGGGCGACTTTCTGGTTCCGCGGCAACGAGCCCTTCGCCAATTTCACGGTCGAGGAGGACAAATTGCAGACGCCGAAGGTCGATTTCGGCACGAAACAGGGCGGATGATTGCCGGATTCCGACGTGGTGATCCTGCCCGCCAATGAGGGACGACGCGCCATGTGTCGCGTCGCTGTCCTGCTCCTCGTTCTCGCGCTGCCATTTGCGGCTCTCGCCGCCGAGCTCCCGGCGCTGACCGGCCGTGTCGTCGACAATGCAGGCATCATCGATGCGGCGACCAGGGCGGCACTGACGCAGAAGCTTGCCGATTTCGAGACGAAAGGCTCCGATCAGATCGTCGTCGCCACCATCCCCAGCCTCGGCGGCGAGGAGATCGAACCCTATGCCAATCGGCTGTACCGGTTCTGGAAACTTGGCCAGGCGAAAGAGAACAACGGCGTGCTGCTTCTGGTCGCGCCGAACGACCGCAAGATGCGCATCGAGGTCGGCTACGGGCTGGAAGGCACGCTGACCGACCTGCACACCAAGCTGATCATCGAAAACGACATGGTGCCGGCCTTCCGTGCCGGCGATTTCTCCGGCGGCATCACCAAGGCCGTCGACGACATGATCATGGTGCTCAACGGCAATCCCGAGGAGCTGGAAGCACGCGGCAAACGCAACCAGCAGGCGCCGTTCAATTCCGACGATTTGTTCTTCGCCATCTTCATCGGCATCTGGGCGCTCATCTTCTTCGGCAGCATAGCGGCCTCGGTGTTGCCGCCGATCTTCGGCCAGAAGATCGGTCCCGGCCGTTACCGCTGGCTCGGCATGACGTTCGAGCCGAGCCGGCGATCGTCACGTGGCGGCTGGTCGTCAGGTGGCGGCGGCTGGTCGGGCGGCGGCTGGTCCTCGGGTGGTGGCGGCGGCGGTTTCTCCGGCGGTGGCGGCTCTTCCGGCGGCGGCGGCTCTTCGGGAAGCTGGTGAGAGGATCATGGCGATACGACCGATCAGTCCGCAGGACCATGAGCGCATCGCCGGGGCGATCCGCGCCGCCGAATCGAGGACCGACGGCGAAATCTACTGCGTGGTGGCGCATGCCAGCGGCAACTACTTCTTTCCGGCTGCCTTCGTGGCGGCTCTCGCCACTCTGCTGGTCAGCCTCGCCGTCGCCTATGGGCTGGAGGCCTGGTGGCTCACCATCCGCCTGCCCCACTTCGTGATTGCCCAGCTTCTGGCGCTTGCCTGCTTTCTTTTGCTGTTATGGGCCTTTCCGGGGCTGCGCATCCATATGGTGCCGAGACGGCTGCGCTATCAGACCGCGCATGACAACGCATTGAAGCAGTTCCTGGCCCGCAACGTTCACCGCACGACCGCGCGCACCGGCGTGCTGGTCTTCGTCTCGGTCACCGAGCGCTACGCCGAGGTGGTCGCCGATTCAGGCATTGACGCCAAGGTTGGCCAGCATGTCTGGGATGATGTGGTGCGCGAGCTTACCGCACATGCCGGCGACGACCGGCTTGCCGACGGCTTCGTCAAGGCGATCCAATCGGTTGGAGCGGTGCTCGCCGAGCACTTCCCGGTCACGTCGGGCGACACCAACGAGCTCGACGATCATCTGGTCGAGATTTGAGCTCCACCGACAGCTTCGAATGGGCATCGCTCAGGCCATGACGGCCTGTGAGAAAGCGGCCGCCGGGCCGCCCGGACTCTTGCATTCGAGCGATGCGGGTTTATGGTTAACAAATCATGAATACGCTGAGCATCGATATCCGCAAAGCCGAACCGCGCGACGCCGCGGCGATCGCCGATGTGCATTTGCAGGCTTGGCGGGGTGCCTATAGCGGCATCATCCCGCACCGCACCCTGACATCGATGATCAACCGTCGCGGCGCCGACTGGTGGGCCAATGCCATCCGCCGCGCAGCCACCGTTCTCGTGATCGAGATCGGCGGCACGGTTGCCGGCTACGCCACGATCGGCAAGAACCGGGCCCGCGAACTCAAGCAGCAGGGCGAGATCTATGAATTGTACCTGCGGCCCGAATATCAGGGCATCGGGCTCGGCAGCCGGCTTTTCAAGGCGGCACGGGCGCGGCTTGCCGACCATGGATTGAAGGGCACGGTGGTGTGGGCGCTGGAAGACAATCAGAACGCGCTCGCCTTCTATTCCGGTGCCGGCGGCCGCGATATCGCCGAAGGCGTCGAGATATTCGAGCAGAAGGCGCTGAAAAAGGTTGCTTTCGTCTGGGAATGACCGGCGAGGAACGATCGCGTAAGCGGCGCGAAGCGCAACTTGCGCAATCACGACACTGAAACATCTTCTGCTAATGATTGAACGCGTTGAATGCCATTGCGTCTTGCTGGGCGTTCTTGAGCACCATTCGCCGCATTGCACCATTTTGCGCCGCCCGCTATCGGTCTGCCAATCGAGAGAGGGATAAGCCATGCGTATTGAAGCCATCGCCACCGGAAAGAATCCGCCCGAGGACGTCAACGTCATCATCGAGGTGCCGATCGGCGGCGAGCCGATCAAATATGAGATGGACAAGGAGGCCGGCACGTTGTTCGTCGATCGTTTCCTGCATACCTCGATGCGCTATCCCGGCAATTACGGCTTCGTTCCGCACACATTGTCTGGCGACGGCGATCCGATCGACGTGCTGGTCTGCAACACGCGCGCGCTGGTGCCCGGCTGCGTCATCAATGTGCGGCCGATCGGCGTGCTGATCATGGAAGACAATGCCGGCCAGGACGAGAAGGTCATCGCCGTGCCGTCGCCGAAGTTGACGCTGCGTTACGAGAACGTCACGGAATACACGCAGTTGCCCGAGATCACCCGCGATCAGGTGCAGCACTTCTTCGAGCACTACAAGGATCTCGAACCCGGCAAATGGGTCAAGATCGAGGGTTGGCACGATTCCAAATACGCCAAGAAGATGATCGTCGACGCGATCGAGCGGGCCAAGGCAGGCAAGTAAGACGGCGGTCACCTTAGTTCGGCGCGGCCAGCGCCTTCTCGATCTGCGGCAACAGCAGCGTCCGGGCCGTCTCGGCGGTCAGCGGCCCGACATGCTTGTAGGTTATTTTCCCGTCCTTGCCGATGACGAAGGTTTCCGGCACGCCATAGACGCCCCAGTCGATCGCCGTGCGGCCGGCCTCGTCGACGCCGATCGCCTGGAACGGATTGCCGAGATCGCCGAGGAACCGGCGGGCATTTTCCGGCCGGTCCTTGTAGTTCAGCGCCGCCATGGTGAAGCGCCTGTCCTGCGCCAGCCCCAAAAGCACCGGGTGCTCTTCGCGGCAAGGCGCGCACCATGAGGCGAAGACGTTGACCAGCGTCACCTTGCCGGCGAACGATTTCGAATCGAGCCCCGGCAGGTTCGTGCCGTCCAGCGGCGGCAGGTTGGTCGGCGGCGCCGGCAGGCCGATCAGCGCCGACGGCACCTCCGAAGTGTCGCGCCCCGACAGGAGTTGCGCCAGGAACAGCGCCGCCAGGCCGAGGAAGACCAGCAGCGGCAACAGTACGAACAGGCGACGCCGGGGCGGCGCCGGCGTTGGCATATCCGTGCTCATGACTTGCGCTCCCCGCCCTTGTCGGAGCGTCGGCGCACGCCCGCCGCCTCGAGTTCGGCCAGTTCGCGCTTGCGGGCCCGCTGATCGAGCAGGATCCAGCCGATCAGCCCGGCCAGCGCAATCGCCGTGACGGCATAGGCGGCGGTGACGTAGAGCGCATGCGGGCTCATGCCGGCTGCCTCGTCGGCATGCCGCCCGCCAGGTCGATCCTTCTGCCGCGCTCGATCATGCCTTCCCCTTAGCCCCACGCCGGTGACCGCGCAATTGGCCGCCGCGCCGCAGCCCCTGCCGGTCGTGGCCGCTTCAATCCGTGCCATGGCGCAGCGCCAGCGCCGCCGCCAGCGGTCCGAGCACGGCAAGAAACAACGTCAGCGCGGCAAGAATGAGGAAAGGTTGCAGGAACGGATCGGGATTGGCCGTCGCGCCGTAACTCGCCGAAACGCCGAAGATCAGCACCGGGATGGTCAGCGGCAGCACCAGTACCGAGATCAGGAGCCCGCCGCGCGGCAGCGCCACCGCCACCGCCGCACCGACGGCGCCGATGAAAGTGATCGCCGGCGTGCCGACCAGCAGCGTAAGCGCCGTGGCGCCTATTGCCGCCGGCTCCATGTTCATGAACAGGCCGAGCAGCGGCGCGGCGACCACCAGCGGCAGCACGCTCCCCGCCCAATGCGCCAGGCATTTGGTGAGCACCGTCAGCGCCAGCATATGGCGGTCGTTGCCGAGCACCAAGAGATCGAGCGAGCCGTCCTCGCGGTCGGCCTGGAACAGCCGGTCGAGACCGAGCAGACAAGAGAGCAGCGCCCCGATCCACAGGACCGCCGGGCCGATGCGGGCAAGCAGTTTCAGGTCCGGCCCGACGCCGAAGGGAATGGTGGCGATCACGGCGAGGAAGAAGATCACACCCGTCAGCGCCCCGCCGCCGGCCCGAATCGAAAGGCGGATATCGCGGAGGAGGAGGCACCACATCAGGATGCGACCCCTTCTTGCTGAAGTGAGCGTTCCGTCGCGCCCCCCTCTGTCCTGCCGGACATCTCCCCCACGAGGGGGGAGATTGGCCGCCCCCGAGGCGTTCGCCAATTACCGACGTCGGAAAGCGGAGCAAGACGCCGAAACAGCCGATCTCCCCCCGTGTGGGGGAGATGTCCGGCAGGACAGAGGGGGGCACCGTAGAGTGCTGTCATCAAAAGGCCTCCCCCATCCTCAACGTCTGCGCTCCCTCGATCCCGAGCGGCAGATGCGTTGCCGCGACGATCATCCCGCCCTCGGAACAATGCCCCCTCATCAATCCCGCGAATCGCGCCTCCGAATCCCTGTCCAGCCCCGCCGTCGGCTCGTCCAGCAACCACAAGGGCCGGTGGCTGACCAGCAGTTTCGCAATCGCCGCGCGTCGTCTTTGTCCGGTCGAGAGATAGCCGAACGGCAGATGGCCGATGCCGCCCAGTCCGACCGTCTCCAGCGCCTCCGCGACACCGACGGATCCATCGCCGTTGAAGTCGCGCCAGAAGCGCAGGTTTTCCGTCACGCTGAGCGCCGTTTTCATCGCGTTCTGATGGCCGAGATAGTGGCAGGCCGAAGCGATCGACGGAAATTCATCGCCGCCGCCCTCGAGCAGCAAATTGCCTTCAGCCTTCGGCAGCAGTCCGGCCACGATCCTGAGCAAGGTCGATTTGCCTGATCCGTTCGGCCCGGTGACGACAAGCGCCTGGCCTTGATCGAGGTCAAAGCCAATGCCCGAAAACACCGTCTCGCCGCCGCGTTCGCCGCCTAGATTTTCGGCGATAAGCCGCATCCCTCGCCCGCCCTGAAACAATCCGCCTCGGCCCCTGCCGCATCGCACAAATTTGCTTTTTAACTGTCTAGAACTATTCCAGAAAATTCTCTATATGCGGTGCATCCGTGCCAGCGGTCGGCGCGGGAACAGAACTAGCGCCGAACCAGCGCACGCGCCGCCTTGAACGGCTCGGGTTGCTTGGGAGCGGACAGCGGAAATGGCCGTACCCGCACCTTTGCGCGTGATTGCATGCCATCGGCGTCCGTTCCCTTTCAGGCTGAACAGACAAGGACGGATCGCACGTGTCAAAATCCCTCGACAGTTTCAATTGCCGCCGCACGCTGAAAGCGGGCGACGCCGAATATGCCTATTTCGATCTCGTCGAGGCCGAGAAGAACGGCCTCACCGGCATCGCCCAATTGCCTTATTCGATGAAGGTTCTGCTGGAGAACCTTCTGCGCAACGAGGACGGCCGCTCCGTCACCAAGGACTCGATCAAGGCCGTAGCCGGCTGGCTGACCGACAAGGGGACGGCCGGCGTCGAGATCGCCTATCGCCCTGCCCGTGTCCTGATGCAGGATTTCACCGGCGTTCCGGCGGTGGTCGACCTGGCGGCGATGCGCGACGCCATGGCCTCGCTCGGCGGCGACCCGCAAAAGATCAACCCGCTGGTGCCGGTTGACCTCGTCATCGACCATTCCGTCATTGTCGACGAGTTCGGCTCGCCGATGGCCTTCGCCCGCAATGTCGAACTGGAATATGAGCGCAACGAGGAACGCTACAAGTTCCTGAAATGGGGCCAGCAGGCGTTCCGCAATTTCCGCGTCGTGCCGCCCGGCACTGGCATCTGCCACCAGGTCAACCTCGAATATCTCGGCCAGGTGGTGTGGACCAACACCGAGGACGGCGAAACGACCGCCTATCCCGACACCTGCGTCGGTACCGATTCGCACACCACCATGATCAACGGCCTGGGCGTTCTCGGCTGGGGCGTCGGCGGCATCGAGGCCGAGGCGGCGATGCTCGGCCAGCCCGTCTCCATGCTTTTGCCCGAGGTCATCGGCTTCCGCCTCACCGGCAAGCTGAAGGAGGGCGTCACCGCCACCGACCTCGTGCTCACCGTCACCCAGATGCTGCGCAAGAAGGGCGTCGTCGGCAAGTTCGTCGAATTCTTCGGCCCCGGTCTCTCCAACATGACGTTGGCCGACCGCGCCACCATCGGCAATATGGCGCCTGAATATGGCGCCACCTGCGGCTTCTTCCCGGTCGATTCGGAGACCATCCGCTACCTCACAATGTCCGGCCGCGAGGAAAGCCGCATCGCGCTGGTCGAGGCCTATTCCAAGGCGCAAGGCATGTGGCGTGACGCAGGCTCCGCCGACCCGGTCTTCACCGACCTGCTGGAGCTCGATCTCGGCGATGTCGTGCCGTCGATGGCCGGCCCCAAGCGCCCCGAGGGCCGCGTCGCGCTGGAAGGAATTCCGGCCGGCTTCGTCAAGGCTATGGACACCGAATACAAGAAGGCGGCGGAAATCTCGAAGCGCTATGCCGTCGAAGGCGCCGGCCATGATCTCGGCCATGGCGACGTCGTCATCGCCGCCATCACCTCCTGCACCAACACCTCGAACCCGAGCGTGCTGATCGGCGCCGGCCTGCTTGCCCGCAACGCCAATCGCCTCGGCCTCAAGCAGAAGCCCTGGGTAAAGACCTCGCTGGCGCCGGGCAGCCAGGTGGTCGCCGAGTATCTCGAGAAATCCGGCCTGCAGAAGGAGCTCGATCAGATCGGCTTCAACCTGGTCGGCTTCGGCTGCACCACCTGCATCGGCAATTCCGGCCCGCTGCCGGCGCCGATCTCCAAGACCATCAACGATAAGGGCTTGATTGCCGCCGCGGTGCTTTCCGGCAACCGCAACTTCGAGGGCCGCGTCTCGCCGGACGTGCAGGCCAACTATCTCGCCTCGCCGCCACTGGTCGTGGCGCACGCGCTTGCCGGCACGGTGACGAAAGACCTGACCACCGAGCCGCTCGGCGAGGACAGGAACGGGAAGCCGGTCTACCTCAAGGATATCTGGCCGAGCTCGGCGGAGATCCAGGAGTTCATCGAGAAGAACGTGACGCGCGAACTGTTCGCCCGCAAATACGCCGACGTCTTCAAGGGCGATGAGAACTGGCAGAACGTCAAGGCGCCGGAAGGCCAGACCTATGCCTGGGACGACAATTCCACCTATGTGCAGAACCCGCCCTATTTCGCCGGCATGACCACGGGGTTCGGCAAGATCGGCGACATCAAGGGTGCCCGCGTGCTGGGCCTGTTTGGCGACAAGATCACCACCGACCACATCTCGCCGGCGGGCTCGATCAAGGCCGCCTCGCCGGCCGGCAAATACCTCACCGAGCATGGCGTCGGCGTTGCCGACTTCAACCAGTACGGCACGCGGCGCGGCAACCATGAGGTGATGATGCGCGGCACCTTCGCCAACATCCGCATCCGCAACCACATGCTGGGCGAGAACGGCAGGGAAGGCGGCTACACCATCCACTACCCCTCGAAGGAAGAGGAATCGATCTACGACGCGGCGATGCAATACAAGAAGGAAGGCGTGCCGCTGGTCATCTTCGCCGGCGTCGAATACGGCAACGGCTCGTCGCGCGACTGGGCGGCTAAGGGAACGAATCTGCTTGGCGTCCGCGCGGTCATCGCCCAGTCCTTCGAGCGCATCCACCGCTCCAACCTGGTCGGCATGGGAGTGATCCCCTTCGTCTTCGAGGAGGGCACCTCATGGGCTTCGCTCAACCTGAAAGGGGATGAGCTGGTCGAGATCGACGGCCTGGACGCCATCAAGCCGCGCCAGAAGATGGCAGCCAGGATCACCTATGGCGACGGCACGGTGAAGAACGTGCCGATCATCTGCCGCATCGATACGCTTGACGAACTCGACTACTTCAAGAACGGCGGCATTTTGCAGTACGTGCTGCGCGATTTGGCAGCATAAGTAAGGGAATAAGGCAGTAGGGCAGCAAGGGAATAGGGAAGGAAGGCACCTACTGCCCTACTGCCCTACTGCCCTACTGCCCTACTGCCCTACTGCCCTACTGCCCCACTGCCCTACTGCCTCGCTGTGGCGCGCCGTAGCGCGCCGCGGCGGCCAGCAGTACGCCCAGCATCAGCCCGTTGAGCAGGTGCCAGAGGAAGTGCGTGCCGAGCGGGAAGCTGGTGCAGACCAGCGGATCGACCATGCGGCAGATGACAGACAGCACGAAGATCGCCGATCCGGCCAGATTATACCAGCCGGCGCGATTGCCGCTCGCCGCCACCCAGACACCGAAGAAGGCGAGCGCCAGGAACGGCGGCAGGTAGCCTGTGGTGCCGTTCGACGCCTGGCGCAACCAGTCCGGCACCGCGAATGTGACAAGCCCGGCAACGACATAGAAGCTGACGAAGACCGCAACCGCCTTGCCCCATTCCAGGCGCAGGAAGCGCCGCAGGTTGAACAGCGTGTAGGCCAGCGTGAAGCCGGCGATCGGCACCACGTCGGCCCAGACCGTTCCCTTGGTGGCGAAGATGTGAAAGATCGTCGAGCCGACGCCGATCGCCACCACCCACCAGGCCAGGACCTCGGCGAAGATGCCGGTCCTGCATCGCCGCACTTCGCGGACGCCCCATAGTCCTGCGGCAATGAAAGCCAGGTTTGTCAAAGCATTCGCCGGCTCTGCCCAAAGTCCAGGACCCGTTCGCTCGCAATAGAGATCGACTGGAGCCAGGAAACTTTGCCACATGATGATGATCCCGCTCCCGAATCGAACCGCCGGTTGAAATGCAGTGGCTTCTCCTATTGCCGCCCTACCCAGGCTTGCAACGACAAAATTTCACCGCAACGTGACTTCCCGTTGACTTCCGGTTCTGCCACATATTTCGGCCAATCAAAACAAAGCCGGCATCACCGGCGGGAATTGGAATGGTCATGGCCTCGCGTAGATCATTGTGGCTGGCAGCGTTCGCGCTGGCCTTCTCGGCGTTTGCCGGTGCCGGGCACGCCGGCGAGTCCGGCAAGCTCCCGGCCGACAAGCTCCAGGGCGACAGGCCCGTGGGCGTGGTCGAGCTGTTCACCAGCCAAGGCTGCAGTTCCTGTCCGCCTGCCGACGCCTTCTTCTCCGAACTTGCCGCCAGGCAAGATCTCGTCGCGCTCTCCTATCACGTCGGCTACTGGGATTATCTCGGCTGGCGGGACACGCTGAGCAGCAAGGAAAACACCGAGCGGCAATATGAGTATATGCGGGCCTTCGGCAACCGCTCGGTCTATACGCCGCAGGCCGTCATCAACGGCCGGGTTCATGTCAACGGCGCCAATCGCGGCGAGGTCGATGGCCAGCTCGCTCGCATGGCAAGGATCGGCGAAGACATGCGGGTCGCCATCAAGGTCAGCCGGACCAGCGACCGTGTCATGATCGATGCCGGCGATGGCGGGACCGGTCCCAGCGATGCCCATGTCGTCATCGTTTATTTCGAGCCGCCGCAGACGGTCACGATCGGCCAGGGCGAGAACACGGGCCGCAAGATGACCTATTGGAACGCGGTGACCGGCATCCAGACCGCCGGCATCTGGCACGGCAAGGCGCAGCGCTACGAATTGCCGATGAGTGAGATTTCCAAGAAGGGCGGCTGCGCCGTGCTTTTGCAGTCCGTCGGCAAGGATGGCCTGCCGGGCCCCATCCTGGGCGCCGCCTTCATTCACCGCCCCGGTTCCGAGGCGCCGTTCGATCGAAGGCTCTGAAGCGCGCCGCCGAGAACGGAAATGATGCGACGCGCTGTCGGTCTCCATTCATGCCTGTCGACCAAACGGAATCACGTTTGAGTGACCTGCCTCAATGGCCGGTCAGCCGATCCGCGAAAGCGGCGAGGCGCGACGTCCGCCCCAGGCCGTTCGCCTCGCGCCGGTCGGCGATGCGGTAGAGCTGGTACATGGCGTGGACGCCGAGCCAGCGCAGCGGCTCCGGCTCCCATTTCTTCACCGTGCGGTTGACCCAGGGCAACCGGGTCAGTTCCGTGTCATGTCCGAGCACCAGGTCGCGCAAGGTGCGGCCGGACAGGTTCGAACTGGAAACGCCGAGCCCGACATAGCCGCCGGCCCAGCCGATGCCGCTTTCGCGATCGAAGCCGCATGTCGTGCACCAGTCACGCGGCACGCCGAGCGTGCCGCACCAGGCATGGTCGAGCCGCACGCCTTTGGTCTGCGGCAGCAGTCTGGTCAGGATCTCGTGCAGCTGATCGATGGTCGCCTGTTGTGTCTTGCCGCGTGTGTCGGTGCGCGACCCGAAGCGGTAGGGTACGCCCCGGCCGCCCATGGCGATCCGGCCTTCCCGCGTGCGCTGCGCATAGCAATAGGTATGCGCTGCATCGCCCAGCACCTCGTAGCCGCTCCAGCCGATTTCATCCCAGAGCTTCTGCGGCAGCTTCTCGGTCACCACGATCGCGCTGTTCAGCGGCAGCCAGAGACGCTCGTAACCGGCAATGCCGGCGGTGAAGCCCTCGGTGGCGCGCACGATCTTTTCAGCGCGCACGATGCCGCGATCGGTGGTGACCTTGCCCTTTTCGAGCGCCAGCACCCGCGTCTGCTCATAGATCGGAACACCGAGCCGAACGACCGCCGCCGCCAGACCCTGCACGAGCTTGGCCGGCTGCACGCGCGCGACGTCGCGCACGACGAAGGCGCCCAGTACATTGTCGATGGCGATGCGCTCGCGCGCTTCCTGCGCACCGAGGAAGGCCAGCCGCTCCGGCGGCATTTCCCAGTGCCGGGCCTCTTCGTACTCGGCTTTGGCGCGCTCAAGCTGCGCGGCGTTGGTGGCTACGGTGATGTTGTCGACGCGGCGGATATCGGCGTCGATTCCTTCGGCAGCGGCGATCGCGATCACCTCGTCGACCGTGCCGGACATGGCGCGCTGCATGTCGATCACAGCGCCGCGCGACGAGGTTTTTGCGTATTTCTCGCGCGACCAGCTGAAGCCGCCGGACAGCCATCCGCCATTGCGGCCCGAGGCACCGAAGCCGGCGAACTCCTTTTCGACGATGGCGATGCGCAGCGCGGGCTCCGCTTTCTTGAGATAGTAGGCCGTCCACAGTCCGGTATAGCCGGCGCCGACGATGCAGACATCGGCCTCGATGTCGCCGGGCAAGGGTGGGCGGCTGGCCGGCGGGCCGCCTATGTCGGCATACCAGAACGACACGTCGCCATTGCGCTGGGCTTGCATTGCGATCTCGCTTTCGGATTTTCAGGTAAGGGTAAGATCGGCCTTGTCGTCATCGGCAAGCAGCTTCACGTCGCTGCCGGCGAAGAGCACGTCGACCTCGTCTCCAATGGCAAAAGTGTCCGCCTCGAGCGTCGATCGCACGATGGCTTTCGAGCCGTCGGCGAGCTCCACCTCGTATTTGGAACCGGAGCCGAGATAGATGGCCTCGCCGATACGCCCTGTGAGCCGGTTGCGGCCATCCCCGCCGGCACCGCGACGCGCAAGCGCCAGCTTTTCGGGACGCAGCAGCATCACCGGCTTGCCGCCATCGGCGAGACGCTTGGCGGTCGCCACTCTCTGGCCTGATATCTCGATCGCCGTCTCGTTGCCGGAAGTGGCGGCGGGGCCGCGCAGCACGGTGGAATCGCCGATGAACTTGCCGACGAAAAGCGTCGCCGGCTCGTCGTAGAGTTCGCGGCCGGTGCCGATCTGCTCGATGCCGCCGCGGTTGAACACGGCGATGCGGTCGGAGAGCACCAGCGCCTCCTCCTGGTCGTGCGTCACATAGACGAAGGTGGTGCCGAGTTCGCGGTGGATGCGCTTGATCTCGAGCTGCAGCCATTCGCGCAGTTTCTTGTCCAGCGCGCCGAGCGGCTCGTCCATCAGCAGCAGCGGCGGATCGAAGACGATGGCGCGGGCCAGCGCCACGCGCTGCTGCTGGCCGCCCGAAAGCTCGCTCGGAAAGCGGTGGCCGAAATCGGCCATCTTGACCATGTCGAGCGCGTGGCGGACGCGGCGTTCGCGTTCTGCCCCGGCGACGCCGCGCAGCTTCAGCGGATAGGCGACATTGCGGCCGACCGTCATGTGCGGGAACAGTGCATAATGCTGGAAGACCACGCCGATGTTGCGCTTGTGCGCCGGCACGCCGACCACGTTCTTTCCCCCGACCAGCAGCTTGCCGCTGGTCAGGTCGGTAAAGCCGGCGATCACGTTAAGCGTCGTCGTTTTGCCTGAGCCGCTCGGACCGAGCAGCGTCATGAATTCGCCCGGCTCGATTCGCAACGACACGCCGTCGAGCGCCTTGAAGGAACCATAGGCCTTGCTTACCGACTCCAGGTCGATCGCCGCACCACGATTTTCCGCCTTCCGAGTCATAAGCCTCCCTTCCGCTCACGACCAAGAAGCAGCATGCCGCCGCCGATCAGCAGTGTCGTTGCGCATAAGAGGATCGTGCCGACGGCCGCGACCGTCGGATCGGCGTCGCGCGTGATGGAAGCGAAGATCTGCACCGGCAACGTCTTGAGATAGGGATTGGTGATGAACAGCGACACGACGATCTCGTCGAAGGAGGTAGCGAAGGCGAACAGCAGGCCGGACAGTACCCCGGGGGCAATCAGCGGCAGCGTCACCGTGCGGAACGTGGTGAGCGAGCCTGCGCCCAGGCTCGCCGCGGCTGTCTCCAGCCGCTTGTCGAACACTTCGAGATTGGCCGAAACGGCGATCAGCACGAAAGGCAGCGCAAGGATGGTGTGGGCCAGCACGAAGCCGAGCAGCGTGCCGACAAGCCGCGTGTCGAGATAGACGGCGTAGATGCCGATGGCCAGGACCACGCCCGGCACCACCATCGGCGTCAGCATCAGCATGCGCAGGAGGTTTGCCGGCCGAGCCTGCATGCGGTCGATGCCGAAGGCGGCAAGGGTGCCGAGCACTGTTGCCAGAACCGCAACGATCGATGCGACCTTCAGCGAATTGAGAAAGCTGGTCGACCAATCCGGATTGGTGACGAAATTTTCGTACCATTGCCAGGAGAAGCCCTGGGGTGGAAATGCCAGCGATTTGTTCTCGTTGAATGACATTGGCACCACGACAAGCGTCGGTGCCACCAGCCAGATGGCTACCAGCAGGCAGACAAGGCCCAGCATGACGCGGGTGAGCGGCTTCATCTCCATCAGGGCCGCCCCGCTTGCCGATGGCTGGACCGCATCATGGGCGCGGCAAGCGCCAGCAGCACGAAGGTCGTGACGAGCAGCACCAGGCCCATGGCGCCGCCCCTGCCCCATTGCAGGAGGCTGAGCACCTGCGTCTGCACCAGCGTGGACAGCATCGTCGAGCGCGGTCCGCCGAGCAGGGCCGGCGTGATGTAGAAGCCTAGCGCCAGGATGAAGACGATGATCGCGCCGGCATAGACGCCAGGCAGCGACAGCGGCAGATACACCGTAAGGAACGCGCGCGACGGTCTCGCCCCAAGGCTCCGCGCGGCTTGCACCAGCCTGAGATCGATGCCTTTCATGACCGAATAGAGCGGCAGGATCATGAAAGGCAAAAGCACCTGCGCCATGCCGATGACCACGCCCGTCTGGGTGCGGATCAGCCTGACGCCACCGAACCCGAGCACCCGCAGGATCGAGTTGATGACCCCCGAATCCTGCAGCAGTATCACCCACGACAAAGTGCGTACCACGCCGCTCACCCAAAACGGGATCAGCACACATAGCAGCAGCACCAAGCGCACGCCTGGTCGGACCGCGGTCATCAGATAGGCATAGGGATAGGCGCAAACCACGCAGACCAGCGTGACCCACGCTGAAATGAGGAAGGTCCGCTGGAGCACGGCCAAGTTGATGGGCGCGCCGAAGAACCAGATATAGTTCTGCAGGCCCCACTGCGGCTCCGACAGGCTGCGCACGACGATGGTGAGCAGCGGATAGCCGATCACCGCGAAGAGCAGGATCAGCGCCGGCAGCGTGAGCGCGAACGGCCGCCATGCCCGGCGCTTTTCGGCCGAAATGATTGGCTCGGACGCGCTCACGGCTTTTGGTCTCCCTCAGCCGGTCAGTTGCCGGACATCAGCGCGGACCACTTCTCCTGCGCCACCGCGAAATTCGGGACCCAGAACTTGAAGTTCTGCTTATAGCCCTGCTTCTGGCGTTCGGGCGTGTTGGTCAGGAAAGCGGAGACGGAAGCGTCGACCTTAGGCTGCGCTTCACTGTTGATCGGCGTGTAAGACGTTTGCTCCGTCAACACCTCCTGCGCGTGCTTGCCGAGATAGGCGTTGAGCAGCGCGTAGGATGCCTCCGTGTCCTTGGCGCCGACAGGGATCGTCATCTGATCCATCACCACCAGCCAGTCCTGCCAGGCCGGTGCGTATTTGGCGCCGTTCTTGACCGCGGTCATGGCGCGGCCCGTCCACATCATCAGCATGTCGGCCTCGCCGGATTCGGCGAGTTGCTGCGATTCAGCACCCGTCTTCCAGAAGATGGTATCGGGGCCGAGCTTGCGAACCACATCGATGGCCTTGTCGATATCGGCCACCGTCATCGCCTTCGGGTCGCCGCCGGCGACCTTGAAGGCCTGTTCTAGCAAGCCGCCGGTCGGGCTGCCGGAGCCGTCGATTCCGCGCACGCCGGGGAATTTCTGCGTGTCGAAGAAGTCGGCCCAGCTCTTGGGCGGATTGTCCTTGTACTTTTCGGTGTTGTACATCAGCACGACGCCGTAGTTCATCGCCGGCACCGAGCATTCGCCGACCTGGCCCTCGGGAATTTTCGAGACGTCGAGTTTGGTGAGATCCAGCTTCTGGAACAGTTTGCCGCAATAGACATAGGGCGGCAGATCGTCGGTATCGACAACGTCCCATGTCACATTGCCGGACTCGACCTGCGCCTGCAGCTTGGCGATCTCCGTCGGGCCGTCATTGAGCAGCTTGACGCCCGACTTGTCGACGAACTCCTTGAGCGCCGCCGCCTGGCCGTCCTGGTAAATGCCGCCATAGGACACGAAGGTCAGCGTCTTGCCCTTCAGCGAGCCTTCGGCCACCTCTCCGGCAACCGGCTTCGATTGCGCGAGCGCGGCCGTCGCCGTCAGAAGCACGCCCAGGCACGCCGCATGTGCAAATTTCACTCTCATCGTCAACTCTCCCATTCCAGAGCTCGCATTTGTTCTCATTCACCCGGATGCGAGCGGTTTCCGGGCCTGTACTGATCAAGTTCGAGCGCGCCTGCGGTCGGCGGCGCGATAATCCAGAGCACCTCCGCCGGCGTGTCGCCGACATTGACCGTGCGGTGCGGCACCGAGGTCGCGTATTCGACGCTGTCGCCCTCGCGCATCAGATGGCGCTCGTCGGCAAGCGTCAGTTCGACGGTTCCCTTGAGCACCATGAACATCTCGTGCTCGCCGCCATGCACATAGGCGTCGTCGCCGGTCGAGCCGCCGACCTCGAAATGCCCCGCATAGACCTCGAACTGGTGGATCGGCCGCCGCGACAAAAGCATCTTGCGGCCTCGCACGCCGACGGGAACGACGGGCCGTTCCGCGCGCCTCAGCACCTTGTGCAACGGACGGCCGGAGTCTTCGAACAGGTCGTTGATGCCGAGATCGAGAGCGGCGGCGATCTTGAGCAGCGTGCCTGTGTTGGCGCCGCAAAGATTGCGCTCGAGCTGGCTGATGAAGCTCGCCGTCGTGCCGGTCATGTCGGCCAACCGGCGCAGCGAGACGCGCCTTGCCATGCGCAGCGCCTTGATGCGGGGACCGACACCGCCGGCCTCGGCCGCGACCGTGCCATTCACCTCTTTCGCCGTGGAGTCCGATACGCGTGGCATTGCCGCTCCCGTTTCACTTAACACCTTATTAAGTGGCGATGGCGTTGGCAAGCGACGGCGGCGTGCCAAGATTTCGGCGCGCATCGATCCTGCCGGTCGCACCGGGAGCGGACTGGAACCCGCCTATGGGCTGGGAAATCCGCCGTCGCGGCGATCCAGGCATGAAAAAACCGACGTCAGCTTGCTTCTGACGTCGGTCATTTAGGTTTTGGGATCGTCGCACCCGGCTCTTCCGAGGAAAAGCCGAGGTTGGTTCGATCCGACGCAGACCCGTGGGCGGGGGGCTTGGGGTTTACGAGCCGGTGCCGGACCGAACCGTCTCAGGCAACGCCGGTAAATTCGTCGGACATTGGGGCATGAGCGCGGATAAAAAATGGCGAGAATGTGGCGGAGCATCACCAATTCCAACATGTCGTTTGCAAACGTGACTGGACGCGGCGGAAATGGCGCGGCTCCGCACCGCTTTGCCAGCACTTGCAATTCCATGGCGAAAGCGCCAACTTTGGTTGGCAAAGGTTCATTTTTGAAGGATCGAGGCATGACCGATCACGGCGGCGGGACGGAGGATGGCGACGCATCCGCAATACTGATCCCGCTCCACGAGGCACGCCGTGCGCGCCTCGACCAGCCGGTGCGCTTCGAGCGGCGCGAACTGGACCAGATCCTGAAACTCTACGGGCGCATGGTCGCCGCCAACGAATGGCGCGACTACGCTATCGATCATCTCACTGACAGGGCCGTGTTTTCGGTGTTCCGCCGGGCCAGCGAGGTGCCGCTGTTCCAGATCGTCAAGGACCCGAAGCTGGCACGCAAGCAAGGCGCCTTCGCCGTCATCGCCGCGGGCGGCCGCATCCTCAAGCGCGGGCAGGAGCTTGGCCGTGTGCTCGGCGTCTTCGACAGCAAGCTGAAGCTGGTCGAGGCCTGAGCTGGGAACTGAAGAATTGAGGAATTGGGGAACTGAAGAACAAAGAAGACGGCCGGCATGCAGACGCTGAGTGCCAATTCTTCAATTCTTCAATTCTTCATTTCTTCATTTCTTCAGTTCTCTCTGACGCCTCGCGGAACTTTCGTTCGGGCAGCGAGTCCGGATCGGGCGGCACCGATGCACCGCCGTTCAGCGCCAGTTGCATGAACACCGTGTCCAGCCAACGTCCGTGCTTGTAGCCGGAGCCTTCGAGGCGGCCGGAATGGCGAAAGCCGAGCTTTTCGTGCAGCTTGACGGAAGCGCTGTCGGGATGGCCGTCGCCGATCACCGCGACGATCTGCCGAAAGCCCGCCGCCTCGGCCGCCGCGATCAGGCTTTGCATCAGCTTGAGGCCGACACCCTGGCCCTTGGCATCAGGCGCGACATAGACGGAATCCTCGACGATGAACCGGTAGGCCGGGCGGGGCCGGAAGGGACCGGCATAGGCATAGCCGAGCACGGTGCCGGCCTTTTCCGCCACAAGGTAAGGGAAGCCGCCGGCCTGGAGTGTGTGGAATCGCGTGCCCATTTCGGCGCGGGCCGGCGGCTCCAGCTCGTAGCTCGCCGTGCCGCGGGTCACAGCGTCGGCATAGATTTGCGTAATAGTGTCAAGGTCGGCCGCGCGTGCGGCCCGTATAACGATAGTGCTCATTCTTTATGCAGGCCTCTTTGTCTGCCTGCAATAACAGCAAAGGTCGACGCAAAAGAAAAGGGCGGCCGTTGGGCCGCCCCTTCCAAACCCGATGGTCCAGTCAGACCATGACGCGGACCAGGCCTTAACGGCGGTCGCCCATGAACTGGAGCAGGAACATGAACAGGTTGATGAAGTCGAGATAGAGCGTCAGCGCGCCCATGATGGCCTTGCGGCCGGCGACGTCGGACGCGTCGCCCTCGAAATACATCTCCTTGATTTTCTGCGTGTCGTAGGCGGTGAGGCCGGCGAAGACCAGCACGCCGATCGCCGAGACGGCGAAGGACAGCGCCGACGACTGCAGGAAGATGTTGATCACCATCGCGATGATGATGCCGAACACGCCCATGATCAGGAACGAGCCCATCGCCGTCAGGTCGCGCTTGGTCGTGTAGCCGAACAGCGACAGCGCGCCGAAGGCCGCGGCGGTGGCGAAGAAGGTCTGCGAGATGCTGGCGGTGGTGTAGACCAGGAAGATCGACGACAGCGACAGGCCGACCAGGCCCGCATAGACCCAGAATGTCGTCTGCGCCGCCGACACGCTCATCGACTGGACGCGGAACGACAGGAACAGCACGGCGGCCAGCGGGGCCAGCATCACCAGCCAGCGCAACGGCGAGCCGAAGATCGCGTAGCCGAACGAGGTCAGCATCTCGCCGCTCGGCAGCGTCGCGACAGCCGAGGCCGGATCGGTGGTTGTGGCCAGCATGATCGTGCCGACGGCGGCAAGACCTGTGATGAGGAGACCAAGCCCCATCAAATTGTAGACCTTGATCATATAGGCGCGCAGGCCCTGATCGATGTCGACGGCTGCGCCGGGCACGGCGCGCGTCTGATAGTTGCGAATGGGTTCAGCCATTGTGGTCCTCTATTGCTTCTGCCCCGTCCGGTGTCGGGTCCACCCGGACCCAGGCGCCGCTGGCGGGACTCCAGCATGCCTGCGGCGAAATATGATGGTTATTCGCGTCAAGAACAAGACCGTAACCGGGTGTAATGCTTCGTGAGGCACGTATGGCGCGGTTTTCCAGCCCTTTGGCCGCAAAACATTACGCCGATTTAACCAAATGACGGCCGTCGGCGGGGTGGAACCGATGCGGACTCAGAGGTTGCGCAACACGGGCGCTGCCTTGTGGCCGAGTACCCGCCAGGTGCCGGCGAGACCGATGCCGACGGTGATGACCAGCGCAAAGAGAATGGTCGCCACCGCCACTTCGGGCATGAAATGCGACGGCAATGTCATGATGCGGGCGACAACGAACCATGCGGCGGTACTGCCGGCGGCGAGCGCGAAGACCGCCGTGGCGAGGCCGATCAGCATATATTCCAGCGAGAAGGCCGATATCAGCGTCAGCCGCGTCGCGCCCAGCGTCTTCAGCACCACCGCGTCGTGGATGCGCGCCCGGTTGCCGGCGGCGAGCGCGCCTGCCAGCACCAGCACCGACGCGATCAGCGCCACGCCGGCCGCCGCCCTGATCGCCGCGCCGAGTTGTCCCACCAGCCGGTTTACGATCT
This sequence comes from Mesorhizobium sp. BR1-1-2, assembly GCF_020165435.1. Lineage (NCBI taxonomy): Bacteria > Pseudomonadati > Pseudomonadota > Alphaproteobacteria > Hyphomicrobiales > Phyllobacteriaceae > Mesorhizobium > Mesorhizobium sp. BR1-1-2. Next base: position 210,795 of record NZ_JAIUID010000003.1, read on the forward strand.
CGAGCGCGTCCTTGACGCGCACCGTGGTGACTGCCGGGAAGGCGCGGGTGACGGCATTGAGGATGCGGGCATCGTCGGCCGGAGTGGCGCTCTTTTCGGTCAGCGTCGCCACCCAGCCATGCGGCGCGCCGGCAAATGTGTTGGGCGAGAACACCATGACGAAGTTGATGCCCATCGTCTCCCATTCGACCTGGCGGAAATTGGCGATTCTCGCCGTGACATTGCGGCCGAGCACGTTGACGGTGACGGTATCGCCGAGCTTCAGCCCGATTTCCTTGCCTTCCTTGTCGGAAAACGAGACGAGCGGCTCGCCGGTATAATCGCCCGGCCACCATTTCCCCTCGGTCAGCGTCGCGTTGTCCGGCTGCTTGGCCTCATAAGTCAGGCCGCGATCGCCGCGCAGCACCCAGGCGCCCTCCGCCGGCACCTTGACCTTGTCGACGGCAACGCCGTTGAGCGCCATCACCCGGCCGCGCAGCATGGGCACCTTGGCCAGCGTCCCCTGCGGGGCCTCCTTGCTGATCAGACTGGAGAAGCCGTCGACATCGCTGCTCTGGATATCGACGAAGAAGAAGTTCGGCGCCCGCTCCGGCAGGCTGCCGGAGATCTGCCGCCGCAGATTGCCGTCGATCAGCGCCAGCGTCACCAGCAGCGTCAGCCCAAGCCCCAGCGACAGCACCACCGACGGCGTCAGCGCGCCTGGCCGATGAATGTTGCCGACGGCGAGCCTGAGCGCCACGAAGCGCACGCGCGGGCTCTTCCTTGCCGACCATTGCACCAGCGCGCCGACCAGGCGCAGCACCAGGAAGGCGAAGATGGTGGCCCCGACGAAGATCGAAGCGATGCGCTGGTCGCCCGAAAACAGGATGGCGAGCGCTGCAAGCAGCACTGCGATGCCGAGCGCCGAAACGACATAGATAGCGCGTGGAAAACCGCGGCCTTCCAGCCCCATCTCGCGAAACAGCGCGGTCGCCGGCACGTCGCGGGCGCGGCCCAGCGGCAGCAGCGCGAAAGCCAGCGTCACCAGCAACCCGAACAGCGCCGCCATGCCGAGGGCGCCGGGATAAAAGCCGCCTTGCGCCGGCACCGGAATGACCGACTGAAGTGCGGCGCTGGCGGCGAAGGGCATCAGCGCGCCGAGCACCAGACCGGCGGCGATGCCGAGGGCCGCGATCATCAGGATCTGCACGAGGTAAACGGCAAAGACGAAGCCGCCCGATGCGCCCAGGCTCTTGAAGGTGGCAATGACGCCGCGCTTGCCGTCGAGATAGCCGCGCACCGCGTTGGCCACGCCGACGCCGCCGACCACCAGCGCCGTCAGCCCGACCAAGGTCAGGAATTGCGAAAAGCGCTCGATGTTGGACGACAGCGCCGGGGCCGCATTGCCGCGCGTGCGGATCGACCAGCCGGCCTCCGGGAAATCCTTGGCGGCCTCCTCCTGGATAGCCTTGAGCCGCGCCTCGTCGGCGTCGGCGGCCAGCCGGACCTTGTAGGAATTCTCGACCAGGCTGCCCGGCTGGACCAGCCCTGTGGCGGCCAGGCCCTCCGTCGAGATCATCAGGCGCGGCGCGAAACCGAAGCCTTCGGACACGGCATCGGGCTCGGTGACCAGCCTGGCGCGCAGTTCGAAGGTGGCGGTTCCGAGCTTCAGCCGATCACCGAGCTTCACATGCAGCCGTTCGAACAGCAGGTCGGGCGCGGCCGCGCCGAAAACACCGAACTGTTCGCCGAACAGCTCGCCCTTCGTCAGCGCCGGCTCGGTTTCCAGCGCACCGTAAAGCGGATAGGCCTCGTCGACGGCCTTGGCCTCGACCAGCGCCTGATCCGAGCCGTCGGCAAGCCGCGCCATCGAGCGCATGCTGGCGGTTCTCGACACGGTGCCCAGCCCATCGAGGAAGCCGCGTTCGGCGTCGCTTGCGTCGCGCTGGTTAAGCTGGAAGCGCAGATCGCCGCCAAGAAGCGTCTGGCCCTGGTTGGCAACGCCGGCACTGATCGAGCGCGCGACGGAATTCACGCCGCCGATCGCCGCGACGCCGAGCGCGATGCAGGCAAGAAAGATCAGAAAGCCGGCCAGGCCGCCGCGCATCTCGCGCAAGGAGAAGCGGACGGCGAGTTTTAACGTCCGCGCCGGCGACATCAGGCGATGGCCTTGGTCGGCGCCGGCGCCTCGATCCTGCCGGAGCGCATAGAGACCTGGCGCGAACAGCGCGCCGCGAGCGCCGGATCATGCGTGACCAGCACCAGCGTCATGCCGCGCTCGGCCGCCTTGGCGAACAGCAGGTCGGCGACCTGCTTGCCGGTCGCATGGTCGAGATTGCCGGTCGGCTCGTCGGCGATGAGAATGCGCGGCGATGGCGCAAGCGCCCGGGCGATCGCGACGCGCTGCTGCTCGCCGCCCGAAAGTTCGCCGGGATAGTGCGTGACGCGGTCGCTCAGACCGACGGCCGCCAGCTCGCGTTCCGCCACCGAGAACGGATCGGCATGGCCGGCCAGCTCCAGCGGCACGGCGACATTTTCGAGCGCCGTCATATTGGGAATGAGATGGAAGGACTGGAAGACGATGCCGACGTTTCGCCCACGAAACGATGCGATCTGATCCTCGCTCTTGCCGTTGAGCAGCTCGCCGGCAATTCGTACCGTGCCCGAATCGACCCTTTCCAGACCGGCGAGGACCATGAGCAGCGTCGACTTGCCCGACCCCGACGGTCCGACGATGCCGGTCGCCTCGCCGCGCGCCACATCGAGGCTGACGCCCTTCAGCACATGGACGGACGAGGCGCCTTCGCCCAATGTCAGCGATACGTCTTTCAGCTCGATGACGGCTTCTGTCAAAATGAAAGCGTCCTATATGGAGATGAGGGCTCCGCCCGCCGGGCCGTCGCCGGAAGAATTCTCTGTCATATGGGACCTGCCGCATGTCTTTCCAACGCAGAATTGCCGCAGGCCTGATCGTTTTCCTCGTCATTTGCGGCGCCATTTCGTCGGCACGCGCCGAGCCCTTCAAGATCGTCGGTTTCGGTGACAGCCTGATGGCCGGCTTCGGGCTCGGACCGGAAGAAGGTTTTACCGACAGGCTGCAGGCGGCGCTGCGCGCCAGGGGCAGGGATGTAATCGTCGCCAATGCCGGCGTTTCGGGCGATACCTCCAGCGGCGGGCTGGCGCGGCTCGACTGGTCGGTGCCGGACGGCACGCAGCTTGTCATCCTCGAACTCGGCGCCAACGACATGCTGCGCGGCGTTTCGCCAGACATCACCCGCAAGAACCTGGATACGATGCTGGCCAAGCTGAAACAGCGCAAGATCGCCGTGCTGCTGGCCGGCATGCGCGCAGCGCCCAATCTCGGCGCCGATTATCGGAACGCCTTCGACTCCATATTTCCGGAACTGGCCGCAAAATACGGCGTTACCTTGTACCCGTTCTTTCTCGACGGCGTAGCCGGCCAGTCCGCCCTGCAGCTTGAGGATGGCTTGCATCCGAACGCCAAGGGGGTCGCCCAGATGGTCGAGCGTATATTGCCCGCGGTCGAGAAGGCCATCGCGGCGGTGCCTGGAGGATCGTGAGCAGACCTTTCCGTTGGGGAAATCTTTCGACGAGACCTGTGACCAACAAATCTCTTGCCCCGCTTGATTATCGATGATTCGCTAGGGGCACAGTTCGATTCGAGGAAGGGAGGCTCTTCATGCCGCGTCTTTTCACCGCCCTCGAAATTCCGCGTGACGCCGCCCTTTCGCTGTCCCTGCTCAGGGGCGGCTTGCCCGGGGCCCGCTGGATCGACGTCGAGAACTACCATCTGACGCTGCGCTTCATCGGCGATGTCGAAGGCCATGTCGCCGACGAAATCGCAAACGCGCTCGACCGCGTTCACCGTCCCTCCTTCCCGCTGACGCTGTCGGGCGTTGGCGCTTTCGGCCAGAAGAAACCGCATGCCGTATGGGCCGGGGTCTCTGCCTCGCCGGACCTCGCGGCGCTTCAGGCTGAAATCGAGCGCATCTGCCAGCGGCTCGGCATTCCGGCCGATCCGCGCAAGTTCATGCCGCATGTCACACTGGCACGCCTGCGCAATTCGAGCCCGCTGGACGTCGCCCAATATCTTTCGGCGCGCGGCAATTTTTCGACCTTGCCGTTCCGCGTCAGCCGCTTCGTCTTGATGTCGTCGCGCGATTCGGTCGGCGGCGGCCCCTACATCGTCGAGGAAGCCTGGCCGCTGTCGGGCGCCGATACGCGCGCGGCAAGCCGGGTCGCCAGCGCCTCCGACGCTTCGCGGATCATGCGGTAGACCTCGGCGAAGGCTTCCTCGCCGTGGTGATAGGGATCCGGCACGTCGCGGCCCTTTCCCTGCGCAAATTCCAGGAACAGGTGGATGCGGTCGCGCACGGCGGCTGGCGCCAGCCTCTTCAGGTCGGCGACGTTCGAGTTGTCCATGCCGAAGATCAGGTCGAAACGCGAGAAATCCTCGGGCGTGATCTTGCGTGCCCGCAGTTCCGATATGTCGATGCCGTGGCGCGACGCGATGGCGATCGAACGCCGATCAGGGGCGGAGCCCGCCTCCCAGTCGCTGGTTGCGGCAGAATCGAGCACTATGTCCCGGCCCAGTCCACGTTCCGTCAGCACGGAACGAAGCACGCCTTCCGCCAGCGGCGAGCGGCAGATGTTGCCCAGGCAGACGAACAGAATGGATTTTATGGGCTTCGTGCTCATCGATCCGGCGCTATGGTGAAGGTCATCTTCGAATAGCACAGGAACCGGACATGACGAGAGAGAAACTTGGCGAGGAAGCCATCATCGCGGCGCTGACAGGCCTCGAAAGCTGGTCGCTGGCTGCGGATGGCGCTTCCATCAACCGGACGTTCACCTTCAGGAATTTTTCCGAAGCCTTCGCCTTCATGACCCGCGTCGCGCTGGCTGCCGAGAAGATGGACCATCATCCCGACTGGTCCAATGTCTACAAAACCGTCGACGTGACGCTGAACACCCACGATGCCGGCGGCGTCACGGCATTTGACATCGAGTTGGCGAAGATAATGAACCGCTTTGTTGGCTAGGGTGGTTGGGCGGCGCGGTGCAACGTCCCTAAACTTCGGCTCGACGCGGTCAAGGCTGATGCCGATTTTCAGCCCAGCGATCCGCCAAGCTCTTGCAGCAAGCGTCGGGTTTCACCACATTTTGCCCTGCGGCCATGCGCGGGCAAGCGCTTGAGCCCGCAAGGAGAAATTGATGGCGCAAAAATCCGGTTTTGATTTCTTCGGCTTTGGCGACAAGCTGGGCGGCGAGGGCGAGGTGCGCGAGAAATTCTGGCGCACGGCCAAGAAGGCCGCGCGGCAGATTCCGTTCATGGAAGATGTCGTCGCGGCCTATTACTGCGCCATGGACAAGAACACGCCGCTGCGCGCGAAAGGCATCCTGGTGGCGGCACTCGGCTATTTCGTCCTGCCGGTGGATATGGTCCCCGACTTCGTCCTCGGCCTCGGCTTCACCGATGATGTCGCCGTGCTCACCGCAGCGATCACCGCCGTCAGCGCCCATATCACGCCGGCGCATCGGCAGGCCGCCAAGGACGCCATATCAGACCAGGGCTGAGCCCTGGCACCGCCTTCGCGCGCTCTGGACACCAGCGTTCAGAGGCTTGTGGAAAAGTCAAACTCTTGCCGCTTTCATGCCCTCCAAGTCGCCGAAGGGACATCGCGCCAGCCGCTTGAAAGGCGGCGGCGCGAAGACGGCGGCGGTTTCCTGGGGTGAGCGTCCTTTTCTCAGAGGTATTCACCGTTTGGTAACCCAGATTAAATCAAAATGAAGCGACGGCAGGACGCCACGCGGCCTGCCTCCGCACCATTTGGAATACGGGAAAAACGATGCGCGGATTAATTGCTACAGTTTCGAGCCTGGTCCTGGTGGCCTTCGCAGCGCCGGCGATGGCGCAGCAGGCGACCAAGATCGGCCAGCACAATGCCTGGGGCACCTACAGCTACCAGGCATCGGGCGGCAAGGTCTGCTATGTCCTCACCGTGCCGACCGACAAGCAGCCGCCGACGCTCGACCATGGCGACATGTTCTTCTTCGTCAGCCAGCGACCCGGCCAGCAGGTGTCCTACGAGCCGCAATTCATCGCCGGCTACACTTTCCAGGAAAACTCCAAGGCCACCGTCACCATCGACAAGAAGACGTTTTCGATGTTCACGCGCGGCAAGTCGGCCTGGGTCGAGAACGCCGCCGAGGAGCCGGTGCTGATCGCCGCCATGAAATCCGGCACCGACATGAAGGTGCAGGCCAAGTCCGGCCGCGGCAACACCACCTCCTATGTGTTCTCGCTGAAAGGCATCTCGGCGGCGCTGTCCTCGATCGCCAACTGCAAATAGTCGAAGCTTCGCTTGAACAGAGGGGCCGGACCGCTGAGTCCGGCCTTTTGCTTGTCAGGCCGGGCTTTGCTCGGGCGTCGCCTCGGCCCTGCGCCGGCGGATGGCTTCCGCGATGAAGACGCGCGACAGCGCATGATAGAGCGGCTCGCGCGAGATCATGCGCGCCGTGCCGTAGCCCAGCATCGAGGCCAGCATCAGCGCGATGACATTGTCGTGATTGCCGGTCATCTCCAGGATGATGACGAAGGCCGTCATCGGTGCCTGCACGACGCCGGCGAAATAACCGGCCATGCCGAGCAACGCGGCCGCACCCGTGCTGGTGCCGAAGACGAGACCGAGCGAGCTGCCGATGCCGGCGCCGACCGAAAGCGAAGGCGCAAAGATACCGCCCGGAATGCCAGAGACCATCGACAGCAGCCCAGCAAGGAACTTCTCGGCGAAGAAGAACCAGGGCAGCGGCGTGCCTTCGACGGCGCCGCGCGCCTGCGCGTAGCCGGTGCCGAAGGTCAAGCCGCCCGAGGCGATGCCGATCGCCGCGACGCCGAGCCCGCAGATGGCGGCGACCAGCAAGGCGCGCCGCAAGGGCTGCCCCGTGTTCCAGCGCCGGATCCGCCGCGTCGCCTTCAGCGCCAGGAGCGAGAACAGCGCGCCGAAGCCGCCGCCGATGACGCCGCAGGCGATGACCAGCGGCCACTCCGCGGCAAACGAGATCGTCTCCTTCGAGACGCCGAAATAGGTGTAGTTGCCAAGCAGGCCGAGCGAGGCGATGCCGGCCAGGATCACCGCCGTCAGCACCAGCCCGTTGGTCCGCGCTTCGTAGGTGCGGCCCATTTCCTCGATGGCGAAGACGATGCCGGCGAGCGGCGTGTTGAAGGCGGCCGCGATGCCGGCGGCCGAGCCGGCCAGGATCAGGCCGCGCGCCTGCGCCATGCCGCCCCAGCGTGCCGCCTGTAGCATCAACGACGCGCCGACCTGCACGGTCGGTCCCTCGCGGCCGATCGAAGCGCCGCAGAACAGGCCGACCAGGGTGAGCGCGATCTTGCCCGCTACCAGCTTCAGCGACAGGATATGGCCACGGTCGTCGTCGTCGCGCAGATGCCGAGCGGCGATCGCCTGCGGAATGCCGCTGCCTTGCGAGCCCGGGAAGAAGGCTTGCGCCAGCCAGGCGCACAGCACGAAGCCGAGCGGCGTGATTGCCAAAGGCAGGTAGAAGCGCCAGTCGCCGCCATCGCCGATCATGGCGTGGAACAGCGCCTGCGCTTTGTCGGCCAGCACCGCGAACATAACGCTGATCATGCCGATGCAGATCGCGCCGGCCCAGAACACCAGCCGCGGCTGCCACACCCGGCGAGAGCCCCACATGGCGCGCGAACGCCGCAGCAAGGGGTATTTTCGTACTGTACCGGCCATGTCTGTCCTCTCGACGGAACCAGCCCTAACACAGGCATGACCTCGATCAAGCATTCGCATCGACGTGGATTGGACGACGGACCTGGACCAAATGTCCATGGCGGCGGTTTGGGACCATGAATAAGGAACCATGAGCTATGCCCGGTTCGCCGCAATGATCCCGATCATTTTCCGATCGGCCTCCGGGGACAAGGCTCGAATAGCCCCCGCCGACCTCGGAGCCGGCGGGAACATCGATCGATGGCAGGCCTCACATAGCCATTTTTTCGCATTCCGCCTGAGCCTTCTTGGTCGACGTGTCGATCATGAAGGCTTTGCCCTTGGCGTCGGTCATCATCATCATGCAGTGCTTGATCGGCTTTGCCATCTTCATCATCTCGGCACTCGTTTCGCATCCGGCGTCATGGTGCCCATATGCCCGTCCGGCATGATTGCCGTGACTTGCCCTGCTTTCATCATGGTCATCGTGCCCATCGCGTCTTCGGCAAATGCCTGCGAGGCGAAAAGGCCGACGAAGCCGGCAATGACGGCGAGCTTGATAGAGTTCATGCTGCATACTCCCATTTGTCGGGGCATGGTTGCCCCATCCAGGGGTTCGAACACGCGGTGAGAACCGTTACTTCAACACGATCAAGTGATCCGTTTTCAGTCGAAAAACACGGACCGCAGGCCTGACCGGCCAGCGCATCTATCAATCGGTCGGCACACGGATCGCCTCGCCATCGCATGACTCCGCTGCCAAGCTGTGCTATGGGCCGCGCTTCATATCGGGCCGATGGATGAAATTGGCCGCAAACCGCTTATATCAGTGCAACCATGACCCTTTCATTCGACCTCACCGCCGAAGGCGCCCGTGACGCGTTGCGGGCCCGCGCCGTGCCGGTCGAAAAACCGTCGCTGATCGGCCTGACGCGCGCCGAGCTCGGCGAGGCCCTCATTGCTTCCGGCATCGTGCCGGAGCGTCAGGCAAAAATGCGCGCCCAGCAGCTGTGGCACTGGATGTATGTGCGCGGCGTCTCCGATTTCGCCGGCATGTTCAATATCTCCAAGGATCTTCGCGCCGAGCTCGACAAGCATTTCACCGTGGCGCGGCCCGAGATCGTCGAGGAGCAGATCTCCGCCGACGGCACGCGCAAATGGCTGTTCCGCTTTCCGCCGCGCGGCGCCGGCCGCCCGGTCGAGATCGAGACCGTCTACATTCCCGAGGAAGGCCGCGGCACGCTCTGCATCTCCTCACAGGTCGGCTGCACGCTGACCTGCTCCTTCTGCCACACGGGCACCCAGAAGCTGGTCCGCAACCTGACGGCCGAGGAAATCCTCGCCCAGTTGCTCACCGCGCGCGACCGGCTCGGCGATTTCCCCGACCGCGACACGCCCGACGGCGCCATCGTGCCGGCAGAGGGCCGCAAAGTGTCCAACATCGTCATGATGGGCATGGGCGAGCCGCTCTACAATTTCGAGGCGGTCAAGAAAGCGCTTCTGATCGCCTCCGACGGCGATGGTCTTTCTCTCTCCAAGCGCCGCATTACCCTGTCGACCTCCGGCGTGGTGCCGGAGATTTTCCGCACCGGCGAGGAGATCGGCGTCATGCTCGCCATCTCGCTGCACGCCACCAATGACGATCTGCGCGACCTCCTGGTTCCGATCAACAAGAAATATCCGCTCAAGGAGCTGATCGCCGCCTGCCGCGCCTATCCTGGCCTGTCGAACGCCAGGCGCATCACGTTCGAATATGTGATGCTGAAGGACGTCAATGATTCCCTCGACGATGCCAAGGCGCTGGTCAAGCTGCTCAGGGGCATTCCGGCCAAGATCAACCTGATCCCGTTCAACCCATGGCCTGGCACCAACTACCAGTGCTCGGACTGGGAGACGATCGAGAAATTCGCCGACTACATAAACAATGCCGGCTATGCCTCGCCGATCCGCACGCCGCGCGGCCGCGACATCCTCGCCGCCTGCGGCCAGCTCAAGTCGGAATCGGAGCGCATGCGCAAGGTCGACCGGCTGGCACTGGAAGCCATGATGATCGCGGGGCACGGGGAGGCGTGAGGCGTCTCGTCGCCGGGCTCAAGCGCTTCGTCTTCATAGCAGTCGGCTATATCGCCGCCGTGCTGACCTCGATCCTGGTGCCTGTGCTGCTGATCGCTCTTCTGGAAGGGCTCGAATATGGCAACTGGTCCATCGTTTTCGCGTTCGACTGGCTGGTTTCCTTCCCGCTGACGGTAGTGACAGTGGCGGTCTGCGCCCTGTTGATCGTCGGCCCCGCGATCTTCATGGCCGAACGCTTGTCGCTTCGGGGGTGGTTCTACTTCGCGGCCACGGGCGCGATCACGTCCATCGCGTTCGGGGTTCTCATCCCGGGCTCGGCCGGAGGGTTTGTTTTCAACCCGGGCTTTCTCGGCTTCCTGGCCACCGCCGGCATTGCCGCCGGTTCGGTCTACTGGTTTCTGGCCGGGCGCAAGTCCGGTCATCTCATACGCCGGGATCAGCAATGACCCGTCTCGTCACCTATATCGTGCGCCTTGCCGTCATCCTGTTCGGCTATGCCGTCGCCGCGCTGGCGGCGAGCGCGTTCCTCAATGTCCTGTTCCTGGCCTCGCTCGGCTATACGCCGGCGCATGCGGAGCCGGCGGCGACCGCCTCGCTCTATTTCTCGATCCCCTTCGTCGCGCTGTTTGCCGCCTATTTCGCCTTCATGCCGGCGGCCCTCGCGATTCTGATCGCCGAGATCCTCGGCCGGCGCGATTGGCTGTTCTATGCGCTGGCCGGTGCGATCGTCGCCGCCGTCTTCCTCGGCTTCGCCGACCAGATGGGCGACACGCCATTCGCCGTCACCGAGCCGCGCGCCATGGCCGCCGTCATCGGCGGCGGCATGGTCGGGGGCATCTTCTATTGGCTCAGCGCCGGACGCTGGGCCGGAAGCTGGTGGAAAGCCGAACCGTGACCCCGAACCGAGCGCCCGCGTAAGGGGGAAGCTTTTCTGACCTCCGGTTCGGAAGAGATCAGCAGCGAACAGCAAAATCCTACTTCGCCTGGGCAGTCAGGATTTTGAGCGCGAACGCGGAAAACACGCCGGCGAAGAGATAGTCGACCACCCGCGTCACGCGCGGGCTGGCCTTCATCGCCGCCGAGAATTTCTCCGCCGCCAGCACCATCGGGGTCGTCACCGGGGTCGACAGCACCACGAACATGGCGCCGAGGAAGAACAGCTTTCCCGGCGCGTGCGGATCATGCGCCGAGACGAATTGCGGCAGGAAGGTCATGAAGAACAGGATGATCTTCGGGTTGAGCAGGTTGACGCCCAGTCCCACCATCCAGCTCCGGAACAGCGAGATTTGTGGGCCCGTCTTCTTCTCCGGCGAGAAGGCCGAGCCCTTGGTGATCGCCTGCCAGGCCAGGAAGACGAGATAGCCGGCGCCGAAGATCTTCAGCACGAAGAAGGCCATCGGCGAGGCGACGATCAGCGCCGAGACGCCGACCACCACCAGCGTGGTGTGGATCAGCGTGCCGCACAGCGCCCCCGCCATCGAGGCGAAGCCGGCGGCGCGGCCCTGGCTCAGCGTGCGCGAGACGAACAGCGTCATGTCCGGTCCCGGCGTGATCGCCAGGATGAACGTGGCGATGGCGAACTGGATCAGCGTTGCGGTGTCGGGAATGAAGGACATGGGCGATCCGTTGGCTCTAAAGACGCTGCTATAACGAATGGCTACTGTGGTTGCCAGCGGCTGTGCGACGGAAAGAATGATCCAGCTGTCCCGGATGCCTGTTTCTCCGCGCCTTGCCGCGTTCATCCCCTTGCGGTGACCGGAAACGGCGTGATACCTCGCCGGCCGAGAACTCTTGTCGCGGAAACCGCCAAATGTCGAAAACAAAAGACGTCAAGAAGGTCGTGCTCGCCTATTCCGGCGGCCTCGACACATCCATCATCCTGAAATGGCTGCAGACCGAGCTCGGCGCAGAGGTCGTGACCTTCACCGCCGACCTCGGCCAGGGCGGCGAATTGGAGCCGGCGCGCCGCAAGGCCGAGTTGATGGGCATCAAGGACATCCGCGTCGTCGACGTGCGCGAGGAATTCGTTGCCGACTTCGTCTTCCCGATGTTCCGCGCCAACGCCGTCTATGAAGGCACCTATCTGCTCGGCACCTCGATCGCCCGGCCGCTGATCTCCAAGCATCTCGTCGAGATCGCCAGGGAGACCGGCGCCGACGCGATCGCCCATGGCGCCACCGGCAAGGGCAACGACCAGGTACGCTTCGAGCTTTCGGCCTATGCGCTCAATCCCGACATCAAGGTCATCGCGCCCTGGCGCGACTGGTCGTTCAAGTCGCGCACCGACCTCATCAACTTCGCCGAGCAGCACCAGATTCCGGTGCCGAAGGACAAGAAGGGCGACGCGCCGTTCTCGGTCGACGCCAATCTCCTGCATTCCTCTTCCGAGGGCAAGGTGCTTGAGGACCCGTGGAGCGAGCCGCCGGAATTCGTGCATCAGCGCACCGTCTCGCCCATGGACGCGCCGGACAAGGTCACCGAGATCGAGATCGAATTCCTGAAGGGCGATCCGATAGCGCTCAACGGCAAGAAGCTGTCGCCGGCAACCATGCTGGCCGCCCTCAACGATCTCGGCCGCGACAACGGCATCGGCCGGCTCGACCTCGTCGAGAACCGCTTCGTCGGCATGAAGTCGCGCGGCGTCTACGAGACCCCCGGCGGCTCCATCCTCATAACAGCGCACCGCGCCATCGAATCGATCACGCTCGACAGGGGAGCTGCCCACCTCAAGGACGAGTTCATGCCGCGCTATGCCGAACTCATCTACAACGGCTTCTGGTTCGCACCCGAGCGGCTGATGCTGCAGGCGATGATCGACAAGAGCCAGGAGGATGTCGAAGGCACGGTGCGTCTGAAGCTCTACAAGGGCAATGTCATCGTTACCGGCCGCAAGTCGAACAAGACGCTCTATTCCGACGCGCTGGTGACCTTCGAGGACGACCGCGGCGCTTACGACCAAAAGGACGCCGCGGGCTTCATCCGCCTCAATGCGTTGAGGCTGCGCACGCTGGCCGCACGCAACCGCCGGGGCTGACCACTCTACCGATCAGTGACAGGAAACCCGGCATCGCGCCGGGCTTTCTGCTGGAAAGCAATTCCAGGAAAAGTGTACGGTTTTTCCGGGAAAAGCGCGTAGCACTTTTCCTTGGGAATTGCGCAAAAACAAAGACATGGAGCGTTTAGCCGTTTCCGTGAAACGGTGAACTGCCCTGACGATTACTCGCCGTCAATTGCGGTGGCGATACGGGCGATGGCCTGCTGATAGACACTCGCCGAGTTCCAGCCAGCAATTGCACCCATATTCGACTGAGCGCTCGCGCCGGCCTGCCAACCATGCGCCTTGAGGAAGTTGGCCGTGGATGCCAGCGCGATGCTCTTGTCGCGCAGGTTTCCGCTGCCCACCCCATATTTCAGGACATTTCCGGGCAGGAACTGCGTGTGGCCGATCTCGCCATGCATGGCCCCGACCGACGAGGCGGTCAACGTTCCGCGATCGACCAGCTTCAGGGCCGCAATGGCATGCGGCTGAAAATAGTCCGGACGGCGGCAGTCATAGGCAAGCGTCAAAATGGCGGACACCGTGTTCTGGTTGCCCATGGAGGCGCCGAAGCCCGTCTCCATGCCCCAGATGGCAAGCAGCACGCCCGGCGAGACGCCGTAGGTCCGTTCGATCTTGTCGAACAGCGCCGCATTCGATTTCTTCAACGCCCGGCCCTTGGAAATGATCGCCGCCCCGCCGCGGCGCTTCATGAAAGCTTCCACGGAGCCGCTGAAAGCCTTGTGGATGGCGCGGTCCGCGGAAATGGTCCTGGTCGCGTAGGTCGCGCCGGCCAGGGCGGCCAGCCCTCTCGAACCCACGCCCTCGGCCCTGGCCTCCGCTGCGAAGTCCTGCTTCCAGGCATCGAAGCCGGCTCCGGTCTTGCCGCAGCTGGCCGCCGCCTGTGCGCCCGTCGCCAGCGCAAGCATCGCCACCACAGTGGCCGCTGCAAACATCTTACCCTTGGCAAGAAATGCCATGTTGTTCTCTCCTGGTTGCCTGAATCACGTCCCGGCCGGAATTTGCCAGTGAAACGCGCACTTGTCACTGTCGCGCGCGCAAGCTGGCCAATGGATGGGAATTTGCCTACGATCAAGCAATTATTATGGCAAGAACCACCCATGGCCTGACGATCCTTGCGTCATGTTGCTCAATGACGTCACAGGGGGAACGACGTTTGTCGGCCGGCGTTTTGCACGACGCGCCTCCCCCTGTTCCGTGGTCCGAGACCGAGATGAAACTCTTCGACTGTCCTCATTGCGGCCATCGTCTCTATTTCGAGAACGCCCGGTGCCTGAACTGCTCCAGTGCCGTGCTCTACGATCCGCAGCGCGCCCGCTTTGCCCTGTCCGGTGCCGAGGGCGGCTCCCCATGCGCCAACGCCGACGAATGCGCCTGCAACTGGATGGCCGAGGCGGGACAGCCCTTCTGCCGCGCCTGCGCGCTCAACCAGCTGATCCCGGACCTCTCCGTCGATGGCAACCGCCGCCGCTGGATACGCGTCGAGGCGGCGAAGAAGCGCGCGGTCTATTCGCTGCTGGCCTTCGGACTGCCGGTGACGCCCAAGCAGAACCCCGCCGACGAGGCCGGCCTTGCCTTCGACTTCCTTGCCGATCCGATCGGCGGCGGCCCGGGCGGCGAGCGCATCCTGACCGGTCACGACAATGGCCTGATCACCCTCAACGTCGCCGAAGCCGACTCCGCCGAGCGCGAAAGGCGGCGTGTTGAGATGGGCGAGAACTATCGCACCTTGCTCGGCCATTTCCGCCACGAGCTCGGCCACTACTACTGGGACCGGCTGATCCGCGACAATCCGCAAAGGCTTGACGCCTTCCGCGCGTTGTTCGGCGACGAGCGCACCGGCTACGAGCAGGCATTGAAGAACCACTATGCCAATGGTGCCCCACCCGACTGGCAGCAACGGCACATCTCGCCCTATGCCACCTCCCATCCCTGGGAGGATTGGGCCGAAAGCTGGGCCCACCACCTGCACATCACCGACACGCTGGAAATGGTCCATGCGCTGAACTTCCCGCTCGGCCAGCTGGAGACGGTGGAAGCCAACGAATTGCCCCAGGGCGACACCGGGGGCATGCTGCAACCAGCGCCGTCCGAGCCGACACCCGCTCCCGAGCCGTTCGAAAGGATTCTGTCGCGCTGGCTGGTGCTGTCGGAAGCCTCCAATTCCATCAATCGCTGCATGGGTCTGCCCGACCTCTACCCCTTCGTCATCTCGGATGTCGCCGCGCGCAAACTGGCCTTCGTTCACGACCTTCTGACCGGCCTGCCGCAAGAAACGGGAACAAATCGTGAGTTGGCTTCAAGATTTTAGCTGGAACGCATGCGCCGCTCTCCCGTTTTCGCTGCCGAGGGACCATGAAACGGAGAGAAACCATGAAATCCGTATTGTTTCCCGCGGTTGCCGGAATGCTCGCGCTCTTCTCGGGGGCCGCCATGGCCGACACCCCCGTCTCTGCAATCACCGATCTCAACGTCCGCGCCGGCCCAGGCCCGCAATATCCTGTCATCGGTGTGCTCGCCGCCGGCCAGTCCGCGACGCTCAATGGCTGTATCGAAAACAGCAAGTGGTGCACCATCGCCGAAGCCGGTGGCCAGGGCTGGGTCTATTCGGACTATGTGACGGCTGATTTCGGCGGCAACCGGGTCGTGTTGACGCGTCGTCCGCTCGGCTCCAGCGTCGCCGTCGTGTCGCCGCCCGAGGGCTATTCCACCGATTACACCGGCTCGATCATCGCCGGCGAGCCGGTCGAGGACGCCATCCCGCAGCCTCCCGCCGAAGTCAGGACTTATGTCGATACCCATCGCGTCGACCCTGTCTATCTTGAGGGCGAGGTGGTCACCGGGGCCGTATTGCCCGAGAGCGTCGAGTTGCGCGAGATCCCCGATTACGACTACCGCTACGTCTATGTGAACGGCCAGCCGGCGCTGATCGACCCGCAAACGCGGCGCATCGTGTATGTGGTGCGTTGAGGCGGATAGCGCGGGGTAATCATCGGAGCATGCCTTTCGCCTGCCGGTAGGCAGGCGAGGGCGGGGCGAATGCACCGATGGCTGGCGGGGCGTACCGAACGGGAATGATTGCGCAGAACCGTCCGATCCCATAGATCATGCGACGCGAAGCACCAGCTTGCGAGAGAGCGTGATATCGGATCCTGCCGCCTTCGAGCATTATCGAAACACAGCCAACGAAAAGACGACCCTGCCGCGCCTGCTTCTCGGGACCGGGATCGTCGTCCTGTTCTGGGCCGCGACGACGGTGGTCGTGCTGCTGGGCGGCACCTACGCCTTTTTCGCTTGGCGGACAGCGCAAGGCGCGGCTGCGCCAGCCGGCGGCATGCAGGGCTTCCTTGCGTCGCCTGTCGGCATTCTCACCGCGCTCGCGTCCTTTGCCGGCATCTGGATCGGCCTCTGGATCGCCATGCGCTGGGTGCATGGCGAGAAGCTGTCGGCGCTCCTCGGCAACAGCCGTCGCATTTCGCGCTCGGGCTTCGCCAAGGGACTGATCGCGGTGTTGGTCACCTCGCTCGTGTCCGAGGTCCTGCTCTACCTGATGCAGCCCGAGATCGCGCGCGGCTCGATTGCCCTGTCGTCCTGGCTGCTGTTCCTGATCCCGATCCTGGTGCTCACTTTTCTGCAGACGTCGTCGGAAGAGGTGCTGTTCCGCGGCTACCTGCTGCGCGGTCTGGCGTACCGCTTCAAGAGCCCGTTGATCTGGGCGCTGCTGCCGGGCCTGCTGTTCACCTCGCTCCACTGGAGCCCGAGCTCCTCGGCGGCTATCAACGCCTCCGTACTGGCCTCGATCGCCGCCTTCGCGCTGCTTTTGACGCTGGTGGTCTATGCCACTGGCAATCTCGGCGCCGCCCTCGGTGCCCATCTCGGCAACAATCTGACCGGCTTCCTGCTGATCTCGCATCAGGAGAGCTACAATTCCTTCGCCCTGTTTACCGCCAGACCTCTCGAAGGGCCGGGCTGGGCGACGTCGGATGCGGTCCTCATCGCCATGATCGGCATCGCCTGCAGCCTGCTGACGATACTGCTGCTCTTACATCCGCGCTCGCCACTGAGGGTCTCGGCCGAACCTGCAGACGGAACGAAGGCGACCTGATTGCTGCGCGGGGAGACCGGCGGAACGGTCCTTGTCTTGACTCCGCGGCCGTTTTCCTGTCTACAGCCCCGAATTCCGCGACGAGTATCCCTCCGAGCAAGCCGACCAGGACGCCGAAGCCTCTTTGAGGCCAACTGCTGTAAACAGATCCTGGAGGCCAACACCCGGCAGCGCTGTGCGCCCCCGGGTGCTTTTTGGTTTTGGCTTTTGCTTGCCACGAGACTTGGACACTTAGCGCGAACGCATTACTTCTCGGGCACCATCCGGTTGCCAGGGAAAAGGAAACAGAATGTTTGAATCACTTCAGGAGCGCCTTGGCTCCATCCTGAACGGCCTGACTGGCCGCGGCGCGCTGTCGGAGGCGGATGTCTCGGCGGCGCTGCGCGAGGTGCGCCGTGCGCTGCTCGAGGCCGACGTGGCGCTGGAAGTGGTGCGCTCCTTCACCGACAAGGTGCGCGAGAAGGCGGTCGGTGCGGCGGTGCTGAAGTCGATCAAGCCCGGCCAGATGGTCGTCAAGATCGTGCATGACGAACTGGTCGACATGCTCGGCGCCGAAGGCGTCGCCGTAGACCTCAACGCGCCGGCGCCTGTCGTCGTCATGATGGTCGGCCTGCAGGGTTCCGGCAAGACCACGACCTCGGCCAAGATCGCCAAGCGGCTCACCGAGCGTCAGAACAAGAAGGTCCTGATGGCCTCGCTCGACACGCGGCGCCCCGCCGCGCAGGAGCAGTTGCGCCAGCTCGGCGAGCAGGTCAAGGTAGCGACGCTGCCCGTCGTTGCCGGCCAGAACCCCGTCGATATCGCCAAGCGCGCCGTGCAGGCGGCCAGGCTCGGCGGCCACGACGTGGTCATCCTCGACACTGCCGGCCGCACCCATATCGACGAGCCGCTGATGCTCGAGATGGCCGACATCAAGAAGGTGTCGAGCCCGCACGAGATTCTGCTGGTCGCCGACTCCTTGACCGGCCAGGACGCCGTCAACCTGGCCAAGAGTTTCGACGAGCGCGTCGGTATCACCGGACTGGTGCTGACCCGCATGGACGGCGACGGCCGTGGCGGCGCCGCGCTGTCGATGCGCGCCGTCACCGGCAAGCCGATCAAGCTGATCGGCACCGGCGAGAAGATGGACGGGCTGGAGGAGTTCCACCCCAAGCGCATCGCCGACCGCATTCTCGGCATGGGCGACATCGTTTCGCTTGTCGAAAAAGCCGCCGAGAACATCGACGCCGAGCAGGCGGCGGCGATGGCCAAGAAGATGCAGTCGGGCAAGTTCGACCTGAACGACCTCGCCCAGCAGCTTCAGCAGATGTCGAAAATGGGCGGCATGGGCGGCATCATGGGCATGATGCCCGGCATGGGCAAGATGAAGGACCAGATGGCCGCCGCCGGGCTCGACGACAAGATGTTCGGCCGCCAGCTCGCCATCATCTCCTCGATGACCAAGGCCGAGCGCGCCAACCCCGATATTCTCAAACATTCGCGCAAGAAGCGCATCGCCGCCGGCTCCGGCACCGATGCCGCCGAGATCAACAAGCTGTTGAAGATGCATCGCGGCATGGCCGACATGATGAAGGCGATGGGCGGCAAGGGCAAAGGCGGCGGCCTGATGCGCGGCATGATGGGCGGACTCGCCTCCAAGATGGGCCTCGGCGGCATGATGCCCGGTGGCATGGGCGGCATGCCCGACCTCTCCAAGATGGATCCCAAGCAGCTTGAAGCCTTGCAGAAGCAGGCGCAGGCCGCCGGCCTCGGCGGCATGAAGGGCCTACCCGGCGGCCTACCCGGCGGCCTCCCCGGCGGCGGCCTGCCAGGCCTGCCCGGCGGCATGAAACTTCCGGGGCTTCCCGGTCTCGGCGGAGGCGGACTGCCGGGCCTTGGCAAGAAGAAGTGAGAATACGGATGAACGAGGAAAAGGACATGGCGGACGCCCGCACCATCCTGGCAGGCTACCGTGCTTCGATCGACAACATCGATGCCGCCCTCATCCACATGCTGGCCGAGCGCTTCCGCTGCACCAAGGCGGTCGGCCTGCTGAAGGCCGAGCACGGCTTGCCGCCGGCCGACCCGGCGCGCGAACAGCAGCAGATCGCCCGGCTTCGTCAGCTGGCGGATGATGCGCATCTCGACCCGGATTTCGCGGAGAAATTCCTCAATTTCGTCGTCCGCGAAGTGATCCGTCACCACGAACAGATCGCCGCTGCCAACGGCGTGACGAAAACCGGCTGAAGACAAAGATTTAGCCGCAACCCTATCAACGAAATCAGAGCTTTTAGGAGATAAGAAATGGCACTGAAGATCAGACTGGCCCGCGCGGGCTCGAAGAAGCGTCCTTACTACCACGTCGTCGTCGCCGACGCGCGCTCGCCGCGCGACGGCCGTTTCATCGAGTCGCTCGGCTCGTGGAACCCCCTGCTGCCGAAGGACGGCGAGCGCGTCAAGGTTGACGCCGAGCGCGTCAAGCACTGGCTGTCGCACGGCGCCCAGCCGACCGACCGCGTGCTGCGCTTCCTCGACGAGGCCGGCCTCGCCAAGCGCGACGCCCGGTCCAACCCGAAGAAGGCCGAGCCCGGCAAGAAAGCGCAGGAGCGCGCCGCGCTTCTGAAGAAGGCGCAGGACGACGCCGCTGCCGCCGTCGCGGCGGCCGCGGCCGCACCGGCCGAGGCGGAGCCCGCCACGGCCGAGTAATCGATCATCGATCGGCGTTTTCGAAACGGCGGGCTAAGGGCCCGCCGTTTGCTATTTCGAATTCATTGGGCGGATGGCGCCTCTCAATACCCGCTCGGGCAGCGATCGATATAGACACGGCCGCGGCTATCGCGATAACGGCAGCGGCCCGGTTCGCTGGCCCGCCCGATCAAAGCGCCGGCCACGGCGCCGACCGCGCCGCCAACCACGGCGCCCTGGACGGGATCGCCCGCCACCGCCGCACCGACCGCCGCTCCGCCCAGGCCGCCGACAGCCGCGCCTTTTTCCGTCTGCGAGCAGGCGCCAAGCGCTGCCGTCAGCACCAGAATGGTCATGATTTTCTTCATAGTCGTTCCTCTCTCACGGGGATCGCCGTCCTCGCCGCCATGTCTTAACTCCCAGACGGCCAATTTGATCCCTAGACATTGAAGGCCGGCGCTTCGCCGTGCCTACCAAGGCCATACCGATCTCCGGCAAGCATTTGAAATCGTTGATGTTCTCACGCCGTAGCGCAGTTCTCTCGCCGATTCGTCCGTGCAGCGCGCCGGCGCGGCTATCGGCGCGCTTGGGTCGCGTATATGAAGAGCCGGCGGGCGTGGCCCGTCAGAGAAGAGCAGGCGACATGGCCGGAGAGACAGATCTGAAGGCATTGCTGGCGTCGATGACGCCGGAATTGATTGCCGGCATCCATGTCTTCGCCACGCTGCCGGCGGGCGTATCGGTTCCGGAAGGGCTCGAAGCGGTCATGTTGTTTCGCGAACGCGAAGGCACGACATTGATCCTGCTCGAAGACGAGGCGCAGGCAGCCGGGCTGGAAGCCGCTTTCCGCTGCCGCATGATAACGCTGAACATCCATTCGTCGCTGGAAGCCGTCGGCTTCCTCGCCGCCATCACCGCGCGCCTTGCTGCCGCGGGCATGGGCGTCAATCCCGTCTCCGCCTTCTATCACGACCATCTGTTCGTGCCGGCCGACCGGGCGGAAGAGGCGATGGCGATATTGGTGGGGTTGGCGGAAAAGAACCGGGAGTGACCTATCGCATGAGGCGCCTGCGCTACCCTTCATGCGCCTGCCGGAACCTTCTCCCCGTATAGGGACGAGGAGAAGGAAGCTACGGCCAAAGGCCGAGCCTGCGACCGCAGGCCGCCGGTCGTCCGGCGCCCGCGCGGAGGGCCAGCCGCGATAGCGGCGGTGCGGCCCGTGAGCGAGAACTATGCCGCCTTCTTCTTCGGCTGGATCAGGCCGCGCTCGACCAGCAGCTCGGCGATCTGCACCGCGTTGAGGGCGGCGCCCTTGCGCAGATTGTCGGAAACGATCCACATCGACAGGCCGTTGTCGATGGTCGAATCCTCGCGGATTCGCGAGATGAAGGTGGCGTCCTCGCCAGCCGATTCCAGCGGCGTGATGTAGCCGCCGTCCTCGCGCTTGTCCAAGACCTGGCAGCCCGGCGCCTCGCGCAGGATGTCCCGCGCCTCGTCGGCGGTGATCGGCTTTTCGAACTCGATGTTGACCGCTTCCGAATGGCCGATGAAGACCGGCACGCGCACGCAGGTCGCCGTCAGCTTGATCTTGGGATCAAGCATCTTCTTGGTCTCGGCGACCATCTTCCACTCTTCCTTGGTGAAGCCGTCGTCGAGGAAGACGTCTATATGCGGGATCACGTTGAAGGCGATGCGCTTGGTGAACTTCTTGACGTCGACCTGGTCGGCGACGAACACGGCGCGGGTCTGCGTGAACAGCTCGTCCATGCCTTCCTTGCCGGCGCCCGACACCGACTGATAGGTGGCCACGACGATGCGCTTGATGGTGGCCGCGTCATGCAGCGGCTTCAGCGCCACGACAAGCTGCGCCGTCGAGCAGTTCGGGTTGGCGATGATGTTCTTGCGGGTGAACAGGGAGATCGCGTCCGGGTTCACTTCCGGCACGATCAGCGGCACGTCGGCGTCGTAGCGGAAGGCCGAGGAATTGTCGATGACGACGCAGCCCTGCTTGCCGATCTTGGGCGACCATTCCTTCGAGACATTGCCGCCGGCCGACATGATGCAGATGTCGGTGTCGGAAAAGTCGTAGGTGTCGAGCGCCCGGACCTTCAGCGTGCGGTCGCCGAACGACACTTCCGTGCCCTGACTGCGCCGCGAGGCAAGCGCCACCACTTCGCTGACCGGAAAACCGCGCTCTTCCAGTATGTTGAGCATTTCGCGGCCCACATTGCCCGTGGCGCCAACTACCGCAACCTTGAAACTCATAAAGATCTCCTATCCCTCTCCGCTTGGTTGTTGGAGAAAACCCGCCGGCCAGGTGCGGGTTCCGTCCCCCGGGCCGAACCCGGGAGAGGGTGGTCAGGCCAAGGGAATCACACCGTTTTGGTGGTGGTTTTGGCCGCTATATTGCTGGAACGGGGGGACGCGCCGAGATGCCCGGCCCAATGATGCTCATTGAGGCTGGGGGCGTCGAATGCAAGAAGAGCCATCAAAAGGCCGCGCATCGAAAAACGATCCCGTTCGAAGCGGGCTTTTACGCGGTTTCGATAAAGAGTCAATCAGCGGTGTTTCTTCCTTCCCTCCTTGCGGGAGAAGGAAAGGCGGAGCCGCTTGCCCTGTACAAGAGCGGCGCCAGCAAGTACGAACGGCTGAGATCGTCTGGCTGGCGCTGCGCCAGCCCTGTATGTGCTCCATGATGAGCGCAGAACCCTGAATTCCGAAAGAGCGAGATGTCCAACTTCGAAGGTATCGTTCCGGCGCTGGCGAAGGCGCTGGAAAAACGCGGCTATGCCGAACTGACACCGGTGCAGAAGGCGGTCCTGGAACTTGGTCAGGCCGACGCGCTGGTGTCGGCACAGACCGGTTCGGGCAAGACGGTGGCCTTCGGCCTTGCCATGGCGCCGACGCTCCTGGGCAGCGCCGAACGCTTTGCCCATGCCGCGGCCCCGCTGGCGCTGGCGGTGGCGCCGACGCGCGAGCTGGCGCTGCAGGTGACGCGGGAACTGGAGTGGCTCTACGAGCTGACCGGCGCCACGGTCGCCTCCTGCGTCGGCGGCATGGATATGCGCACGGAACGGCGCGCGCTGGAGCGCGGCGCCCATATCGTCGTCGGCACCCCCGGCCGGCTGCGCGACCACATCACGCGAAACTCGCTCGATATGTCGGCGCTCAAGGCGGTGGTGCTGGACGAAGCCGACGAGATGCTCGATCTCGGTTTCCGCGAGGACCTGGAATTCATTCTCGACGCCGCGCCGGCCGAGCGCCGCACGCTGATGTTTTCGGCCACCGTGCCGCGCTCCATCGCAACCCTCGCCCAGGGCTATCAGCGGGACGCGGTGCGCATCTCGGCCGCCGGCGAGGAAAAGCAGCATCTCGACATCGAATACCGGGCGCTGAACGTCGCCCAGGCCGACCGCGAGAACGCCATCATCAATGTGCTGCGTTTCTACGAAGCGAAGAATGCGCTGGTGTTCTGCAACACCCGTGCCGCCGTCAACCATCTCACAGCACGCTTCAACAACCGCAATTTTTCCGTCGTCGCGCTCTCGGGTGAACTCAGCCAGAACGAACGCAGCCACGCCTTGCAGGCGATGCGGGATGGCCGTGCCAAGGTCTGCATCGCCACCGACGTAGCGGCGCGCGGCATCGACCTGCCCAATCTCGAACTGGTGATCCATGCCGACCTGCCGACCAACCCGGAAACGCTGCTGCACCGAAGCGGCCGCACCGGACGCGCCGGGCGCAAGGGCGTCAGCGCACTGATCGTGCCGGGCAGCGCGCGCAGGCGCACCGAACGGCTGCTGGCGAGCGCCAAGCTGACCGCGACATGGGCAAGTCCGCCATCCGCCGACGACGTGATCCGCCGCGACGACGAGCGCATCCTTGCCGATCCCGCTTTCGACGAACCGGTGAAGGACGACGAGCGCGCCTTCATCGACGCGCTTCTCGCCAGGCATGGCGCCGAACAGGTGACGGCCGCCTTCGTGCGGCTGTGCCGCTCCAGCCGCTCGGCGCCCGAGGATCTGATGGAAATCGCGCCGTTCACGCCGTCGCGTGAGAGACCGGCGGGCGAAAACTTCGCGCGCCGCGACGAGGCGCCCAGCCGCCGCGACGATTTCGGCGCCAGCGTCTGGTTTTCGCTGTCGGTCGGGCGCCGGCAGAATGCCGAGCCGCGCTGGCTGATCCCGATGCTGTGCCGCACCGGCAGCATCACCAAGCGCGAGATCGGCGCCATCAAGATGCAGCCGGAAGAGACCTTCGTGCAGATATCAGCCGACTGGGCCGACCTTTTCCTCGCCGCCGTCGGTCCCGACCGCAAACTGCAAGGTAACATCGTGGTGAAACGGCTGGACGGCACGCCGGACCTGTCGCGCGCCGGCTACCAGCCACCAAGCCCCGACAAGAAACCGCATCGCGGCAAGGCGCCGTTCGACCCGAACGCGCCGAAGCGCAAATTCGAGAAGCCCGCGCCGGCTGGCAACCCGCGCCCCGCCGCATCGGACGCGAAGCCCTGGGCGAAGAAGCCGGGCAAGCCGAAATTCGACGACGCGGGACCGCCGAAACACAAGAAGGCGAAGAAGCGGCCGAGCTGAGATCTTCCGGCGCCAAGGCGCCAAGGCAGCCGTCGCATTTTCATGCCCGCCCTTGCGATCCGCCGGAACTTTGAACAGTCTGGGCGGGGCGTTCGGGGATCGGGATATGCGCGGCGAAGTTCTTCACTATCACGAGGCCCAGGGCTTCGGCTTCATCACCGGGGGGAGCGGTGCCGGCGGGCGTCAGAACGTAGCGTCGCGTGCGTATTGTAATATATACAATCTTGAGTAGTATGCGCGACGCAATGTGCAATGGGGGCAGAGCATGCGCGGGGCGGTGTTCCACTATGACGAAGGTCAGGACTATGGTTACATCGACGGAATTGACGGCAAACGCTATATCTTTTCCCGTATCGATCTGAGCCAGGAACTCATCCTAGTCAGGGGTGCTCTTGTCGAGTTCCGGCCGGACGACGGCACTGCGCATAACATAGTCGCGGTGGCCTCGGCCGCACCGCCGTCTAGTACCGGTCAGCCACGGCAGACCAGTCGTTCTGCCCCAAGTCGGCCGGCCTACCCCACAGGGCTGTGGGCTTACTTCTGGCGCGCGGTGATTGCAGACTACAGCAATTTCAACGGACGCTCCCGCCGCAAGGAATTCTGGGCCTTCTGGCTATTCTACACTCTCGGGATATTCACGCTTTTCGGCTTCGGGATACTTGTTGACCTGGCGATCAATGGCTTCGAAACCAGCGCGGACAGGGCGCCGATAGGGTCCATAGGGTTCATACCCCTCCTGGTTTTCCTTTCGGGACTGATCCTGCCTTGGATTGCGCTCGTCGTGCGGCGTGTGCATGACGCCGGCCTGAGCGGCTGGTTTGCCCTGCTCTGCTTCATCCCGCTCATCGGTGGCATCGCCCTGCTAGTCTTCGGGCTTATGCCGCCTCAGCTGGGCGAAAACCCTTGGGGGCCCGTGCCGACCGGCGTCAGAGGTTGACCGCCCCCAGCGCCTCGTCCGAAAGCCTGAGAAATAGCCTCAGGCCATGACGTTCGGCGCCAAGCCCGTCGTAGAAGCGCAGCGCGCCTTCGTTCCAGTCCTCGGTGGTCAGGTCGATGCGGCCGATGCCCTCGCGTCGGCAATGGCCGGCGAGAAAGCTGATCAGCGCCCGGCCGACGCCGGCGTTGCGAGCTTTGTCGCGCACGAACAGATCCTTGAGGAACAACAGCCACTCGAGATCGATGCCGGAATGCGCGATCGCCACCGACGCCAGGCCGCTGACCTTGCCCTCGACGAAGGCCAGCGCGAAATGCGGATAGGCCGGGCTTCCTCGCGAGCCATTTCCGTGCCGCCGACAAGGCGCGCGTGGTCGAATGGCGGTTGCCGGTATTGCACCGCCATTTCGCACAGCACGGTGGCGAGCGCCGTCGCGTCGTCGGTCGTCGCCCGGCGGACGTCGACCGTCATGGGCTCAGCCCAGGAACTTGGCGATGATCGCGTCGCCCATCTCGACCGTGCCGACTTCGGTCATGCCAGCGGAGAGAATGTCCTTGGTGCGCAGCCCGTCGTCGAGCACGGCGGCGATTGCCGCTTCCAGCCTGTCGGCTTCATCGACCATAGCGAAGGAATAGCGCAGGCACATGGCGAAGGAAGCGATCATGGCGATCGGGTTGGCGATGCCCTTGCCGGCGATATCGGGCGCCGAACCGTGCACCGGCTCGTAAAGCGCCTTGCGCTTCTTGGTCTTGGCATCCGGCGCGCCGAGCGAGGCGGAAGGCAGCATGCCGATCGAGCCGGTCAGCATGGCGGCGATGTCGGACAGCATGTCGCCGAACAGATTGTCGGTGACGATGACGTCGAACTGCTTGGGCCAGCGCACCAGTTGCATGCCGCCGGCATCGGCCAGCATGTGGTCGAGCTTGACGTCGGAATATCGGGCCTTGTGGGTCTGGGTGACGACCTCGTTCCACAGCACGCCGGATTTCATGACATTGCGCTTTTCCATCGAGGTGACATGGTTCTTGCGCGTGCGCGCCAATTCGAAGGCGACGCCCGAAATGCGCTCGATCTCGAACGTGTCGTAGACCTGCGTGTCGATGCCGCGCTTCTGGCCGTTGCCGAGATCGATGATCTGCTTGGGCTCGCCGAAATAGACGCCGCCGGTCAGTTCGCGCACGATCAATATGTCGAGGCCTTCGACCACCTCCTGCTTCAGCGAGGAGGACGCCGCCAGCGCCGGATAGCAGATCGCGGGCCTGAGATTGGCGAACAGCTCCATGTCCTTGCGCAGGCGCAGCAGGCCGGCCTCGGGGCGAACCTCGTAAGGCACGGCATCCCATTTCGGACCGCCGACGGCCCCGAACAGCACGGCGTCGGCGGCAACAGCCTTCTCCATATCGGCATCGGAAATCGCGGCACCATGTGCATCGTAGGCTGAGCCGCCGACCAGCCCCTCGTCGGTGGCGAAGCCGCTGCCGAGCTTCTCGTTCATGGCCGCTATCAGCTTCTTGACCTCGGCCATGGCCTCGGGGCCGATACCGTCGCCGGGGAGCAGGAAAAGATGCTTCGTTGCCATGGAGAAACCGTCCCAGAAAGATTTCGCTTCGATTTTGCACAGAGCCCTTTGCGCGCCAAGGAGGCGCGCGGCGCTGTGCGACCGCGGCCTTGCTAAACGCCAAGCGGTTGCGACGCAAGGAGGAACAATTGGCGAAGGCGGCTAAGTGCGTAATCTCCCCCCTTGAGGGGGAGATGGCCGGCAGGCCAGAGGGGGGCGCTGTCCCGCCAACATTTCCAGGTCTGCCGTCGCCTCGGCGCTTTGGAGATATTCACCGATGCGAGAGAATGTTGACCAGCCGGCCGAAGGGATCGCGCACATAGAAGCGGCGCACGTCCCAGGGCTCGTCGGCCGGCCCGTATTCGATGGCGAAGCCGGCTGCCTTCATGGCGTCGAGCGCGGCATCGACATCATCGACCTCGATCGACAGGTCCGGCACCGGCGTGCCCGACCCGCCTTGCGCCATGAAGCTGACCTGCGCCTGCATTCTTTCCCCGGAACCATAGGTGGCGATCCAGCCTTGATCCATGAGCACATCGAGGCCGAGCACGTCGTGATAGAAGCGCTTCGCCGCCGCGATGTCCCGCGTCTCGATATTGGCCACGATGCGCCGCACCTTCATGGCATTGGCCCTTCCTCAGACTGTGCGCCGAAGCGCCGTCACCTCGATTTCGATCTTCATCTCCGGCCTGTTGAGCTGGCACACGATCATCGTCGCCGCCGGCCTGATCTCGCCGAACGCCTCGCCGAGAATGGGGAACACCATGTCGACGAAGGCCTGGTCGGTTATGTAGTAGTGCGCGCGCACCACATCTTCCATGTCGAAGCCGCCGTCCAGCAAGGCCTTGGCGATGGTTGCCAGGCAGTTGCGCGTCTGGGCCTCGACCGTCTCCGGCATCGTCATAGAGGCATAGTCATAGCCGGTCGTTCCGGACACGAAACACCAGTCGCCCTGCACCACGGCGCGCGAATAGCCGGCGGTCTTCTCGAAGGGCGAACCGGTGGAGATCAGCTTTCGCATGGCATCCTCGCAAAGGGGTGTTCGCAACCACTTTGCGGGCAAAAACCACGCGCCGCCATAGGCCAGACGGAGCTGGCGGTTGTCCCGATGACCTTGATCGTCCGCTGGGCTTCAGCTCGCCAGCCGGCTGACCATCTCGTGCTGGGCGTAAGCGCGGCCGAAGCGGTTGGCGAGGAAGGCGTCGAGCGCGATGTCCTCCTGCTTGACGAAGCCTGTCGCCGGCAAGGTGCCGTCGGCCAGCATGTCGAGCACGGCGCAGATGCCGGACGCCGTGGTGATCTGGATGGCGCTGCGCACTGTCTGACCGACCCGCTTCGAATAGATCTTGTTTGCGTAGGTCTCCTGCAGCAGGCGGCCGTTCTTGCGGCCCGAGACGGTGACGAAGACGATGACCACGTCCTGCAGCGTCGCTGGCAGCGCGCTTTCGAAAATGTCCTTCAGCACCTCGCGGCGATGGCGCAGGCCGAGATCGTTGAGCAGCGCCTTCATGATGGCGGCGTGGCCGGGATAGCGGATGGTGCGGTAGTTGAGCGTGCGCACCTTGCCCTTCAGCGTCTCGGCCAGCGTGCCGAGCCCGCCCGAAGTGTTGAAGGCCTCGTAGGTTACCCCGTCGAGCGAGAATTCCTCGCGCTCCTCCAGCGGCGGCACCTCGACCAGCTCACCCTCGACGATCGCCTCGCAGGGCTCGCAATATTCGTTGATGACGCCGTCGGTGCTCCAGGTCAGATTGTAGTTCAGCGCGTTCGAAGGATATTGCGGCAGCGCGCCGACGCGCATGCGCACGCTCTCCAGCGTGTCGAAGCGGCTGGCGAGATCGTTGGCGACGATCGAGATGAAGCCGGGCGCCAGCCCGCATTGCGGGATGAAGGCGCTGTCGGCCGAACGCGCCAGTTCCTTTACGCGCCGGGTCGAGACGACGTCCTCGGTGAGGTCGAGATAATGCACGCCGGCGCTTGCGGCGGCTTCGGCGATACGCGTGGTCAGATGGAAGGGAGCGGCGCTGAGTACCGCGAATTTTCCGGCGAGCGCAGCTTCCAGCGTGCCCGCGGCCGCGATGTCGAGTTCCAGCGTCTTGACGCCATCAGGCAGTTCGGCCGCGGCAAGCTGCGCGGCCGAGCGGTCGACGAGGGTGACGTGATAGTCCCCGGTTGAAAGCAGCATCTCGGCAATGGTCGAGCCGATCTTGCCGGCACCGACGACAACAATTTTCTTCATGATTTGGTTCCCTCGCCCGACAGTTGATTTGCCCCGCTACAATCGCGGCTTGCCGGACGAAAGGAAGCGTGGAATTGTGCGAAATGAAGTACAGTTCTAATCAATATGCCGACCAGGTTCGTTGAAATGCTCAGTGATGCCGACCAAGCCCTGCTTGCCTTGCTGCGCGAGAACGCCCGCGCCTCGACCGCCGCTCTGGCGCGCCGGCTCGGCGTGTCGCGCACTACGGTGCAGAGCCGCATCGAACGGCTGGAGCAGCGCGGCATCATAGCCGGCTACGGCGTCAAGCTTGCGCCCGACTATGAACAGGGGCTGGTGCGGGCGCATGTGCTGCTCACCGTGACGCCCAAGCTCGCCGACAAGGTGGTGCGCAGCCTGCGCGCCTTGGCGCCGGTCAGGACGCTGCATTCGGTGAGCGGCAATTTCGACATGATCGTCATCGCCGACGCGCCGTCGATCAAGGACCTGGACACGCTGCTCGACCAGATCGGCGCCCTCGAAGGGGTCGAACGGACGTCGTCGTCGATCATCCTGTCGACGCGGATCGACCGCTAAAGCACTCGGCCCCACAGGCGATCCGGAGGAATACGCCCGCCTCAGCCTCCCAGCGGGTAGGGCATGTAGCCGACGAAGCCCGCGATCTTCCAGCTGCCGCCGACCTTCCTGCAGAAATACAGCGTCTGCCATTTCAGCCTGTCGACATCGCCATCCGCCTTGGCGACGGTGCCGTCGAATTTCTTGTGCAGCACCGCGCGGTCGCCGTCGACATCGATGTCGCGCAGGTTGGTGACGCGGAACAGCGCCTCGCGCAGCGGCTCGGCGAATTTGGTCGCCGCCGTTT
Organism: Mesorhizobium sp. BR1-1-2; assembly: GCF_020165435.1. NCBI lineage: Bacteria > Pseudomonadati > Pseudomonadota > Alphaproteobacteria > Hyphomicrobiales > Phyllobacteriaceae > Mesorhizobium > Mesorhizobium sp. BR1-1-2. Next base: position 240,598 of record NZ_JAIUID010000003.1, read on the forward strand.
CCTTGGCCTGGCGCAGCCACTCGTCGCGGTAGATCTCCAGCCTGGGGAATTGCAGCCGCCAGGCGTCGGCGTTGGCAAGAAAATGCGCGTGCATGCCGAAGAAGCTTTCGGCGACGAAATCGTCCTCGACCATGGACCAGTCCTGGCCGATGAAGGCATCGATGTCGCGCCGCACCAGCATCTCCCAAAGCGCGTGGCGGTCGGCATCGCCGGATGGAAACGGATTCTTGTCGAAGGTCATTCTCGGTTCTCTGCTCTGGAAATGCGCCCGGCCCGAATGGCTTGGAGCTCGGCCGGCGAGCGCACGATGCAAGCGCTTCTGTAATAAAGCAACGTGGATTTCCAAGAATGTTGCTTTCCAACAAGGCCTCTATCGGGATCGCCTCGATCGGGGTAAATCTCGGCCGAGGCGGGCGCTCCCATAGTGTCCCGCCATATCATCAGAGGAGGTCCGCTCTTGCCCAAACAATGTTTTGGAACATCGCATGTCCCGCTGTCACCCGCGGTGCGGGCCGGCGACTTCGTCTATGTCTCGGGCCAGGTGCCGGTCGGCGGCGACGGCATCGTCGTCAAGGGCGGCATAGCGGAACAGACAGAGCAGGTGCTTTCCAACGTCAAGGCGGCGCTGGCGCTGGCCGGCTGCACCATGGACGATGTCGTCAAGACCACCGTCTGGCTGGAGGACGCGCGCGACTTCGGTGCCTTCAACACCGTCTATGCCAGGCATTTCCCGAAGAACCCGCCGGCCCGCACCACGGTCGAATCGCGGCTTATGATCGACATCAAGATCGAAGTGGAAGCCGTCGCCTATCGGCCGCTCTGACGGCCGTCGACGAGGATGGAACGAAGCGGAGAGGCGCGCCCGATGCAATTTGATCTTCTGTTCAAGGGCGGGCGGCTGATCGATCCGGCGGCCGGGCTCGACGCGCCGCGCGATCTCGCCATCGCCGATGGCCGCATCGCCGCCATCGATGTCGACATTCCCGCCGACCGCGCGGCCCGCGTCATCGATGCCAGGGGCCGCATCGTCGCGCCGGGCCTCGTCGACCTGCACAGCCACGTCTATTGGGGCGGCACCTCGCTCGGCGTCGATGCCGACCGGCTGGCGGCCAAGAGCGGCACCACCACCTTCATCGATGCCGGCAGTGCCGGCGCCGGCAATTTCCTCGGCTTTCGCCGTCATGTCATGGAGCGCTCGAAGGTGCGCATCCTGGCCTATGTCAACATCTCCTTCGCTGGCATTTTCGGCTTCTCGCAGACAGTGTCGGTCGGCGAGTGCAGCGATCTCAGGCTCTGCGAACCGCGCGAGGTGGTGGCGGCGGTGCGCGAGCACGCCGACGTCGTCGTCGGCGTCAAGGTCCGCTCCGGCAAGCATGCCGGCGGTGCCAGCGGCATCGCGCCGGTCGATCTGGCGCTGGAGGCGGCCGACAAATCCGGTCTGCCGCTGATGGCGCACATAGACGAACCCCCGCCCGGGCGCTCGGAAGTGCTGCCGCGCCTGCGCCGCGGCGACATTCTCACTCATTGCTTCCGGCCGTTTCCCAATGCACCGGTCTTCGCCTCCGGCGCGGTGCGGCCCGACATGCGGCTGGCGCGCGAGCGCGGCGTCATCTTCGATCTCGGCCACGGCATGGGCTCGTTCGACTTCGAGGTCGCCCGCGCCATGCTGGCCGAAGGGCTGGCGCCCGACGTCATCTCGAGCGACGTGCATCTCTACTGCGTCGACGGTCCGGCCTTCGACATATTGGTGTGCATGTCGAAGCTGCTGGCGCTCGGCATGCCGCTGGTCGAGGTGTTGCGCGCCGCCACGCAAGCGCCGGCGCAGGCGATCGCTCGGCCTGAGCTGGGCACGCTCAAGGTCGGAACCGTCGGCGACGTCGCGCTGCTGCGGCAGCATTCCGGCCGCTTCACCTTCGTCGACGCGATCGGCGCCTCGCTGGTCGCCGATCAGCGGCTGGTCTGCGAAGGCATCGCCATCGGCGGCGCCTGGTGGCCGAACGAGACGGTGAACGATATCGGCGACACCGAGCGTTTCGAGGCGCATGCCGCGCATACGCATGTCGAGGTGGCGGCGAGGCATTTCGGGCGATGATTGGCCAATCTCCCCTCTCGTGGGGGAGATAGAACGTCACCGCTGTGCGTTGCTGACCGCCCCGTAAACCGGCGTCGCAATTCCCTCCATCCGCGCCTTGATCTGCAGCGCCACATATTTCGAATAGAAGCGCGACAGCGCCAGATTGCCGCCGTGGAACCACAGCGCCTCCTGCGCCGTCGGTTTCCACATGTTGCGCAATTCGCCCTGCCATGGCCCGGGGTCGCCCTTGACGCCGGAGCCGAGGCCCCAGCACGGGCCGACCTTGTCGGCGACCTCGCGCGAGACGATTTGCGCCACGGTCTCGTTCATCGACTGATAGCCGGTGCAGGCGATGATGGCGTCGGCTTCAAGCTCGCTGCCGTCCTCGAACAGGATGCCGCCAGGCGTGAGCGACTTGATCGCCACGCCGCTGCGGATGCCGATCTTGCCGTCGATGATCAGGTCCGAAGCGCCGACATCGATGTAGTAGCCGGAGCCGGTTCGGTAGGCCTTCATCAGCAGGCCGGTCTCGTCGTCGCCGAAGTCGAGGGCGAACCCGGCGGCGCCAAGCCGCTCGTAAAAAGCCGCGTCGCGTGCGCGGATGATGTCGTAGAGCGCCCGCTGGCCCTTGGGCACCAGCGCGAAGGGCGTCGAGGCGACGATCATGTCGGCCTTTTCGGTGGTGATGCCGCGCGCCAGCGCGTTCTCCGAAAAGATCTCGAAACCGACTTCCATCAGCGTGTCCGACTTGACCACGGTTGTCGGCGAACGCTGGATCATGGTGACCTCGGCGCCGCTTTCCCAGAGATCGACGCAGACGTCATGCCCGGAGCTCGCCGCGCCGATGACGGCGACCTTTTTGCCGCGGAATTTGTCGCCGCTGGAATATTGGCTGGAATGCAGCATCTCGCCCTTGAACCGGTCGGCGCCCGGCAGGTCGATCGGCCGCGCCGGACCATAGGCGCCGGTGGCGAAGACGATGTGCTTCGGCTTGAGGGTGATGTGCTGGCCGACACGGTCCACGACCACGGTCCAGACCTTCTCGACCTCGTCATAGCTGGCGCTGACGCATCTGGTGGCGACCCAATAGTTGAGCTCCATGACGCGCGTGTACATTTCCAGCCAGTCGCCCATCTTGTCCTTGGGCGTGAAGACCGGCCAATTGTCGGGAAACGGGATGTAAGGCAGATGGTCGTACCAGACCGGATCGTGCAGCACGAGGGTGCGGTAGCGCTTGCGCCAGGAATCGCCCGGCCGGGCATTCTTCTCGATGACGATCGAGGGCACGCCGAGCTGCCTGAGTCGCGCGCCCAGCATGATGCCGCCCTGGCCGCCGCCGATGACCAGGCAATAGGGCTGCTCCGAAGCGCCGAGCTCGCGGGTCTCGCGCGCCCGCGCCTCCGACCAGGTCTCGCGCTCCGGGTCGGCCTTGTGGCGCACGCCGAGCGGCCGCGCCGCGCCCTTGCGCTCCTCGAATCCTTTGAGGTCGGTCATTGCCGTGAACAATGTCCGGCAGCGGCCGTCGCGCAGGCGCATGATGCCCTGGCCTGAGGCCACAGCGGTCTCGAAGGTGAACCAGGCCTCGATGATGCCTTCGTCCGAGGTGGCTTCGCCGGTGAGCTGCCATGCGGAGGGCTTGGTTGTCGCCAGCGTCGCCTTCAGCATGTCGGCGATCGCCTCGCGGCCTTCCATCGTGGTGACATTCCAGGTGAAGGTCAGGAGATCGCGCCAGTAGCAATCGTCGACGAACAGGTTGGCCGCGGCGGGAGCATCGCCGGCTTCGAGCGCTTGCGCCAGGGATGCGAGCCATGCGGCCGCCTGTTTCGTCGGTGCCATTTCGAGCATTTTTCTCTTTCCCTCTTTACTTCTCAAGTCAGCGCCGCCCGTCCTGTCCTTCTCCCCTTGTGGGAGAAGGTGGCCTCGCGCAGCGAGGTCGGATGAGGGGTGCTCCAGGGAATGCCAACGCCTCACTCCGCTGGAACACCCCTCAACCGTCTCGGCGCTGCGCGCCGATCCACCTTCTCCCACAAGGGGAGAAGGAAAAAATGCGCCTCAATCCCCGAGCGGCTCCATCTCCTTGCCGGTGCGGTGGATCTGGGCGTTGTACTTGATGCGGCGCACCGTTTCGCGGGCCGAGCCGTCGAGCTTGTAGGCGGCAGCCACCGCCATGAGGTCGATCATGGCCAGGAAGGCGAAGCGCGATGCCGTCGGCTTCAGCGTATCGGGATATTCCGGCACCGCCACGGTCAGCCTGACGTCGCCGACGCGGGCGAGCTCGGTATCGGGCGCCGTCACGCAGATGGCGTTGGCGCGGTAGTGCTTGGCGAGTTCGACCGCCTCGATCACCTCACGCGTGCGGCCCGTCGCCGAAATGGCGATCACCAGGTCGCCTGGTTTCAAGGTCGAGGCCGTCATGCGCATCAGATAGGGGTCGCATTGCGCGCTGATCGATATGCCGTAGCGAAACAGCCGGTATTGCGTTTCCTGCGCCAGCGCCGAAGAGCTGCCGCCCAGTCCGAACACGGTGACCTGGCGCGCCTTGGCGATCAGTTCGGCGGCCTTCTGCAGCTGGACCGGGTCGAGCTGCCGTTCGGCCTCCTGCAGCGCCCGCCGCGCTTCGCCGAACACGGCGTTCCAGAACGGCATGCCGGTGTCGCTCTCCCTGGCCGGCGAGGTGTCCAGATAAAGCGCGCCGACGACCAGGCTCTGCGCCAGCTTCAGCTTGAAATCACGCACGCCCTCGCAGCCGATGGCGCGGCAGAAGCGGGTTACCGTCGGTTCGCTGACGCCGGCACGCTGGGCAAGGGCGGCATTGGAGGCATCGACCGCGTATTTGACGTCGTCGAGCACCACATCGGCGACGCGGCGCTCGGCCGGACGCAGCTCGGCATAGGAATCCTTGACCAGCGAGATGATGTCGGGAATGCGCCGGACAGGCTCGCGCCCGTCCGCCTCGCCGTCCGTCATCAGGCCTTCCCGGCTGTCAGCTTCGGTCATGAAGTGGTCTTCCCTGGTCCCTTGTCGACTCTTACCATGCTTGCACGCTGTCGTTCCATGCGCGTGACCCGCTGCAACTGCTGCGTGCCGCTGCGGCATGCCGCCGGCTTTACCGGTCTGCGCCATCCGCCTTCCGGCGCCGCTTTTGCCGAGTATGTAGGAAAGCAACACGCATTTCAAGACAAACAAAAGACAATGAAAGCAGATATATAGAGGAATAGACGGCCCTCAACGGCGGAACGGTCGCGCTCTTCGCTTGACACCAAAGTAGGATAGTTACAGACTGATTTTTGGCAGTCGATTGGACGCACTCTCCGAGGGGCGGATGAACGCGGGCGAAGCAACAGCGCCGAAGCTTGGTGTGCAGGCAGCGACCAAGATCTATCACACGGCATCCGGCGACCTCCTGGCGCTGGACCGCTGCAGCCTCGACGTCCACGTCAATGAAATCGTCTCGATCGTCGGCCCGTCCGGCTGCGGCAAGACCACGCTTTTGTGGTCGATGTCGGGCCTGCACAGCCTGACCGGCGGCGAGATCCGGCTCGACGGCGTCAAGATCAACGGCCCGCATCCCGACATCGGCATCGTGTTCCAGGAAGCGAACCTGCTGCCTTGGCGCAATCTTGACGCCAACATCCGCTTCCCCTTCGAGATCAAGGGCGAGAAGCCGGACCGCGCCTGGATCGCGCATCTGCTCCACCGCGTCGGGCTCGACGGTTTCGGCGGCAAGTTCCCGCGCGAGCTTTCGGGCGGCATGCAGCAGCGGGCCGCGATCGTGCGGGCGCTGGCGCCAAAACCCTCCGTGCTTTTGATGGACGAGCCGTTCGGCGCGCTCGACAGTTTTACCCGCGAGGAGATGAACCGTCTCGTCGAGGAGATCTGGCTCGACACCAAGACCACCATCGTCTTCATCACCCACTCGATCGAGGAGGCGATTTTTCTCTCCGACCACGTGGTTGTGCTGAGCGCGCGGCCCGGCCGCGTCGCCAGGGAATATCGCGTGCCGTTCGCGCGGCCGCGCTCGCTGGAGATCATGGCGACGAAAGAGGTTTTCGACCTCACCAACCGGATCAAGATGGACATCGTCGGCGAGCGCGTCAGGCCGAAGGCGCCGGAGCAGGAACGCGTCGGCGCAGAGATCGTGAGGATCAGGCCGTGAGCGACGCCATCCCGGAATTCTCGAAGTCCAAATCGGGTGCCAAGTCCGGCGATGGGCAGGACGTCAGCCTGACCAATCTCTCGGCCTTCGCCAGCGGCCCCGGCATCAAGTCGGGCAAGGAGGTGGCGGCGATCATCGCTGTCGCCGTGATCATCATCGGCGGCATCGAATTGGCGCTGCGCCTGTTTCATGTGCCGCTCTACATAATGCCGCCGCCAAGCTCGATCGCCTACGCGCTGTTCGACGAGTTCCCGCTGATCGCGCCGCATCTCGGCTATACGCTGGTCGAGCTGGTTTCCGGCTTCGCCATCGGCGCCGTCGTCGGCCTGGTGCTGGCCGCCGTCATCACCCAGTTCCCTTTCGCCGAGAAGATCGTAGCACCCTACATATTGCTGCTCGTCACCACGCCGATGCTGGCGCTGGTGCCGCTTTTGATCCTGCGCTTCGGCTTCGGTTACACGCCGCGCATCATCGCTGTGGCGCTGGCCGCCGGGCCGATGGTGATGATCAACGCCGCCACCGGCTTTCGCCGCGTCGACAGCGCCAAGATCGCGCTGGCACGCTCCTATGGCGCCAGCACCTTGCAGATATTCTGGAAGATCCGCGCGCCGATGGCGCTGCCGATGATCCTGGTCGGGCTGATGATCGGCGCCATCTTCGGCCTGCTGACCGCCGTCGGCGCCGAGATGGTCGGCGGCGGCTTCGGCCTCGGCAACCGGCTGACCACCTATTCGTCGATGATCCAGATGCCGCAATTCTTCGCCGTGGTGCTGATCCTGTCGACGCTCGGCATCCTGATCTACGTGCTGTTCTTCCTGATCGGCAAGAAATGGGCGAGCTGGGAGGCTTGAGCGCGATCATGATCGCCCGGGAGCCGGGCGACAGGCCATCGATCAATAAAAAGGGCAATCAACAAAAGGGGAATGCCATGACTAACGAAAACTCATTCCAGACGGCGACAAGAACGGGCATCACCCGCCGCACCTTCCTGCAGGTGACCGCGGCCGGCGTCGTGACCGCCACTGCGCTCGGTGCATCGGGCTTGAAGGCCAGGGCGGCGGCCTATGAAAAATTCACCTGGATCTCGCCGCGCGGCACGCTCGAAGTGCTCGACGACTATCCCTACTGGGCAGCCAAGAAGGCAGGCTATTTCGACGGGCTCAGCACCGACATGCAGCCAGGCCCGTCGGACGGCACGGCGACGGTGAAGTTCGTCGATGTCGGCCAGGCCGATATGGGCTTTCCCTCGCCCGGCGTGTTCTCCTTCGCCATCCAGAACGGCATGAAGCTGAAGTCGGTGTTCCACATGGGCGCGCGCGACACGTTCTCCATCGCCTTCCGCAAGGGCGAGGGCACGAACGACCTGAAGAAGCTGGAAGGCAAGACCATCCTGCTCGGTTCCGCCGCCTGGCAGTCGATCACTGATCCGCTGCTCGCCGCGCAAGGCGTCGACATCAAGAAGGTCAAATATGTCGAGGCTGGTTGGCCGACCTGGGGCACGGCGCTCGCCGGCGGCCAGGGCGACGCGGCCTTGTCGTGGGAGGGGCTGCGCGCCGAATGGATCGCCAAGGGCCTCGACTTCGAATATTGGCTAGGCGTGAAGAACTCGAAGCTACCCGCCAACACTTTCGTCGTGCGCACCGCCGATCTGGAAGATCCCGACAAGAAGGCGTTCCTGGAAAAATATCTGCGCGGCTGGGCGATGGGGCTCGAATTCGGCTACCAGAACCCGCGCGCGGCGGTCGAAGCTGTGTTCGAGCAGTTCCCGACATTGGCCAAGAACCTCGGGCCGGAGCTCGGCACCACATCGATCCTGCAGCAGATCAACGTCTTCCGCGGCGACATGGACAAACGCGGCGGCTGGGGCTCGCACGACATGGCGAGCTGGCAAGGCTTCTTCGACGAGATCCACAAGATCGGCCAGATCACCAATCCGGTGAAGGCCGAGGATGTCTGCACCAACGATCTCATTCCCGCGGCCAACGACTTCGACAAGGCCAAGGTCAAGGCCGATGCCGACGGCGTCAAGCTGTCGGAGGGCTTTGCCGCGCTCGATGTCGAGAAGATCAAGGCGCATCTGTTCGATTCGGCGGTGAAGTAGGGGCAAGGCATGGCTGCGCCGGCGCCGTTGCCCTGCCGGGCATTTCTCCCCGTATAGTGACGGAGAAAGACGCTGTCGTCGATGGCTTCGCCAGTCTCCCGCGTCTCAAGAAAAGGCGCGGAAGTTGCGGCCGTCTCCCTTCTCCCCATCACTACACGGGGAGAAGGTGCCGGCCGGCGGATGAGGCGTGGCGCAAGCCTCGATGACCGAGATCGGCGGCAAGAGCTTTGCCGCTCGCGATTCAATCAAGAATTGGGAGGCTGATTTGGCCGATAAGGTAAAAGTGCTGGTCGTGGGTCTCGGCAATATGGGCGCCTCGCACGCCAGCGCCTATCATCGCTCCGACGGCTTCGAGATCGTCGGCATCATGAGCCGCTCGATCAAGAGCAACAAGAAAATCCCCGCCGAACTTGCCGGCTATCCGCTCTACGAGGATTTCGACCTCGCGCTGAAGGAGACCAGGCCCGACGCCGTGTCGATCAACAGCTGGCCCAACACCCATGCCGAATACGCGCTGAAGGCGATAGCGGCCAACTGCCACGTGTTCATGGAAAAGCCGCTCGCCACCAACATCGAGGATGCCGAGAAGGTGGTGGCAGCCGCGCGTGCCAGGAACCGCAAGCTGGTGCTCGGCTATATCCTGCGAGTGCATCCATCCTGGATCAAGTTCATTGAGGTCGGCAAGACGCTGGGCAAGCCGCTGGTGATGCGCCTCAACCTCAACCAGCAGAGCAGCGGCAGCGCTTGACACTGGCACAAGAACCTGATCGATTCGCTGATCCCGATCGTGGATTGCGGCGTCCACTATGTCGATGTCATGTGCCAGCTCACCGGCGCCAGGCCGGTGCGCGTGCACGGCATCGGCGCCAAGCTCTGGGCGGAAGCCGACAAGCAGAATTACGGCCACCTCCACGTCACCTTCGATGACGGTTCTGTCGGCTGGTACGAGGCAGGCTGGGGCCCGATGATGAGCGAGACGGCCTATTTCGTGAAGGACGTGGTCGGCCCCAAGGGCGCGGTATCGATCGTCGCCGGCCAGCAGGCGAGCAGCGCAGCGGAAGCGGCGGAGGTCTCGAACTCGGCCGACATCGACCGCCACACAAAGACCGACGCGCTGAAGATCCATTATGCGGCGGTCGACGCCGACAAGAACTTTTCGAAACCCGACGAGATCGTCAGCATGGAGGACGAGCCCGGCCACCAGGAACTCTGCGACCGCGAGCAGGCCTTCTTCCTGCGCGCCATCCGCGAGGATCTCGATCTGACCGAGCAGATGGACGCCGCCGTCAACAGCCTGCGCATCGTGCTCGCCGCCGAACAGAGCATCGAATTGGGGCGCACCGTCGAGCTGACGTGAGACAAGCGCGCTGCTGGGGGCAGCAGTTCAGGTCGGCGCCGCCCCTCACTCAGCCCTCTCCCGAGAAGAACGGGAGGCGGGTCGGTAGCATCAGAGCGCTTTCCTTCTCCCCGTCGTTACGGGGAGAAGGTGCCGGCAGGCGGCTGAGGGGCGGCGCCAACGTTGGCCCGAAGCGATAGCTCGGGCGGCGGCGCAAGGCACAAAACCGGGAGGAGAGACATGGTCACCGACAGCCTGCTGAAAACCTATGCGAACTCCGATGCGCTGGATCTTGCTGACTTGGTGCATCGGGGCGAGGTTTCACCTGCGGAACTGGTCGAAGCGGCGATCACGTTAGTCGAGAAGCTCAACCCGGCGCTGAACGCGGTCATCCATCGCCTCTACGACATGGCGCGTGCCCAGGCGCAGACGGTCGACAAGAACGCTCCCTTTGCCGGCGTGCCGTTCCTGCTCAAGGAACTGGCCTCGTCCTGGACCGGCGCGCCGAACACCAATTCCTGCTTCTATCTGAAAGACGAGGTCGCCGATTTCGACACCGAAGTGGTCCGCCGCATGAAGGCGGCCGGGCTGGTGCTGGTCGGCAAGTCGAATGCGCCGGAAAACGGCTGGTCGATCACGACGGAGCCAAAACTCTACGGCACGACGAAGAACCCGTGGAAGGAAGGCATCACGCCGGGCGGCTCGAGCGGCGGCGCGGCGGCGGCCGTTGCTTCTCGCATGGTGCCGATCGCGGAAGCCAGCGACGGCGCCGGCTCGATCCGCATTCCGGCCTCCTGCTGCGGGATCGTCGGGCTGAAGCCGTCGCGCGGACGCGTCAGTCTGGCGCCGTTCGGCGATTATTGGTATGGCGGCGCCTACTTTCTCTGCTGCTCCCGCAGCGTGCGCGACACGGCGGCCTATCTCGACGCGGTGTCCGGGGCGCTGCCCGGTGATCCCTATACGCCACCAGTCCCCGACGCCTCCTGGCTCAGCCTGTCGGCCCAGGCGCCGAAGAAGCTGCGCATCGGCTTCACCGTCACGCCGCCCAACGGCACGACCATCGACGCCGAGGTAAAGGCGGCGGTGCTGGCGACCGTCGCGGGGCTTGAGCGGCTGGGCCATGATGTCGAGGAACACGACATGCCGCTCGACGCGGATTCCGTGTGGGCAACCTACACCAACATGACCTGCGTGCAGACGGCCGCGACATTCGACTACCATGAAACCGTGATCGGCCGACCGGTGACATCGGGTGATGTTGAGCCCGTGACCTGGGCGATCATCGAACGCGGCCGCGCCACCGGCGGCGTCAGGCACATCTCCGATGTCGAGCAGCTCAGGCAGGTCGGCCGCGACATCGTCGGCGACCTTTCGCCCTACGATCTCTTCGTCACCCCGACGCTGACGCAACTGCCGCGTCCGTTCGGTCATTACGACATGTCGGAGACCGACATCGACCGCTACAACGCCAAATGGACGGATGCGGCGTTCGCCTTCCCCTTCAACATCTCAGGCCAGCCGGCGATCTCGCTGCCGCTCGGCTGGTCGAAGGACGGCGTACCGATCGGGGTGCAGTTCGTCGGCCGCTACGGCGATGAGGCGACCGTGCTGGCAGCGTCGGCGCAGCTCGAACGGGAGATGCCGTGGAGGGATAGAAGGCCGCCGGTGAGCGGCTAGGTGCGCGGAATGGAGGGAGCCAATACCCCCGTCGCATTCTACGGCGCCCCCCTCTATCCCGCCGGACATCTCCCCCACGGGTGGGGAGATTGGCAGCGTCGGCGCCGGCTCCATTCTTGCAACGCTGAAAATCGGCGAAAGCGGTCACCACTACCACTCTCCCCCCTCGTGGGGGAGATGCCCGGCAGGGCAGAGGGGGGCGCCATAAAGCGCAAACGGTGACAGCGACCACCGCGCCCCCGCTACCCAATCCTCTCCAGCCGCCTCGGCAGCCGGTTCATGGCGACGGGCCCATCCGGCGTGATCAGGAACTGATCCTCCAGATTGAAGCTCGCCAACCCGTCGATGTAGAGCGGGATCTCGAAGGCCAGCACCATGCCGGCTTCGACCAGGATATCGCTGTCGGCCGCGATGAACGGCCATTGCTCCGAGAATACAGACTGGCCGACACCGTGGCCGAAATGGCCGCGGCGCCAGGAGCGCAGGCCTTGCCGCGCCAGGCTGTCGGTGGCGACGCGGTGCACATGGCCGAGCGAATTTCCCGGTACGAGTGCCGCCAGCCCGTCCTCGAAGGCGCGCTCGGCGATAGCGTGCAGCCCTGCCTGATCGGCGGAAGGCGGCCCGAAGATGTAGTTGCGCGACATGTCGGAGGCGTAACCGCCGACCGTGCAGACCATGTCGCATTTCAGCGGATCGCCTAATATGGCCTTGGCGTCGGCGCCCTTGGCCCGGGCGCCGAGCGTCACATATTCCGCCGTCGCGACCGGATGGGACAGCCCAGTCGCAGCGTCGGAAACACCTTGCCGATAGAGCGCGACGAGATCGGCCGGCCGCATGCCGGCCATCGCATCGACCTGCAGCCGCTCCAGCCCGGCTTCCGACAGGATGATGCCTTGCTGCAGGAGCTCGATCTCGCGCTGCGACTTGATCGCCCGCAGCCGATCCAGCACTGGCGAGCCGTCGACCATCCGGCAATGCGGCAGCAGCGCCTGCATGGCCGCGAAATCGGCGGCCGGAACAAAGTCGAGGTCGATGCCGAACGTTGCGCGCTCCAGTCCGAATTCGGCAAGCAAGGCTTGCAGCTGGCGTACCGAGCCGGCGAGATCGAGGGTGGCGGGCCGCGCGAAATCCGGCGCGCGGCCAAGCGAGACAAGGCCGGCCTCGATACGCTCCGCCAGGGGACGGCCTTGGGCTGCCATCTCGACTGGCGCGGATTCGATCCAGATCGGGTGCGAACGCACCACCGCTTCGGGCGCTGCGATCCGCAGCTGCGCCGCATTGAAGTCCGCGACGACGACGCCCATCGGCAGGTCTTGTTTGGCCGGAATGACGGCGAAGCCGGCGCCGGCACGCCGGAACAGCCCCGCCGGGCCGATCGAAGCACCGGTCGCATAGTGGAAGGCCTCGGACGCCGAGAGCACCAGCGCCTGCAGGCCGGCGCGTTCCATCAGCTGCGCGGCGCGTTCGCGGTCGACAAAGCCGGTCATGGTTCTCTCCGGATGGCTGAAGCGACATCGGAGCATTGCGGAAGCGGACAATCAAGCGGCACGATGCCGGTAGTCTCCGCTACAAGATGGAACTTGTCGTGGCCTGGAGCATTGCCCGGCGACGGCGGCAGGGGAGTGCGGCGAGCCCGCTATTTGATCGATTCCAGCTTGGCGAGGGCGGCGGTGAAGCCGGCCAGCGAAACCGGGATGGTGACCGGCTTGCGGGTCACCGATTCCATGCCGATGTTGAGATTGGTTCCCGATTTCATCGCCTTGATCAGCTCCGGCGGCAGCGGCGTGGCGGCATAGGCGCCGTTCTCGTCGCTGGTCTGGATGGCGATCGTCGTCTTCTGGCCCTGATCGATCTGGTAGCTGGCGCCGGAGGGCAGGAACAGCCCGTGCGGCAAAGCGAGCAGCATGGCGAGGGAGCCATTGCCGTTGTCGCGGCGCACGGTCACGGTCAGCACGCGCTGTCCGGTCTTGGCTTCGGTCAGATTCTGCGAAACCTGGCACTGGAGCTCGCTGTTCGCCGCGCCGCTTGAACAGTTCACTGCCCATGGATTGGCGTCGGCCGGCTTGGATTGAGCGGGCGGGGGCTGCGCCGGCTTGGCGTCCTCGGCAAGAGCCGGCGCGGCGACCGATGCGATCAGCCCCAGGGCGCCCAGTGTCGCGGTCAGATTTAACAGATTAGCACGCGCTAAAATGGCTGCCATGTTCTTTCATGCCCCGCATTTTTCTCGAAACGACAGGTATTTTCCTGCCGGCGGCTTGATACAATACTCCTGACTGTTCCGGAAGCCGCGCCCCGGCGTGGAGAGCCGGCAAAATTACTGTTGCGGTATTGTCACAGGTAAGAACTTTACGGCGCAACAACAGCAGTCACGACGTTGGGGACTCGCCATACAATAGAATTCGCGCAAGAATTGGTGCGGGGCGAGCAGTCCCCAAAGGGCGGCCAGGGATGGGAACTACCGAGACGTCTCGGCAGGTTGGGGGCATGGCAGCGCGCGGGGAGGATTTCCGCGTGCCTGTGGCCTATGGTCGTTCGCGCTTTGCAAGGCATCTCTGGAAGACGACGGCGCTTTCGACGCTGGCGCTGGCGTTGTCAGGCGTGGCCGCCTATGGCGAGGACGCCCTCTGGCAGCCGCAGATACGCGCTATCATCGGCGCCGACAACAATGGCGGCAACGCCGCGCTCGAAGGCTTCATCCCGATCAAGCAGACCGCCGAATCGGTGCTGTTCCTGGACGTCAGGGCCAAGCACGATTTCAAGGACGCGTTCGGCCAGGACGTCGGCCTGGGCATTCGCCGCATCGTCAATCCCGACCTGATGCTCGGCGGCTACGCCTATCTCAATGTCGAGAACTACAACTCCAACCAGTTCACGTCAGCCACGCTCGGGGCCGAGGCCATCACCCCGCATTTCGACGCGCATGTGAACGTCTTCGTGCCGATCAAGGGCGACACGACGGACCATTCGGTCTCCTCGACCCTGTCGATGGTCTCGAACCAGTTGATCGAGCAGATCTCGGTGCTCGACCATCGCGACTACGCGGCCTGGGGCATCGAGGGCGAGGTCGGCGCGCGGGTGCCGCTCAACCTTCCCGACAAGCATTCGCTGCGGCTCGACATAGGCGGCTATCATTTCGAGGATCCGCATGGCGATGACCGCGGCGTCACCGGGGTCAAGGCCGGCATCGAATATGAGATCGGCGATGTCTTCGGCACCGGAACGGCGCTGACCTTCACCGGCGAGGTGCGCAACGACAATCGCGACGACACCCAGTTCGCCGGCAGCGTGCGCCTGAGCATCCCGTTCAATCCCGGCCAAGGCGGCGCGGACAGCGGGCCGGAGCCGGTCTATCCGGTCAGCGAAGGCCTGCGCAAGCGCGTCAACGAGCGGGTGCGCGGCGACATCGGCGTCAGGATTCAGAGCCAGGATCTGCCCGGCGGCTCGACGACCCGCGTCGCCATCAACGCCGCCACCAATGCCGCCTTCGGAAAGTTCTACTACGCCGATGGCGGCCTGGCCGGCGCCGGCACGCTGGCCGATCCGACGACGCTGGACGACGCGGTGACCAAGGCAGGCGCGGGCGGTTTCGTGGTGGCGCTGGGCGGCAACGGCAACATCACCACCACCGGCACGACGCTCGCAGACGGCCAGACCGTCATCGGCGGCGGCCAAAGTGTCACCGCGAAGTTGTTCGGCGGCGGCACCGGCACCTTCAATCTGGGCGGCAGCGACGGCACCATCCAGGGCACCAACGTCGCTAACAACGTGATCACGCTCGGCAACGGCGACACGCTGAACGGCATCACCATCACCGGCGGCGCCGACGGCATCTTCGGCAACAACATCACCGGCGCCACGCTGACCAACGTCACGGTGACAGGCGGCGGCGGCAACGGCGCCGCCTTCACCGGCACCTCGACCGGCATCACCGGTTCCAATTTCACTGCAACCGGCAACGGCCTCGACGGCCTGCACATCGAAGGCGACGGCACCTACAATTTCGCCGGCACGACGCTGCTGCAGGGCAATGGTGACGACGGGCTCGATGCCAGCGGCCATGGCACCTATACATTCGCGACGCTCAACGCGAAGGACAATGCCGACCGCGGCATAACCGTTCAGGGCACCTCGACATCAGGCAGCTTCACCACTATCGGCGGCACCGTGTCGGGCAATGGCGGCGTCGGCGTCTTCATGGATCCGATCACCGCGCATGTTGTGCTGGATTCGATTACTCAGAGCGGCGGCACGTCGGGCGTCGTGCTCGATCAGGTGGCGGGCAGCTTCACCGTCAACGGCAGCACTACCGTTTCGAACACGTCAGGGCCGGCGATCGCCATTTCCGATTCGCCGGCGGCGATCCGCTTCGGCGATATCGATATCAGCGCTCCCGCCGGCGACGGCATCTCGTTTGCCGGCGTCAACGCGGCGGTTGTGGCCGGCAACATCGTCATCTCCGGCCTCGGCGTCGGCACCGGCCTCGACTTCTCCGGCAGCCATACGAACTTCACCGCGCGGTCGCTCAACATCGCCGGCACCAGTGCGGCCGGCTCGATCGGCATCGACCTCGCCTCGCCGAGTTCGGGCGGGGCAACGATCGTCATTACCGATGGCGGTGTGATCACGGGCGTCGACACCGGCGTGCGCTTCGGCATGGCCGGCTCGCTCGCCAATTCGGCCAATGCCGAATTCAGCTTCGGCGGCGGTTCGATATCAGGCATCACCGCCTCGCTCGACGCGCGCGGCCTCAACCAGACGCTCGGCCACTACGCCTTCGGTTCGACCACCTTCAGCGGCCCGCAACTGTTCGACCAGCAGAATGTCATCTTCGTCGGCGCCGCCGCGACCGGCTCGGGCACCGGCTCCTCGCTGCTCGACCTCGCCTCGATCGCCACAGCCGATGCTAACACCGACGGCTCCGCGATCTTCGTGCTGGTCAATCGCGGCACGATCGACGACGCCGACGGATTCTCGCTGAGCGCCGGGCAGACGCTGGCCTCGTTCGGCAACGGGCGGACCTTCTCGCTCGGCGGCCTCCCGGTCAACGTCACGGGCGACAACGTCGAGCACGCCAGCGCCGTCTCGGACGCGGCCGGCGCGGCGATGCTGACCAGTTCGGCCGGCGCGGACACGGTCACGCTGGCCAACAACACCTCGCTGCTCGACTTCAACCTCTCGAACGCCAATCCCGGCGGCAACGGCATCCATGGCAACAACGTCACCGGCGTGACGATAGGCGGCGTCAATGTCAGCGGCGCCGGCCTGAACGGGCTGCTGTTCGAGGGCGCCAGCAATGTCAGCGCCAACAATCTGACCTCGACCGGTAATGTCGGCGACGGCCTGCATATCGACGGCGACGGCACTTATGCCTTCAACGGCACGACGGGGCTTTCGGGCAATGGCGGCAGCGGCCTGTCCATCACCGGCGACGGAAATTACGCGTTCCAGACACTGAACGCATCCGACAATTTCGACTTCGGCGTCAACGTTCTCTCCGCGGCCGGCACATTCAGCACCACGGGCGGCGCGATCTCTGGCAACGGCGGTGGCGGGGTCGCCATGTTCGGCGCCAATCTCGACGTCACGCTAACTAGCCTGACGCAGGACGGCGGCCTGTTCGGCGCCATACTCATCGGCGTATCCGGAAACTTCGCCGTTTCCGGCGCAACGACGGTCAGCAACGCCTCTCTCGGCGGCCTCGGCATCTTCGACAGCACCGCCGATTTCACTTTCGGAGCCGTCGACATCTCGGACATCACCGGCGTCGGCATCGACCTCCAGAATTCCGGCGGCGCGGTCACCTTCGGCGGGCCGGTCACCCTGACCCATATCGACAACCAGGGCATCCTCGCCACCGGCAGCGCCGGCACGATCACCTTTAGCGGCCCGGTCAACATGTCCGATCCCGGAGACGGCATCTGGCTGGAAAACAACACCGGCGCCGTTTCGTTCAGCGGCGCCGTCACCATCGACCAGCCGTTCGATAGCGGCATCGACGTCGTCGGCACCAACGGCAATATCAGCTTCGACGACATCGATATCACCGGCCTGTGCAATTGCTCCACCGCGCTCGACCTCTCGGGCAGCACCTCGACCTTCACCGCCACCACGCTCGACATCAGCGGCAGTTCCGGCGGCTCCTCGATCGGCATCGACCTCTCGGGCACCAATGGCGGCTCGGTGAGCATCGGCGGCGGCGTCATCACCGGTGTCGACACCGGCGTCCAGATGGGCACCAACGGCCTGGCCGGAAGCACCGCCAACACGGCGTTCTCGTTCGGCGCGGCCGGCGGCGCGTCGATATCAGGCGTCATCGCCTCGCTCGACATGCGCGGCCTGCTCGCCGGCAGCGGCACCTATGCCCTCAACGGCACGCACCTGGTCGGACCGCAACTGTTCGACACGGCCGACGTCGTCTTCGTCGGCTCGACCAGCACCGGTACCGGCGACGGTTCCAGCGTCGCCAACCTGATCGATGCCGCAGCCGCCGACGACCTGACAACCAACGCCAACACGACCTTCGTGCTGGTCAAGACGGCGGCGGTGCAGACCACTGACACCGATGCCGACGGTTTCACGCTGGCCAGCGGCCAGTCGCTGGTCTCCTTCGCCAACGGCGCCATCATCAGCCTGGGCGGGCCGCCCGCCAACGTCACCGGCGCCGAGGTCGTCACGGGCGCGACGATGAGCGATCCGACGGGCTTCGGCGGCGCGACGCTGAACAACGGCGCCGGCAACACGATCGACCTCGCCAGCGGCAACACCGTCTCCAACCTCAGCGTCAACAGCTCGTTCCTGGCGATCGACGGCACGGCGTCGATCAACGGTCTCACCAGCACCGGCGTGACGATCCTGGGCGGGGTGATCGGGCTTTACCTCGGCAGCGCGTCGGGCGCGATCACTGTCAATGATCTGACCATCCAGGGGTCGGTGCCGAACGGCGTCGTGCTGGCCAACACATCCGCGACGGTCGACTTCACCGGCACCACGACGATCGCCGGCGGCAGCAACATCGCGCTGCTGGTCAATAATTTCGGCGGCACCGCCAATTTCGCCGATCTCGACATATCAGGCGGCAGCGGTCTCGGCATCGCGATCCTCAACGGCTCGAGCGGAAGCCTGACCTTCGGGGCGGCCAGCTCCATCGCCAACACCGGCGGCGGCGCGATCGTTATCGGCAGTTCGTCGGCCGACGTCGCCTATGACGGCACGATCAGCCAGAGCAGCGCGGCGAAAGCCGTCAGGATCGACGGCACCACCGGCGGCCTGATCACATTCGGCGGCTCCATCACCTCGACCGGCACTGGCGGCCTCTTCGATATCGGGGAGACGATCGCCCCCACCGACACCGCGATCCGCTTCATGGGTCCGCTGACGGCGACCGGCGGCGGTGGCGCGTCGATCACCGGTCTTGGCGGCGGCTCGACATTCGAGGTCAGCAGCACGCTGTCGATCACCGGCGCGACCGGCGACGGCCTTTCGATCGCGAGCGTCACCAGCACCGCCAGCGCGGCCTTCGGCGCGGTCACGATCACCGGCGCTGGCGGCAACGGCATCGACATTTCCGGCAATGCCGGCCAGGTGAGCTTCGGCACGACCAATGTGACCATGGGCGCGGCCGCCAACATGGCCGGCATCAATTTCAGCGGCACCAACAACAACGTGAATTTCGGCACGACCACCGTCAGCGGCCTGGGCGCCGGCGCCAACCAGAAGGCCATCGACTTCGCCGGCTCGGCCACGACGGCCGGTTTCGGCCTGACGACCATCACCGGAAATGACGATGCGAGCTCGCGCGGCATCGACCTGTCCTCGACGACAGGCAACCGCACCATCACCTTCCTGACCGGGTCGTCGATCTCCGGCGCCGGCATCGGCGTCGACCTGTCGTCCGGCCAGACGACGGCGACCAGCGCCAATGCCAACTTCACCTTCGGCGACGGCGAATTCGCCGACGCCAACGGCCGCAATTCCACGATCACCGCGGCGGCGGGCAATTTCACCGTCAACACGGTGGGCCTCGCCGCGACCGGCAATTACGATTTCGACGACGTTGCCTTCACCGGCAACGCCAATCTGGCCAGCGCCGTCGGCGGCGTCATCATGGTCTCGCAAACGGGTGGCGTCATCAATGCCGGCACGAACGGGCTCAGCGCCGCTGTTACCACGGTCACGGTAGCCCAGGCCGATGCCATTGTCGGCACGCAGACCTTTGCCTTCGTTGGCACGGTCGATCTCAGCGGCACGCCGTTCACGCTCGATTCCGGCCAGTCGATCACCGGCTTCGGCAACGGCAACGCCATCACCACGACCGGCACCATCCAGCCGGTGAACGTGCAGGGCAATCTCGGCGCCACCGGCGGCGACGTCACCGGCGACGCAGGCGTGGTCAGGAGCACGGGCAGCGATACCCTGCATCTGCTCGGCAGCAATCAGGTGCGCAACACCGACTTCGACTTCACCGGCGGCAGTGGCTCGGTCTTCACCATCGACCAGAGCGCCGGCAGCTTCAACAATGCCGGCGGCATCGTCATCGAAGGCGTCAAGATCAGCAATGTCGCCGCCGGCCAGACGGCGTTCAAGGTCGCTGGCCTCGACACCAATTTGTCGATCACCAACAACAACGTCAACGTCGCCGGCACGCTGCTCGACGTCAACGGCGGCGCCGGCAATATCACCGTGACGCGCGGCACCTTGCCCAATGGCGGGCCGGCCGGCACGCTGACCGGCGGCGGCATCTCGATCGCCAATCACGGCGGCAATCTGATCAATTTCACGGACAAGGTGACCGTTGGCGGCAACGGCGTCTCGCTCACCAGCAATCTCGGCACAACCATCAACTTCACCGATGTGGGCATTTCCACGAACGGCGCCACGGCCTTCAGCGCCACCGGCGGCGGCACGATCAACGTCCTGACGGGTACGGTCAACGCCACCAACGCCCAGGCTGTGGCCCTCGACGGCATCACCGGCAACATCGATTTCGCCTCGACCAGCGCGACGTTCGGTTCCGGCAGCGGCATCGACCTGCAGAACCTCGGCGGCACGTTCAATTTCGGCACCGGCACGCTGACCAACACCGGTTCGGGCACGGCCTTCAATGTGGGCTCGGCCACCAATGCGAGCGGCGGCAACGCGAACATATCCTACGCCGGCGCCATCGTCAGCAACGGCACCGGCGCGGCAGTCTCGATCCAGGAATTGACCGGCGGTTCTGTGACGCTGTCGGGCAACCTGACCGACGCCGTGAATACCTCCGCCGGCGGTAATGTCGTCGTTGCCGGCATCGACAACGGCACGGCGGCGACGGTCACCTTCTCCGGCACGACCAAGCAGATCAGCTCGGGCGCGACGGACGGCGTCAATCTCGGCCTCTTGGGCAATTTCCCGACGGGTACGCCGGCGCCCAACACGAACGGCACGATCAACTTCACCCAGGGCGGCCTGGCCATAACGACGACGGACGGGACAGGCTTCGTCGCCGGCTATGGTGGTACTGTCAGCGTGTCCGGCGCCGGCAACACGATCGCCGCCTCAAACGGCAACGGGTTGGTCGTATCCTTCGCCGATGTGGGCAGCGATGGCGTCACCTTCGACAGCATCTCGGCGAAATCCAACAGCGATGGCGCCGGCGTCTTCCTGTGGGGCTCTGTCCTCGCTGGTGACGTCGACATCGGCGGCCTGAGAGATACCGGATACACAGGCGCCTCGCTGTTCGGCCTGAGCGGCACCGGCGAGGTTAATTTCACCGGCACGACCGATCTCGACGTCAGCTATACCGGGTTCGACATTGGTGGGCCTCAGGTAGGCACCATAAACATCGCCAATGTCGCGGGATCCGCCCTGACCATCGATGGCGGCCAGTTCGGCATCAGACAGAGCTCGCAGGGCGGAACCATAAACGTCGGCGTCAACGGCAGCGCCAGCATCACAAACACCACCCTTGCGGCCCTCAGCCTCGGCGGCGGCAATGACCTGGCCTTTACCACGCTGACCTACAACGGTTCGATCACGATCGGTGCCGGCGCGGTGTTGAGCGCCAGCGGCGACGGCACCCGTCTGAACATGAGCGGGTCAGTCAATTCCACCACGTCATCGACAGCCTTCGACTTCTTTGGTCATGCCGATGGCATATACGATATTTCGAGCACCATCGACCACAGCGGCGGCAAAGGTGTCGCTATCGGCGGCTCCGCCAACGGCACAGTCACCTTCTCAGGCACGTCGAAGAAATTCGACACCGGCGCCAACGATGCCATCGTCAAAGCGCCTGTATACGTAATGGACCCTCAGACCAAGGGCACGCTGGCCTTCACCAATGGCGGTCTCGTCATCACCACGACCAGCGGCGCCGGCTTCATCGCCAGCACCACCGGCTCCGGCACGGTCACCGTCAGCGGCTCCGGCAACACCATCACCACCACGACAGGCACCGCGCTCAAGCTCGACGGCGCGAGCGTCGGGGCGGGCGGCATCACTTTCGGCTCGGTTTCGGCCAATGGCGCGGCGACCGGCGTTTCGCTCAACAATGTCAGCGGCGGCGGGCTCGATCTCGGCGCGGTCGACCTGGAAGGCATCACCTCGCGCGGCGTCGACATTTCGGGCACGCTCGGCTCGACGTTGGACTTCGATAGCCTGAAGATAGGCCTCAATGCCCCGAGCGCGATCGGTCTCGATCTCAATGGCGCTTCGCTCGGCGCGAGCACCATCACGGCGGGCGATTTCGACGTCGACGGCGGCAGCTTCGCCGGCACGATCGGCATCGACATGGCCGGCACGACCGGCACCGGCACGATCCAGCTCGGCGACGCCGCCAACAACAATCCGGCGGGCCAGACCTCGACCATCGGCAATGTCGGCTATGGCGTCCAGTTCTCCAGCGCCACCAACGCCAGGCTGGTGTTCGGCGACGGCGCGGGCCTGGCCGAATCGACGATCGCGACCACCGGTGGCCAGGTCATCCACGCCACCGACACCCTGCCGACCAATGGCGACTACAATTTCAACGACGTCAATTTCACCGGCGACATTTCCAACCTGTCATCGTTTAACATCTACTATGTCGTCGAGGGGGGCACCGGCGACGGCAGCCTTGCCAATCCGGGCAGCTACGCGAGTGCTCAGACGTCCACGGCCAATGTCATCGTGCTGATCGACAAGAGCGTCGACGGCAGCCAGTCGACCATCGACATGAGCGGCACCACCTTCGATCTCGATGACGGACAGGTCCTGCTCGCCTTCAAGGACAACGACGCGGCCATCGATGTTTCGCAGCTCGGCGTCGACACCAGCAGCGGCGCGTCGGCTGCATTCCATTTCACCACGGTGCAGAACTCGCCGATCATCTCGGCGCCTGCCGGTATCGACACGCTGCGGCCCATCCTGCAGAGCAACAACGCCACTTCGGTGATCGACCTGGCGACATCAGGCAGCGGCATCTTCACCGGCGGCATCCAGAACCTCATCATCCGCAATACCGGCACCGGCGCCGGCATCTTCGGCAACGCGTCGGCCGCCTCCAGTTTCTTCCTCAGGAACAACGATATCACTGCCGGCGGCAACGCGCTCGACTTCTCCGCGACGGGCGCAGCGGCCAACACGCTTCTGCTGTCGATCGACGGCAATACGCTGGCATCCACCGGCTCCGCTCTGGCCGGGTCCTTCGTCGGACAGAACATCGACCCGGACCTGAACTCGATCGCGATCAGGTCGTTTGCCAACAACAAGGTGACCGGCGGCACCGGCGGCGGCATCGCCTTCACCAATGTCCGTTTCGATTCCGACGGCGCCGGCGGCTTCGTCAGCGCCGGCACGCTCGACATCGGCACCACTGGTGCGCGCGTCCAGGGGAACGGCCTGAGCCTCACGGGCACCAGTGGTACGCTCGATCTCGGCACCTTCACCGTTGCCAACAATGGCGGCACCGGCGTGCTCGTCGACACCAAGGGCCCGCCCGCCACTACATTCACGCTGAACAGCAGCGGCGGCACGGTCGATACCACCAATGGCGCGGCGTTCAATCTCGACCCGCTGACCGTAAACTTGACGGTGGCCAGCGTCACCGCCACCGGCGGCGCCAGCGGCGTCATCTTCGACGGCGTCACCGGCACCTTCACGGTCACGGGCGCGACGACCATCACCGGCACAACGGGCGCCGGCATCAGTTCCAGCGCCAGCAATCTCGCCGGCACCTTCAATTTCAACACGCTGACGGTGAACAACACCGCCTCGACGGGCGGCGGCATCGGCTGGGAGAGCGGCACGCTCAACATCGGCGGTCTCGCCAACATCGACACCGCCAGCGGGGCCGGCCTGTTCCAGGGCGGCGGCACGACCAGCTTCAGCGGCGGACTGACCATCGACACCACCACCGCCACCGGCATTTCCGGCCCCGGCGGGACGATCAACATCCTCGCCACCGCTGGCAGCGAGACGGTGAATTCCACCAGCGGCCAGGCGATCAATCTCACCAATGCCGCCCTCGACATCGCGCTCGATTCGACGTCATCCGGCGGCGGCGGCAGCGGTGTCGTCCTGGTCAATGCCACCGGCGCCGCCAGCCTCGGCACCGGCACGCTGAGCGGCGGCAGCGGCACGGCGTTCAGCGTCGACGGCGGCACCGTAAGCACCACCTATGGCGGCGACATCACCCAAACGAGCAACGCGGCCCTGGTCTCGGTCTCATCGGGCCATACTGGCACGCTGACCTTCACCGGCACGCTGTCGGCGACCAACGGCACCGGTCTGCAATTCCTCGATGCGGACGGGAGCTACAATTTCAACGGCACCACGACGTTGAATGGTGGGGCCGCCGCCATCAATATCATCAGCAACTCGGGCGGCACGTTCAACTTCGGCACCGGCACCTCTATCACCAGCCCGAACAGCACGGCCTTCAACGTCGATACAAGCGCGGCGAACGTCACCTATAGCGGCAACATCACCCAGGGCGGCAATCTCGCGCTGGTCGCCATTACGGGCCACACCACGGGAACGATCACCTTCCAGACCGGCACGTTGTCGGCAACCAACGGCACCGGCCTGCAGTTCGACAATGCCGACGGCACCTACAATTTTAACGGCACGACGACGCTCGCCGGCGGCGATGCTGGCGTCGATATCACGACCGGGTCGGGCGGCACGTTCGGCTTCGGCACCGGCACCTCGATCACCAATCCGAGCGGTGTCGGTTTCCTTGTCAATGGCGGCACTTCAAACGTCACCTACAATGGTACGGTCGGCAAAACCCTGGCCGGCAAGATCGTCGATATCTCCGGGGTCACCGGCGGCGCGATCACTCTGGCCGGTAATCTTACCGCCAGTGGCGACTTGGACAACGGCATCTTCGTCCATAGCAACACGGGCGGCACGTTTACCTTCAGCGGTGCCACCAAGACATTGACCACCGGCACCAACACCGCTGTCGACCTGGCGACCAATACGGGCGCGACGATAAACTTCAGCAATGGCGGTCTTGCCATCACCACCACAGGCGGCATCGGCTTCAGCGCCACAGGCGGCGGCACGGTGAGTGTCACGGGGTCCGGCAACACGATTTCGACCGGCAGCGGCGCGGCGGTTAACATGGACACCGTCGCTGTCGGCGCTGGCGGCATGACCTTCGCTTCCACGAACACGAGCGCCGGCAGCGGCAGCGCCGTAATCCTCGACACCGTTACCGGCGGAACGGTCAACTTCGGCGGTGGCGCGCTGGTCGGCGGCGGCAGTGCCACGATCCGAATCGGGGACGGCGCCGGCAGCGCCAACACCGGCGGCACCGCGGCTTTCGCCTATGCCGGCACCATCACCAGCGGAACCGGCCGTGCGATCGATATCCAGGATCGCGCCGCAGGCGCCGGCAATATCACGCTGTCGGGGAACATCAGCCACAATGTGGCCGGCCAGACCGGCATCCTCCTGGACGACAACGCCGCCGGCATCATCACTTTCTCGGGCGCCTCGAAGTCGATCACGTCGGGCAGCGCGACAGCCGTCAACCTGACGGACAATGCCGGCGCGACGATCAACTTCACCAATGGCGGCCTGGTCATCAGCACGACCAGCGGCATCGGCTTCAACGCCACCGGTGCGGGTCCGGCAGCAACCACCGGCGGCACGGTGACGGTTCAGGGCACCGGCAACACGATCAGTTCGCCAACCGGTACGGCGCTCAATGTCGTCAACGCGACGATCGGAGCGAGCGGGCTGGTCTTCCGGAACATTTCGTCCACGGGTTCGAGCGGCAATGCCGGGATCGTGCTCGACAACACCGGCACGAGCGGCGGACTTACGGTGACGGGCACCGGCACGGCGGGAACCGGTGGCACGATCTCGAACAAGACCGGCGCCGATATCCTGACCGGCTCGGACGCCAGCGGCCAGACCACGTCCGGAACCAACGGCACCGGTATTTTCCTGCGCAACGCGGTGAACGTTTCGTTGACCAACATGCAGCTCAACGACTTCACGAACTTCGCGGTCTACGGCAACACGGTCACCAACTTCACGATGACCGGCATGACCATCAGCGGCGTCAACGGCAACAGCAATGCCGGTAATGTGGAAGAAAGTGCTGTCCGCTTCGACAATCTGCTCGGCAGCGCCTCGATCACCGGTTCCAAAATCAGCGGCGGCGCGTACGGCAACCTCGCCGTCTGGAACACCAGCGGCACGCTGAACCGGCTGACCATGAGCGGCAACACGTTTGGCCTGATCAGTTCAACCCTTGGCAACGACAACGTCGACTTCACCGTCTACAACAACGCAACCGCGAATGTGACGCTGGACAACAACACATTCTCCGGCACACGCTCCGACTTCTTCGAGGCGATCGCCAACAACAATGCGATCATGGATGTAGTGGCGACTAACAATACATTCCATAACGGCCAGACGATCATACCGGGCGGTGGCATCGCAATTTCGGTGCGCAGCGGCTCTGGCGGCAACACGTCCGCCGCAACCACCACCTTCAACATTGCCAACAACATTGATACCGATGGCGGTACCAACGCCTTCGGCACCGTCGGCATCTTCGTTGCAAAGGGCCAGGATCTAGGAACTGTGACCGGCAAGATCACCGGCAATCAATTGGTGGGCCAGCCGGGCTCAAATTCCGATGGCATCTTCGTCCGCGCCGCCGGTGCCAGCGGCACGCTGACAACGCTCATCCAGAATAACACCATCACCGGTTGGGGCAATGCCGGCATCCACCTGCAGAACAACGATGGCAGCGCGACGATGAACGCCTCGGTGTTCGGCAACAGTGTGACTGCCGCGGGCGTTGCCTTCCCGTATTCTGCATTCTTCGCGGACAATGGCGCTACGGCAACAGATACCGGCACGATGAATCTTGTGCTTGGCGGTACCTCGGCAGGGCAACAGAATACTTTCACGGGCGGTGCCGGCGCCGTGGCGGACGTCAGTCTTGGCAATCTCGCCACGACAACACTCAACTTGTCGCGCAACGGTTCGGTTGCCGGCACCGCAGATGGCGTGGTTCAGGACGACAATGTCGGAACGCCAACCGTCAACATAATCAGCAGCCCTGTCACACTGGTGGGTACGCTACCGCCAACGCCGCCATAATCGAAGGTCGTCAGCCGGACGGCTGACGCACCTGGGATTTCAGCGCAGTAGACCTGTCAGGATGGTGCGTCGACTATGGTTGATACAGCGATGCGCACCAGCCGACGTGGAGGGCTGATGGCGGCGTAATTATGTTACGCCGCGTTGAGTGGGACAGCCGAGCATATTTTCGACGTAATTTAATAAAAGCAAAGTAAAACAAATTATTTTTCGCTCTGGTATGATGTTGCGTAAATTATCACCATCTGCTTATTATGTATTAGAAGCGAGGGGGGCGAGGATGTCGGAACCATTTCTTTCCGAAATCAGAATCATGTCTTTCGTATTTGCGCCCAAGGGTTGGGCGTTGTGCAATGGACAATTGCTGCCCATTGCACAGAACCAGGCGCTGTTCTCGCTGCTGGGAACCACCTTCGGCGGCGATGGCCGGGTGAATTTCGCACTGCCTGACTATCGCGGGCGCGTGCCGATTCATGTCGGCAGTGGCCACACTTTGGGCGAGCGAGGCGGCGAACAGGCGCACACGCTTCTGATCGGGGAATTGCCGTTTCACAGCCATGTCGAGCAGGCCACGACCGCCAACGCCGACACGCCGGTGCCCACTGGCAATTTGCTGGCAACCGTAGCCAACACCTATACGCCACCTGGGAACGTCACGGCGATGGACCTCGGCACGCTGGCACTTGCCGGCGGCGGCCAGGCACATATCAACATGCAGCCGTTTCTGACACTGAGCTTCTGCATCGCCTTGCAGGGCATCTTCCCGTCGCAGAATTGAGAGAGCGCAACAATGGGACAACCCTTCGTTGGCGAAATTCGCATGTTTGCCGGCAATTTTGCGATAGCCGGCTGGATGTTCTGCGAAGGGCAGCTGCTGCCCATCTCGGAGAACGAGACGCTTTTCCAGCTGATCGGCACCACCTATGGCGGCGATGGCCAAAGCACATTCGCGCTGCCCGACCTGCGCGGCCGCCTTCCGGTACATCAAAGCGCCGACTTCATTCTTTCCCAGACCGGCGGCGTGGAAGAGGTTACGCTTACGCCCCAGCAGATTCCTTCGCACACGCATCCGTTCCTTGCGTCGCTGAACAATGCCGGGGCAAGCACCCCGACCGGCAACATGACCGGCCAGGTCGGTGCGTCGCAAATCTATCGTGAGGCGCCGGCGACTACGCCGATGTCTCCGCAGACCGCCGGGCAGACCGGCGGCAGCCAGCCGCATACGAATTTCCAGCCGTATCTCTGCGTCAATTTCATTATCTCGCTGTTCGGGATTTTTCCCTCGCCGACTTAAAGAGGACCGTCATGGCCGACCCGTTCGTCGCCGAAATCCGTATCTTTCCGTTCAATTTCGCGCCCAAGGGCTGGGCCTGGTGCGATGGCCAATTGCTGCCGCTGTCGCAGAATACCGCATTGTTCTCGCTGCTCGGCACTACTTATGGCGGCAACGGCACATCCAACTTTGCCTTGCCAAATTTGCAAGGCCGCGCGCCGATGCACCCGGGACAAGGACCAGGGCTTTCGCTACATGGCCTCGGCGAGCCGGGTGGTTCGGAGACTGTGCAGTTGCTGATATCGGAGATGCCGCAGCACGGGCACACGATGATGGCGAACGTTAATCCCGCCAATCTGGCGACGCCAAGTCCGGCACGATCCTTCGCGCGTACCTCGCCCGGGACGTCTTATTCGGCGACGGCTTCGTTGACGCCGCTTAGCGATCAGGCGGTACGGCCCGCCGGCGGCGACCAGCCGCACAACAACCTGCAACCCTACCTCACCTGTAACTTCTGCATCGCGCTGCAAGGCGTCTTCCCGCCGAGAGGCTAATTCCCCGCCAACAGGGCAGGACCGATATCATGGCCAAGACAGCAGAACCAAAATCGAAGGCCCCCGGGGCCAAGACGCCGGCAGCAGCGCCAAGGGCCGCCTCCAAGGCTCGCGAGAGCGCGCGCTCGCGGCGACCCGGTACTGCGCCGGCCTACCAGCACATGCCCGCCGGCGGGTCCTTTTTCGAGCTGTCGCGGCTGATGGTCGTCGGCATCGATTCCGCCAAGGGACAACTGATCCAGAAGGCGCAGACCTCGCCGAACGGACCATGGCCGTCGGCCTGGTCTGTCATCGCGCCCGGCGCGTGGGTGATCATGACCGCGGGGCTCACCAAGGACGGTCGCGTCGCCGTGGTTGCGCAGCTGTCGGGCACCACCAGCCTGTCCTTCATCACCGAGGATGCCAACCAGATCGGCCCGATCGACAAGTGGACCGCGCCGGTCGGCATCGGCGCTCCGCCCGGCGCCGCCAGCTACCAGAAGCTGTGCATGGCGCGCGATGCCGACGGCCGCATCGAGATCTTCCTCACCGACAATCTGGGCCGCGTCTGGTGGATCTACCAGAACCCGGATGTGATAGTTCAAGTGCAGAAGACCATAACCCCGCCCGGCACGACGACACCGATTGTCGTGACCGTCGACGAGCTCAGGCCGCCCGCCCTGCCGTGGAGCGCCTGGATTCAGCTGACCGGCCAGCTTGTGGCGATCACCGCGCTACGCCAGGCTGACGGCCGCATCGCGCTGTTCGGCATCAACTCCGCCCTCCATCTCTATCGCTGCCAGCAGGCCAAGGCGCAGGCGCTGACGGTCGCCGACTGGACGCCATGGGTGCAGATCGACGCCGGCTACCCGTTCACGGAAATGGCGCCGATTGTCGGTCCGCTGGGCGCCACCAATCTCTTTGCCATGACGCAGCAGGGCCAGGTCCTGCACACCAAGCAATTGCCGGCCGGCTCCGACACCTGGACGGCCTGGGCGACGCCCGGCTACAGCAGGGTTCCCAGATATACGCTCTGCGCCGGCATCCAGGGCGACGGCGACATCGTGCTGGTCGCCTCCGACCAGCAGCATGTTCACTCCTTCAACGCCCAATACGACGCCACAACCCAGAACTGGTCGGGATGGCGAGATTTCAACGCCTCCGGCGCCAACACCCGCCTGTCGCTCGACTACAATGCCGATGGTCGTCTTGCCTTGTTCTCGATGATGATCCAGAACGACGGCACGAATGGTCTGTGGACCATCAATCAGATGGCCATGGACAGTTCGGAATGGGAGTGGACCTGGACGGCGCTGGCCACCAGCAACCTCAAGCAGATTGCCGTGGTGCGCGACCTGACGCCGCCGGTGTGACGTCAGGCAGCGTGACAGAAGCGAAACTGGCGCAGCGGCTCCCGGCCTGGCCGCGGTCGCGGCAGGCCGGCCTCACTTTCCGCCCCGCCACGGAGGCCGACATGCCGTTCCTGGCGCGGCTCTACGCCTCGACCCGTATCGAAGAACTGGACGTGACGGACTGGAGCGAGGCGCAGAAAGCCGCCTTCCTCGACATGCAGTTCCAGGCGCAGCACGCGCATTACCGCAAGCATTATCCCGAGGCCGACTGGCTGGTGGTGGAGCGGGCCGGACAGCCCATAGGCCGCCTCTACATCGAGCGCTGGCCGAGCCAGCATCGCATCATCGACATCGCCTTGCTGCCGGCCCATCGCCGCAAGGGTCACGGCTCAGCACTGCTGCGCGACCTCATCGACGAGGCATGGTCATCGGGCAAATCGGCCTCGATCCATGTCGAGAAGAACAATCCGGCCAGGCGGCTCTATCTCGAGCTCGGCTTCGCAGTGGTCGAGGACAAGGGCGTCTACGATCTAATGGCGTGCGCGCCGCCGCGGGGTGGCGCGGACAGTGGGTGAACGGGAACGCCATCCGCTTCGTCATTCCCGGGCCGAGAATCCTGTTCCGGTCGCCGCACAATTCGGCGGTGCTTGTTCGCTACCGACCCTTCGCGCCAGCGTCTCACAAATCGCACTACTGCTGCGCTCACGCCTGCTTCCAAACTCTAATTGAAGACCGCCTCATAAAGCAGTCCCGTCGCGTCGGCGGCCACAGGCACGATGAAGATATCGTGGGTATCGCCATTGCCGGCGAAGCGGTAAGTCGCCTGCGGCAGCGCGGTTGCGCGCGGGCCCTTGAACAGCAGCGAGAAACCGCCGCCCGGGCGCGGGCTGGAGGCGATGCGGTTGACCGCGCTCAATTCGAGCGCGATCTGCCTGCCGCCGGCCTCGACGGTGAATGCCTGCCCGACCGCCTGTTCGAAATCCGATGCCGACGCCATGCCACCCCGCTTCAAAGCGCTTGCTGGAGCGGGCGGCCAAGCGCAGCCCCGCTCCGGCTCCTCATTTCCTCGCAATTCCGGACGCAAGACGCTACGGCTCCCGGAATTTTACCATGCGAGGCCACTATCGCCGCTTCGCGGCAAGCTGTCCATAGAGCAATTCCAGGAAAAGTGTGTACGGTTTTCCCGGGAAAAGCGCGCAGCGCTTTTCCTGGGGAATTGCGCAAAAACAAGGAGATAGAGCGGCTCGCCGTTTCCGGGAAACGGTGAACCGCTCCAGGGCCCGTATGGTTGCGGGCGTCCTGCAAGGCGACTAAGGCGCAAAGGCCAAAATACAGCAGCGCATGTCCTTTTATACGCGACGGCGACGCTGTAGTACTTTGTCCCTGCGCGGAATTGCTTCGAAGCGAGGCCGGCGCAACAAGAACAGATCCCGCTTTGGGAATTCAATGCTGGACGGGCCGGCCTGGTTGGCCGGCGCGAGGAGGAAAACGGACACATGGCTGACAGCGGTGCGAAGACGGAAACGGCGGGCGAGGCCTTGCCGCTGTTCTATTCCAGGCCCGAGGCGCTCACTCCGGCGCGGCACGGCTCGCTCGGCCTGACGGCGCGCAGCGACTTCTCCTTCGCCCGCTCGGCGCATGCCATCCCGGTGGTGGCCTCGGAGATGCCGGCGGCGATGCGCTCCTACCCGATCGTTTTCATCGGCCCCGCCAAGGCGCCCGTCATCATCACCGGCCTGCGCCAGGACGAGAACCTGTTCGTCGACGCCGACGGCAAGTGGGCCGGGCCGCACTATATCCCCGCCTATGTCCGCCGCTATCCCTTCATCCTCGCCGACGATCCCAAGCAGCCCGGCCGGCTGACGCTGTGCGTGGACCGGGCGAGCGAGCGCGTCATCGACCAGTTGCTGGCGCCGTTCCGCGACGACAAGGTGCTGCCGTTCTTCAGCGGCAACGAGGCGACCGAGGCGACGAAGCAGGCGCTCGCCTTCTGCAACCAGTTCCAGATCGACTTCAGGGCGACCCGCGAGATGGTCGACAAGATCGACGCGCATGCCCTGTTCGCGCCGCGCCAGAGCAAGGTGACGCTGGAAGGAGGCGAGGTGCTGAACCTCACCGATTTCCAGGTGATCGACGAGGCCGCCTTCAACAGATTGAGCGACGAGGCCTTCCTCGACCTGAGGAAGTCAGGCGCGCTCAGCCTGCTCTACTGCCACCTTGCCTCGACCAACAGCTGGACGTCGCTGGTGCATCAGGCGTCGCTGCGAAAGGCGGAAGGGGCGAAGAGCGCCTGAACAACCCAGGCCGAGATTCTTCGCGCCGCGGCTGGTGAACAAGGCTCGGTGCTAAGCCGCGGCCCGCCTGTCGTGGCGGCCCTCCCTGATCTCCTCCGTGAGCTTGTCGCAGAAGGCATCGAGATCGCCGGGATTGCGGCTGGTTACCAGCCCCTGGTCGGTGACGACCGCGCTGTCTTGCCACAAGCCGCCGGCATTGATCACGTCGGTCTTGATCGACTTGTAGGATGTGACGCGGCGGGCTTTGACGATCCCGGTCTCGACCAGAAGCCAGGGCGCATGACAGATCGCGCCGACGACCTTGTTGGCCGACCAGAACGAACTGATGAAATCCAGCGCCTTGCGCTCGACCCGCAAGAGGTCGGGATTGATGACGCCGCCGGGCAGAACGATCGCATCGTAGGCATCCGCCCGAGCCTCGTCCAAGGTCTTGTCGACCGGAACTTCGCGGCCCCAATCCTTGTGGTCCCAGCCCTTGATCTTGCCGCTTTCGAGCGACACGATTTCGACCTCGGCGCCGGCCTGGCGCAGTTTGCTCAGCGGCACTTCAAGCTCGGACTGTTCGAAACCATTCGTCGCAAGGATGGCGACGCGCTTGCCGGAAATATCCTGCATCGTTTTCCTCCATGGTTGGATTGGATGCAGGGCTAACGAGCCTGAACCGGTACCGTTCCTCACTGTAACCTTATGTGACCGGAGCACGTGACCGGAGGGATCGCGACGAAAGACCGCGGGGCCGCCGCGGCCCCGGCGCCCTATCCTGTCGAGGTCCGCCAGAAAGCGAAAAAGCCGCGGAAAACCGCGGCTTTTCATTGCTTGATCCCTGAAGGGAAACTGGAGCGGGTGAAGCGATTCGAACGCTCGACCCCAACCTTGGCAAGGGACAAATTATACCGTCCAAGGGGTTCACAGCAGTACGCTCGATACCCTCCTAGTGCGCGCCAGAACGCGATCGCAAATCGGCGCCATCTTTAACCCGGAACAACTCCAATGGACTGTGGCGAAATTTCCTACACACTAGAAACGGTGACCGCGTGGTGACCCGACATGCTTTTCTCCACGCTTACGGATAGGTTAACACCAGGGTAAGCAGATCCTTGTGTTGCCAATCTTCCCGACTTGCAGCGGTTTTGGTGCCAGCTGGCTAGGGCGGTTGAATATCGAGTTGTCTCCACCGAAGATCTGCTCGGGATGGTGGACAAATGAATTGTCGCCCCCAAAAATTTGTTCCGGATGTCTCACAAATGAATTGTCGCCACCCCAGATTTGCGATGGATTGTTGACCACCGAGTTAGGGCCTCCTGCAATCTGCTTGAGAGTGCGGGCCGTCCAACCATTCTTGCCCGTTAGGTCGTTGGTGTCACCAAAACAGCCGTGGCCACCGACTCCATCCGTGAAGCACTTAACAAGCTCCCGCGCAGTAAGGCGCGTCGCAATGCAGCCTGCCGCAGCGTAGGGCTGCCCGCCAGTCGATACAACGCATTGGACCGCGATCTGTTGTTCAGGGTTTAGTTTCACGTCCATGTTGAAAAGGTTGGCGCCGGCGCAGACGCCCATTTGCTCGACGTCGCCACCTGACTCAGCTGCACACGTCAACGCTATCTTTTCCTCGGGAGTGGCATTCTTGCCCAGGATTCCCGAGGCAGCGCAAACCGCAAATTTTTCTGAGGCTCCCCCAGCATCTTCCGCACACCGCAATGCCGTCTTCGCGTCCCCGCCAAGATATTTATCTAGTGCCGCCGAACCAGCGCAGCTCACAAAACTTGAAACCTCTCCGTCTGATTGAAGTGCGCAGTCTACTGCTGCTTTCTGATCGGCAGTCAGGTTGATCTGTGAGCTTGCGCATCCAGCCAGGTCAGTTGCCGTCTCGGCCGACGCGGCGCATGCGATCGCAAGTTGTTCTGCCTGCGTTGCGTTCTTTCCGATGATATAGCTGGCGGCGCAGCTAGCAAAGTCCGACGCGTCACCGGAGGAGTCCGTCGCGCATTTAAGCGCTGCGTTCCCGTCCCGGCTCAGAACGGATGATCCCGCACAGCCTACGAAGTCGTCAGAATTTCCATTCGATTTGAGCGCACAACTGGCGAGCTCTTGCTGACGATCAGATATTTTTACGCCGAGAAGAGGAGCGGCGCATGCTGCAAATTTTTCTGTATCGTCCGTCGAAGATGTGGCGCAATCGACTAATGCCTGATTGCCGGGCTGGAGGATAACCTGTCCTCCCGTGCACGATGCAAAGTTGACGACGTCCAAACCGGCATTTTGCGCACAAGCAGTGGCTATCTCTAGTGCGTCAAGCGACTGCCCCTGCGACAAAGCTTCCAGTTTTGGGATCGTCGGCCCGCGCCCGGAATCAACGATTTCCTGTTGCAGGAGCGAACATGGTTCTTGCCCAACCTGCCCACTGCATATCGGGTCCAGACCGTCGGAGCCGCTGTTTGCGACCTGTACTTGGCCAAGATCGGTAACTGGCTGCTGAACTTGCCCAGAAAGCCGGGCAAGGTAAGCTTGGACAGCGGCGCAGGGACCAGGCCCCAATGGGCCAGCGCAGATCGGTCCGAGGCGCGGGTCAACACCAATTTGGAGAGGTGTAGGCACATTCGCGCGAATAACAGGTGGGGGTGGCTGCCCAAACATTCGTTGTAAATATTGCGCAACGGCCGCGCATGGTCCAGGCCCAAGCGGCCCAGCGCAGATCGGCACGCCATTTGCGTCGAAGCCAATCTGCTGTAGGGGCGGCAATCCAGGGGCTGAGACCTGCCCACCATGTTGCTGGATGTAAGCCTGAACCTGCGCGCAGGGGCCAGGGCCGATAGGGCCAGCGCATATTGGCCCGAAATTTGGATCGAAGCCGACAATCGGAAGCTGCTGCGCTGCTGCCGGCACGGCCAGTAAAGTCAACATGAGCGCGAGCTTCAGTCCGAAGAATCTTATCATGACAAATTCCCTAGCCGTTGGGCAGAAGGTTTAGATGCCGTAGAGAGCTCCTCACAGGAACAGGGATAGATTTGTCTAGCAGGTTTGCCCGCCGCAGTCGTTGCCGCAGCTATGGCAACGCCAACACACTCGACCACCTCCGTCTGCCCCCCAAAATGGCCGGAAACACGGGTCGCAGTCGTCGTTCCCACATCCCCCATACGATTGGGCGCGGGCCTGGTGCGGGAAAAAGGAAACAATTGCTCCCGCCGCCAAACCTCTCCCGAGTAATACAAAGCTAGAGCGTCGACTAACGTCAAACTGTTCGCTGCGTGGGAGCCGAATGCGGGACAGGAACGCTACGATGTGCCCCACCCATAGCAATGTCATGATAGAGGCTCCCACCGCCAAGTAGATTGCGGCACCGCCCTGCTCAAACGATGCCGCAATCGGCACCAATGCCCAGAGGGTCGCGGCGGCTAAAAGCGCCTTCCTAATGCAAATGTGGCATTCGCCCAGATGGCCATATAAAAATTTGCGCACTTCCTTCCTCCAAATGTCACCAAACAAAAAATTATCTGCTTAGGAACACCTGCGCATGACCCATTTGGGCTAGGAGCAAAGGGACTCGTAAGTGGCATGGAAGAGCGTATGATTAGTAGGGCTGAGGTGAAGTTATGGCGTGAATAAATAATATCCCAAGCTCGGATACGCGGGGAAAGCGATGAGCGCAGCACTCGACTTTCGAGAGATCAGCACCGCGTTCGCGAAGGCCGCTGTTGATCCTTCGCAGTGGGGCGCCGCGATGGATGTGGCCGAGGCCGTTACCGGGAGCGCTGGAGCGTTACTTTTCGATTTGAATGGGCATCTTCCACGAATACCACATAGCCGCTCCACAGTAGGAAGTTTCGAAGCATACGTTCGCGATGGATGGATCCATCGCGACGAACGGTACCGGCTGATTCCGTTCCTTAGGCGAAAGGGAGTTACGACCGACCTGGATATTTTTACATCGGAAGAGATTGATCGACACCCATACTACCAGGAATTCTTAGCTCATTTTGACCTTCGCTGGTATGCGGGGGTCAAGGTCGCGGCGGGTGAAGATACTTGGTGCCTGTCGCTACAGCGTTCGATTAAACAGGGACCGTTTCGACCCGAAGAGCTTGCAGCCTTAGCCAACTTGTCGAGGAAACTAGGTTCGTTCGCAGCACTCTCTCGTACGCTCGGTTTCGCGAGGATAGAGGCTACAATTGAGGCGTTCGACGCAAGCGTGACACCGGTTATCATGATCGACCGCAACGGCAGAGCTATCCGCCTCAACAGGTCCGCAGAGTTGTCGCTTGGTCAGCACCTTCGGATTTCCAACCAAAGGCTGGTGGCTAGAGACCGAGCCGCCGCCGCCGCGCTAGATAGGTCACTCCACATCCTTATCCGATCGAGGGATTCAGGTTGCTCTGTGCCTCCGGTGGCGATCCCGCGCATCGGCCAGCGCCCCTTGCTGGCTTATATGTTGCGACTCCCCGCACTTTCACCCAATGCGTTAGCCCCTTGTCAAGCGACCATTATGCTCGTCGACCCGGACCTACGTCGCCAACCTCCAGAGATCACCCTCCGCGCTTGCTTCGGCCTGACTTCGTCAGAGGCAAAGTTAGCCTGCCTGATTTCGCTCGGCGAGACCGTCGAAAGATCAGCCGACCAGCTGGGTGTATGCTATGAGACCGCAAGAAATCATCTGAAAGCGATCTTTGCTAAGACCGATACGCATCGACAGGGCGAATTGGTCTCTATGCTAGCCAAAATGGCGACCGGACCATCCGCCGAAAAACTTTGAAAAAGCGGCACCTGTGACCTTTTTCTAACATTGCAATGAGAGACGGGGTGAGGTCGATCGTTGTGTTGTCTGTCCATTCGTTGTCGGCATGGCGATAGGGAAATCGACAACCGTTATGGCGTAGAGACGACTTGTGAGGCCGAAAGCTGGCCGGAAGCCGGTCCGCTGAACCACATCTCCTCAGCGCGAATCGGATCGACTACGAGTCCGAGGGAATGCGCCTGCGTGAAGAAGGCCGCCTGTGTGCGACGATCTGTGCCGCTGAAAAATGCACCGAGATTGGGGTGGCTATGATACCACCCAATGACCGATTGGCCAGAAGTCTGCGCGATCCGCGCCTCGTCCCAGAGCGAAGTGCCCATACGAAGTGACACACCGGTACCTCGAAATTCTGAGGACGGCACAAAGGCTTCGACGAGGACCACGCGGAACGTATCATCGTCCTTGAATACGCGACCTACCAGCAGTCCACCCATTTCGATGTTCTGTTGAGAGAGGTGGGTGTAGATTCCGCCCATCACCGTACTCGAAACGACCACGCGGAGAGCTGTGGATTCACCGGCGATGAGTTGCAATGCAGCGGTAAAAGATAAGGTTGTAAACAGATCTCCAAGTGGGAAATGTCGAAAGTCGGGTGGTTGTTCGATCCACTGAATCATGTCTTGACCGCGAAACCATTGCCGCATTTGGGACATTTGACTGTGCCGCTTCGCCCGTTCGGGACGGAAAGTCGCGCGTTACAATGAGAGCATGTCACCACTGTCTTAGCGTCTACGGCCGGTTCAGCGTTTCTCCAAGCCATCGTCTTAGCCTGGTCTTGCACGGAAAAGTCAATAACATCCGTAGGGAAGGCTTGGGGATTGGATCGGATAGCCTGCTGATACCAGGATACCGCTGCACGGTTAGCGGGCGATTGTAGATTCAGTACCGTCGGATCGAAAGTGACAATCTGCACAACCCGGCGGACGAGGAGATCCAGTCCGAATGAAGGTATCCACTTGAGACCTAAACAGATGCGACCCGAGGTATAAACGTTGGGGTGGAGAATCGGTGTGCCGACATTCACAGTCGGCTCGACGAACGGGTAGCGCGCCGGAAGTGAGATGCTGATGCGGGTGACAGGCTGCACGCTGCTCGGATAGGCGCTTGAGGGCGCTGTTCTTAAGTGCAACTCGGCCTCAATTTCGTTCGTCGGATTCCCGACCACTTTGGTCACGCGAACGCGGCTGCGCGACAGCCGTTCAAGGTCCCTAAGCTTCTGAACGTCCTGCGCGCGGCGTTCATCAAAAGCGGACATCAGATCAAAATCCAGCGACGAGGACGGGCTGCACCTCAAGGATCGCGCCTTCGGCGACGAGGTCAGCTGAGAGGGCCTGCGCAGGTGCGATCGACTTACCGGACGAGGTATTGACTAGGGAATAGTCGGTATCGGTTGGCAGCGACCAGTTATCTACGGCCGCTTGGATAACATCGGCCCCTGTATTCGTACGGGCCATCGCAACCTCCGCCTTTCGAGTCTGATCCGCAGTTCGGATGATAACTTTGACTTCACTCATTGGGGTTCCCTTAGAAATTCAAAGATTGTTGATTTGGCTCCGTTCGACACAAGCGCAAATTTGCTCGGTATCGTATAATTGGCAAAACGGTCGGCAAGCTCGGTTGCCGAGAATTGGTCGCGGATTTCCAGGTCGACCGCTCCTGGATCAGGGGACAAGGTAGTAGGGTAATCACTGCTGAACGCCGAGGCTCGCTCGAATACCGGCATGGAGATCTCGCCGATGCGATAGCTTACCAAGATCGGATCACTGGTGAACACCGTGACATCATCGCCGCTGATCGGCCAGTCGCCGATGATGGGACGGCAACCGATAATAGAGAGTTCTCCAGCATAACGGTCACAGCATGGACACCCCCCTACGCGTCCGAGCTCAGTGCGGGTAAGGTTACCTGCGATGGTATCGACATAGAAGCGTCGCGCAGACGGCACCTCATCACCTGTACCAAGCCGCAAGCCAACAGATACAGCTAGGCTCGACGCCGTGCTCGACGTGATAATAGTTGTTGGCACCTTCCTTTCAATGTAGGAAAGCTTGCGTAGATGGCCGCAGGAATATCGCTCCGAGATCCTCCGGTAGACAGAGGGTGGTAGGCCGCACTCGAAACAGCCGCCTGTGTGATTGCGGGTAAACGGGTACTGTTCCACGAGGGCGAATCGGCTGTCGATGCCGACATTGATAAAATCCACTCGTGCGATCTGGCATAACATGTTGCTGCGAATGCGCGCTTCGAAGTTATCGACGCAGCAGAACAGTACATCAAAAGACTTGAGGTCCGAGAGGGTGAGGTGATCCCAAAAGTCCCCCACCACTGCCTCCGCAGACATGTTTGGGTCGAGTTCGCGAGCCCGATCCGCCGCCACCTCCGCCTTCTGCTTTCCGATATCGGCATCACGGAATAGGACGCTGCGAGTGAGGTTATGTTCCTCAATACGGTCGAAGTCATAAACGCGGACTTCGCCGACGCCGAGAAGAGCGAGATTCTTTAAAACCTCGTTACCTACCGCCCCCGCGCCAATTACGACAGCGCGAGTGCGTGCGAGCCTTTCCTGAGAGAACCAGTCGATGAGATTGTGACGGAGATATCGGTTTTCGGACACTAGCTGTTGCTCCTGAGCCGATCATAGGCGGCGTTGATCAGCTTGACGACCTCTTCATTGTTTCGGCTCATGAAAGGGTCCGCGCGGTCGGGATGGTAGGTATTTACTAAGCGCAGATAAGCCGCTCTTAGCTCTGCCGGCGTACAACTTTCAGCAACGCCGAGCAATTCCCACGGTGAGAGCTTGGCTAACTGTTCGATTCGGCCCTTGTAGCCAAGTTCTATGTTCTGCCACTTCATCGCGAAACCGAAAGGATCATGCTGCGCTCGGAGATAATGATCTCCGGACCAAACTGGTTGTGGTTGATGAGAAGCCCGCGCACTCGCACAGACTGTCCTGCAAGGCTGTGGATGAAGTCGGTGCCGCCGACGGCCCGGATCGCGCCCCTGAAAAACACCAGTTTAAGGCCGCGTGCCCACGAGGTGTTTTCGAACATGACGGCGAAATCTGACCCGCGACGGCTGACACGCACTGCGTGGACACGGCCTTCAAAGGTAACCACGCGGTCGAAATGCGACCTAAAATTCGCCAGGGTGACGATATCTGGGTTGTAGTCGCGGCCGCGTGTGGATCGCGCCTGAGCGCCAGAGAGGGCACCAATGGAGGCATTGCCGCATGCGACGCAACGCAAGCCGTTCTCCTGCCGGAGAACTTCCACGCTCGAAGCATGGTAGTAAACCTTGCATGTACCGCATTGGTGCAGCCCAAGCGCGACATTGAGCGGTGCGCCGGTGAAAGCATCGTGAAGCCCTTCGAGGGATTGCTGCGTCGGTAGTGAGCCTGTTGGCTCCATCGGAAGTGGGGGTTCAAAGACAATACGAGGCCGCGTTGGGCTTCCGGCTCGGGGACGATAAACATCCTTTGACTTTGGAGATGACGGGGGCGCGGGGCGGGCGTGTGGCTCCTGATCCGAATGCGGCGGGCTAAGCGTCGACGGGTTCGACTTTGAACCAAACACTTTCCGCAGCACCCAGACAACGATCCAGAGTCCGCCAATAGTAAGTAGAAACTCCATGAAGTGCAAAAAACCAAAATAGAGGAGGACCAACGGGATTAGTTGTCTGGTGATTATCGTCTGCCGGCCGACAGAGCGCAATGTCTTTGACGCCATTGGCCAACGACTCATGTCGCATATGGCTAAAGGATTGCCGGTTCATGGGTCACTGGACTTTGCGCCTGAATGGACGCATTTTGGCCTTCGGGGGAAGGCTGGGGCTTGGACAGGTATCGTCACAATAATCGGCCGGACCGGTGGCGCAAGCGCACCGGTACGTGGCCTTGGGCACCGCGTTGGGCGGGCGTCCCGGTACGGCTACTCTTTGTGATTGTCGCCGCTGCAGCCGCCTTGGTCGTCCAGACCGTCATGCAGCGCGGCGACCGTATAGCCGACATCAGCACATCGAATTCGCTAGGCCGGAAGCCTGTCCCCATCGCTGGCATCGCTAGCGTAATCGACGGAGACACAATCGAAATCCATGGCCAGCGCATTCGCTTCAATGGCATCGACGCGCCGGAGAGCAAGCAGTACTGCGAAGATGCCAAGGGCTTTGAATATCCATGTGGCCGACGAGCGGCGGAGGCGTTGGATACATTCCTCGCGGCATCGAGGCCGGTTCAGTGCATGTTCGTGGCCTGGGATCGCTATCGCCGCTTCGTCGGCGACTGCCGTCGGGCCGATGGGGCTAACGTGGCCGCGTGGATGGTCGAGCAGGGCCAGGCACTCGATTGGTCGCGCTACAGCCACGGTGCCTATGCACCACAGCAGGCGAAAGCGGAGAACGTAAAACTCGGTTTGTGGGTCGGCAACTTCCAGGCACCCTGGGAATGGCGCGCGGCGCACGGAAATGGAACGGCTCCGCCGAGCCAGTCGCTCGGCATCGTCAGCCGCAAGCTGGTCGCGCAGAGCGGGAGCTATTCGTGCGAGCCGCGCCGCTATTGCTCTCAGATCGGTTCATGTGACGAGGCCCAATGGTATTTGCACAACTGCTCTTGGGGTCGGAAGCTGGATCGCGATGGAGATGGTGTCGCATGCGAAACGCTTTGCTAAGGGGAGCAAATGGCAAGCCGGTATGATCCACTAGGGGAATTCTTGAGGGCACAGTCCGCTGGGTCGGTGCGACTACCACTGACCGAAATCGAAAGCCTGGTCGGTACTCTCCCAAAAGAGGCCCGCACCCCGCAGTTCTGGGCGAACGCGCGAGGCCATCATTCGTCTAGGCGCTCCCAATGGCTGAATAACGACTACGAAGCCTTCTACGACCCCAGTAACAACCTGGTGCGGTTTGAAAGAGTCGAGAGCGATTTAGATTCCAGTACAAGCTCTACGAAACAAGAAGGGTCGGCATCCTCCATTTTGCGTGTGGGCAATACCTACACTCGCAACCAGCTACGCGAAATCTTTGGAATTGTTGATGCGACTCTAAACAACGGGGTTTTCAAGCCAAAGGACCTGGGATCGGTCTGGCTGTTCGTTACTGAGGAAAAGACGGCCGACAGAACCCAATATCGAGACAGGATCGAGGGCGATCTCCTGTATTGGCAGGGACAAACATCCGGTCGAACTGACCACCTTATCACCGGTCACCGCGACCTGGGCCTTGAGCTGCTCCTGTTCTTTCGAGAGCGAAAGTACGAATTCGATGGCGCCGGATTTCGGTATTTCGGCCCTTATGAGTACGTCCGACATTCTGGCTCGTCACCGACCAATTTCGTGCTTCGCTCTGCGGTCGTCGCGCCGGATGCGATTGACCCAGACCCGGCCGACGATGAGGCTTTCGATCCAAGTGAAGTCAATGATGCGCGCGAGCGTGTCTTGAAAACGATAGCCAGGAGGCGAGGGCAAAAGCCTTTCAGGGACAAACTCTTGAAGGCATACGGCGGGAAGTGTGCAATTTCTGGGTGTGCAGTCACCGATGTGTTGGAGGCCGCCCACATCTACCCCTATCGTGGGGACCATACTAACGTGGCGAGCAACGGCGTTCTACTTCGCTCAGACCTGCACACGTTGTTCGATTGCGGGCTCCTTGAGATAGACCCAACAACAATGAGGGTGGTCGTATCCGAGCGTTTGACCGGCAGTGAGTATCAAGCGTTTCACGGCCGCCCAATCCGATCGCCCACCGATCCTCGGGAGCGGCCGAGCGCCAAGGCTCTAGAAGAACGTAAGGCCATGCTTGCAGCTACTGGTTAGGTAAGCTGGTGGGACCGAAGTAGCAACTAAGCGAAGATATCGGGATGTTCGAAAAAGTTCGATACGAAAACCTCAATGCACGACAGAAGGAAAACTACAATTTCCATAAGGTAGCTGGTCGACTTGCCGACTACGGATACAACTCCTTGCGCCTGAACGACGATTGGAATGGTGCGGATTTCCTCGCAGTGCACGTCGGCGGCACCACAGTCTTACGAGTTCAGCTTAAACCGAGGTTTTCGCTCTATGAGAAATATCGCGGCAAGGATCTCCACATAGCTTTCCTCACAGGCTATGCCTGCTACGTCTATCCTCACGATGATGTTTTAGCGCTCGTCGAGCCTCGGGGAAGGTTTAGCGAAACGGCTTCCTGGGCGGAGCGAGGTTGGTATTCTTGGCGGAGCCTTCCCGCCTGGACCGTGGAGCTGCTCAAACCCTACAAAATCTAGCTTAGGTAGACGAACAACGGTTCAGCCGTCTCAGCCCGTCTCAGCGTACCCGTGTCCCCCTGCTGCCGGCGCTGCGCATATACCGCGCCTTTCAGCAGCGGCGCAGCT
Source organism: Mesorhizobium sp. BR1-1-2 (assembly GCF_020165435.1). Classification (NCBI taxonomy): domain Bacteria; kingdom Pseudomonadati; phylum Pseudomonadota; class Alphaproteobacteria; order Hyphomicrobiales; family Phyllobacteriaceae; genus Mesorhizobium; species Mesorhizobium sp. BR1-1-2. The sequence goes on from NZ_JAIUID010000003.1 coordinate 284,132, forward strand.
ACATGGGCGCGCGATAGCACTTGATGTTCACGGTTTGTGGTCGCCGTAAACCTGGGGCTGGACTCGCCATTTGAAACCAGCAAACATCATAGGGTGATTCGCAGAGGCTTCACGTGGGGACATCCTAGACAGTCCTGAATGACGTGTTGCGCCCGCCCAAGCGATTGGGATGCTAAGGTGGCTAACCTCCAAGGCGGGCTATGTTCTAGACATAGCACTAAGACCCTAACGAGCATCGTTCCGGCAATCACGCTTAACCCCAGAAATCAACTGGGAGCAGGCGTGCGTGCTGGTTTGAGAATGCTACCGTCACAGCGCTCGCTCCTCTGCAAAGGAAATGCAGATGGATGCTTCGTTCCAGATACCTGGTCCGTATCACGCACCGGGTACTATCGCCGAAAGACTACTCACCCTCAAAGAAGCCGCTGAAGCGGTAGGTGCCAAATACTGGCAAATCCAACGCCTCGCGTTGCGCGGCCACATTCCCACCTACACGCCCTACAACTCGCGTCCCTTAGTCAAGCTGTCCGAGGTGGTGGCGTACATCGACTCCTCCCGTCAGGGAGGGGCCTGATGCACAAGACATTCGTTATCCCCGATGGCAACACCGACGAGACAGTCGAGTTCCTCGTAAATATGTTTCCCGGCCAGCCGCGCCACCTTGTCGCGATTCCGCTTAGAGGTCGAATCGAGGCCCTCACTTTCGCGGCTTACGAAGAGGAGGCCATGCGTCAATGGATCGACGCAGTTCAGAGGGAGGATAACCTCTACTTTCACGTGAACAGACTGCGACCATCGGTTCGCAACAAAAAGGCGACCAAGAGAGATGTGGCGGCGGCGCTGTTCATACACGTCGATATCGATGATCCTGGTGCTGAGGAACGTCTCCTCAGCTTCCGCCCGTGCCCAACCGCAGTTGTGTTCTCCGGTGGTGGTTATCACGGCTATTGGAAGCTGAAAGACCCCGCCGACGATCTCGTCCGCGTGGAAGCGATCAACATGACCATAGCGAAGGCACTGGGCGGCGACAAATGCCATAACGTTGATCGGATTATGCGCCTGCCGGGCACGGTGAACATCCCGAGCACTAAGAAAGAAAAGGCAGGACGGAGGCCCGAGCTTGCTCGTCTGGTGAAGGCTGATTGGTCGCTGATTTATTCCTTGGACGATTTCCCGGAGGGCGGGGGTCCCGAGCCAACAGGGTCGAAGAATGAGGTCGCGCAAGACGCGCCTGTTGTTTCGGTCAGCATGGACGAGCTTCCGCAGTCGCTGTTGCCGGTAACGCGGACGCTTATCGAGTTGGGTGACGACCCCGAGCGCCCCCGTGAAAGCGAATCTCCCCGTTTTCGTTCGCGAAGCGAGGTCGTGTTTCGAATTGCTTGCGACCTCGCCCGTGCCGGCTGTCCGGAAACACAGATAGCTGGTGTCCTCATCAACCCTGCTTTTGGTATTTCGCGCTCGATACTTGAGAAGAGAAAGCCAGTTCAATATGCATTGAGGCAGGCACGTTCCGCTTTGGCGGCTGTGTCGAATGGCTGGCCCGACTGCGACATGAGCGGGCACCCGAAAGCCACGATGCGCAACACAGTTATCGCGCTACAACGTCTGGGCTTCACCTTCTCTCACGACCTGTTCCGGCACCGAAAGGTCGTCAACGGCGAAATGCTGGATGAACATGAAGGCGAGATCAGCGACGACGCCTGCGCCCTGCTACGGAAGTTCATCATCGAGGCCTTCGGGTTCGATCCAAAAGCCGAGAACGTCCGCGACGCGGTAACCCAGCTGTGTCTGGAACACACATTCCATCCTGTCCGGCAGATGCTCGATGCACTGACATGGGACGGCATTCCACGCATAGATCGATGGCTCGCGTCGTACATGGGAGCCGAGGATACACCTCTCAACCGAGCGATTGGTCGGATCATGCTCATTGCGGCGGTCAGGCGTGTACGGGATCCGGGCGTTAAATTCGACACCATCATCATCTTCGAGGGCAAGCAAGGAACGGGCAAGTCCACGGCACTGCGGATCCTCGCGGGGCCGGGGAATCACTCCGACAATGAATTGCTAACCCTTGATACCAAAGCCCAGATGGAGGCTATGGAGGGAGTCTGGATATACGAATTAAGCGAGATGTCGGGTCTCAGCAAAAGCGAGGTCGAACGCATGAAGGCGTTCGCGTCGCGTGACGTCGACCGTGCCCGGATGTCGTATGGCCGTTTCTCGGAAGCGCGCGGTCGGCAAACCATCTTTGTCGGCACCACCAACGAGCACAAATACCTGAAAGACCGAACCGGCAACCGCCGCTTCCTGCCCGTCAAGACAGGCCTCATAGACCTGGAGGCGCTTCGGCGCGACCGTAACCAGCTCTGGGCCGAGGCGGCGAAGCTGGAAGCCGAGCGCCAGAGCATCGTGCTGCCGCAGGAGCTTTGGGCAATAGCCGCAGCCGAACAGGAGGACCGCCTTGAAGACGATCCGTGGCAGGAAAAGCTCGCGATCGTCCGAGGCAAAGCGGTCGGTGACGAGGTGAGGGCTTACACGGCCGAATTACTGGGAGAGCTGCTAGAGATTCCATTGGAGCGTCAGCACAACGGACATGCGAAACGGCTCACCGCGCTGATGCGTGAACTCGGTTGGGAGCCGGGCAAGTTCAAAGTGGCCGGTAAGACCCTACGCGGGTTTCATCGCCCTAGGTCCGAAGACCACGTCGACGATAACTCCCCTATCGGCGCCGCCGCGAATTTTTAGGGTGGTGGCAGTGGCAGCGGTGGCATGTACCGTAGGGACTCCCTGGGTGCAGTGTGTGCGCTGTGCCCCCCTGTGCCGCCTGGGCACCTCGCTGGTGCCATGCCACTACCGCCACCCGCCACCCGGCGGTGTTTTTATAGTGTTCAGCTGTGCTGCCCGGGCGTGCGGTGAGCTGGCGGTGGCCCGACGACGTGTGGTCGGAATGTTGGAAAATTGCGACACCGGCCGCTACCGCCCTTGCAATACAACCGCCTCCGTCTTCGCCACTCGATATACTCAGTCACTGCGATTTCAACCTCGGTGGCCGAGGAATCCGAGATATCCGTGGCCGCGTCGTCTCGCGGCTTCGACCTTTTCCACCCTGTCGAGGTCACGCGCCTGGTTACAGTTTGAGCCGTTTCACGGGGTCGCTGGCCGCTCCGGCGATTACTTGTGCTGGTTACCGACGCGTGTTTTCGTTCCCGCTTTTTTCCTTTTTGGACGAGCAACACCATGACTGACTTCAACGTTTCCATCACCACCGCAACGCGTCGCCGCAAGCTGCGCGACGGTAAAGTCGCTCTCTATCCGCAATATTACTGTGAGTATCGCGAGCCCCTGACGCAGAAGCGCCGCCGCCGCGCCTTCAACCGCAAGAAGGACGCCGAGGCATTCCGGAACTCGCTGCTGCTGAAGGTCTCGGAAGGCAGCTACATGGATGAGCGCAAGGCTCCAACCGTTGCGCAGGCCATCGAGCACTGGCTTCAGACCAAGGAGGGCAACGTCAAGCCATCGACGCTGATGGGCTACAAGGTGGTGGTGTATGGTGCAATCCGGGGGCCATTGCTGGTAGGCACCAAGCAGGAACGTGCTGACTTCACCGAGACCGGCACTCCACCCAAGAACGCCCGCTTCATCAAATTGCTCGGACATATCAAGCTGTCGGACCTGACAACTGCAATGATCCGCGTCTGGCACAAGACCGTCACGGAGCAGTGTGGCAGCTACACCGCAAATCGGGCCAAATCGCACCTCAAGTCCATCCTGGCGCTGGCGGAGGAAGACTATTCGATCCGCGCGCCCTCGATGCCGACCGGGTTGGCGCGGGCGCGGCACAAAATCAAAAAGACGATCCTGGCCACCGAGCATATCGCCAAGCTGATCGCAGCGGCCAAGAACGATCTGGAACAAGGCATCTACTACGCCTTCGCCTTCCTCGCCGGCACACGGCCGTCTGAGCAGCTGGGTCTGTTATGGAGCGAGGTTGACTTCGACCGCAACATTGTCCGCATCCGGCGCATCCAGGAGCGGGACGGCTCGCTCACCGAAATGACCAAGACAGAGGCCGGCACCCGAGAGATCCCGATGAGCGCCGTGCTTCGCGAGATGCTTTTGGCGTGGCGGGTTCGCTGCCCAAGGTCGGGTAAGGAGCTGCACCGCGTGTTCCCCGGCCCCGGCCGGCTACAGGAATGGCCTAAGCCCCGCATTGGCGGCGGCGGTCCGCTGCTCTACCAGAATTTTCGGAAGCGTTATTGGGCACCAGTTTTCAAAGCGCTCAGCCTTCCATATGTCACGCCGCACTCTGCCCGCCACTCTTTCATCTCGATGCTCCAGGCCCAGGGCATCGAGATCGGCCTTGTGGCGCAGATCGCCGGCCATGCGAACCCGACGGTGACGCTCGGCCACTATACCCAGGCAGTGCGCGATGGTAGCGCCGCCATCGCGGCACTGGACCGGGCCTACAGCGGATAGCCTATGCCGGCACCGGCCACGCCGCGCCACGGGGACCATACGCTCAGCGCTGTGGGTACGGCAGCCGGCCAGCCGTGCACCCCCGCTGGCGGTGCACGGCTGCGGTGCAGGCCTGCAACATAGTGGCCGTCTCTAACATGCTGATATCGCTGATATAATTGTGCCTGAGCTCTCGCCGTGTTTTACTGTCCTGTTGGACAGTAGGAGAGATCGATGCACATCCTGATCATGGACAAGCGAACTGGCAACGAGGAATGGATGCCGCTCGAAGCCGCTGCGGAAGTCATGGAACTGGACGCGACCGAGATCGAATGGGCGCTGGAAGAGTTTGGGGAGTGTGAGTCGGTCGGTCACATCGCCATTGAGCCCGAATGAGCTTCGCCACCACTACACAGATGCGCCTCCCCACTGCGGCGGTCGCCTCTCGATCGCCGCATCTTCAAATGTGCGCCGCCCTCCGGGCGCGCGTTTCGACCCTCCCCCTTGTTGTAGCAATAGTACAATGGGGTCGGAGGGACCCGTTCGGCCTTGCGAACGGGTTGCACCTTCGTACCCTGTACCCGGTAGGAAGCAAATTCTCTTGTTCAGGAGGTGCACGTTCTAACAGAGCCGGCCTTCACCATTTCCTGCCACTTGTCGCCCAAGGTCTGCCGTGCGGAGATGGCGTTGGAGGCACCAGGCTCGCCATCATGGAACATGCGGATACCAAAATTCTGGTCGTGACTGCCATAGACCATGGTTGGTCCGGGTCGATATGTGGTCGTTGCATTGAGATATCCGCCGTTGACCACGCCTGTCGTCTGATAGCTGCCTGGCATCTGGGCGACATGAACGTTGTCCGCCGCCGCAGCGCCGACGATCACATAGCGATCATAGCCCGCTTTGATCGTCTCGATCGCCGCCTGTTTTTGGGCGACCCTGGCCGCACCGATGCCGCCGCAGACCGGAGCGGCGCTCGCCTGCACGATCGCGGTATTCTGTGAGGTACGGATAGTGTTGGTGCCGGCGCAAGCGCCCAGCGCCAGTATTGCCGGCACGAGCACAGCACGCGCGAGAATGTTGTTGGTCATCGTCTTCTCCCCAAGCCATTTGAAATGCTGCGTTATTCGAAAAATCACGCGCGAACTTCGCTGTCAATTATTGGTGTCACACCGCGACTGGCTGACAAATCGGCCAGTAATGAAACCCTCGCCCCAGCGCCCGCAGGCCTCAGTTGCGGCAACAGCCAGCCGTGCCGGACTCTCCGGATGGGCGACAAGGAGAAAGACCACATGGGCAGTGGTGAACGTCCAGACCATGGCGTCCGAAGCGACACTGCGCAACCGCTTGATACAGGAAGCCAGAAAGGCCCGGCGCTCGACCCTAGGAAAGTGCTGGTAGATCAGCAGGGACTTTCCCGATGCGTAGAAGGCAGCCACCTCGTCCAAGTAAAGATACTTGGAGGAGTTCTTGCGGCCCTTCGAAAGCGAGGTCTCAAGACCGTTGTCGGGATCAAAGAAGACAAGCTCGACGCTGTGGAATGAGGACAGGCAGCGCTCCATGAAAACAGCACGGCCCGACAGGTCGTCCGGCAACAGTTCGTTCAAGTAGGCTGCGCCTAGAATGACTCCGCTGTCCTCAATGGTCTGAAGCTGTCGACGATCCGGCTGATCTGCGGCGTGCGCCAGGGTGTCGAACAGTTCCGGGTCAAAGTGCCGATACCGATCAGGCTGCTGAAGGTAGGCTAGCTTCCCGCCGTCGGAGCCGCCGTCTGAGGGCGTCAGCATCCAGCACACGCCGATACGATTAGCCCCGCCCCACGAGAGAGCCCGCAACAATGCATATTTCCGATAGTCGCTAACGTCGCCGACGTATTGATGCTTCAAAGTTCCCCCACGAAATGGCGTGAACTACCACGCCATAACGTACATAGACCCGTGGGGTATGTCATGAACATTTCGTTCGCATGGAGTTGTTTGCGACAAATCTCAGGAAGCGAGCGGAGCAGCTCGGGCTTTCCAACGCCGAGGTGGCTCGGCGCGCTGGTTTAAGCGAACGGCGATACGGAAACTATGTCAGCGGCCGCCGCGAGCCAGACCTCGCGACTCTGGTGAGGATTTCGTCAGTGCTGGCGACATCGCCCAATGAGCTTTTGATAGCCTCGTTTGAGAAAAGCGCGCCGGAAGAAGTGGCACGGCAGCGGACGATTGCGGCCTTAGCCGCATTACGAAACGACGATCTCGAACGCGTGGTGGTTATGATCGAAGCACTGGCTACCGAACGGCGATAACGTCTCGCCCGTTTGGCAACCTGAAGCAAGCATCTCCATATGCGGTTCAGCTCTTGAGTACACTTTCAAGCAAATCGCGCAAGTCGTCAGCTATTTGGCCGGATAAGGCTGCTGGAACAATCAACGAGTAGCTCGGTCCCGCTTTCAGCCCTGCCTTGTGTGTCACCTTTCGTATCGCGTTTCGCAGATCTTTGCCGAGAACCACATACTGTTTTCCGTGCTCGGCGGCCTCGACTTCAACCTCAGAGTCGCCGAATTGCGGTAGATTGCCCTTTTTGTTAAATTTGTTTGCAGCGTCGTTGCGCTTGCGTCGACGTGTTTCTAGAGCAACGTTATTTGCCACAGCTTCCGCGACCGCATCTTCAAGTAACTGCCGAGCGGTCTCTTCCGAAATACCAAAGTGCGAAGCGATCGCCGCTTCATTGGTCCAGTACGCCTCCATGTCGGAATACCTGGTGAACCATACGACATGGCCTTTGTCGGAATAGGGGCCGCGAAGAGTGGCTAACTCTCCGGGCATTAAGAAGTCACGGTCGCGATGTATAACAACCTTAAGACTACCAGCGGTGATCTCAATAAAATCCTTGATGACCTCTGCTTCCGGCACTTTTCCTGATCCGCGTACAGGCCAAACGGCGACCGCGCGGTCCAGATGAGGCCATTGAGATAAAATGGTCCTTATCATCCCGGCATCTTCATCTTCGGTCAGCATAAGAATCTTCCGATCCAATAGACCCCAGCCCATTAGCCGCCGGCCTTCGGTGTCGCCGCCATCCTGCACCTTCCCTTCCTTCATCCAAATGACCTGTGCATCGCTTGGAAGGGCACGAACCACTGATGGGCTATGGGTCGTCAGAACAACTTGTGTGTCCGTCCTCTGAGAAGCTGCAACCAATACCGGTATGAGCCGCTCTTGAGCTGTGGGGTGCAGATGGGCGTCGGGCTCATCCACCAGCAAAAGCGCGGGTCGAAAGTACAGCAGATAGGCAAATATCTGGATGACCTGTAGAAACCCAACGCCAGCGAGTTCAAGTGGCTTCCATTTCTTTTCAGACGCTTGCATGTCGGCCGTTGTAAAGCGAGCCGAGATGGTGGAGTCCCTTTCATCCACAAACGTCACGTCGAGCGATATTTTCCCCATTACTTGTGATACATACTCTTCGAGCAACATCAGGCCATTCTTGCCATCTATTTCGGTGCCTTTTAAGAGGTGGAGGACGTTGCGTAGGACCGTGTTTGCGTCGCCAGCTGCGGCCAAGCGGTGAACGATTGCCCGACTTCGCTTCTCCTCGCTTAGTGGAATGCCGGCTAAGCCGGGGATGTATGCACTAAATTCTCGCGAAGGGTCTCGAAGGTTGCTGATGAACGTATTGCCGCTGGGGATGTGGACGAGGATACCCGCGTTACGAGCTGACTTGATCCAAAGCTCTGCTGTTACCTCAGAGCCATCGTCCATGATAGCTACTACGCTCATATCAAGCTGGGGCGTACCCGTCTTATTGCCGTACTCCGACGAGTGACCAGCATTTCGGTAGTCCGGGGATGGCATATATGTTGCATTTTTTCGGAAAGCGTGACCCCGTCTGACGACTTTGACCGAGCCTCAACCCGACGGTTCCTCCCCGACTGAAACATCCAGTGCATGGCCTGCAGCACAGAGCTTTTGCCGGAGCCATTCGCACCAACAATGACATTGAAGTCTACAAGATTGACCTTCGTCGAGCTGATGGCTTTGAAATTGCCAATGTCGATGGACTTGATTCTCACTTATTGTCCCTCCGTCCCAATCGGTAAGGATAGAGCGAGTGGTGATCAATCAGTCAACTACAGCCCATTTGTTTCGGTTCGAATTAAGCGCGCATGAGTAGCGTTGTGACCATTTAGGTTGAGTATCCGGCGTGTCCCGCAACACACCGATCCCGCGCTGCGCCGAAGCCGCGAACTGGTGACCCGCGTGTAACCCGGACCTTTGGATCACCCCGGCGCCCTATCCTGTCGAGGTCCGCCAGAAAGCGAAAAAGCCGCGGGAAACCGCGGCTTTTCGATGCTTGATCCCCTAGAGGAAACTGGAGCGGGTGAAGCGATTCGAACGCTCGACCCCAACCTTGGCAAGGTTGTGCTCTACCCCTGAGCTACACCCGCTCGCGCGGCTTTGGGCCGCAAGCCGGGCCTATATGGCTGAAGAGCGCGGCGATTGCAACAGGGAAATCGCAGGCTTTTTTCAATGCGCCGGAGGAGGCCGGCGGGGGCCGGCGGCGGCAGCCGGAAGGATTCGGCGCCGCGTCGCGCGGCGGTCTTGTCTCGACCATGTCATTGGCCGTAAACGGCATGGCTGGAAAACCAGCCGAAGACGAGAACCCCATGCCCAGGACCGAAGCCGAGCTCTTTGCCTTTCTTGCCGAACTCGGCATCGCCGTTTCGACGAAACGCCATCCACCGCTCTATACGGTCGCCGATTCGCAGGCACTGCGCGGCGAAATCGCCGGCGGCCACACCAAGAACCTGTTCCTGAAGGACAAGAAGGACGCCTTCTTCCTGGTCACGGTCGGCGAGGACGCTGTCGTCGACCTGAAGCAGATCCACCATGTGATCGGCGCCGCCGGCCGCGTTTCCTTCGGCAAGCCGGAGATGCTGATGGAGCTTCTGGGCGTCGCGCCGGGCGCAGTCACGGTGTTTGGCCTGATCAACGACACGCAGCACAGGGTCAAGGTCGTGCTCGACGAGGCGCTGATGCGGCATGCGGTGATCAACGCGCATCCGCTGACCAATGAGGCGACGACGTCGATCGCATCGGGCGACCTCATCAGATTCGTCGAGGCAACCGGGCACGATGCTGCTATCTTGAAAGTCTCGGCATGATCGCCACATGGATGGCGAAACCGGTTTCCAACCAAGGACAGTGCGCCGATCCGCTGGCGCCACCGAAAGGGCGACGACATGAGTGACAACAATCCGTTTGGCGGCTCCTTTGGCAATAGCGGCGGCCAGTATGCCACGACGGTGCAGTATGGCGGCGGCGCGGAACCGCAAAAACCTGCGGCCGGCGCCGCGCCCGCCGGCGACGTCATCAAGGATACCACCACCGCGGCCTTTGCCGCCGACGTCATCCAGGAATCGCGCCGCCAGCCGGTGCTGGTGGATTTCTGGGCGCCGTGGTGCGGGCCGTGCAAGCAGCTGACGCCGCAACTGGAAAAGGCGGTCCGCGCCGCCGGGGGTAAGGTCAAGCTGGTCAAGATGAACATCGACGACCATCCCTCGATCGCCGGCCAGCTCGGCATCCAGTCCATTCCCGCGGTTATCGCCTTCAAGGACGGCCAGCCGGTCGACGGCTTCATGGGCGCCATCCCCGAGAGCCAGATCGCCCAGTTCATCGACAAGGTCGGCGGCAAGGGCAATGGGGCTCCTGATGTGACCGAGGCGCTGGCGGCGGCGGCCGAGGCCCGCACGGCCGGCGACGTGCAGACGGCGGCCGACATCTATGACGCCGTGCTCGAGCAGGCGCCGGAAACGATCGAGGCAATAGCGGGGCTGGGTGAATTGCTGTTCGAGGCCGGTGATGTCGAAGGCGCCGAGGCAATGCTGGCGCGGGCGCCGGAGGCCAAGGCCGATGCGCCGCCGCTGGCCGCGCTGCGCGCCAGGATGACCTTGGCCGCGCAAGCGTCCGAACTCGGCAACCCGGCGGAGTTCGAGCGCCGCCTGGCCGAGAATCCCGGCGACCATCAGGCCCGCTTCGATCTGGCCATGGTCCAGAACGCCAGGGGCGAGCGCCACGCGGCCGCCGACAATCTCCTGGCCATCATCAAGGCTGATCGCGGCTGGAACGAGGACGGCGCCAGGGCGCAATTGCTGCGCTTCTTCGAGGCCTGGGGCATGACCGACGAGGCGACGCTTGCCGCGCGGCGCAAATTGTCGTCGCTGCTGTTTTCCTGAGCCAGCGCGGCCGAATGGTCGCGCGGGGCTTGCACCCGGCGCCGGCCGCGCCAGATAGGACCAATCCGGCCCGCCTTTCCCTCGGGAAGCCAACAGCCCGGGCGGCGACAGGCGGATCGCGGCATGGACGCGCTTCCCGGGCGAAGCGATCGGAGGAACGAGGTGCAGGCGGGAAACGCTCACTACCGGCTCGGCAAGGATCTGCCGTCGACCATTCCGGTCTTTCCGCTCGAGGGCGCGCTTCTGCTGCCGGGCGGCCGCATGCCGCTCAACATCTTCGAGCCGCGCTACCTGCAGATGGTCGACGAGGCGATCGCCGGCTCCCGGCTGATCGGCGTCATCCAGCCCAGCCTGGACGGCGCCTTGCGCGACGATGGCGAGCCGGAGCTCTGCAATGTCGGCTGCGCCGGCCGCATCATAGCGCTTTCCGAGACCGGCGACGGCCGCTACCTGATTTCGCTGCAGGGCGTGTGCCGGTTCCGTGTCACCCATGAGCTGACGGTCAAGACGCCGTTCCGCCAAGGCAAGATCGCCCCCTTTCTCGCCGATCTCGACGAGGATCAGGCGGCCGCGGAGGTCGACCGGCCGGCGCTGCTGCGGGCGTTCCGCTCCTATCTTCAGGCCAACGACCTGGAGGCCGACTGGGAGAGCGTCAGCCGGGCCGAAAACGCCATGCTGGTCAACGCGCTGTCGATGATGGCGCCCTATGGACCAGCCGAGAAGCAGGCACTGCTCGAAGCGGCCGATCTGAAAACCCGCGCCGAAACGCTGATCGCCATCACCGAAATGGCGCTGGCGCGCGAGAACGAGGATTTTGGCTCGAGCCTGCAGTAGGATGTTGAGAGAGGGCACGATGGCGGCGGATGGGCGTGACGGAAAGAGAGCGAATGTCGACCCCAGGATGCTGGAGCTACTGGCTTGCCCGCTGACCAAGGGGCCGCTGGCCTGGGATCCCGAGCGCGGCGAACTGATCTCGCGGGTCGCCAAGCTCGCCTATCCCGTGCGCGACGGCATCCCGATCATGCTGCCTTCGGAGGCGCGGAGCATCCCGGCGGAAGACGTGCTGTCGCCGCCCCGACTGGGCGGGCCGGCCGGCTCGACGTGACGGGGCGGTCATTGAGGCCGGCGTTCTACGGCGCCCCCTCTGCCCTGCCGGACATCTCTCCCACGAGGGGGGAGACCGGACGTCACAACGGCTTTCGCTAATTTTCAACGTCCAAAAAAGAGCGCTGCAGCCGAAGCTGCCAATTCCCCCCCAGTGGGACCCAAGTGGGGGAGATGTCCGGCAGGGCAGAGGGGGGCGCTGTCCCGCTGCCTTATCAGTATCGGACGATTTCTTTTTGCCGCAGATCACGTCCCCGCACCTACTGAAAATTGCGCCCCCTGGGCATGACCTTTTCCGCCTTGTCCGCCAGCGTCGCGATATCCTGCCGGGCCGGCGCGTTCGGCTTCACCTCCTCCAGGAGCACCGTCAGCCAGGGCGTCAGATCCTCGATCTTCTCGGCGACGATGTGGACGACGTCCGATTCCGACTGCAATTTGCCGGTGACCTTGACGAAACGGGCGCCCATGACGATGGGGCGGAAGCGGTCGAAGGTCCGCTCCCAGAAGATGACGTTGGCGACGGCCTCGTCATCCTCCAGCGTCAGGAAGACCGCATTGCCCTTGCCGGGCCGCTGCCGCACCAGAACGAGGCCTGCGACCGAGACACGCCGTCCGTCCCGCACGGAGCCCAACCTGGCATTGGGGATGACCCCGGCCCGGTCGAGCCGCTCGCGCAGGAAGGCGACCGGATGCGCCTTCAAGGACAGACCGAGCGAGCGGTAATCATGGATGACATGCTCGCCGAGCGGCATTTTCGGCAGTTTCGTTTCGGGCTCCAGCTCGCGCAGGCCAAGGGCTGGCCGGTCGAACAGCGGCAGCTTCTCGGCGGCGCTCTTGCCGTCCAGCGCGCGCACGGCCCATAGTGCCGCGCGGCGGTCGAGGCCGATGGACCGAAAAGCGTCGGCCTGCGCCAGCCTTTCGAGTTCACCGACATCGAGGCCGGAGCGCAGCCAGACATCCCGGACGGATGCGTAGCCTGAACCGCGCCGCTCGACGAAGGCTTCCATACGCTCCTCGGAAAGTCCCTTGATCTGCCTGAAGCCGAGCCGCACCGCATGCTGCGTCGCGATGACGCCGCGCATTTCGGCATGGCGCGGCAGGATGTGGGCCGGGTCGAAAGTCGCCTGTTCCAGCGTGCAGTCCCAGACGGAGAAATTGACGTCGACCTCGCGGATGTCGACGCCATGATCGCGCGCGTCGCGCACCAATTGCGCCGGCTGGTAGAAACCCATGGGCTGCGAATTCAGGATCGCGGCGCAGAACACGTCGGGGTAGAAGGTCTTGAACCAGCAGGAGGCATAGACCAGCAGCGCGAAGGAGGCGGCATGGCTTTCGGGAAAGCCGTATTCGCCAAAACCCTCGATCTGCTTGAAGCAGCGTTCGGCGAAGTCCCGGGTGTAGCCCTTGCCGACCATGCCGTCGATCATGCGCCGGCGGTAATTGCCGATCGTGCCGGTGCGCTTGAAGGTGGCCATGGCGCGGCGCAACTCGTCGGCCTCGCCCGGCTTGAAACCACCGGCCACGATGGCGATGTTCATCGCCTGTTCCTGGAACAGAGGGACGCCTAGCGTCTTATGGAGGATCGCCTCCAGCTCCGGTTTCTGATACTCAGGCTGCTCCTTGCCTTGCCGGCGGCGCAGATAGGGGTGGACCATGTCGCCCTGGATCGGACCGGGCCGCACGATCGCCACCTCGATGACAAGGTCATAGAATTCTTTTGGTTTGAGACGCGGCAGCATCGACATCTGCGCACGCGATTCGATCTGGAAGACGCCGATCGTGTCGGCGCGACCGATCATCTTATAAACCGGCTCCTCCTCTTCCGGCAGGGTGGCAAGGACATAGGGCTGCCCGTAAGGGTCTCGCGCCTGCGGATAATGGTCCATCAGCAGAGTGAAGGCGCGCTTCAGGCAGGTCAGCATGCCGAGCGCCAGCACGTCGACCTTGAGGATCTTGACCGCGTCGAGATCGTCCTTGTCCCATTCGACCATCTTGCGTTCCTCCATCGCCGTCTTGACGATGGGAACGATCTCGTCGAGCCGGTCGCGGGTGATGACGAAGCCTCCGACATGCTGGGAGAGGTGGCGGGGAAAGCCCATGATCTCGTTGGCGCGCTCCATCACGTGCCGCGACACCGGATCGCTCCGGTCGAGGCCGCCGGCGCGAGCTTCCTTCTCGCCAAGCTCGGAAGTCGACCAGCCCCAGATCGAACCGGACAGCGACGCCCTGACATCCTCGGACAGGCCCATCGCCTTCGACACTTCCCGCAGCGCCGAGCGGCCGCGATAGCTGATGACGGCGGCGGCCAGCGCGGTGCGCTTGGAGCTGTATTTCTCGTAGATATACTGGATGACGGTCTCGCGCTTCTCATGCTCGAAATCGACGTCGATGTCGGGCGGCTCGTTCCTCTCCTCGGAAATGAAGCGCTCGAACAGCGTGTCGATGCGCTCCGGCCCGACCTCGGTGATGCCGATGCAGAAGCAGACGACCGAATTGGCGGCCGAACCGCGGCCCTGGCAGAGAATGTCCTGGCTGCGGGCGAATGTGACGATGTCGTGAACGGTCAGGAAATAACGGGCATAGTTCAGGCGCTCGATGAGGGCGAGCTCTTCCTCGATGCGCTTCGTCACCGATTGCGGCACGCCCGAGGGATAGCGCCTGGCCGCCCCCTCCCGTGCCAACCTTTCCAGCTCCGCCTGCGGGCCGAGGCCCGATTGCGTCGGCTCGTCGGGGTAGTTGTACTGAAGGTCGCTGAGCGAGAAGGTCAGCTCCTGCGCAAAGCGCAGCGTTTCGGCCAGCGCCTCCGGATGCCTGCGGAACAGGCGCGCCATCTCCAACGGCGGCTTCAGATGGCGCTCGGCATTCGCCGTGAGTTCCAGCCCGACCTCCGAAACGGGAATGTTGAGGCGGATCGCGGTCAGCACATCCTGGAGGGGGCGCCGTTCGGCCGTGTGGTAGAGAACGTCGTTGGTCGCCATCAAGGGCAGGCCGGCCAGTTCCGCCATCGCCGCCGCCTGCTCGATCCTGAAGCGGTCGTTTCCCGCATAATCGGGCGAAACGCCAAGCCGCAGGCTTTTGCCGAAACGGTGCTTGAGCTCGCCAAGCAGGACCAATGCTCCCTCGGCCCCCGCCGTCAGGTCGGGCAGGACCGCCAGCGACATCAGATCGCCCCATTCGAGAAGATCGTCGCGCCGCAGAAGGGTCGCGCCCTTTTCATTCTCCTCCCGCAGATTGGCTTGCGTGAGCATGCGGCACAGATGTCCCCAGCCCTTGCGGTTCCGCGGATAGGCGAGAATATCCGGCGTGCCGTCGCAGAAGACCAGCCGGCAGCCGGGGTGGTAGGCAAGCGTCTCGACCTTGGCCTGCTGCCAGGCGCGCACCACGCCCGCCACCGTGTTGCGGTCGGCGAGCCCGATCGCGGAGAACCCCATGAGCTTGGCCGCGACGACCAGCTCTTCCGGCTTGGAAGCGCCGCGCAGGAAGGAGAAATTCGACTGGATGCCGAATTCCGCATAGGGAATGGCGGTCAGCGCGTTCATGCGAAGACCCCGTGCAGGAACCAGCGCGGCGGGATTTCAGAGCCGCCATAGAGACCTTGCCGGTAGAGCCAGTAGCGGCGGCCGTCGGCATCCTCGATACGGAAATAGTCGCGTGTCGACGCCGCCTCGTCGCTTGAAGATTCACGCCACCATTCCGGCGCGATGCGTTCGGGCCCTTCGGCCCGGGCGACCCGGTAGAGCGCGCGCCGCCAGCGGAAATTCAGCGGCGGTCCCTCGGGCATTTCGGTGGCCGGCACCTCGATCGGCTCGGGCGAGCGGAAAAGCCGGATCGGCCGCTCCGGCGGGAAGATGGTCATCGGCGCCTGCATCCTGTCCGGTTTCTTCGGCGGCGTGGTGCGGCGCGGGCTTTCGGTGAAGGGGATGGTGGCGACGGCACGCTCGGGCAGGTGGCTTTCCACGGCGACCGGTTTGAGAACCGCCCCCTCGCCGAGCCGGGCGCGGATGCGGTCGGCGAACAGCGCGATATCGGCGCCGTCGTCGGTCGCTTCGCCTGTCAGGTCGGCTTGCGGCATGTCGAAGACGGCCGCCGCCAGCACCGAGAGCCGCACCAGGTCGAAGCCATAGCCGGCATCGATATGCTGCTCGAGGGCGGCCAGCCGCTCATGGAACAATTTCTGGATCAGCCGCGGTTCGCGCATCGGCCGCGACGTGCCGAGCGCGATGCGGCTGACGGCGCCGTCGACGCGGAACAAGAGCAGCGCCAGGCTTCTCGCGCCTTCGCCGCGCCGCTCGAGGTCGATCTTCAGGGTCGTCGCCAGCATGCCCACCAGCCGTTCTATGTCCTCTGTCAGCGTGACGGGCTCGGCCAAATGGCGTTCGACCGAAAGCGGCGCGACGGGCAGGCGCGGCGACACCGCCTCGTCGAGGCGGCCGAGCGCCTGGTCGAGGCGCAACAGCAGGGAGCCGCCGAAGCGGCGGGCGAGCGGCGCGCGCGGCGCGGCCATGACCGCGCCCGCCGTACGCAGGCCGACGCTTTCCAGGCTGGCGCGGATTTCCGGCGCGATGCGCAGCGCCGCCAGCGGCAAGGGCGCCAGAAGCGCTTCCTCCTCGCCGCCGGCAACGATGCGGTCGCCGCAGAACCGCGCCGCCGCCCAGGCGGCGCCGGGCGTCGCGGCAAGACCGGCGCGGACGTCGAACCCTTGCTGGAAGAAGCGCGACAGGATCTCGTCCAGCATGGTGCGTTCGCCGCCGAAAAGATGGGTGCAGCCGGTGACGTCGAGGAACAGGCCGTCGGTCCCGTCGAGCGCCACCAGCGGGGTGTAGCGGTCGCACCAGTCGGCAAGGCCTTCGAGCAGGCGCCGGTCGGCTTCGGCATCGGCCTCCACTATGTCGATCGACGGATGCATGGCGCGCGCGTCGGCAATGCCCATGCCGGGCTTCAGATGCAGCGCCTCAGCCCGCTCGTCGAGGGCTAAGATGCGCTGCGCGTTGCTGTCGCGATGGCTGATCACCAGCGGCCGGTGATCCGACGGCCGGGAACGCCACGACCGCCCCAGGCGCTGCCGCAGGATCCGTTCGGCCGCTATATAGGGAAACCACAGGGACAGGATTCTTTGCTCGTTCTTCCCCGGCCCTTCTTTCCCCAATCCTTCTTTCCCCAATCTTTCTTTCATCGAATACGCGTTCATCGGGGTTCCACTCCAATATGAATTGTCCTGGCAGGGCCGTGCGGCTCTTGCCG
Organism: Mesorhizobium sp. BR1-1-2; assembly: GCF_020165435.1. Classification (NCBI taxonomy): domain Bacteria; kingdom Pseudomonadati; phylum Pseudomonadota; class Alphaproteobacteria; order Hyphomicrobiales; family Phyllobacteriaceae; genus Mesorhizobium; species Mesorhizobium sp. BR1-1-2. Next base: position 301,155 of record NZ_JAIUID010000003.1, read on the forward strand.
ATGCTGATGGTGAAGGCGGGGCGGCCGATCGAGCCGGCAAGCGGCCCGGCGACCGTGTCGCGCGGCCCTGCCGGCGCCGGCGAGACGATGAGGCGGACGGGCGCCGCCGTCGGTTCGGGTTCGGCCGCCTGCCGCAGCAGGAAGACCGGCCGGCCGGCGCTCTGCGCGCGGGCGTGCAGCCGGCGCGTCGCGGTCAGGTCCAGCCGCTGCGGATTGCCGCGGACTTCAAGGATGACGGCGGCGAGCGCCGTCATGCGGGCCGCCTCCTCGGCGACCCACAGCGCATCGGCGAGCCTTGGCGCCTCGGAGAACAGCAATTGCTCCGGCTCGATGCCGAAGGCGGCGTGGAGGCCCCTGGCATAGGGAAAGCCCGCCTCGCGAAAAACCCCCTGGGTGCCGATCCAAAGCACCGGCAATCGCGATCCTTGCTTGAGGATCAGGCTGGGCTTGAGGATCAGGCTGGCGAGCGACAGGGCGAAGCCGGCGACGGCTCCGGCATCGCGGGTCTCGACGCCATGGATTTCGTTCAAGGCCGCTTTCGGCAGGCCGCCGCCCAGATCGTCGCCCAAATGGCCCCCCAAGAGGGCATCGAGCCGGCCGACGCCGGTGCGCAGGAAAGCATCCGGCCTGGCCACGGCGATGCCGCGCCGGACCACGGTGCGGTCCGCGTCGGCCATGCCGTCGTCGGAAGCCGCGCCGGCCGGCGCCTGCAGGCGCTCGGGCAGCGTTCCCTCGATCTTCGCGATCTGGCGGCGCAGGGCAAAAACAGTCTCCCGCGCCACGGCGGTCATCGCCATGACGGTCAGCTTCCACTCACAATTGTTCCTGTTATGTTCCTATTGATTCCAGAGGCGACCCCAAGAGTCAAGCAGACTCACGGGGAATTTATTCCTCTCCGATAGGAGTGTCGCGTTTGGCCGGGAAAGCCGGCCGCGCCCCCAAGCCAGGCGAAACGGCCCCCGGCGCCATGCGCAATTCCCTGCTCCGGGTTTGAACCGGGGAAATCCCGCGTCATTTGCCGATTGTGGCGCGAAAGCCTATATGCCGGGATCAAAGGACAAAGCATGGCCCGCATCTACAAGACCCGCGTCTGGCATGACCAGCTTTCGCCGTCGATCGACGAGATGGAGTTCCTGGCGCTGGAGGCCTACGCCCATCTGCCCGAGGATTTTCGCAAGCTGACCGGCGAGATCATCATCCAGATCGCCGAATTCCCGACCGACGAGATCATGGACGACCTGTCGCTGGAAACGCCCTTCGACCTGCTCGGCCTGTTCGAGGGACGCGGCATTGCCGAGCGCTGGAACCCGCAGACCGGCGAAGGCCCGAACCGCGTCACGCTCTACCGCCGCGCCATTCTCGACTACTGGGCCGAGAACGAGGAGACCTTGGGCGACATCGTCACCCATGTGCTGATCCACGAGATCGGCCACCATTTCGGCCTCTCCGACGACGATATGGAGAAGATCGAAGAGGCGGCCGAGTGACGGTTCTACGTCAGGCCGTCATTTCACAATGAGTGTGACGAAATGTTTTAATACGTTCTGCACAGTTTGCTCCCCGGTATGTCCTGCCACTGCCCATTGCGCAAAATGTCCATCAATGTACATGCGTGCGAGCCCGTAGACGAGCGCCCTCGCGGCTATCTGGGTCTCTGCCATGTCGTCCGACCGGAGCATGTTTCGTCGCTGTGCTTCTGCCATTGACGCTTCCATCAGCGAACGCACCGCTTGGTTATCGTGACGCAGCGACTCTGAAGCATCCCAATCAATAAGATTGCGTGTCGAGATGATCTGGAAGTGGGTGGGGTTTCGAATTGCCCAGCGTAAATAGGCGATTCCAACAGCGGCAAAGCGTTCGATCGGATCGTCCGTCGCAACCTTCTCGACCGCGTCCGTGATCTCCGAGCGGAACCGGCTCATTGCCTGCTCCGCGACAGCCGTCATCAATGCGGTCTTGTTGCTAAAGTGGCGGAACGGCGCACCTGGGGAAACGCCGGCACGTTTTGCGGCTTCGCGCACGCTCACATTGTCGGGGCCGCCTTCCTCGACCAGTTGAACCGCGGCATCGATCAGGACCTCCCGCAAATTGCCATGGTGGTAACCAGTGCGATGAGGCGCCTTGGCTTTTGCCATCTCTTTCCCTTCGTTCCGCGGAGCTGCTCCCGCCTCTGTAGCATGATTCCGCGATCTATGTAATCGCCGTTTACAATTCCGGCCAGAGCATGTAAGCAGTGATTACTGATGGGATCGGAACAGGCCTGCGGTCTTCGCGGCTCCGGAACTCCCCGCTGAGGAGACGAACATGCTCGCCAGAACAGCCTCACCCCGCCCGCAATCGGTCATTTCGCGTCAGAGTCCAGCCGAAGAACCTCAGCAGGAGAATTTCGCGATTGTCCCGTCGAGCGCGACTGTGCCCTCCTTCACGCTTTATCGGCTTGCCGCCGTCGCCGGGATGGGAAGCGCGCTTATTCTTCTGGTCAACGCGGCTAAACGCAGCTCGCTCATCGCGACCACCGATCTGACGCAACTTCTCGCGCCGGTCGCCGAGATATTGGCGCTTGGCCTCGTCGTGGGCCTGTTTCTTGCGTTTGGCCGGCGCGCGGGGCTGTTCGGCACTGTCGCGTTTGTCGTCAACTTCGTTGCACTGGCAAGTCTGGTAGGCGTGGAAGTGGTGATCAATCTGGTATTTTCGAAGCTTCCGCTCGCAACCATCGTCGAGCTGCGGACCGGGCCGCTCGGTCTGGCTCTGGTCGCCAGTTCAGTTCTTTTTCTGGTTGGAACGCTCGCGTTTGTGATCTCTCTCGCCGTTGCAAGAGGCGTGCCGCGCATTCCTCTCGCCCTCTATCTCATTGGCGCGGTGCCGATCGCGCTTCGTGCGTTCGTTCCGGAGCTCGCTCTTGATTTGGGCTTGGCGACGCTTGCGGCATCGATCGCCTGGCTGGCGGCGTGGCTGTGGATGCGAGGGCCTACCAATCGCTGAGCTTGGTGTCCGGCCCGTATTCCTGGCCCTCGACATCCTTCACCACGGCCTGGCCGCAGCGCATGGTCTTGGTCTTCTTGTCGTAGGCATATGTGGGCGAGCCGAACAGATGCCAGCCCTTGTTCAGGGCCGCCGTCACCTTGTGGCAGAAGCTGGCGTCGTCCGGAGCGGTGAGAAAGCGGTAGAGTTTCATCATTCAATTCCTGTCGTCAGTCCCATCGCCCGCGATCGGCAATCCACACATGGCACATCATGCGCCGACGGCCGCGGCCTTCGCCAGCAGTTTTTCGGCCTGCGCCAGGTGCAGCCGTTCGACCATTCTTCCCTCCAGCGCAATCACGTTTCTGCCGGCATTTTCCGGAAGCGCAAAGGCCTCCTTCACCGCGCGCGCCTTGGCCACCGCCTCCACGGACGGCGCAAAGGCGCGGTTCGCCGCTTCGATCTGGGCGGGATGGATGAGCGTCTTGCCGTCGAAGCCCATGGCGGCCGCCTCCGCGCATTCGCGGCTGAAAGCGTCGAGCGCGCGAAAATCGTTGAAGACGCCGTCGAGGATATCGAGGTCGCCGGCACGCGCCGCCAGCACCATCTGCATCAGCCACGGCAAGAGATAATGCCGGTCCGGCGTCGCCAGAATGCCGGTGTCCTTGGTCAGGTCGTTCGTTCCGGCAACGAAACAATCGAGCCGCGAGGCGGGATCGCGGCCAAGTTCGGCAATGGCGCCGACATTGAGCACGGCCTTGGGCGTCTCGATCATCGCCCATAGTTTCACGCTGTCGGGAACGGAATTGTCGTCGAGCACGTCACCAGCCTCGAGCACGTCGCGGGGCGTGTCCACCTTGGCCAGCAGGATGCCGTCCGGCTCCGCCTTGGCCGCCGCCAGCAGGTCGCCGCCGCCCCATTCGCTGGAGAGCGCATTGATGCGCACAATCATCTCGCAGCGCCGGCCAATATAGTTGGTATCAGGACGATTGCTGAAGAGGCCGGCGAGCCTTTCGCGCGCCGCGACCTTGTCGGCCGGGGCGACGGCATCCTCCAGATCGACGATGACGGCGTCGCAGGCAAGCTGCGCCATCTTGGCCAGCGCCTTGTCGTTCGAGGCCGGGACATAGAGCACCGAGCGGCGCGGGCGGTAGGGATCGGTCGTCATGCCAAATCTATGCCGCCTGCCGCGGGTTGAAGCAAGGAGCAGGCGGCATCGCGCGGCGCTCTACCGACGCTACCTACATGGGGCTCGCCATCGCGCTGGCCCTCCTGAAAGCGCAGGATGGCACGATGCGGCTGGTTGACTCCGGGCGCGGCACGCGCTTCGACACTGTTTTGCCAACCGCGTGACTCCCATCCGCGGCTCGATTCGGAAAGGCCTGAAACGTGCGCTACGACATCGTCATCATCGGCGGAGCCATCGTCGGCTCCTCGATCGCCTATTATCTGCGCGAGGAAGGCTTTTCCGGCTCGATCGCCCTGGTCGAGCGCGACCCGCAATTTTCCCATGCGGCGACGACGCTATCCATGGCCTCGATCCGCCAGCAATTCTCGATTCCGCAAAACATCCGCCTGTCGCAATTCACGCTGAAACTGTTCCGCCGGCTGAAGGAAGAATTCGGCGCGGACGCCGACATCGGTTTTCGCGAGGGCGGCTATCTTATTCTCGCCGGCGAGGCCGGGCTGCCGATCCTGAAAGCCAATCACGAGGCGCAGGTCGCCGAAGGGGCCGACATTTTGCTGGAGGAAGCCGAACAATTGGTGCGCCGTTTCCCATGGCTGTCGGCCGAGGGCATCACCGCCGGCGCCTATGGCCGCAGCGGCGAGGGCTGGTTCGACGCGCATGCCATGCTGATGCTGTTCCGCAAGGCGTTGCGGGAGAAGAAGATCGACTTCATCAACGCTTCGGTCACCGGCATCGAGCGTCAAGGTGAGCGCGTTGCCGGCGTCAGCCTCGACAATGGCGAGCGGCTCGAGGCCGGCATCCTCGTCAATGCCGCGGGGCCGAACGCCGGCAGGGTCGCCGCGCTCGCCGGGCTGGCGCTGCCGGTCGAGCCGCGCAAGCGCAACGTCTTCGTCTTCGAGGCGCGCGAGAAATATGCCGACATGCCGCTGCTGGTCGATCCCTCCGGCATCTATGTCAGGCCGGAAGGCTCGGTCTATCTCACCGGCGGCGCCGAGCCGGAAGAGGGCGACGGTCCGGCCGACCCCGCCGATTTCGACGTCGACTGGCCGCTGTTCGAAGAGGTGATCTGGCCGGTGCTGGCGACCCGCATCCCGGCCTTCGAGGCGATCAAGCCGACGCGCGCCTGGGCCGGCCATTACGACTACAACACGCTTGACCAGAACGCGGTGATCGGCCCGCATCCCGAAGTCGGCAATTTCCTCTTCGCCAATGGCTTTTCCGGCCACGGTTTGCAGCAGGCGCCCGCCGTGGGCAAGGCGCTGGCCGAACTGATCGTCCATGGCGGCTACCGCACGGTGGACTGCTCCGCCTTTGGCTACGCACGCATCGCCGAAGGAAGGGCGTTCCGGGAATTGAATGTCATTTGAGGAGCGCCCTTTCCTTCTCCCCTTGTGGGAGAAGGTGGATCGGCGCGTCAGCGCCGAGACGGATGAGGGGTGTTCCAGCGGAGTGAGGCGTTGGCGTTCCCTGGAACACCCCTCATCCGTCGCCTTCGGCGACACCTTCTCCCACAAGGGGAGAAGGAAAGGGCGCTTCTAAGCCGCGGCTCTATTTCCGGCCTCGAAATAATCTTGCAGCCATGCCAGCACCCGTCCCCAGCCCTCGGCGTGCTCGGCCGCGGCCTCTTGCCGGCCGGCAAAACCGCCGTGGCAAACGGTAAGCCGCGTGCCGGAAGCGATCGGCTCCAGCAGCCAGGCGACCTTCGTCTCCCGCCGGCCGAGCGTCGGGTGGTCCCACCCATAGGCCCGCGTCTGGACGATCCGGCGCGGCGTCTCGATCTCCAGGAATTGGCCGCTGGCTGGCATGTCCTTGCCGTCAGCGGTTCTGACGACAACCGCCCAGCGGCCGCCAACGCAAAGATCGGCCGTCCACCCGACCATCCGGTAGGTGTCGGCGGATCCCCACCACAGTTCAGCTTCTTCCGTGCTCAGCGCCCGGAAGACACGCTCGGGCGGGGCACTGATATCGGCGGTGGCGAACACGGTCTCGCCATTGGTCATGGCGTGCGTGGCGGGCTCATGCGGCATGGCTGCCTCCCAGAGATTGATTCCGAAACGATCACCCTTTCGATGGCGGGCGCTCAAAGCCCTTGCCGGTCTCCAGCAGGCTCTTCAGGCTGGACAACACCAGCGGCCAGCCCTTGGCGACGTTTTCGATCAGCCTGTGCGGACCGTCGGCTTCGTGGGCGACGCTGAGCTTCATCAGGGCGCCCTCCTCCTCGATGGTGAAGGTGCAGCGCGTGTAGCCGTCCTCCTTCACCTCGGGCAGCCATTCGTTGCGCCACCTGATGACGAGACGCCGCGGCGGGTCGACCTCCAGGATCTCGCCTGAGTCGGCGATGCGGCCGTCGGGGAAGACCAGCTTCCAGCTCGAGCCCACTTTCCAGTCGCTCTCCTGATGGGAGCAGAGGAAGAACTGCCGGTTGAATTCCGGATCGGTCAGCGCTTGCCAAAGCTTCTCGGGCGTGGTGCGGATATAGGTCACATAGACGAAGGCGTTGCTCATCGGTCGTCCCTTTCAAGACGTTTCTTCAGGTCGCTGAGGGCGGCGAGCCGCCCCCGCTCGAACTTGCCGATCCAGCGTTCGGCGATCTCGTTGATCGGAACCGGGTTGAGGTAATGCTCCTTCTCACGGCCTCTGCGCACAGTGGTGACGAGGTTTGCTTCCTCGAGGATCGCCAGGTGCTTGGTCACCGCCTGGCGCGTCATGGCCATCTGTTCGCATAGCCCGTTCAGCGTCTGCCCGTTCCTGGCATGGAGGCTGTCCAGCAATTGCCGGCGGGTCGGATCGGCCAGCGCCCTGAAAACAGCGTCCATGCTCATGGCATTAATATGCAACCATTTGGTTGCATGTCAAGCAACAAGATCGCGCATCCCGCCGCCAACGGTGCGATGTCAGCGCGTGCGGGAGAACCAGAAGGCGTCGGCCATGCGCGTCATGCCGATGCGCTCGTAGAAGCCGGCGGCGTCGGGCACGGAGACCAGGCTGATGGCGACGGCCGGGCCGAGCTGCCGCCGCGCCTCGTCCATCAGTCCCTTGCCGATGCCGAGCCCCTGCGCCGATCCGGAAACGGCAAGATCAGAGATGTAGCAGACCCAGGAGAAGTCCGTCACGGCCCTGATGACGCCGACCAGCGGCTTGCTTTCGATATCCAGCCGCGCGGTCAGCACCAGATTGGCGCCCGACAGCATCGCCCGCAGCCTGTCGGCATCATCGACGGGACGGATCTCGCCGAGGCCGGAATCCACCAGCACGCGGCGGAATTCGGCGACGTCGAGCGCGGGTTCGCGTGCATAGAGGATTTTTTCAGCCATCGCAGCCAGACTGCACCATCGGGCCGCGAATCCGAAGCCCTTTGTGCCGTACCCCGTGCCGACGCGCGCGAACACCTGCCTTTTATTTGCCGCCGGCTTTGTGTAAACCGGGCGCCAGCAATCCCCAGCAATGCCAGGAAGACGGGCAAAGACCATGGAAAAATTCACCAAGCTCACCGGCGTCGCCGCGCCCATGCCGATCGTCAATGTCGACACCGACATGATCATCCCCAAGGATTATCTCAAGACGATCAAGCGCACCGGGCTCGGCAGCGGCCTGTTCGCCGAGATGCGCTACAAGGACGACGGTTCGGAGAATCCGGATTTCGTGCTCAACAAGCCGGCCTACCGCAAGGCGCAGATCCTCGTCGCCGGCGACAATTTCGGCTGCGGCTCCTCGCGCGAGCACGCGCCGTGGGCGCTGCTCGATTTCGGCATACGCTGCGTCATCTCGACCTCTTTCGCCGACATCTTCTACAACAACTGTTTCAAGAACGGCGTGCTGCCAATCACCGTCAGCCCCGAGGATCTCGACAAGCTGATGGACGACGCTTCGCGCGGCTCCAACGCCACTTTGTCGATCGACCTCGAGGCCAAGGAGATCCGCGGGCCCGACGGCGGCGTGGTCAAGTTCGATCTTGACGACTTCAAGCGTCATTGCCTGCTGAACGGCCTCGACGATATCGGCCTGACCATGGAGAAGGCCGGCGCCATCGCTTCGTTCGAGAAGAAGAACGCCGAGCTGCGCCCCTGGGCCTGAGTGGCGCGGACTGACGACATCGGCCCGGCCGTCGCTGGCCGGGTTTGCGGCGGCTGGAGGAGGAACAGTCATGACACGCCCGCTTCTTGCCAGCGCCTGCGCCCTGGCCGTGACCGTGGCGACGCTGGCCGGCGCGCATGCGCAGGCCGAGACGCCAGCGACGCAGCCACCGGCGGTAACCGAGACGCCGGCCACGGATCAGGGAGCCGCCGACGTTTCCGACGACGACAAACAGGCGCCGGTCCCGTTCGAGGGCGGTCAGTTCACCATCACGCAGCAGGAACAGTATGGCGAGAAGGTGCTTGCCTATGACGGCAAGCAACTGGCCAGCAATTACGACGTCTTCTTCGACAGGATAGTCGAGGTCGGCGGCGTCAAGGTGGCGCTGTTCGATGTCGGCGACGGCGGCAACCAGTGCGGACCGGCGACAGTGATCGTCTGGAAACCGGAAGGCGGCGATATCCAGAGCACCACCGTCGAGCAGGACGAGTGCGGCGCGCCGCCCACGGCCGTCTCCGACAACGCCATCTATTTCGTGCCTTATCTCCTGCCTGGCGATTCGAAACCGGCATTGCAGTGGTCGCCGACATCGGGGCTGACGATCTCCGGCAATCTGACCTACATGCCCGAACCCGGCACCGACTGGAAAGACATCGATCCGTCGAAATACGACAACATCATCGACGCCTTCCACAATGAGGCCGTCTACAAGGCCGCCGAAGCGTTGCTCGGCAAGGACATGCCCGACATGGCGACCAGCCTGCTGGTCGGCGGCGGCACCGAAAAGACCGCGTCCGGCGCCTTCTATGCCAGCGGCTGCGTTCCGCACGATTGCGGCGGCAATGACGGCTTCATGGCGGTCGACCCGGCCCAGCATAAGCTCTATTTTGCTCGCCGCGGCGACAATGGCGAGCCGGACGCTAAGCCCCCGGTGAAGACCTGGCCGGCCGACGTGAAGGCCGCGCTCGACAAGGCGATGAGCGCGGCGAATTAGCGCAATTCCGGGAAACGGTTTTCAGTCCGGAATTGCGCACCGGTGGCGGGCCAGCACCCCCTCTGTCCTGCCGGACATCTCCCCCTCAAGGGGGGAGATCGGGCGTCACCTCTTCCTTCGCCAATTTCCCAACGTTGCCAAGTGAGCGGGGCGCCGAAACTGTCAATCTCCCCCCTTGAGGGGGAGATGTCCGGTAGGGCAGAGGGGGCAGTGCCCCGCCAACATCACCTGTCGCGCCCTAAATGTGCAGCGCGTGTCCAAGCGCCTTCAGCGCCGCTTCCTGGAAGCTTTCGCCCTGTGTCGGATGGGCATGGATGGTGCCGGCGATGTCCTCCAGCCGCGCGCCCATTTCGAGCGCCAGGCCGAAGGCCGTCGACAGTTCCGACACGCTTTGGCCGACCGCCTGGATGCCCAGCACCAGATGATTGTCCGCTCGCGCCACGACGCGGACAAAGCCATCCTCGCCAAGCCTGGTCATCGCCCGTCCATTGGCGGCGAAGGGAAACATCCCGATCTTGATTTCGCCGCCGAGCGCCTTGGCCTCTTCCGGCGACAGGCCGACGGTGACCAGCTCCGGATCGGTGAAGCAGACGGCGGGGATAGCCCGCTTGTCCCAGCTGCGCTTATGGCCGGCGACGATTTCGGCCACCATCTCGCCTTGCGCCATCGCCCGGTGCGCCAGCATCGGCTCGCCGGTGACGTCGCCAATGGCGAAGATGCCGCGCATGGAGGTGCGGCACTGCTCGTCGATGCGGATGAATCGTCCCGCCATGTCGAGGTCGATCTGGTCGAGCCCCCAGCCTTCCGTCACCGGCTTGCGGCCGACCGTGACCAGGATCTTGTCGGCGGCGATCCTCGCATCCTTGCCGTCCGAGGTCTCGACCAGCAGCGCATCGCCCTTCGCCGACAGGCCCTTGGCCTTTGCGCCGGGCATCACCTCGACGCCGAGTGCCGCGAGCCGCTTGATCACCGGCCGCGTCAGTTCGGCGTCATACTGCGCCAGCACGCGCGGCAAGGCCTCGACCACGGTCACCCCCGCGCCCATCTTGGCGAAGGCCATGCCGAGCTCCAGGCCGATATAGCCGCCGCCGACCACTGCGAGCTTTTTCGGCACCTCATTGAGCGCCAGCGCCTCGGTGGACGAAATCACCGGACCGCCGAACGGCAAGCCCGGCAGCTCGACCGGCGCCGAGCCGGTGGCGATCACCACTGTTTCGGCGCGGATCACCTGGCTTCCCGTCTCGGTCTCGACCGCGACCGTCTTGCCGTCTCGGAACGTCCCCCAGCCGTGCACGGTCTTCACCCCGGCCTTCTTGAGCAGTCCGGCTACGCCGCTGTTCAGCCGGCTAACGATACCGTCCTTCCAGGCGACCGTCTTGCGCAGATCCAGCGCCGGAGCGGCCACCGAAATGCCGAGCGGACTCTTGCCGCCCGCCATCTGCGCGACCTTCTCGAATTCCTCCGCCGCATGAATCAGCGCCTTGGACGGGATGCAGCCGACATTGAGGCAGGTGCCGCCCGGCTTGCCGGTCTCGACGATGACGGTGTCGACGCCGAGCTGCCCGGCCCGGATGGCGCAGATATAACCGCCCGGCCCGGCGCCGATGACGAGCAGCTTGCAGGAGATTTCTTTCATGTTGCGACCCTTCGATCCGAGGGAATATTCCGTCGTGATCCTTCACGCCCCCCTCTGTCCTGCCGGACATCTCCCCCACGAGGGGGGAGATTGGCAGCTTCGTCGCTTCGCTCATTCCTGCAACGATGGAGATTGGCGAAACCCGAGGTGACGTCCAATCTCCCCCCTTGTGGGGGAGATGCCTGGCAAGGCAGAGGGGGGCGCTGGCCCGCCGTCATTTCCGTCATTCAGCGCCCCCTCTAATCCACAAAAATCAGCGCCGGCGTCTCCAGCAGCGCCTTGATGCGCTGGATGAACACCGCCGCGTCCCAGCCGTCGATCACCCGGTGGTCGAAGCTCGACGACAGGTTCATCATCTTGCGCGGGATGAACTGGGTGCCGTCCCACATCGGCCGCACCATCATCTTGTTGACGCCGATGATCGCCACCTCAGGGTGGTTGATCACAGGCGTCGTTGCCACGCCGCCCATGGCGCCGAGCGAGGTGATGGTGATCGTCGAGCCGGAGAGCTCGTCGCGCGTCGCGGTTCCCGACTTGGCCGCCTCGGCCAGCCTAAGGACCTCGGCGCCGCACTCCCAGATATCCATCGCTTCGGCGTGCTTGACGACGGGCACCACCAGTCCCGACGGCGTCTGCGCGGCGATGCCGATATGGATGCCGCCATGCTGGTGGATGATGCCGGCCTCGTCGTCGAACAGCGAATTCAGATGCGGCTGGTCCGCGATCGCCCTGACCATCGCCCGCATCAGGAACGGCAGCAGCGTGAGCTTGGGCCTTTGCGCCCCCTTGGCCGCCCGCTTTTCCTTGTTGAGCGCGGCGCGCAATTCCTCGAGCGCGGTGACGTCGATCTCCTCGACATAGGTGATGTGCGGGATGCGCGACTTCGCCAGCGTCATCTTCTCGGCGATCTTGCGCCGCAAGCCGATCAGCTTGATATGCTCGACGGCGTCGTTGCGAGCGAGACCGGAGGCCTTGGCAAGCTGCGGGCCACGCGCGAGGAAGGCTTCGATGTCCTCATGCCCGATGCGGCCCGCCGGGCCGGTTCCCGACACCTGGCGCAGATCGATGCCTGCCTCTTTTGCGCGCAGCCTGACCGCGGGCGATGCCAGCGGCTTTTCGCCCTCGGGGCGAGGCGCCCCCTTCGCGCGACCGTCATCCTCGGGCTTGTCCCGAGGATCTACCGTGCTGGGAGTATGAGACGCGTTTGGTCTCGAAGTGTCGGCAGATCCTCGGGACAAGCCCGAGGATGACGACGATGCGAGCTTTGAGGGCGCGAGATTTGGGGATGCCGGCACGAGGCTCGGGGATGCGTGATCCGAGGATGGCGTCGACCCAGCGTTCGACGCCGCCGCCTCACCCGCCGCATTGCCCTCGCCGGCCACCTTCAGCCGCACGATGGGCGAGCCGATCGCCACAGTGTCGCCGATCTCGGCGCCCAGCCACAGGATCTCGCCATCGACGGGGGAAGGGATCTCGACCGTTGCCTTGTCGGTCATCACGGCGGCCAGCATCATGTCCTCGCGCACGATGTCGCCGACCTTGACATGCCATTCGACAAGTTCCGCCTCGGCGACACCCTCGCCGACATCGGGCAGCTTGATGATGTGTTCGCCCATCTCAGGCTCCCCCTTCTAGGCTTCCAATGTTTCCACAAGCGCCCGGCCGACTCTGGCCGGACCCGGAAAATAGTCCCATTCCTGCGCATGCGGATACGGCGTGTCCCAGCCGGCGACGCGCGCCACCGGCGCCTCCAGATGGTAGAAGCAGTTTTCCTGCACCAGCGCGACCAGCTCCGCGCCGAAGCCGGAGGTCAGCGTCGCCTCGTGCACTACGACGCAGCGCCCGGTCTTCTTCACCGACGCCACGATGGTGTCGAGGTCGAGCGGCAACAGCGTCCTGAGATCGATGATCTCGGCATCGATGCCGGTCTCCTCGGCCGCCGCCTGCGCGACATAGACCATGGTGCCGTACGCCAGCACCGTGACGGCGGAGCCGGCCCGGCGGATCGCCGCCTTGCCGAGCGGCACGGTGTAGTGGCCGTCGGCGACCTCGCCCAACTCGTGCTTCGACCACGGCGTCACCGGCCGGTCATGATGGCCGTCGAAGGGACCGTTATAGAGCCGCTTCGGCTCGAGGAAGATGACCGGGTCGGGATCCTCGATCGCCGCGATCAGCAGCCCCTTGGCGTCATGCGGGTTCGAGGGCACGACAGTCTTCAGCCCCGACACATGGGTGAACAGCGCTTCCGGGCTCTGGCTGTGCGTCTGGCCGCCGAAAATGCCGCCGCCGGTCGGCATGCGCACCACGATCGGGCAGGTGAAATCGCCGTTGGAGCGGTAGCGCAGCCTTGCGGCTTCTTGGGTCAGCTGGTCGTAGGCCGGATACATGTAGTCGGCAAACTGGATCTCCACGCACGGCTTCAGTCCATAGGCGGCCATGCCGATGGCCGAGCCGACAATGCCGGATTCGTTGATCGGCGCGTCGAAGCAGCGGCTCTTGCCGTATTTCGCCTGCAGGCCTTGCGTGCAGCGGAACACGCCGCCGAAAAAGCCGACATCCTCGCCGAACACGACGACTTTGGCGTCGCGCCCCATCGACACGTCCATGGCGTCGCGAATGGCCTCGATCATGGTCCGCCTCGGCATGGCTCAGACCCCCGCCTGCTGGCGCTGGCGCCTCAGATGCGGCGGCATCTCGGCATAGAGGCCCTCGAACATGTCGCGCGTCGACGGCTTGCCGCCGGCATGCAGCGTGCCGTGGCTTTCGGCCTCCTTCTGCGCCGCGATCACCGTGTCGAGGATTTCGGCTTCGGTCTGCTTGTGCCGATCCTCCGACCAGACGCCGAGCCGGATGAGATGGTTCTTCAGCCGCACCACCGGGTCGCCGAGCGGCCAGGCGTCGGACTCGGTCTTCGGCCGGTAGGCCGAGGGATCGTCGGAGCTTGAATGCGCGCCGGCGCGGTAGGTGACATATTCGACCAGCGTCGGCCCGAGATTCTGCCGCGCCCGCTCCGCCGCCCATTTCGCCACGGCGTGGACGGCCAGATAGTCATTGCCGTCGACGCGCAGCGCCGGAATGCCGAAGCCGAGGCCTCGAGCCGCGAAAGTGCCTGAACCGCCGCGCGCTATGCCTTGAAACGTCGAGATCGCCCACTGGTTGTTGACGACGTTGAGCACCACTGGCGCCTTGTAGGTGGAGGCGAACACCAGCGCCGAATGGAAGTCGGATTCGGCGGTCGAGCCGTCGCCGATCCAGGCGGCGGCGATCCTTGAGTCGTTCGAGATCGCCGAGGCCATCGCCCAGCCGACCGCCTGGATGTACTGCGTCGCCAGGTTGCCCGAGATCGAGAAGAAACCGTGTTCCTTCGACGAATACATGATCGGCAGCTGCCGGCCTTTCAGCGGGTCGGCCTCGTTGGAATAGATCTGGTTCATCATCGTGACCATCGGGTAGCCGTCGGCGATGAGCAGCCCGGCCTGCCGATAGGTCGGGAAGTTCATGTCGCCCGGGGCGAGCGCCTTGCGGAAGGCGCAGCTCACCGCCTCTTCGCCCAGATGCTGCATGTAGAAAGAGGTCTTGCCTTGCCGCTGCGCCATTTGCATCCGCGCGTCGAAGGTCCTCAGCGTCATCATGTGGCGCAGGCCTTCGAGCAGTTCCTCGTCCGAGAGCAGCCCCGCCCACGGCCCGACGGCTTCGCCATTGCGGTTCAGCACGCGGATGATTGAGAAAGCCATGTCGCGGATGATGCGCGGATCGACATCGATTTCGGGGCGCGGCACCGAGCCGGCAGCGGCGATGGTCACGTTGGAGAAATCAGGCGTGCCGCCCGGCCGCACCTCGGGCTCCGGAACATGGAAGCGCAACATCCCAGCATCGGCCATGACCTTCGTCCTCCAATGGCGCCCGGCACCGATATTTGCATATCCGCGCCGCCAGACCAGTGCGAATTCGCCGGCCCTTTCGCTCGACGGGCCAGCCGCGCCGGCCGATCCAGCCTCCTGCACACCAAGATGAAGATATGTCCGCGTAATTTCTTGTCGATGTTGGGCGGCGGCGCGCAATTTGGGGCAAGGTTGTTCCGGGTTTGTCGGAAGATAAAAGAATTGTTGGTCGGCGCTTCGGTGAAGCGCCGATCTCCCCCCTTGTGGGGGAGATCACGCGCTCCACCGTTCACTCCGTCCTCGTGCCATGCTAACCACCCCTCATGGCTCAGAAGAAAGCATACGAGGTGGATTCCTGGCTGGCGAAGCCAGATCCGCGCATCTTGATCGTCCTGCTTTACGGTCCGGATCGCGGGCTCGTCACCGAACGTGCGAAAGCCTTCGCTGAAAAGACCGGCCTGCCGCTCGACGACCCCTTCTCGGTGGTCCGGCTCGACGGCTCCGAAGTCGAGCGCGACGAGGGCCGCCTGCTCGACGAGGCGCGCACCGTGCCGATGTTTTCCGACCGGCGCCTGCTGTGGGTGCGCAATGCCGGCGGCCAGAAGGCGCTGGCCGACGATGTCAAGGCGCTGACGGCGGAGCCCGTGCGGGACGCGATCATCCTCATCGAGGCCGGCGATCTGAAGAAGGGCGTCGGGCTGCGCGCCGTCGTCGAGGCAGCCGACAACGCCATGGCGCTGCCCTGCTACGCCGACGAGGCCAGGGACATCGATGCCGTCATCGATGACGAGCTGCGCAAGATAGGCGCGACGATGACGCTGGAGGCAAGACATGCCCTGCGCCGCAATCTCGGCGGCGACCGGCTGGCCTCGCGCGGCGAGATCGACAAGCTGCTGCTTTATGTCCATGGCCAGAAGGAAATCGGCCTCGAAGACGTCAGGGCGATGTCCGGCGACGTGTCCGGCGCGTCCTTCGATGATGCCGTCGACGCGCTTCTCGAAGGCAAGGTCGGCGAGTTCGACACCGCGTTCACCCGCCATTGCCAGGCAGGCGGCCAACCCTTCCTGGTGCTGTCCTCGGCGATGCGACAGTTTCATGCGATGCAGTCCATGCGCGGCCAGATGGAGGCCGGCGGCCGCAATGCCGCGTCGGTGGTGGCGGCGGCGCGCCCGCCGGTTTTCTTCTCGCGCCGCAAGCTGGTGGAGAAGGCACTGGAACGCTGGAGCGTAGAGGCGCTCGGCCGCGCGCTGACCCGGCTGCAGACAGCCGTGCTCCAGACGCGGCGAAGGCCGGACCTGGCGGCGGCGCTGGCCAGGCAGGCGCTGCTCGGCATTGCGGTGGAAAGCGCGAGATTGGCGCAGCGTTAGGCCCTTTGGCGCCGGGCGCTGCCTCCGTTGGTCAATTCATTGTCATGGCGCCCACCGGCTCAAAGGTCGGCAGCGCCTGGGGAAAGGCCAGCACCGCCGCGCCATAGAGCAGCAGAGCGATACCCGATAGCTTCGCGATCCCATTTCCAGACGGCAGCGTCTTTTCCGCGAATATCAGCAAGGTGACCACGGCCATTGCGGCAACGTTCATGATCCCGAGAGGAAAGAGGGCGAGAAACAAAAGCCAGCAGCAGCCCAGGCAGAAAAGTCCATGCTCCAGACCCATGCGAACCGCGCCCCAGTAACCATCGCGCCATGAGGTCAGGATGAACCCGATCGGCGTGCGGCATTTGGCCAGACACAGATCCTTCAGTGGGGAAAGTTGATAGGCGCCCCCAAGCATCAGCAGCGCGCCGCCGATACGCGCGGCCGTCACTGTGGACAATCCCACATGCCCGGCAAGCATTTCCGCACCCGCCGCGCCGGCAAAGGCCATAACGCCCATCACGCCCCAGACCAGCATGTACCCGGCCACGAACACCCAGCTCGAGACAAAGGTCTCGCCCCGGCCCTGTTTGCCGGCCTGGACCCGGTGAAATGTCAGGATCATGGGTGCGGCCGTTGGAAACATCATGGCAATCATCATGATCATCCAGACGGCAAGAAACAGCGGCGCCTTCATGCCCATGGTGAGTGAGGACATTTCCATGGGCATGTCCGCGCCCATGCCCGTCTGCTGCCAGATAAGCAAGGTCCACGCCGCCGCCGCGATGGCGATCAGCAGCACGAGAATGACGTATCGCTGCAACGTCTGCACCATGGACGAAGTATGTTCCGTACTATGCGGCCAGCGCTACTGCTGCCCGGACCAATTGATCGGGGCGTAATGTCCGTTCCGGCGGGAATTGTCCCAGCTCATGCCATGGTCGCTGAATGTGCTGCCTTCCGCCCCCATCGCCAAGGCGAGCCAGTCGGGGTTGACGGGATGGCCGGTGGCCGCCCACATCTGCCCGTCCTCGCGCATCGTCGGCAGCGGCTCGACCGCCATCCGCATAACGCCGGCAATCTCCGCCGACCGCTTGTTGCCGTCCATCCGGTAGCTTATCGGCACCTTCTTGGCGCCGAGGTTCGTGCCGATCATGGGTGCCAGCACCGCCATGGGGCCACCCGCGGCCCCAGTGAAGATGGCGCCCAGCGCCTCTGTCTGCCTGTCATCGGCCCGTTCGTCGATATAGGCGGCGGCCGTCCAATTGCCGTCTGCCATCGGACCCGGCGTGTGGGCAACCATCGCGACGCTGAGCCCGTCCAGCCGAACATCGCCGTAGGTGCCCGTATCGATATGAAAGACCAGGCCGACGTCGCAAACGCCTTTCGTCGGCCTTGATGTCAGCTGCGCGTTGGTGGACAGCAGGCAAGGACACACGACATCGCAGCTACAGTTTTCGAAGTAACTTCCGGACAATTGCCAACGGACTGCCATTTGCACCTCCCCACTTGCGTCAGGCGCGTCGGCATATTGGTTGGCGAGGCGGTGCCATTTCACGACTATTGCACGAATGGCAGATAGCCCTCGCCGCGACTGACCGGCACGCCAGGGCAATTAATTTAAGCCTTGTCTAATAGAGGTTACGCCGTTGCCGGGCACTGTCAAGCCGCGAGCGCCAGGGCTGGCGACAGGTGCTGATGGGCCGCTTTTTTGCCAATCGTCGGCGCCTCAAACGAAAGGGCTGACCGACGGCCAGCCCTCGTTGCGCTGAATCAAGCTCCCGCTTTTCCTAACTTCGCCGGCTAACTACCGCTCTTGTTTCAATCTCCGGCACAGCTCGTCAAGCTGCTCCAGTGTCCGGTACGCCACGCGAATCTCGCCGCCTCTGTTCGTGTGATCGATGGTCACGATCATGCCCAGTGTGCCGGTCATCAGCTTTTCCAGCGCCAGCGTATCGGCGTCTTTTTCCGGCGCGCTTTTCGCCTGCTTCGGCTTGGCCGGCGTCGGACCGGCCGGCATCTGCGCCAGCGCTTCGGCCTGGCGCACCGAGAGCCCTTCCTCGACGATGCGCTTGGCGAGCCCTGCCGGGTCCTCCGCCGTCACCAGGGTGCGGGCATGGCCTGCCGACAAGGCCCCGTCGACCAGCATGTCGCGGATCACGTCGGGCAGCTTCAACAGCCGCAGCGTGTTGGCGACATGGCTGCGGCTTTTGCCGATGACCTGGCCGAGATCGGCCTGGGTGTAGCCGTGATCGTCGATGAGCTGCTGGTAACCGAGCGCTTCCTCGACCGGGTTGAGGTCGGCGCGCTGGACGTTCTCGATGATGGCCAGTTCCAGCGCCGTGCGGTCGTTGACCTCGCGCACGATGACCGGAATCTCGGTCAATCCGGCGCGTTGCGCGGCACGCCAGCGTCGCTCGCCGGCGATGATCTCGTAGCGCCCGGCCTGGGCCGGCGAAGGCCGCGCCACCACCGGCTGCACCACGCCGTGCTCGCGGATCGATTGCGCCAGGTCGGTCAGCTCGGCGTCGCCGAAATGCCGGCGCGGGTTTTTCGGATTGGGCGTCAGGAACTCGATCGGCACCTTGCCGTCGGCACTCATGCCAGGCTTCTCCGGCGCGCTCGGACGGTCGATCTCGCCGATCAGCGCCGCCAGCCCGCGGCCCAGTCTTTTTCTCGAAAGGTCTTCGCTCATGTCGGTTCCAGATTGTTTCGGTATCGAATCGGCTTTTGCTCCATGCGCGGCCGCTTGTTAAGCGGCGCGCAATTTACGCTCGCGACGGATCACTTCCGACGCAAGCTGCAGATAGGCCTGGCTGCCGGAGCATTTGAGATCGTAGAGGATCGCCGGCTTGCCGTAGGACGGCGCCTCAGACACCCGCACATTGCGCGGAATGACGGTCTCGTAGACCTTGTCGCCCATATGCTCCCGCACGTCCTGCACCACCTGGTTGGCGAGGTTGTTGCGGCCGTCATACATGGTCAGCACGATGCCCTGGATAGTGAGGTCCGGGTTGATCGAGCGGCGCACCTGCTCGACGGTCTCGAGCAACTGGCTGAGGCCTTCCAGCGCGAAGAACTCGCATTGGAGCGGCACCAGCACCGAATCGGCCGCGGCCATTGAATTCAACGTCAAAAGATTGAGCGACGGCGGGCAGTCGATCAGCACATAGCCGAAACCGGCCGAACGCGCCGACGCTGCGCGCAAGGCGTTACGCAGCCGCAGCACCCGGTCCGGCGCCGAGGCGATCTCCATCTCGATGCCGAGCAGATCGAGCGTCGACGGCACGATCGACAGGCCGGGCACCGCCGTCGGGATCGCCGCCTCCTCAAGCTCCAGCTCGCCGGTCAGCACGTCATAGGACGACACCGTACGGTCCTTGCGGTCAATGCCGAAGCCGGTGCTGGCATTGCCTTGCGGATCGAGGTCGACGATCAGCACCTTCTCGCCGATCGCCGCCAGCGCGGTGGCCAGATTGATGGCCGTGGTGGTCTTGCCGACACCACCCTTCTGGTTGGCTACGGTGATGATTCGAGGGCCGTTCTTCATCATGGGTCTATGCCAGGAATTCATTTTGGGTCGCCAACACGGATTCGGACAGGTCTTTGTTCAGACAGGTCGCACATTGGACAGTTCAAGGATGACGCCGCCAGGGTCGGTCATGCTTGGATGTTCTACCAGATCGAAGCTCCAGCGGTTAACGCTTTCTTGCACTTCGGCGCGGTAATCCCGGCCTTTGTGAAATAGCCCGCGCGCGCCTAATGTCAGCCACGGCCCCGCCAGCTCGAGCAAGGTCGAAAGCGGCGCCAGCGCCCGCGCCGTGACGATTTGCGGTGCCTCGACAAGCGCATGGCTTTCGTCGATGCGACGCGCCACGACACGCGCCGGCAGCCCGAACTGGCCGACGACGGCTTGCAGGAATCCCGCTTTCTTGCGATTGCTTTCGACCAGGTCGATGCTGGCGCCGTCACGCTCGGCAAGCAGGAACGCCAGCACCAGTCCCGGGAACCCGCCGCCCGAACCGATATCGACCCATCGCCGCGCTTTGTCCTCGATTCGCCAGAGCTGCGCGCTGTCCAGTATGTGCCGTTGCCAGACATCGGCCGCCGTCGACTGCGCGACGAGATTGATGCTGCGGTTCCATTTCTGGAACATCTCCTCGAATGCCACGAGGCGGTCGAATGTTTCACGTGAAACGGGACCGGCAGCGTCCTGCAGGCTCTTCCAAGTGGCAGCGCTCACGCGACATCCCTTTGGCCGGCCGCGCTTTCGGAATGCCTGATATGAGCGACGATGATCGCCAGCGCCGCCGGCGTCATGCCTTCCATGCGCTGCGCGTCGGCAACCGAACGCGGCCGCCTTGCACGCATCTTCTGCTTCAGCTCGTTCGACAGTCCCGGAACCTCGGCGAAGTCGAGCGTCTCGGGGATGAGCCGGCTTTCCTCGTGCCGGATTTGGGCGACGTCGCTCTTCTGGCGATCGAGATAAACGGAATATTTCGCTTCCGTTTCAAGACGTTCCGCGGTCCTGGCATCGATCGCACCGAAATTGGCATCGATTCGCGCCAGCCAGGCCACGTCGACGCCGGGATAGGCGAGCAGTTCATAGGCGGATCTGCGCACGCCGTCGCGATTGACCTCCAGCCCGTGGCGCGCCGCCTCGTTGGGGGTCAGCTTGACGCCGAGCGCCAGCCGGCGCGCTTCAGCTAGGCGCTGCTCCACCTCGCCAAATCGCAACAAGCGCTGCGCGGACGCGATTCCCAGCTTTGTCGCCAACGGCGTCAGCCGTTCGTCGGCATTGTCGGCGCGCAGCGAAAGCCGAAACTCGGCGCGCGAGGTGAACATGCGGTAGGGCTCGCTGATGCCGCGGCTGGTCAGATCGTCGACCATCACGCCGATATAGGCTTCCGTGCGGCTGAGCACGACCTGCTCGGCGCCTGACGCCCGCCTTGCCGCATTGAGCCCAGCGAGCAGGCCTTGCGCGGCCGCCTCCTCATAGCCGGTCGTGCCGTTGATCTGCCCGGCCAGGAACAGGCCGGCCACGCGCTTGGTCTCCAGTGTCGGATTGAGCTCGCGCGGATCGACATGGTCATATTCGATGGCATAGCCGGGCTGCAGCATCACCGCGCGTTCAAGCCCCGGGATGGTCTTCAAGATTTTGAACTGGACCTCCTCGGGCAGCGAGGTCGAGATGCCGTTCGGGTAGACCGTGTCGTCGTCCAGGCCTTCCGGCTCGAGAAAAATCTGGTGGCCTTCACGGTCACCGAACTTGACGATCTTGTCTTCGATCGACGGACAGTATCGCGGCCCGACGCCTTCGATAGAGCCCGAATACATGGCTGAGCGCCCGAGATTGGCGCGGATCAGCTCATGTGTGGCCGCGGTCGTGCGCGTGATGCCGCATTCGATCTGCGGCGTCTCGATGCGATTGGTCATCAGCGAGAACGGCACCGGATCGTCATCCGCCGCCTGGCTTTCCAGCGACGCCCAGTCGATGGTGCGCCCGTCGAGGCGCGGCGGCGTGCCGGTCTTCAGGCGGCCGAGCTTGAAGCCCGCGCGGCTCATCGTCACCGAAAGTCCAAGGCTCGCCTGTTCGTGCATGCGACCGGCGACGATCTTCTTTTCGCCGATATGGATCAGCCCGCGCAGGAAGGTTCCGGTGGTCAGGACCACCGCGCCGCAGGCAAGGCGCCGGCCGTCGGCCAGGATAACGGCGCGCAGGCACTCCGAATCGTCGATGTCGAAGTCGAGCACCTCGCCCTCAATCACATCGAGATCGTCCTGCTGCCGGATCGCTTCCTGCATGGCGAGCCGGTAAAGCTTTCGGTCGGCCTGGGTGCGCGGGCCGCGCACGGCTGGCCCCTTGCGCCGGTTGAGCAGGCGAAACTGGATGCCGGCGGCGTCCGCCACCCGGCCCATCAGTCCATCCATGGCGTCGATCTCGCGCACCAGATGGCCCTTGCCGAGCCCGCCAATGGCCGGATTGCAGGACATCACGCCGATCGTGTCGAAACGCAGCGTCACCAGCGCCGTCCTGGCGCCGGAACGCGCAGCCGCGCTGGCTGCCTCGCTGCCCGCATGGCCGCCACCCACCACAACCACATCATAGTGATCGGTCATTTCAAAAACGTCCTGGATTCGAAGTTGGTGGACAGATGTCCCCGCAGGATGACGGTGTCAAGAAACTTCGCGGGAGTTTCACGTGAAACAGGACGGCGAACCTTCAAAGGTCGGCGGCCTTCGTGGTGTGTTTCACGTGAGTCATGTGCGTCGACAGACGCCGCCCTCATCGCCCTGCCGGGCAGTTCTCGCGTCCAGAGACGGGAGGAGGTGCTTCCGCAACGCCGGTGACTCATTGCGACGTTACATTGGCGAACGCGGCGACACAGTGCCCCTTTCCTCGCCACTTTGCGGAGAGAGGACGACGGCAGGCAGGTGAGGGCAGCGCCGACGCTGGCGATTGGCCGGCGCGCAGCGGTTTCACGTGAAACAAAGCTAGATCGAAGCGCCCTCTGTTTCACGTGAGTCATCAGCCGGGCCCGTGATAAATACTTTGCCAAAGTAAGTGCCGCGCCTCATCCGCCTACCGCACCTTCTCCGTTAGTGACGGGGCGAAGGGAAGCCGCGGCCCCCTCCGCACCTCGACAATGTTCCACGTGAATCATTTCCCGATGCAGAACTGCGAAAAAATCACATCCAGCATGTCCTCGACATCCACCGCGCCGACAATACGGCCGAGCCGGTCGGCGGCCAGCCGAAGATCCTCGGCTCGCAGTTCCTGCCCCGCGTCCGGGCTCTCGGCCGCGCGCAGCAGGAAGCGGTTCGCCTCGCCAAGCAACTCGACGTGTCGGAGCCGGGAGGGCAGGATGTCACCCGCGTCGCCGACCTGTTGGGCCGCCAGCCTGCCGATGTCGGCTAGCAGCGCCGCTACGCCAGTCCCGTCCTTTGTCGAAATGACGCGATCGTAGCCGCCGGCGGCCGCTTGCCCCCGCACCAGATCGAGCTTGGTGCCCACGCGCAATGTCGCGATTCCCTCGCGTGGCAGAGCAACGGGATGCGGGTCGGCAATGTCCTCGAGCACGAGCAAGAGGTCGGCGCCATGCGCCTTGGCTCGCGCTTTCTCGATGCCGATCGCTTCCACCTTTCCGGCGGCATCGCGTAGGCCGGCGGTGTCGGTCAGCCTGACTCGCAGGCCATCGAGGTCAAGCACGATTTCGAGCAGGTCCCGCGTCGTGCCCGGCTCATCCGTTACAATAGCTGCATCGCGCCGCGCCAAAGCGTTGAACAGGCTCGACTTGCCGGCGTTCGGGGCGCCGAGGATGACGACCTCGAACCCCTCGCGGATGATTTCGCCGGCACGAAACCCCGCAATGTGGCGGTCGACCTCCCCGATCAATGTCCGGACATCGGACCAGACCGTATCTGAAACGGAACCGGGAATGTCGTCCTCGTCGGCGAAATCGATCTCGGCCTCGATCATGGCGCGTGCATGGATGAGCCGCCGACGCCAGCTCAGGTAAAGCTCGGCTTGGACGCCTTCAGCATTCTGCACCGCGAAGCGTCGCTGTGCTTCGGTCTCGGCGTTGACCAGATCGGCCAGCGCTTCCGTCCTCACCAGATCGACCTTGCCATTGAGGAAGGCCCGGCGAGTAAACTCGCCCGCTTCGGCGTGCCTGACGCCTTCGAAGCCCGCGATCGTCTCTAACAGCCTCGCCACCACGGCGCGGCCGCCATGCACCTGGAATTCCGCCACGTCCTCGCCGGTGAAGCTGCCGGGGCCTGGGAAAAAGATCACCAAGCCGCTGTCAAGCACGCTGCCATCGGGCGCCCGCAGCTTGCGCAGTCTTGCCACACGGTTATTAACCATGCCCCCGGCAATCGTTTCGATAACGAATCGAGTCTTCGGCCCCGAAATACGGATGACGGCGACGCCGGCGGGCACGCGCCCGCTGGAAAGCGCGACGATTGTGTCGGCCGAAATCATTTGCCCGCCTTGTTGGACCGCCCTAGCTTCATTGTCCAACCCTGTTTCGCCGGATCGCCTCATCGTGACATTGCCTGCTCAAAATCTGCTTGCCGACGAAGCCAGCCCCTATTTGCAGCAGCACAGCGGCAATCCGGTGCATTGGCGGGCCTGGTCGCCGGCATCGCTTGACGAGGCGAGGGCGCTGGATCGGCCGATCCTGCTGTCGGTCGGCTATGCTGCCTGCCACTGGTGCCACGTCATGGCCCATGAAAGCTTCGAGAATGACGACGTCGCCGCCGTCATGAACCGTCTGTTCGTCAATATCAAGGTCGACCGCGAGGAGCGTCCCGACATCGACCAGATCTACATGGCGGCGCTGTCCTCCATGGGCGAGCAGGGTGGCTGGCCGCTGACCATGTTCCTGACGCCGGACGGCAAGCCGTTCTGGGGCGGCACCTATTTCCCTCGCGAACCGCGCTATGGCCGCCCGGGCTTCATCCAGGTGATGGAAGCGATCGACAAGGCCTGGCGGGAGAAAAGGGCAAGCCTGAACCAGAGCGCCGACGGGCTGACTGCCCATGTCGAGACCAGGCTCGCCGGCGCGCATGCCGGCACCGCGCTCGACCGCGACACGCTGGCCGCTCTCGCCAAAGGCATAGACGGCATGATCGACAAGGATTTCGGCGGCTTGCGCGGCGCGCCGAAATTCCCCAACGCGCCGTTCATGCAGACGCTGTGGCTGTCCTGGCTGCGCGACGGCAATGCCGGCCATCGCGACGCTGTCCTGTTGAGCCTCGAACGGATGCTGGCCGGTGGCATCTACGATCATGTCGGCGGCGGGCTCAGCCGCTATTCGACAGACGCGCAATGGCTGGTGCCGCATTTCGAAAAGATGCTCTACGACAACGCCCAGCTCATCCGTTTTTGCAACTGGGCCTACGCCGCGAGCGGAAAGGATTTGTTCCGGGTCCGAATCGAGGAGACCATCGACTGGCTGCTGCGAGAGATGCGCGTCGATGGCGGTGCCTTCGCCGCCAGCCTCGACGCCGACAGCGAGGGCGAGGAGGGCCTTTTCTACACATGGAGCCGGGAGGAGATCGAGGCTGCGCTAGGCGACGAATCTCCGTTATTTTTCAATCACTTCACGCTCTCCAGCCCACCCGGTTGGGAAGGCAAGCCCGTCATCCACCAGACGCAGGCCCAGCAGACGCAAGGCATCGCCGAGCAGCCGCTTCTGGCCACTCTCAAGGCAAGGCTGCTGGCGGTCCGGGAACGGCGCGTCAGGCCCGGCCGCGACGGCAAGGTCCTCGCAGACTGGAACGGCCAGATGATCGCGGCGCTTGCCGAAGCGGGGCGCTCTCTGGCGCGGCGAGACTGGATCGATGCGGCCAAGTCCGCATTCGCCCATATCGCCGGGTCCGCCGAAGGAGGACGGCTGCCCCATTCCATGCTCGGCGCCAAGAAACTGTTCCCGGCCCTGTCGAGCGACTATGCGGCGATGGCCAATGCGGCGATCGCCCTGTTCGAAGCCACCGGCGACTGGAACTACGCCGATCGGGCCCGGCAATTCGTCGAGCAGCTCGACCGCTGGCATGCCGATGCCGACGGCACCGGATACTATCTCACCGCCTCCGACAGCACCGACGTGCCGATCCGCATCAGGGGCGATGTCGACGAGGCCATTGCGTCCGCCACCGGCCAGGTCATCGAGGCGTTGGTCCGGCTCGCCGCGCTGACCGGCGATCTCGAGCTGCAGGAGAAAGCGACGAAAGTCGCCGAACACGCCGCCGGCCGCGCAGCGCACCAGGTCTATGGCCAGGCGGGCATCGTCAACGCTTCGGCGCTCGCCATCGAGCCGTTGAAGCTGGTGCTTGTGGAGGATCTGACGAATCCAGAGCTCGTTCCCGTAGCGAATCGCAATCCCGATCCGCGTCGGGTGGATGTTGTGCTGGCGGTCGGTACGCAGGCGAATCGAGCTTCCTTGCCGGGCGGAGTATCGCCGCCGACCGACAAGCCCGGTGCGTGGCTCTGTACGGGGCAGGTGTGTCTGCCCGCCGTGGCCGATCCAGGAGCTCTCGATAAACTGTTGCGTCGATCAGACTAAGCACCGGCGGGACAGCGCCCCTCTGCGCTGCCGGGCATCTCCCCCACAAGAGGGGAGATCGGATATCGCGGCGATTCCGCCGATTTTCGACGTCTAAGAAGTCTAAGAAAAGGTGCCAGGGTGAAACTGCTAGTCTCCCCCCTCGAGGGGGAGATGTCCGGCAGGACAGAGGGGGGCGCGAAGGAACTCGACGCCCATCCCAAAACCTTACGTATTCATCGAATCGAAGAAGTCGGCGTTGGTCTTGGTCTGCTTGAGCTTGTCGATGAGGAACTCGATCGCGTCCGTGGTTCCCATGGGCGCCAGGATGCGGCGCAGCACGAAGATCTTCTGCAGGTCGGCGCGCGGCACCAGCAGGTCTTCCTTGCGGGTACCCGACTTCAGAATGTCCATGGCCGGGTAGATGCGCTTGTCGGCGACCTTGCGGTCGAGCTGGATTTCGCAGTTGCCGGTGCCTTTGAATTCTTCGAAGATGACTTCGTCCATGCGGCTGCCGGTATCGATCAGCGCGGTGGCGATGATGGTCAGCGAACCGCCTTCCTCGATGTTGCGGGCAGCGCCGAAGAAGCGCTTCGGCCTTTGCAGTGCGTTGGCGTCGACGCCGCCGGTCAGCACCTTGCCCGAGGACGGCACCACGGTGTTGTAGGCGCGGCCGAGGCGGGTGATCGAATCGAGCAGGATGACCACGTCACGGCCATGTTCGACCAGGCGCTTGGCCTTCTCGATGACCATCTCGGCGACCTGTACGTGGCGCACGGCCGGCTCGTCGAAGGTCGAGGAGATCACCTCGCCCTTCACCGAGCGCTGCATGTCGGTCACTTCCTCCGGCCGCTCGTCGATCAGAAGCACGATCAGATAGCATTCGGGATGGTTGGCGGTGATCGAGTGGGCGATGTTCTGCATGAGAACCGTCTTGCCGGTACGCGGCTGCGCGTTGATCAACGCGCGTTGTCCCTTGCCGATCGGCGCGACCAGGTCTATCACGCGCGGCGAGATGTCCTTGGAGGTCGGGTTGTCGATCTCCATCTTCAGCCGCTTGGTCGGATAGAGCGGCGTCAGATTGTCGAAGTGGATCTTGTGACGGATCTTCTCGGGGTCGTCGAAATTGATGGTGTTGACCTTGAGCAGCGCGAAATAGCGCTCGCCCTCTTTCGGGCTGCGGATCGGCCCTTCGACCGTATCGCCGGTCTTCAGTGAAAAGCGCCGGATCTGCGATGGCGAGATATAGATGTCGTCGGGACCCGGCAGATAATTGGCGTTGGCCGAGCGCAGGAAACCGAAACCGTCCTGCAAGACTTCGACCACGCCGTCGCCGATGATCTCGATGTCCTGCGCAGCCAGCTTCTTGAGGATTGCGAACATCAGCTCCTGCTTGCGCATGACGCTGGCGTTCTCCACCTCGAGTGATTCGGCATAGGCGATCAGCTCTGGCGGTTTCTTGTTCTTGAACTCGGTGAGTTTCATTTCTTGCATTAGGATAGACTCTGGGTAGGCTTTTGGGAGGAAATCGGCGGGATGCGATAAATGCCGGGCGCGGCCAAAAGCAATGAAGGGCGGCGCATGACGGGAAGGAAGACCCGTCTTTTATCGTCGGCCGGCTGAAAGAGCAAGCCGCCTTTTAGCAGGTCGTGAGAGAGGTCTGAGGGTTCAGAACGGCTTGACGACGACCAGGATCACGATAGCGATCATCAGCAATGTGGGGATTTCGTTGACGATCCGCCAGTGCCTCGCAGGCTTTTCATTGCGGTCCTCGGCGAATTTTCGCACAGCGCCGGCCAGATAGCCGTGGATGCCCGACAGGACCAGCACCAGCGCGATCTTGCCGTGCAGCCAGCCACCCTGGAAACCGAAACCTTTCCAGGCCAGCCACAGGCCGAACACCCAGGTGACGATCATCGCCGGATTGATGATGCCGCGCAGCAGCCGGCGCTCCATCACCTTGAAGGTCTCCGACTGCACCGAACCCTTCTCGGCATCGGCGTGATAGACCAGCAGGCGCGGCAAATAGAGCATGCCCGCCATCCAGGAGATGACGGCAAGAACATGGATCGCCTTGGCCCAGAGATAGAAGCCGTCGGGCGCCGCCAGAAACAGCAGCGCTGTCAGGACAACCAAAGCGGCGATGCCGATCACCATGCGCATCATCGCCTGGCCCGTGCTGTTGGTGTTGCTCATCCCGGCCATTAGCGTGTCGCGCTCCTCACCAGTTTCACCATCGCCTCGACATGCGCCACCGGCGTTTCCGGCGTGATGCCGTGGCCGAGATTGAAGATCAGCGGGCCGCTGGCCAGGCTCTCCAGGATTGCGCTGACGCCGTCAGCCAGCGCCTTGCCGCCCGTCACCAGCCGCAGCGGATCGAGATTGCCCTGGACGGCCCCTTCCCGCTGCAACGCCTTGGCTGTCTCCAGCGGCACAGTCCAGTCGATCCCCAGCCCCGTGACGCCGGTCTTCTCGCGATAGCTCCGGTAGCGCGCGCCGGCGCCCTTGGGAAAACCGATGATCGGCACATCGGGATGGACCGCCCGGACCTGCCTGACGATCTCGGCCACCGGCTCGACGCAGAACAGCTCGAAACAGGCATCGTCGAGCACGCCTGACCAGGAATCGAATATCTGCACCGCATCGGCGCCGGCCTCGATCTGCCTGATGAGATAGGCGGCCGAATGATCGGCCAGCACCTTGAGCAACTGACGAAACGCCGCCGGCTCGCGATAGGCAAACAGCCGCGCCGGCGCCTGGTCCGGCGTACCGTGCCCGGCGATCATGTAGGTCGCCACTGTCCATGGCGCGCCGCAGAAGCCGATCAGGGTGGTTTCATCGGGCAGTTTCGCGCGCAACCGGCGGACCGTCTCGTAGACCGGTTCGAGATTCACGTGAAACACCATGCTGTCCAGGGCCGCGATTTCAGCCGCCGTGATCGGCGTCAGCAACGGCCCTCGCCCCTCTTCGAAGCGCACGTCGCGGCCGAGCGCATGCGGAACGACAAGGATGTCGGAGAACAGGATCGAGGCGTCGAAGCCGAAGCGCTCGATCGGCTGCATGGTCACCTCGAAGGCAAGGTCGGGATCATAGCAGAGGTCGAGGAACGAACCTGCGCGTCGGCGCGTCTCGCGGTATTCCGGCAGATAGCGCCCGGCCTGGCGCATCATCCAGAGCGGCGGCGGAAACACCGTCTCACCCTTCAGCACGTCCAGCATGATCCGTCTTGCAGGCATAGAGCGCTCGCCTCTCCCGGCTTTCCCTTAATCAAATATCTTATTTCTAGAGAATCTTCTGATTCTAAGAGTCTGTTGGTTGTGGTGGTTGTCACCTGTCCCGCTTTGGCCGTCAAAACACCAGCAAGCATATTGTCGCGCATTTCCAATCGCCCCTTGCAAGGGTTCTGGGGACGATCCGGAATCTTCCATTGGACTCAACACGCTAGAGCAGCGATCCTGCAGGCTCGTCCTGTGGACGGACAAAAGGCAAAAATGTTCGTCCACGGACTTGTCCCCAGCCGCCCGACGAAGCCTACAGCGCATCGAATTGTGGACAAACCGGCATCTGATACAGTCGCCCTGGCCGGCGGGTCTTCCGAACCCTGCTTTATCCACATCCGCCCACAGCCCTAGGTAAAACCCTGTGAACAAACCCCAGAGCTTCTTCCACCTGCACCTGATCTCCGACGCCACCGGCGAAACGCTGCTCGCGGCCGGCCGCGCAGCTTCGGCGCAGTACAAGGATGCGCGCGCCATCGAGCACATTTACCCGCTCATCCGCACCGAAAAACAGGTGGCCAAAGTGTTCGAGGACATCGAGGAGGAGCCGGGCATCATCCTCTATACCGTCGTCGACCAGAAGCTGGCGCGCGGCATCGACGAGCGCTCCGCCGCCATGGGCCTGCCCTGCGTCTCCGTGCTGGAGCCGGTGCTCACCGTCTTCCAGTCCTATCTGGGCACGCCGGCCGGCCGCCGCGTCGGCGCCCAGCATGTCCTCGATGCCGAATATTTCCGCCGCATCGACGCGCTCAACTTCACCATGGAGCACGATGACGGCCAGCTGCCGGCCAATATGGACGATGCCGATATCGTGCTGGTCGGCATTTCGCGCACGTCCAAGACGCCGACCAGCATCTATCTCGCCAACAGAGGCATCAAGACCGCCAACATTCCGATCGTGCTCGGCGTGCCGGTACCTGAAAGCCTGGTCAACGCCAGGACGCCGCTGATCGTCGGCCTTGTCGCCACCGCCGAACGCATCTCGCATGTCCGCCAGAACCGTATCCTCGGCAACTCGAGCGCCTATATGCCAGGCGACTATGTCGACCGCGCCGCCATCAATGAGGAACTCGCCTATGCCCGCCAGATCTGCACCCGCCACGGCTGGCCGATGATCGACGTCAGCCGCCGCTCGATCGAGGAAACGGCGGCGGCCATCGTTGCCCTGCGGGGAAAGACGCGGTAGGTGCAGATGAGTGAGTTTTTCCGAGTTTTTCTGGCGGAAATCGGCGCTGCCCCTCACCTGCCTGCCGGCATCCTCTCCCGTATAGTGACGGGAGAGGGGCGCTGTCATCGATGGTTTCGCCAATCGCCAGCGCGGCCGGAAAGAACGCTTGCGCCGAAGCTGCCCTTTCTCCCCGTCTCTTTACGGGGAGAAATGTCCCGCAGGACAATGAGGGCGGCGCCGACTCTACAGATCAAAGCGCCTCATACGCCAACCGCCCGTGTTTGCATCCGAGTGAAAAAATGACCGAAAAAATCATCCTCGCTTCCGGCAGCCCATTCCGCAAGGCGATGCTGCTCGCTTCCGGCATCGACGTCGAGGCGGTTGCGCCTGACGTCGACGAGCGCGCGCTCGAGGCGCCCCTGCAAGGCAGCGGCGCCTCGCCCGAGGATGTCGCGCTGGTGCTTGCCGAAGCCAAGGCCACCGAAGTAAGCGAGCGCAGGCCCGGCGCACTGGTGCTCGGTTGCGACCAGACGCTGTCGCTGGGCGACGAGGTGTTCCACAAGCCGGCCGACATGGAAGGGGCGCGCCGCCATCTGCTGGCGCTGTCGGGAAAGACCCATCAGCTCAACAGCGCCGCGGTCCTGATCCGCGATGGCGAGGTGCTGTGGCGCCATGTCGGCATCGCCAGCCTCACCATGCGCAAGCTCGATCCGGCCTTCATCGGCCGCCATCTGGCGCGCGTCGGCTCAAGGGCGCTGTCGAGCGTCGGCGCCTACCAGGTCGAAGGCGAAGGCATCCAGCTCTTCGAGAAGATCGAGGGCGACCATTTTACCATTGTCGGCCTGCCGCTACTGCCGCTGCTGGCCGAACTGCGCACGCTGGGAGCGATCGATGGCTGAGGCGACCAAAAAGGCCTTCGTCACCGGTCACCCGATCAAGCATTCTCGCTCACCGAAGATCCACGGCCACTGGCTGGCCAGATACGGCATCGACGGCAGCTACCAGGCGATCGACGTGGCGCCGCAGGATTTCGCCGAATTCCTGCGGACATTGCACGCGAGCGGTTATCTCGGCGGTAACGTTACCATCCCGCACAAGGAGGCGGCGTTCGCCCTGGTCGAGCGCCGTGATGAGGCGGCCCAGCAGATCGGCGCGGTCAACACGCTGTGGCTGGAAGATGGTCGGCTCTGGGGCGGCAACACCGACAGCCATGGCTTCGCCGCCAATCTCGACGATCATGCGCCGGGCTGGGCGTCCATTGGCCCGGCGGTGGTGCTCGGCGCCGGCGGGGCCTCGCGCGCCGTCATCCACGCGCTGAAAGAGCGCGGCATCCGCGATATCCGCATCGTCAATCGCACGCTTGCCCGGGCGATGGAATTGCGGGACCGGTTCGGCGCCGGTGTCTCGGCGCATGGCACGGAGGCGACCGGTGAACTGCTTGCCGATGCCGGCCTGTTCGTCAACACCACGGCGCTCGGCATGCAAGGCAATGAGGGGCTCGCCGCCGACCCGGCCCTTTTGCCGGACCACGCCATCGTCACCGACATCGTCTATGTGCCGCTCGAGACGCCGCTGCTTGCCGCGGCGCGGGCAAGAGGGCTGAAGACCGTCGACGGCCTCGGCATGCTGCTCAACCAGGCGGTGCCCGGTTTCGAGCGCTGGTTCGGCGTCAGGCCCAAGGTTACCCCCGAGTTGCGCGCGCTTGTCGTTGCCGATCTGGCGCCCAAATCATGATCGTGCTCGGGCTGACGGGGTCGATTGGCATGGGCAAGTCGACGACGGCGAAAATGTTTGCCGAGGCCGGCGTGCCGGTGCACGATTCCGACGAGACGGTGCATCGCCTCTATGCCGGCAAGGCAGCCCCCTTGGTCGAGGCCGCCTTTCCCGGGACCACCGACGCAAGAGGCGTCGACCGGGCAAAGCTCGGCGCCCGCGTGCTTGGCGATGCGGCCGCGCTGAAAAGGCTGGAAGCGATCATCCACCCGCTGGTGCGCGCCGATGCCGACGCGTTCCTGGCGCGCAACCGCGCCGCCGGCGCGCCGCTGGCCGTCCTCGACATTCCGCTTCTGTTCGAAACCGGCGGCCGCGACCGCGTCGATAAGGTCGTCGTCGTCACCGCGCCGGCCGAAGTCCAGCGTCAGCGCGTGCTGGCACGTCCCGGCATGAGCGAAGAGAAACTCGCCTCCATCCTGGCCAGCCAGGTGCCCGATGCGCAAAAGCGGCGCCAGGGCGATTTCGTCATCGATACCAGCCAGGGCCTGGACGCCGCGCGGGCCGCCGTCGCGGCCATCATCGCGAAACTGACCGGGGTGTCTGGTCACTGACGCTTCCCTTCTCCCACAAGGGAAGAAGGGAAAAACGGCATTGCCCATTGCCATTTTGTTCTGGTGTATGATTCTGCTCTCTGGAGCGACTGATTCGATGCGTGAGATCATTTTCGACACGGAAACCACCGGCCTCGACATGCGCGACGACCGCATCATCGAGCTTGGCGGCGTCGAGCTGGTCAACCGCTTTCCGACCGGCAGGACCTTCCACCACTACATCAACCCGCAGGGCCGCTCGATCCACGCCGAGGCGCAGGCCGTGCACGGCATCAGCATGGCGGACCTGCAAGGCAAGCCGTCCTTCGCCGAGATCGTCGAGGAGTGGATCGCTTTCACCGACGGCGCCAAGCTGGTCGCCCACAACGCCACTTTCGACATCGGCTTCCTCAACGTCGAGTTTGGCAGGCTCGGCCATCCGGCCGTCGACATCGGGCGCGTCGTCGACACGCTGGCGCTGGCGCGGCGCAGGCATCCGATGGGTCCCAATTCGCTCGACGCGCTCTGCCGGCGCTACGGCATCGACAATGCGCGGCGCACCAAGCACGGCGCCTTGCTGGATTCGGAGCTGCTGGCCGAAGTCTATATCGAGCTGATCGGCGGCAAGCAGACGGCTCTGATCCTCGATACCGTTGCCGTGCAGATGAACGGCGCGGGCGAAGTGGCCGACATCGACATCTCCGTCGGCACGCGGCCGATCGCCCTGCCCCCGCGCCTGAGCGAAGCCGAGCGCGCAGCCCATGCCGGCATGGTCGCCACGCTGGGCGAGAAGGCGCTGTGGCTGAAGGTGATGGCCGCAGAGTGAACGGACAGCTGCGCAGGTAGCGTTCCTTCGCGCCCCCTGCCCGGCAGGCCAGAGGGGGATGCTGTCCCGCCTGCCTGTCCAACAAAAACCCGGCGCGAGGCCGGATTCTTCAATGCTGCGGAAGAGCCGCCGTCAGCTCACCTGGACCTTCGACGCCGCCTGGTCCTCGGCCAGCTTCTGCTGGAACATCTGCGCGAAATCGATCGGGTCGAGCATCAGGGGCGGGAAGCCGCCATTGCGCGTCGCCTCGGCGATGATCTGCCGGGCGAACGGGAACAGCAGGCGCGGGCATTCGATGAACAGGATCGGCAGCATGTGTTCCTGCGGGAAACCACTGATGGCGAAAACGCCGCCATAGACCAGCTCGACGTTGAACAGCACTTCCTGGTCGAAGGACGCCTTGGCGTTCAGCGTCAGATTGACGTCGAACTGCTTGTCGGAGAGCGGATTGGCGTTGACGTTGACGTTGATGGCGATGCCGGGCGCCTTGTCGCGGCCGCGCAGCGAGTTCGGCGCGCCGGGGCTCTCGAAGGAAAGATCCTTCACATACTGGGCAAGGACGTTGAGCGAGGGCTGCGCCGTATTGCCGTTTCCGTTGGCGCCGACCGGCGCGTCATCTTTGCTGGCCATGAGCCTTGTGTCCTTTTGCCTGGGCAGCATTGCTGACCGAATTGAAATCGGGCGTTCGCTACCATGGCCGGCATGACAAGACAAGGTTTGCCGCCCTGCGAACCGAGGGGCTAGACCGTGTCGAGATTCAGGTCAGGCCGGCACCACCGGAATATCGATACAGTCTCAATCGTCCTTCAGCCGGCGCCATGGCGAGTTGTGGTCCGGTCCGCGCTTGAAATCGTCTTCGCGCGAATAATCGCCGTCGTCGAGGTCGATGACCCTGTCGCGCGGCCGGCCGCGGAAGCCGCCGGCCGAGAAATTCGTCGCCACCACGATGCGGCCCTTGAGCCTGCGCCAGGCAAGGTCGCGCACCGGCGGCAGGAACAAGAGAATGCCGAAAATGTCCGATATGAAGCCCGGGATGATCAGCAGGATCGCCGCGAGCACGATCATGGCGCCGTGCGCGAGTTCGCGGCTCGGATCGCGGCCGGCGCCCATCTCGGTGCTGATGCGGCTCATGACGCCAAAACCCTGATGCCTGAGCAGCAGCGCCCCGGCGATGCTCGAGGCGAGCACCAGGCCGACCGTCGCCAGCGCGCCGATCTGGCGCCCGACTATGACGAAGCCGGCGATCTCCAGCAGCGGAAGCGCCAGAAGAAAAACGGGAAATAACGAAATGCGCAAGTCTTGCCGATCCTTCCGATCGTTCTGGCGTTGGTCTGTTTTGCCGGCCGGCGGCCGCCCGCCGCTGGCGCCGAGGCTGTTAGATAGGTATGGCTGTCTTTGATTTGAATGATTGCGCCTTGCGTTCTATATGGTTTGCATGTTGAACGCTATGCGACCGCTGCCCTGTTGGCCGGGCGGTCCGGCCGAGGGCAGGATTGATTGGCGGAAGATATGGGTTTCTTCGACTTCGGCACGATTTTCTTTCTGATTGCGGCAGTTGTGATCTTTTTCCAGCTGCGCAATGTGCTGGGCCGTCGTACCGGCAGCGAACGGCCGCCTTTCGACCCCTATACCGCCGCCCGCACCGGCGACAAGGATGCGCAGAAACCCGAGAATGTCGTGTCGCTGCCGCGCAAGCGCCAGCCCGGCGAGCCGGCCGGCGAGGTCTATGCGGCCATCGACGCCTTCGCCAAGCCCGGCACCGACCTCAACAAGGGCCTGCGCACGATCAAGGACAACGATCCGTCGTTCGACCCGAAGGGTTTCGTCGACGGCGCCAAGATGGCTTACGAGATGATCGTCATGGCCTATGCCGACGGCGATCGCAAAACGCTGAAGAACCTTCTGTCGCGCGATGTCTATGACGGTTTCGTCGCCGCCATCGGCGAGCGCGAGGCGCGGTCGGAAAAGATCCAGTCTTCCTTCGTCGGCATCGACAAGGCCGATATCGTCTCGGCCGAGATGAAGGGCGGCGAGGCGCATGTCACGCTGCGCATCATCAGCGAGCTGATTTCGGCGACGCGCGACAAGGCCGGTACGGTCATCGACGGCGACCCCGAAACCGTCGCCGAGGTCAAGGATGTCTGGACCTTCGCCCGCGACACGCGTTCGCGGGATCCGAACTGGAAGCTCGTCGCCACCGAAGAAGAAGACTGAATCCCCGACCGCGGCGGACCTGTCGTGTCCTTCCATCAGGCATTCAGCGAAAGATCCTTCGGCGATCCGCCCGGCTGGGATGACGACGACCATCTGGCAGCTTTCGAAGCCTTTCGCCGCTCTGCCTTCCATGTCCTGGCCAAGCCCTATCGCAGCGGCGCGCTCGGCGTCGAATTTGACGCCTTTGCCGGTGCCTATACCGAGGCGCGCGCGGCCCCTCCTGCCAGCCGGTCGGAGGCGCGGAGCTTCTTCGAGCGTCATTTCGTCCCCATGCTGGTGCGCCCAGAGACCGGCGCCGGCCTCGTCACCGGATTCTATGAGCCGCAGGTCGAGGCCTCGCCGGTGCGCACGGAGCGTTTTGCCGTTCCGCTGCTGTCGCGTCCCGCCGATCTCGTCGACATCGACGACGCCAACCGGCCCGACGGAATGGACCCCTATCTCGCTTTCGCGCGCCGGACGCCGGACGGGCCGGCCGAATATTTCGACCGCGGCGCGATCGAGCGCGGCGCGCTCGCCGGCAAGGGCCTGGAAATCGCCTGGCTGGCCGACAAGGTCGACGCCTTCTTCATCCATGTGCAGGGCGCGGCGCGGCTTCTCATGACGGATGGCCGGCTGTGCCGCGTCACCTATGCGGCCAAGTCCGGCCAGCGCTTCACCGGGCCCGGCAAGGTGTTGAGCGAGCTCGGCGAGATCCCGCTGGAAAAAGTGACGATGCAGTCGATCCGCGCCTGGTTCAGGGCGCATCCCGACCGCGTCGACGAGGTCCTGTGGCAGAACCGCTCCTATATCTTCTTTCGCGAGGCTGATGTGGAGGACGCGGCGCTCGGGCCGATCGCCGCCGCCAAGGTGCCGCTGACGCCCGGCCGCTCGATCGCCGTCGACCGGCTGCTGCACACATTCGGCACGCCCTTCTACATCGATGCGCCATCGCTGACGGCTTTCGAGGCAAAACCGTTCCGCCGCCTGCTGATCGCGCAGGACACCGGTTCCGCCATCACCGGGCCGGCGCGCGGGGACCTCTTCGCCGGTTCGGGCGATGCCGCCGGCGAGATCGCCGGCGTGGTGCGCAATCCGGCCGATTTCTACGCGCTGGTGCCGCGCCCGCTCGTCTCGGGGTTGAAGCCATGACCCGCCGCACCGAGAGGCTGAGCGAGGACGACCGGGTGCTGTGGAACCTGGTGGCGCGCACAGCCAAGCCGCTGAAAGGCAAGGCCGCCGTGCCCGTCCCGGATTTCGACCTCGAGGCGAAGCCGGCGCCGACGCAACAGGCCCGGCCCCTTGCCGGTCCGGCCGGCGCGGCGAAGCCGAAGGCCCAGCATGTCTCCCATGCGCTCGACGAGCCGACGCTGGACAAATTGTCGAAAGGCCGGCTGCCCATCGAAGGCCGGGTCGACCTGCACGGCATGACGCAGGACGAAGCCTATTCGCTGCTGTTCTCCTTCCTGCACCGCGCCCATGCCGGCGGCATCCGTTACGTCCTGGTCATCACCGGCAAGGGCTCGTCGTCGGGCGGCGACGGCGTACTGCGCCGCGCGGTGCCGGCCTGGCTGTCGACGCCGGCGTTCCGGCCGCTGGTCTCCAGCCACGACTATGCCGCGCGCAACCATGGCGGCTCGGGCGCGCTCTATGTCAGGCTGCGGCGGGTCCGGTCGTGAGGGTGGGGTCGTGACCCCGTTCGGCGAGAGGCTGCGGGCGCTGAGGGCCGAGCGCGGCGTCACCCAGAAGGACATGGCCGCCGCCATCGGTGTCAGCGCGGCCTATCTGTCCGCGCTCGAGCATGGAAGGCGCGGCGCGCCGACCTGGACGTTGATCCAGAAGATCATCGGCTATTTCAACATCATCTGGGACGACGCCGAGGAACTGGCGCGACTGGCCGAAGCCTCACATCCGCGCGTCAGGCTCGACACGTCCGGCCTGAGCCCGGCCGCGACCGAGCTTGCCAACCTCCTGGCCGAGAACATCGAAAAGCTCGACGAGGAGGAACTGCGCCGCATCACCGCCTCGATCCGGGCGGCGCTGGGGCGGCGACGGTAGGTCGGGGTTGCCCGGCTCACGCGGCGGCTGAGCTCCCGATCGCGAAACGGTGCCCGCCAGCAGCAGCCGGCGGGCAGCCGTGACGAGATCAGTTCTTGCCGGCCGTGCTGCCGCCATTGCCGCCGCGGCCGTGATCACCATGGCCGCGGCCACCATTGCCGCCGCCCAGGCAGTCCGATGCGCCGGCGGCGCCGCAACAGCGGCCGCTCCACAGGTCGTTAAGATTGGTGTTGGCGCAGCTTGGAATGGTCTGATCGGCCAGAGCGGATCCGGCCATGCCCGACACCGCGACAGCGGCAAGAAGGGTGTTGCGCAGGAAAGCAGTCATTTGAAGTCTCCATGGTTGGTTTCGGTTCACGGCTGTGTGTCGCCGGCCGGGCCGAAATGGTTCACGGAGGGTGTGGGAATTTTTTGGGGAGTGAGCGAGGCGCGTGACTGCAACGTCGGCGCCGCCCCTCATCCGCCTGCCGGCACCTCTCCCCGTATCGTGACGGGGAGAAGGGAGACAGCCGCGCCCGCAGCGTACTTCTTGCTACGTCGGCAATTGGCGAAGTCATCGATGACAGCGTCTTTCTCCTCGTCACGATACGGGGAGAAATGCCCTGCAGGGGAATGAAGGGCGGAGCCGACATCCGGCGGTTGGCCGCGCCGCCCGCCGCAGTCCTACTCTACGGACCCCACCAGCACCTGCTGGCCGCCGCGGATCGAGACCCAGCGGCCGGTGTTGTCGATCGCCTGGCGCTTGAGGAAGCGGTAGCCGGTCTCATCCCAGGCCTTGACCTTGTCGGTCAGATTGTCGAGCACATAGTCGCCCTTGTCGGTGCGAACCGTCAGCACCGAGTGCCCTTCGCCGTCGGGTTTGCGCACCACGGTGATGAGAAGATCGGCAAGCGATATGCCCATGCGGGACAGCAGGCGCCGCTTTTCCAGCACGTAGTCCTCGCAGTCGCCGACGCCCTTGGCGGGATAGGCCCAGACCTCGTCCTTGCCGTAGATGTCCATGTCGCTCATCGGCTTGACGGCGGCATTCACCCTGGCGGTGACCTTGGCCAGCTTGCGCCACAACCTGTCCGTCATCGCCGCCGGCGCAAGATTGCCGGGATGGATCGCGCATTCGCGGGCATTGAGCCTGCAGAAATCATAATGGCCGATCGGTTGCGACGCGACGCCGCCGGTCGTCATCGCTCCAGCCGCCAGGGCCGGCGCCACCCAGCCTCCCATCATTGTCGCCAGTCCGGCTACTGCGCACGCACGAAGCGTTCGCGCCATTGGTGAGGAATTCATTGTCCCCGCTCGCCCTTGTTATTAATGAAAGGTTAAGGGCGATCTACAGTCCGTGTCAATTACCACGATTGGGTGATTTGCGACATGGTTACTCGCGAGACGCATGGCAGCGGCGCCGTGCGACAGGCCTGCCCGGCCTGTCCCGCGCTATCGGGCCGGCAATGCCGGCTGCCTATCTTTTGGCGGTGCGGACCAGCTTCGGTTTCACGGCGACCCGGTTCTGGCGGCCATAGCTGGTGATGAAGTCGACGATGCGCGGCACGATCTCGGAGCGGAAGCGCGAGCCGTTGAAGACGCCGTAATGCCCGACCGCGGGCTGCATGTAATGCGCCTTCCTGTCGGCGGGAATGTTGACGCACAGATCGTGCGCCGCCCGCGTCTGGCCGAGGCCGGAAATGTCGTCGTTCTCGCCCTCCACCGTGAACAGCGCGACATTGCGGATGGCCGAGGGATCGATCGGCGTGCCGCGATGCGTCATCTCGCCCTTGGGCAAGGCATGCCGGACAAACACCGTGTCGACCGTCTGCAGGTAGAACTCCGCCGTCAGGTCCATCACCGCCAGATACTCGTCGTAGAAGTCGCGGTGCTTCTCGGCGCTGTCGCCGTCATGCTTCACAAGGTGCATGAAGAAGTCCTTGTGGGCGATGATGTGGCGGTCGAGGTTCATGCTCATGAAGCCCGAAAGCTGCAGGAAGCCTGGATAGACTTCGCGGCCGAAGCCCGGCACCGGCCAGGGCGCGCGCATCACGACATTGTCGCGGAACCAGTCTATGCCCTTCTCCTCGGCCAGAAGGTTGACCGCGGTCGGGTTGCGGCGCGTGTCGATCGGCCCGCCCATCAGGGTCATCGTCGCGGGAACGAAGGGGTCGCCGCGCGTTTCCATCAGCGCCACGGCCGCCAGCACCGGCACGGAAGGCTGGCAAACAGCCATCACATGCGTGTCGGGGCCCAGC
This sequence comes from Mesorhizobium sp. BR1-1-2, assembly GCF_020165435.1. Classification (NCBI taxonomy): domain Bacteria; kingdom Pseudomonadati; phylum Pseudomonadota; class Alphaproteobacteria; order Hyphomicrobiales; family Phyllobacteriaceae; genus Mesorhizobium; species Mesorhizobium sp. BR1-1-2. Next base: position 341,351 of record NZ_JAIUID010000003.1, read on the forward strand.
ACATGCAGCATGTCGACGACATAGTCGATATAGTCGTCGAGATCGAATTGGCCGTCGGCCGTCGGCACCATGCGGGCGTCGATCCAGTCGGTGATGTGCACGTCGGCATGGGGCAGCATGGCTTCGACCGTGCCGCGCAGCAGCGTCGCATAGTGGCCCGACATCGGCGCCACGATCAGAAGCTTCGGATCGCGCCGCCGCCCGGCGGGCACGGCGCGCTCGAAACGCACCAGGTTGCAGAACGGCCGCGACCAGACGGTCTTCTCCGTCACTGCCACGCTCTTCCAGTCGACCACCGTCTTGTCGAGGCCGAATTGCGGCTTGCCGTAGCGGCGCGTGGTGCGCTCGAACAACTCGGCGCCCGCCGCGATCGAGCGGCCCCAGGACGTGTGCGACAACGGATTGAGCGGGTTGGAATAGAACAGCCGCACCGCATCGGCATAGAGACGGGCCGGCTGCAGGGCGGCGTGGTTCATTTCATAGAGCTGGTAGAACATCCGTTTACCCCGCTGCGGCCTGCGACCGAAGGGGCGGCGAGCAGCGCCTGGCCCTAACTGTCTCGCGGGGAAGTTAACAACTAATTGCTGCGATGCAATACGTCACGTGGCGTGATCTATACGCATTCTTGGTCCAAAGCTTTGGAAATCAGCCTTGGACGGTACAAGCCGGCTCATTGTGCAGGTGCGAAGGCGGCACGACGGCCCGGCCGCCAGGCCGGGCAACGTGGTCAGACGCGCGCCATGCAGACCGCGGTGTGGCCGGAACCGATGAAGCCGAGCTGGCCGGCGGCACCCTTCGACAGGTCGAGCACGCGTCCCCTGATGAACGGGCCGCGATCGTTGATGCGCACCACGACGCTGCGGCCATTGTGCTGGTTGGTGACCCGCAGCTTGGTGCCGAAAGGCAGCGTGCGGTGGGCGGCGGTCAAGGCCGAAGGGTTCATCCGTTCACCCGACGCGGTCCTGGAGTGAAGGGCGTACCAGGAAGCGCGGCCGCATTGGCCGGCGGCGGAGGCGGCTGGAGTGGCGGAGGCGCCGACCATCAGGCCAGCAGCGATCGTCACCGCGGCAAGCGCGGTCCGGTTGTTGTTATTCATATCTGGGGGAAGGCTCCGTTTTTGACAGACCCCAGCCGTTACGGAGACAATAAGGCACGAAATGCGGCAATCATCTGGCAGTTCCGTGGCATCGGCACACGTTTAGAGTCGCCCGGTAACAGTCTGTCAGTGATTTTCCGCTGATCCGCGATCAAGTCACGATGATGTTCCAGTCCACAGCCATGTCTTGTTTGACAAGATCGAGCGGCAACATCCAAGTAGAAGATGCTGCCCTTGACCCGATTCCTTTGCCTCTTTCATCGCGACGGCGGCGATGCAACCGATCAACTTCGGAAGGAGAATCCGGCAACGAGACTGACCAAAAATTTGCTGGCGTTGATCGTGGTGGCCGTCGGCGCGCTGTGGTCGCTGCAAGGCATCGGCGTGATCGGCGGCAGCTTCATGACCGGCCAGTCGCAATGGCTCACCATCGGCATCGTCGTCATGCTGGTTGGTCTCACCGGGCTGGTGTGGGCGAACCCTTCGCGCGGTTGAGCCGCTCTCACTGCGACCAGTACTGCCAGGCCCAGTAGAAGCTCTCATCTCGCGGCGGCAGGTGGTCACGCCCGGCCGGGAGTTGGACGGGCGCCGGCGAGCGCGGACCGTCCTCCCTTGTCGTGTTGTCCTCCTCTATAGCCTTGTCATCGGATGTCAGGCCCAGCAGCCAGGTGCCGAAATGGGCGAACAGCATGGCGGTGGAATGGGTCATCGTCATCTCCGTTTCCGATCATTCGCGTCCCGCCCACGGCACAAGCGCGCGCTCGGTCCTGCGGATGGCGAATTCGAGCACGAAGGCGATGGCCGCGATCACCAAAATGCCCATGACCACCACGTCGGTGACCAGGAACTGCGCCGCCGACTGGATCATGAAGCCAAGCCCGCGCGTCGCCGCCACCAGTTCGGCGGCGACCAGCGTCGACCACCCGGCACCGAGCGCGATGCGCAGTCCGGTCAGGATCGACGGCAGCGCGCTGGGCAGGATCACGTGGCGGACCACCTGGCGCCTCGTCGCGCCAAGCGAACGCGCGGCGTTGATACGCTCCTGCGAGACGCCGCGGACGCCGGACGCGGTCGACAAGGCCACCGGCGCCAGCATGGCGATGGCTATCACCAGGACCTTCGATGGCTCGCCGATGCCGAACCAGATGATGACCAGCGGCAGATAGGCGAGCGGCGGGATCGGCCGCAGGAATTCCAGCAGCGGATCGAAAATGCCGCGGCCGACGGTGCTGATGCCGATGGCGAGGCCAACCGGCACACCGACGAGGAGCGCCGCGATGAGCGCCGCGAACACCCGCCCCAGGCTGGCGGCGATATGCTGGATGAGCGTTGCGTCGACAAAGCCGTCGCGGGCGACGACGACGAATTTGTTCCACACCGCTAAAGGCGAGGGCAGGAACACCGGCGAAACCAGCTGCAGGCGGGCCGACAGCGTCCAAAGCGCCAGCACCAGAAGAATGGTGGCCGCGCTGACCATGCGCGCCGAAACGCCCTTGCGCTTCGGGATCGGGCGCGACCACGGCACCGACAGGCCGTCGGCCTCTTCGATCCTGGAACTGGAGCGTTCGGTGTAGGATGAAACGGTCATGCCGCCTCTCCCTCGAAGATGGCGTCGGTCAGTTCGCCGCGCGCCGCGGCGAAGCCAGGATCGGCCTTGATGGCGCGGATGGCCTCGCCCGATGCGTAGCGCCTGGAGAAGCCCGGCTCCAAGGTCCGCACCACCCGGCCCGGGCCGGGCGCCAGGACGACGATGCGGGTGGCGAGCACCAGCGCCTCGTCAGTGCCGTGCGTGACCATCAGCACGCCGACCTTGCTTGCCGTCCACAGGTCGAGCAGCGTCGTCTGCATACGCTCGCGCGTCAGCGCGTCGAGCGCGCCGAGCGGCTCGTCGAGCAGCAGGAATTGCGGCTCGGCAGCCAGCGCCCGGGCAAGGCCGACGCGCTGGCGCATGCCGCCGGACAGCTCCCAGATGCGCTTGTCGCCGGCATCGGTGAGCTTGACCAGGCCGAGCAATTCGTCGGCGCGGCGTGCCCGCTCGGATGGCCCGACACCGCGTAGCCTGAGCGCGAAGGCGACGTTCTCGCGCGCGGTCAGCCAAGGAAACAGCGCGTCGTTCTGGAACACCACCGCCCGGTCCGAACCGGGTGCTGCGATCGGCCGGCCGTTGATCGTGGCCGTGCCGCGTGCCGGCGTGACAAAGCCGGCGGCGACATTGAGCAGCGAGGTCTTGCCGCAGCCGGAACGGCCGACAAGGATGACGAAATCATTCTTGGCGATATCGATCGACACCCGCTCGACGGCCGGTGCGGGCTGACCGTCATAGTGGACCGAGATTCTGTCGAGCACGAGATGCGACATGAGCCCTCGCAGGGAGTTCGTTGAAGTCCACCTGCCCGAAGCCGCGCCTCGTCAGCGGCTCCGGGACAGACGACACGCGGCGTCAAGAAAGACGTGCGCGTCTCATCGGGCGCCACCTGCCTGTCATGGCATGGGGCGCTCCAACAGTCGGATCAGTTCGAGGCCAGCGCCTCGGTGACGTATTTCGATGTCACATATTTCGAATAGTCCGGCAGCACGGCGTCGACCTTGCCCTGCTCCTTGAGGAACGCGGATGCCGCCGCGATCGCCTTGACCGTGCCGCCGCCGAGGAACTTGTCGGAGGCCTGTTCTTCGAGTGTCGGGAAGACATAGCCCTTGAGCAGTTCAGGCACTTCCTCGACCTTGGCGCCGGTCAGCTTGGCGATCTCAGCCGCCTGCGGCGACGCTGCCGACCAGGCATCGGGCTCGGCCAGGTACTCGGCATAGGCTGCACCCGTCATCTTGACGAAGTCGCGCACCGCTTCCGGGTTCTTTTCGGCAAAGTCGGTGCGCACGATCCAGGCGTCGAAGGTCGGCGCGCCCCAGGCGGCGACCTCAGAGGAATCCAGCACCACCTTGCCTGATGTCTTGACCTGGCCGAGCGCCGGATCCCAGACATAGGCCGCATCGATGTCGCCGCGTGCGAAGGCGGCGGCGATTTCCGGCGGCCTGAGATTGAGGATTTCGACCGACTTCGGGTCGACACTCTCATGCTTGAGCGCGGCAAGCAGGCTGTAATGCGTGGTCGAGACGAAGGGCACGGCCACCTTCTTGCCGGCGAGGTCGGCGACCTTCTCGATGCCGGCGCCGTTGCGTGCGACCAGGGCTTCGGATGGCCCGATCAGGCCGACGACGAAGATCGTCTGGACCGGCAACTCGCGGCTCGCCGCCGCCGCCAACGGGCTCGAACCGACATAGCCGATGTCGACCGAGCCGGATGCGACCGCGGCGATGACATCGGCGCCGGAATCGAATTTCCGCCAGTCAATGGCGGCCTTGGTAGCCTTTTCATAGGCACCATCGGCCTGCGGCACCTTGGAGGGTTCGACCACCGTCTGGTAGCCGATGGTGATCTTGAGATCGTCGGCAAAAGCCGGGCCCAGGAAGGCGGCGCCGGCAAGCGCCGCCGACAGGAGAAGGATGCGTCGCGAAATGGTGGTGGACATCAAGGGCTCCATGAAACAGGGGAAAACCGGATTGCTTCATGATAGTCCGCTAATTCTATCATTATTGTAGAGTTAAATTCTTCCAGTTGCGGCGGATTTGTTGGAAAAAAATCGTCGGTGACGGGGTGCCCGGACGGATTTGGCGGCCGCAACCGCCTTCATCGCCTTCGATGCCAATTCGCCGCATGAACAGGATGGTGCTCGGCAAAACCGCCAGGCCTCGTCATCCTCGGATCTGCGCCGCGTCGCTACGGTCCTTGTCGGCCTTGACGAGATCCGGAAAATCCGACGACACTGGGGGCAAGCGCCGGCACACTCATCCGCGAACAACGGTTCGCATTTCTGGCATGATATCGAGAAAATCATGCCTCAAATGACCAGGAAATTAAAAACATGTTCCGCCTATTCGGATTTAAGTATAGTAAGCTTATGGACATAGAGACTTGGAGGCGGCGATGAGAGGTCATACCCATCCGTATCGCGGCGATCACCTGTGGCACCAGTCTCAGGCCGTCGCGCCACGTTTTGTGTCCCCGGAGTCACAAGGCGGGTCCAAAATGACCGCAGCGGCTTGAAAACCAAGCAAGATCAATCGCGATTGGCTTGTATATCATGTCACTAGAATTTATGTGTCATGGGTGCTTGAGCGCGGCGGGAGGCACGCCAGGCGTTTCGCAACGGATGGCCTCGAGCCATCGCATGACAGAGAAACGTTCGGATCATGCTCACCAAGAAAGGCAAGTACGGGCTCAAGGCGCTCGTCCACCTGGCGCGGATGCCGGCCGGGCAACTTGCCTTCGTCAACGACATCGCGACCGGCAACAACATCCCGAAGAAGTTTCTCGACGCCATTCTGGGCGAACTGCGCAATGCCGGTTTCGTGCAGAGCCGCAAAGGCAAGGATGGCGGCTATCGCCTGGCGCGGCCGGCGGAGGAAATCAGGGTCGGCCATGTCGTGCGCGTGCTCGACGGCCCGCTGGCGCCGATCCCTTGCGCCAGCCGCACCCAGTATCAGCGTTGCGAAGACTGTAACGAGGCGACATGCCAGGTCCGACATCTGATGCTGGAAGTCCGGCAGGCGATTGCCGAGGTGCTCGACCAGCGCAGCCTCGCCGAGATGCGCGACATCGGCCTCGACGACCTTGCGACCGACGATCTGCCGGTTGCGGTGAAGGCCTGACGCCGGCGCGTCGCACGGGGCCGGCATGAGCGGCCGCGGCAGCTCGATCATCATTGTCGGCGGCGGCGCCAGCGGCGTCGTGCTCGCCGCGCATCTGCTGAGGCAGCCCAATCCCGACCTTCGCGTCACGCTGATAGAGAAGCGCCCGCATTTCGGCCAGGGCATCGCCTATTCCACATTGCTCTCCGCGCATGTGCTGAACGTCAGCGCCGCCGGCATGAGCGCCTATGCCGACGATCCCGGCAATTTCTGGCGCTGGCTGCTGGAACGCCGCCTGGCAACGCCGGAGCAGGCCCCGGTCTACGCGCCGCGCAGCATCTATGCCCGCTACCTCGGCGAATTGCTGGAGGATCTCGAGGCGCGAGAGAGGGAGACCGGACGCCTCCGGCTGATCCATGAGGAAAGCCTGTCGATCTCGCCCACGGCCTCGGGGGTCGAAGTGGCGCTCGCCAACGGCACCAGCGTTGTCGCCCATCTGGCGGTACTCGCCACCGGCCATGACGAGGTGCCGGCCATGGGGCAAGGCCATGCGGTTCGGATGGGATCGGAGGCCGACACCGCGCTCGATCCCGACCGGAGCGTCATGGTGCTGGGCACCGGCCTCAGCATGGTCGATGCATTCCTGGCGCTCGAACAGCGCGGCCACCGCGCGGAGATCGTCGCGGTGTCGCGGCGCGGCCTGCTGCCCTCGCCGCACCGCAAGGGCAATCCGATCAAGCTTGACGTCGCCGACATCCCGCTCGGTACCCAGCTTTCCTATTTCGTCGGCTGGTTCCGCGATCTGATCCGGGAAAACCAGAAGGCCGGCATCGATTGGCGCGACGTCGTCGACGGCCTGCGCCCGTTCAACCAGAAGATCTGGCAGAACTGGCCGGCCTCCGCCAAGCGCCGTTTCGTCGAGCACACCAAGGCCTGGTGGGATATCCACCGCCACCGCATGGCGCCCGAGGTCCATTCCCGCGTCACGCAAGCCGTGCAGTCCGGCCGCATCCGCCTCGTTGCCGGCCGTGTCGTCGACATCGCGGCTGGCCAGGAGTTCACGGTCCAGGTCCAGTCGCGCCACACCAAGCGGCTGGAGAGGTTCAAGGTCGCCCGCATCTATGATTGCTCCGGCATCGTCAGGGATATCTCGGCCTCGTCGAACAGCGTCGTGCGCTCGCTGGTCGACCGCTCCCTGGCGCGGCCGGATCCGCTGCGCATCGGCCTCGACGTGACGGCCAATTGCGAGATCATCGCCGGCGACGGCACGGTGTCCAGGAAGATCCTCGCCGTCGGCCCGCTGACCAGAGGCACCTTCTTCGAGATCGACGCCATTCCGGATATTCGCGTCCAGTGTGCGAGGTTGAGCAAGCAGCTGCTGGGCTGAGGCACGGCAACAGGCGTGCGACTATCGAGCCTGGCGCTCTACGGCGCCCCCCTCTGGCCTGCCGGCCATCTCCCCCACAAGGGGGGAGATCGGCAGTTTCGCCGACCGCACCATTCTTTCAACGTTGGAGATTGGCGAAAGCCGTGGTGACAGCCAATCTCCCCACCCGTGGGGAGATGGCCGGCAGGCCAGAGGGGGGCGCTGTCCCGCCAACGTCCGAGTCCTGCACCACAGCGAAAACGCCGAACGGGAATTTCATTCTCCATCTAGCCGGTCGATTGGCACGATCTATCTTCTTTCCCACTGCAAAGGGCTGGAAAAGAGGATACGCTGCCGCCCTGCACGAGGCGGCCGCTTGATCATGGAGCATCGATATGAGCAGGCACAAGATCGCGCCCTCGGATAGCGCCCCTTTGGAAAGCGTCGCTTCGGAAAACGCAATGTCGCGCCTGCGGCCACCTTACGGATCGGTGCTCGACCTGATCGGCCAGACCCCCGTGGTCGAGCTGACCCAATTCGACACCGGCAAATGCCGGCTGTTCATCAAGCTCGAAAGCCAGAATCCCGGCGGCTCGATCAAGGACCGTATCGCTTTGTCGATGATCGCCGCCGCCGAGAAAGGGGGCAGGCTGAAGCCAGGCGGCACGATCGTCGAGGCGACGGCCGGCAATACCGGCCTGGGCCTCGCCCAGGTCGGTATCCCCAAGGGCTACCGCATCATCCTGGTCGTGCCCGACAAGATGTCGCGCGAGAAGATCCAGCACCTGCGCGCGCTGGGTGCGGAAGTGCGCATGACGCGCTCCGATGTCGGAAAGGGCCACCCCGAATATTACCAGGACATGGCCGAAAAGATCGCGGCCGAGCTGCCCGGCGCCTTCTACGCCAACCAGTTCGCCAATCCGGCCAACCCTGAGGCGCATGAAACCACCACCGGTCCGGAAATCTTTTCGCAGCTCGACGGCGATGTCGACGCGGTGGTGGTCGGCGTCGGCTCAGGCGGCACGCTGACCGGCCTTGGCCGGTTCTTCGCCAAGGCATCGCCGAAGACGGAAATGGTGCTGGCCGATCCGGTCGGCTCGGTGCTGGCGCCGCTGATCAAGACCGGCAAGATGGTGGAGGCCGGCAGCTGGACGGTGGAAGGCATCGGCGAGGACTTCGTGCCGCCCAATGCCGATCTTTCCCTGGTCAAGAAGGCCTATTCCATATCGGATAAGCAGAGCATGCTGGCGGTGCGCGATCTCCTGTCCCGGGAAGGCATCCTGGCCGGCTCGTCGTCGGGGACGCTGCTGTCGGCCGCCTTGCGCTATTGCCGCGAACAGACTTCGCCCAAGCGCGTCGTCACCTTCGTCTGCGACAGCGGCAACAAATATCTGTCGAAAGTCTTCGACGATTTCTGGCTGGCCGAACAGGGGCTGGCCGAGCACGAGCAGCATGGCGACCTGCGCGACCTGGTGATGCGCACGCACCGCACCGGCGACACCGTCTATGTCGGTCCGGACGAGAGCCTGCTCAACGCCTATGGCCGCATGCGCCGCTCCGATGTCTCGCAGCTGCCGGTGCTCGACGACGGCAAGCTGATCGGCATCGTCGACGAAAGCGACATTCTGGCCAAGGTCGACGGCCCCTATGAGGGCCGCTGGGAGCGCTTCAACGCGCCGGTGCGCTCGGCGATGACCTCCAATCTGCACACTTTGCAGGCCAGCCAGACGCTGGACGCGCTGCTGCCGGTATTCGACCGCAACGAGGTCGCCATCATCTTCGACGGCGACGAGTTCGTCGGCCTGATAACCCGCATCGACCTGATCAACCATCTGAGGCGCCGTGCACGATGACCGCATCCGGAAAGAACCGCCTGGCCTTCTCCACGCGCACCATCCATGGCGGCCAGAGCCACGATCCCCTGACCGGAGCGGTGATGGTGCCGATCTACGCCACCTCGACCTATGGCCAGCAGTCGCCCGGCGTGCACAAGGGCTTTGAATATGCCCGGAGTCAGAATCCGACGCGCTTTGCCTTCGAGCGCGCGGTGGCCGATCTCGAAAGCGGCTCGGTCGCCTTCGCCTTCGCCTCCGGGCTGGCGGCGATCGCCACCGTGCTGGAGCTGCTCGATTCCGGCGCCCACATCGTCGCCACCGACGACATCTATGGCGGCTCCTTCCGCCTGATGGAGCGTGTGCGCAAGCGCTCCGCCAATCTGGAGATCTCCTTCGTCGACTTTACCGACCTTGCCGCCGTCGAGGCTGCGATCCGCCCGGAGACGAAAATGCTCTGGGTCGAGACGCCGACCAACCCGCTACTGCGCATCGTCGATCTCGAAGGCGTCGCAGCCCTCGCCAGGCGCAAGGGCATCCTCTCGGTTGCCGACAACACTTTCTGCAGCCCCTATCTGCAGCGGCCGCTGGAGCTCGGCATCGACATCGTGGTGCATTCGACGACGAAGTACCTCAACGGCCATTCCGACATGGTCGGCGGCGTGGCTGTTGTCGGCGACAACAAGGATTTGGCCGATCGCCTGAAATTCCTGCAGAACGCGATCGGCGCCATTTCGAGTCCGTTCGACAGTTTTCTCGCCCTGCGCGGCCTCAAGACATTGGCACTGAGGATGGAGCGCCATTCGTCGAACGGCCTCAAGATCGCTCAGTGGCTGGAAGCCCGCAAGGATGTGCGCCGGGTCATCTATCCCGGCCTCGCCAGCCATCCGCAGCATGCCGTTGCCGTCCAGCAGATGCATGCGTTCGGCGGCATGATATCAGCCGTGCTCGACCGCGACCTCGTCGGCACAAAACGCTTCCTCGAACGCACGCAACTGTTCACGCTGGCCGAAAGTCTGGGCGGCGTGGAGAGCCTGATCGAGCATCCGGCGCTGATGACGCATGGATCGATTCCGGCGCAGAAGCGCGAAGAGATCGGCATATCGGATTCGCTGGTGCGGCTGTCGGCGGGCATCGAGGATGGCGACGATCTGATCGCGGATCTGGGGCAGGCGCTGGGGGGCTGAGGGGCGGCACTCCCGCTGAGACAAGCCAGTCTCCAAAGCCAGCGCCAACTTCGCAGAAAGCCAGCCACAACCCCGTTGACCCAAATCCCATCTGCCCGAGATGTAGCGCTATGGGCACGCGCGACACATCTCCCGATACGCCCCTCACCTTCGCGGTGCTGGTGTTCCCCGGCTTTCCGATGATGGCGTTCTCGTCCGTCATCGAGCCGCTGCGCGCCGCCAACATATTGGCGAAGCGGGAATGCTATCGCTGGATAATCGTCGGGGCTACCCAGGGTGCGGTCGAGGCCTCGAACGGCGTCGTCATCCAACCGGGCTTCTATGCCGAGGATGCGCCCAAGGTCGACCGCATCGTCGTCTGCTCGGGCGGCGATGCCGATCATCTCGTCGCCGAGGATGCGGCAAGCTGGATCCGCCGCAGCTTGCGCAATGGCGCCCATATCGGCGCGGTGGCGGATGCCGCCTTCTTCCTCGCCCGCGCCGGCCTGCTCGACGGCCATGCCTGCACCTTGCACTGGACCAGCCAGGCGGCCTTCACCGAGGCCTTTCCCAACGTCGAGCTGAGGCGCGACCTCTATGTCATCGACCGCAAGCGTTTCACCTCGGCCGGCGGCGTCGGCAGCCTCGACATGATGCTGGAGATTATTACCCGCGACTACGGCGCCGAACTTGCGGCCGGCGTCGCCGAATGGTTCGTGCACAGCCAGCTGCGCTCCAGCATCGACCGCAAGCTGATGCCGCTACGCCTGCGCACCGGCGTGCGGAACGAACTGGTGCTGTCGGCCATCGCCATCATGGAGGATGCTGTGGAGGAGCGGCTCGGCATGACGGAGCTGACCGCGAGGCTCGGCGTGTCTTCGGACAAGCTCGAACGCTCCTTCCGCTCCGAACTCGCCATCTCGCCCAATGGCTATTACCGGCGGCTGCGGCTGAAGCGCGCCGCCGATCTGCTCGCGCACTCGACGCTCGCGGTGCGCGACGTGGCGCTGGCCTGCGGCTTTGCCTCGATGTCGAGCTTTGCCCGGGCGTTCCGGGAGGAGCATGGGCATCCGCCGAAACTGGCGCGACGGCATTAGGTACTTTCGAAGGTTGGCGGGGCGCCTGGCACCTGCATCTCTCGTTATCGTAGCGGCATCCCGCACAACACACGCGGTTTTCCGCACAATGCATCCGCCCCTCCTGCGCCATGGTCAAGCCTTGCAACCCACCCAAGGTCAGCCCCCATGAGCATCGTCGTATTCGACCCCGACAGCACTGAAGACGTCGACTTCAAGGACCGCATGCGCCACCCCGCGGCGGCCGATCCGGCGGGCGGCATGTGGCTGTCCGACACCGAGCCGTCCTTCATCGATGCCGACGCCCTGCGTAAAGGCCGGCTTGCCAAGCTGCGCGGCTGGATGCGTGAGGCCGGCTATGGCGGCGTGGTGCTGTTCGATCCCTACAACCAGCGCTACGCCACCGGCTCGCGCAACATGTTCGGCTATTTCCTGCGCAATTCGACCCGCTATTTCTTCATCCCGACAGAAGGGCCGATCGTTCTGTTCGAATACCCGCAGAGCTACCATGTCTCGATGGTGCTCGACACGATCGACGAGGCGCGTCCGTCCAAGCTCGTCTGGTCGTCGGTGTCGGGCCGCGACGACGAGACCGCCGGTCCCTTCGCCGACGAGATCGCCGAACTCCTGAAGCAGCATGGCGGCGGCTCGATGGAGCTCGGGCTCGACCGCTGCAGCCACTTGCAGGCGCTGGCCCTGGAAAAGCGCGGCTGCGAGGTCCGGGATTGCCAGGGCGAGATCCTGGCGGTGCGCGCGGTCAAGACGCCGGAGGAAGTGAAATGCCTGCAGGTGTCGATGGCCGGCGCGGAAGCCGCTGTCTATGCGGTGCGCGAGGCGATCAAGCCCGGCGTTTCCGAGAACGAGCTGTTCGCCATCATGTATGGCGAGGTCATCCGCCAGGGCGGCGAGTTCATCGAGACGCGGCTGTTGACGTCTGGCCAGCGCACCAACCCTTGGTTCAACGAGGCCAGCGGGCGAAAAATCCGGCCGGGCGAATTGCTGGCGCTCGATACCGACACGATCGGCTGCTATGGCTATTACTCGGATTTCTCGCGCACCTTCCGCTGCGGGCCCGGCAAGCCGACCCCCTATCAGAAATCGCTCTACCGCATGGCGCACGACCAGGTTCAGCACAACATCTCGATCGTGAAGCCCGGCATGGCTTTCCGCGAGATCGCCGAAAAGGCATGGAAGATCCCTGACCGCTTCGTCGACCAGCGCTACACCTCGGTCATGCACGGCGTCGGCATGCATGGCGAGACGCCTTTCATCGCGCACGCCATGGACTACGAAACCTATGGCCGCGACGGCCATATCGTGCCAGGCATGGTGGTGAGCGTGGAAAGCTATATTGGCGAGAAGGGCGGCCGCGAGGGCGTCAAGCTGGAGGACGAGATCCTGATCACCGAGACCGGCACCGAGCTCCTGTCGCGTTTTCCTTATGAGGATGAATTTCTGGAGAAGCAGGTTTGATGTTCGCTGCTTGCCTCGGCGACGTATCGCAGCTGAAGAACGAGCGCCTCATTCCCTGGCGCTCCCCTCTGTCCTGCCGGACATCTCCCCCTCTAGGGGGGAGATCGGCAGCTTCGCTTGCGGCGCTTTTTCCTGCAACGCGGGTTATGGGCGAAAGCATTCGCGGCCGCCAATCTCCCCCCTTGAGGGGGAGATGCCCGGCAGGGCAGAGGGGGGCGCTTACCCTCCGGCATATGGAAGGATCGTGGACCGCCGCGCCCTTCCATGACGAGGGCTCACGCCCATGAAAACCCCCCTCTCCATCAAGTGCGGCACGGTTGCCGCTGTCTTCATCGACCTGCAGGAGGAGCACCGGCAGGACCCGCGCTACCTCGTCGAGGGCTTTGAGGCGATTCTCGCCAACGTCCAGCGCCTGCAGGCGGCGGCGCGGCAGAACCATGTGCCGCTTTACCACTGGGCCTATATTGTCGATCTCGACAAGCAGGACCGGCCCTTCCATCCCGTCGGAGAGGACGGCAAGTCCGCTTTCTCCGACAAGAGCGATCCGCTGACCGAAATCTGCCATGAGGTGGCGCCGGCCCAGGGGGAGACGCTGCTGATCAAGGCCGAGGCCAGCGCCTTCCGGTCGGGGCCGGCTACCGACCAGCTGAAGGCGCGCGGCATCGAATGGCTGGTCATAGCAGGCGTGTGGACCGAGGCCTGCATCGACGCCACAGTGAAGGACGCCGTGGCGCGCGGCTTTCGCGTGCTTCTGGTCAAGGATGCCTGCGGCAGCGGCAGTGCCGCCATGCACCAGACCGCCATCCTCAACCTCGCCAACCGGCTCTATGGCGGCGCCGTCACCGACACAGACGGCGCCTGCCGGCTGCTGGCCGGAGAGAGCGCCACCGTCTGGCAGGTCGAGGGCTCGGTACCGCTGCGCTTCAGCTTTGAAAACGCGGCCAGGCTTTACAGCGAGCTTTGAGGCAATGCCTTCCGTGGGCAGCAGTGAAATGGCCGGCCGCGGCAAATACGCGATGCTGCTCGACCCCGCGCTGTGGGCCTATATAGACGGCATCAACGCCTGGTATCCGCCCGAGACGATCGACCTGCCGATCGCCAAGCAGCGGGCCATCTATGACAGGATGTGCCGGGCGCTTCGCCAGCCCTATCCGCCCGGGGTGACGGCCAGCGACGGCCTCATCGCCGCTCCTGGCCGCGACATCGCGGTGCGGCATTACCGTATGGCGGGCACCGCCGCGCGGGCCACGGTGCTTTATTACCATGGCGGCGGCTTCATCCTCGGCGGGCTCGACAGCCATGACGATATCTGCGCCGAGATCTGCGCCGGCACCGGCTTTGCCGTGCTCTCGGTAGACTATCGGCTAGCGCCCGAACATCTTCATCCCGCCGCCTTCGACGACGCTCTGGCCGCCTTCGAATGGGCGGCGGCCACGGCGAGCGGGCCACTGCTGCTGTGCGGCGAGAGCGCCGGTGGCAATCTGGCGGCGGCGGTCAGTCATGCGACGCGCGCTCACGCGAAGAGGCCGACCGGCCAGGTGCTGATCTATCCCGGCCTCGGCGGCGACGAGACTGCCCGCTCCTATATCGAGCATGCCGAGGCGCCGCTTCTGTCGACCGGCGACGTCGCCTTCTACCGCCACGTCCGCTCGGCCAAGAGACAGGCGCCAGACGATCCGACCTTCTCGCCGCTGCGCGACGCCGACTTCTCCGGCCTACCGCCCACCGTCGTCTTTACCGCCGAATGCGACCCGCTGTCGTCCGACGGCGAGGCCTATCGCGACCGCATCCTGGCCGTCGGCGGCAAAGCGAGCTGGCGTGAGGAAAAGCGCCTCGTGCACAGTTTCCTGCGCGCCCGCACCACGGTGCCGGCCGCCGCCGAGGCGTTCCGGCGCATAATCGCGGCGATCGCGGCACTTGGCGCGGGCGAATGGCTCGTCGAACGCTGAACCCCGCGACGCAGCCCTCAATTGCGCCCGTAAAACGCGTTCTCGACATGCACCGGCCAGCGCCATGGCAGCACGGCAATCATGTCGAACCGCATCGACAGCCTACCATAATCCGGCTGGCGCGACAGCCAGATGTCGGCGGCGCCTTCGATGCGCCGCTCCGATTCATGGGCGATAGCCTCCATCGCCTCGATCAGCGTGCGGCGCGCCTTGACCTCGACGAACAGCACCAGGTCGCCGCGCCTTGCGATCAGGTCGATCTCGCCGAAACGGGTGCGATGGCGGCGCGCCAGGATACGGTAGCCCTTCAGCATCAGCGCGGCCGCCGCCAGCCATTCGCCGCGATGGCCGCGCCGATAGGCCTTTTGGCGGCTGACGCTCGGGAGCCTAGCCACGGTCCTCTCCAGAGGCATCCCTGAGTTCCAGCAGCCGCCGATAGAGCGCCTGCTTCTGGCCGCCAGTCATCCTGGCCGCTTCCGCCGCCGCCTTCGAGGCCGGCATCTCGGCGGCGAGCGACAACAGCAGGCGATCAATGTCCGCGGGCGTCTCCGCCCTGGCCTCGGCCGGACCGACGCAGACGACGATCTCGCCCTTCGGCGTATCGGCCGCGGCATAGTGGTCGGCCAGCGCCCGCAGCGTGCCGGTGCGCATCTCCTCGAAGGTTTTGGTTAGTTCCCTGCCGACCGCTGCCTTGCGCTCACCGCTGAGCGCTTCGGCCATCGCGCCGAGCGACTCGGCCAGCCGGCGCGGCGATTCGAAGAAGATCAGTGTCGCCGGCACCGCTTTAAGCGCTTCCAGCCGCGCCAGCCGCTGCCCCGCCTTGACCGGCAGGAAGCCGGCGAACAGGAAGGCATCCGAAGGCAGGCCGGATGCGGTGAGCGCGGCAAGCGGCGCCGACGGACCGGGGATGGGCACGACGCGAATGCCCTGGTCGAGCGCCTCGCCGACCAGCCGGTAGCCGGGATCGGAAACCAGCGGCGTGCCGGCATCCGAGATCAGGGCCACGCTCTGCCCCGACTGGAGCGCCGCTATCAATTTTGGCCCGGCCTCGCCGGCATTGTGCTCGTGATAGGCCGAGGTACGGCGGCGGATGCCGTAGCGGTCGAGCAGCACGCGCGACACGCGCGTGTCCTCGCAGGCGACCATGTCGGCGGCGGCCAGCGTCTCAAGCGCGCGCAGCGTGATGTCGGCGAGATTGCCGATCGGCGTCGCCACCAGATAGAGCGCCGGTTCCAGCGGCCGGGCCGTAATCTCGGTCTGTCCGATCACATAGCTGCGCTTGCCCGTCTCGCCAGTCACCGGTGCCTTCTCCGTCAGCGGCGCGCCCGCGTCCAGATGGAGCCGCGAAGGACGTTCCGAAATCATCCGCCCTGTTTGGCACGGCCCGCGCCGGGTTGCAAAAGGGGCTGTAATGTAAGGCGAGCGCCATTCCTTCGCCACAGTAGGGAACGAAACCGGCTTTCGCAGATTTAGCCCCTGATTCCCCCGGGAGGACAGGATGGACAGACTGACGATACAGGACGCTTTCGAGCCCTACTATGCAGGCCGCAAGCGCTTTGCCGCGCAAGGAGACGGGAAGCCGCCCGCCACCACAGACGGCAAGCAGGGGCCCGCGCGCCGCCCGCCACCAGAGATCAAGCTACCCGACAACGAACCCGACAGCACGACGGAGCACTGACCGGACGATGCCCAATCGCTTCGATATTTTCATCACCCGTCTCGAAACCAAGAACGCCCGCCACGGCGCAGCACTACCCTCGATAAGCGACCAGCACCGCGCCCGCCGCGATAAGGGCGACGCCAAGCCAGTTCGCACTGGTGAGCCGCTCGCCGAGAAAGACCGCGCCAAACACCGCCACAAGCACGACGCTTAGCTTGTCGATGGGCGCCACCTGCGCTGCATTGCCGATTTTCAGCGCGCGGAAATAGCAGAGCCACGAGGCTCCGGTCGCCAGTCCCGACAGGCCGAGGAAAAGCCAGGTCTTTCCGGAGATCGAGGCCCATGATTGGAATTGGCCACTGGCGGCGAGGATGGCCGCAAGCACGACCAGGATGATGGCTGTCCGGATGAGGGTGGCGAAATCGGAATTGATCGTTTCGATGCCCACCTTGGCAAAGATCGCCGTCAGTGCCGCGAACGCCGCTGACAGCAGCGCCCAGAATTGCCAGGAAAGCGTCAGGTTCATTTCGGGCCTCGCGATGTCCTGGGTCCAGATAACGTGAAACCCGCGCCTCCAGAAGCGCAATCTCCGGCTTCGGGATTGAGAGCGGGATCCCGCCTTCGTCCTCCTCGGATCTGCGCGCCGCTTCGCATTACTCCGCTGGTGGATGACTTCACTGGTGGATGTGGGGGCCTACCGCGCCAGATCGGCCACCACCGCGTCGAGCACGATCATGCCGGCGGGCGTGGCGCGCAGGCGGGCGTTGCCGATCGGCGCCACCAGGCCTTCGCCCTGCAGCACCGACAGCCGTGCGCTCGACAGGCCGCGCCCGGAAAACGCTTCGTAGCGCGACAGGTCGATGCCTTCCGCCAGCCTCAGTCCCATCAGCAGGAACTCGTCAGCCTCTTCGGAGCGCGTCAGGGTCTCGCCGCCGGTGACCCCATGGCCCTTGGCCTCGACCAGATTGGCCCAGGTTTCCGGCATCCTCTCCGCGATGGTCACGACGCGGTGGCCGTTCTCGACGAAGCGGCCATGCGCGCCAGGGCCGACGCCGACATATTCGCCATAGCGCCAGTAGGTCAGATTGTGCCGGCTTTCGGCACCCGGCCGGGCGTGGTTTGAGATCTCATACGCCGGCAAACCATGGGCTGATGTCACCTCTTGCGTGAGCGCATAAAGGTCGGCGGCGTGGTCGTTGTCGGGGATGATGAATTTCTTCGCCGCGTGCAGCGCGTGGAACGGCGTGCCTTCCTCGATGGTCAGCTGATAGAGCGACAGATGGTCGGCGGCGTGGCCGATCGCCTGTTCGAGCTCCGATGCCCAAGCCTCCGGCGTCTGGCCTGGCCGTGCGTAGATCAGGTCGAAGGAGAGCCTTGGGAATATCTCCCGCGCGAGTCCGATCGCGTGCAGCGCTTCGTCCACATTGTGCAGCCGGCCAAGGAAGCGCAAATCCTTGTCGTTCAGCGCCTGCACGCCGAGCGAGACCCGGTTGATGCCCGCCGCGCGATAGCCGCGAAAGCGTTCGGCTTCGACCGAGGAGGGATTGGCCTCCAGCGTCACCTCGATGTCGTCGGGCACCGTCCAGTTCTTCGCCACGGCGTCCAGGACCCTTGCTACCGTTTCCGGCTTCATCAGCGACGGCGTGCCGCCGCCGAGAAAGATGCTGGTCACCTCGCGCGGGCCGGTGCGCTGGCGCATCGTCGCCAGTTCCGCCTCGAAGGCGGCGGCAAAGCGCTCCTGGTCGACCGGCTGGTGGCGGACATGGCTGTTGAAGTCGCAATAAGGGCACTTGGCCGCGCAGAACGGCCAATGCACATAGACGCCGAAACCGGGGCTGCGGTCGAGCGGCATGGTGGCGCCGGGCCTGATCATGCCGAGCCTAACCTGGCCAGACCCAATCGAGCTTGGGCGAATTTCTGGAAGGCGCGGGCGCGGTGCGACAGCGCCGTGGCCTGGCCGGGCTTCCAGCCATGTTTCTCCTCGGCGCTCATCTCACCGAAAGTTTTTTCGAAGCCGTCCGGCAGGAACACCGGGTCACAGCCGAATCCGAGCTCGCCGCGCGGCGGCCAGACCAACGTGCCTTCGGCCTCGCCGCGGTAATATTCTGCCTCGCCGTCGGGAAAGGCGAGGCAGATGACGGCGACGAAGCGTCCCGTGCGCTGCGCGGGCGTGGCCGCGCCGACTTCCTGCAGCGCCACTTCGGTGCGCTGCATGGCGATGCCGAAATCCCTGCTGCCATCAGGCGTTTCAGCCCAGTTGGCGGTGTAGACGCCGGGCGCGCCGTCGAGCGCGTCGACGCACAGGCCCGAATCATCCGACAGCGCCGGCAGGCCCGTCGCCTTGGCCGCGGCGAACGCCTTGATATAGGCGTTCTCCTCGAAGGTGGTGCCGGTTTCGTCGGGTTCGGGCAAGCCATAGTCCTTCGCCGATTTCGCCTCGAATCCGAACGGCGCCATCAGATCGGCGAATTCGCGCAGCTTGCCTTCATTGTGGCTGGCGACGACGATCTTTTTTCCGTCGAGTGAATGCATCAAAGTCCCCAGATTCTCGGCTCGGCGAATTCGATCGAATTGCCGGAAGGATCGCGGATATAGAGCGAGCGGCCGCCTTGCGGCCACTCGAATTCGCTTTCGATGGCGATGCCCTTCGCCTCCAGATGGGATCTCCAGCGGCTGATTTCATCGGCGGTCGCCGCGAAGCAGAGATGGCCTTCGCCCGATGTGCCGTGCGGGGGGACTTTCAGCCTCGCGTCGGGCGCGGGCGGGACCTTGGTCGCCTCGGCGTTGAAGATCAGCAGCACGCCGGCTCCGCAACGGAAGAAGAGATGGCGGCCCTCGACCTTCCCGAGAGGAGTGAGGCCGAGAATGTCGGTGTAGAAGGTTTCCGCGGCGGCTAGGTCGGTGACGTAGAGGGCTGATTCAAGAATGGCGGAGGGTATCACGAGGCGCCCCCCTCTGCCCTGCCGGGCATCTCCCCCACAAGGGGGGAGATCAGCCGCCATCGCGGCTTTCGCCAATTACTTTCGTTGTAGAAGTGAACGGAGCGCCAAAGCTGCCAATCTCCCCCCTCGTGGGGGAGATGTCCGGCAGGACAGAGGGGGGCGCTCACGCTCGGCATCCAGGATTCAAACCACCGCCATCTGCTGCAAACTCACCAGCCTCTGGATGCCTTTCTTGGCTAGGCCCATCAGCTCGGCGAACTGCCCTTCCGAAAAGGGTTCGCCCTCGGCCGTGCCCTGGATCTCGACGATGCCGCCCTTGCCTGTCATGACGAAATTGGCGTCGGTGCCGGCGGAGGAATCTTCGAGATAGTCGAGGTCGATGACCGGCTGGCCTTCATGGATGCCGCAGGAAATCGCCGCGACATGGTCCTTCAGCACCTTGCCGACGCTCACCATCTGCCGCGCTTCCATCCAGCGCAGGCAATCGTAGAGCGCCACCCAGCCGCCGGTGATGGAGGCGGTCCGGGTGCCGCCATCGGCCTGGATGACGTCGCAGTCGACGGTGATCTGCTGCTCGCCCAGCGCCTGCAGGTCGACCACGGCGCGCAGCGAGCGGCCGATCAGCCGCTGGATCTCCAGCGTGCGCCCGCCCTGCTTGCCGGCGGAGGCCTCGCGGCGCATGCGCTCGCCGGTCGAGCGCGGCAGCATGCCGTATTCGGCCGTCACCCAGCCTTTTCCGGAATTGCGCATCCAGCCCGGCACCTTTTCCTCCAGGCTTGCCGTGCACAGCACATGCGTGTCGCCGAACTTCACCAGGCACGAGCCTTCGGCATGTTTGGAGACGCCGCGCTCGAAGGAGATGGCGCGCATTTCGTCGAACTGGCGTTTGGAGGGGCGCATTCGGCCTGCTTTCTTGTCAGCTTTTTTGAATCTTGGCCGGCTTTTAGACGCATGCGGGGCACGGCGTAAAGGAAAATGGACCGGCGACCGCAAACGCGGCGACACTGGGTGATCGCGCAACGCGACACCGGATGATCGCAAGTGCGACACCGGGATGATCGCAAGTGCGACACCGGGTTGCGCGCGGCGCCGCGAAGTCTATATCCTTGAACCGGAGGTTATGGCCGCAATGACCAAGGCAGTCGATCCCGCTTCGCAGTCGCTCGCTCTTCCCGCGCCGGCACTTCAGGCGCTCGATATGCGTTCGCGCGACATCTTCCGGCGTATCGTCGATTCCTATCTGAGGGACGGCGAGCCCGTGGGATCGCGCAGCCTGTCGCGCATCCTGCCGTCCTCGCTGTCGCCGGCCACCATCCGCAACGTGATGAGCGACCTCGAACATCTCGGCCTGATCTATGCGCCGCACGTCTCGGCCGGCCGCCTGCCGACGCAGGCCGGCCTGCGCTTCTTCGTCGACGCCTTCATGGAACTGGGCGACCTCTCCGACGAGGAGCGGCGCAGCATCGAGGCGCAGGTGCGCGCCTCCGGCTCGGGCGCCACGCTGGAACACATGCTGACCGAGGCCAGCCAGATGCTGTCTGGCATGTCGCGCGGCGCCGGCCTGGTGCTGGCCGCCAAGAACGAGGTGGCGCTCAAGCACATCGAGTTCATCCAGCTCGAGCCGACCAAGGCGCTGACCGTGATGGTGTCGCAGAACGGCGACGTCGAGAACCGGGTCATCGATCTGCCGGCCGGCATCACCGTCTCGCAATTGCACGAGGCCTCGAATTTCCTCAACGCCCATATTCGCGGCCGTACGCTGGCCGAGGCGCGGGCGGAGGTCGCGCGTATCAAGGAAGAGACAAGGGCGGCGCTCGACACGCTGTCGCAGGACCTGGTGGAGAAAGGGCTGGCGGTGTGGGCCGGCGCGGAAAGCGGCCTGCCGGCGCGCCTGATCGTGCGCGGTCGCGCCAATCTTCTCGAAAACGTCACCGCCCAGGCCGACATCGAACTCTTGCGCCATTTGTTCGAGGACATGGAGACGCAGG
Source organism: Mesorhizobium sp. BR1-1-2 (assembly GCF_020165435.1). Lineage (NCBI taxonomy): Bacteria > Pseudomonadati > Pseudomonadota > Alphaproteobacteria > Hyphomicrobiales > Phyllobacteriaceae > Mesorhizobium > Mesorhizobium sp. BR1-1-2. The sequence continues at coordinate 362,582 of NZ_JAIUID010000003.1, forward strand.
ACGGGCTGATCCAGCTGCTAGACCTCGCCGAGGCCGGACCGGGCGTGCGCATCTTCATCGGCTCGGAAAACAAGCTTTTCTCGCTCTCCGGCTCGTCGCTGGTCGTGGCACCCTACCGCGACAAGGACGCCCGCGTCGTCGGCGCGCTCGGCGTCATCGGCCCGACCCGGCTCAACTATGCCCGCATTGTCCCGATGGTCGACTATACGGCGCAGCTGATATCGCGCATGCTGCGCTGAGAGCTGGGATCGATCCAGACGGCCGAGGAGAGAAAAGATGGCGCTGGAATCGTTCAAGGCCCAGATCAGCCTGCTGCTGGAGGAGATGGTCAACCAGCCTGAGGATGTGCGGGAAGTGCAGGAGCAATTGCGCGAGAAGCTGCGCGAAATGCGCGCCATGGGCATGCCGCTGCCGGCCGACCTCGTCGAACTGGAAAAGAACCTCGACGCCGATCTCGACGCGGATACCTGACCCGAATTCCCCGTGTCGTCCGGAACGACTGCCGAGCCCGCCCGTTCCCTTGATGCATGTGATCCTCGGTCTTGGGACAACGACATGCATAGCGAAGCGAGAAGCTGGAGACTGGGATGATCAGACTTGCCGGCGCCGTGGCGATCCCTGCAGCATTGCTTTTCGCCGCGACGGCATTGGCCCAGCAGACAGAGCCGGTGCTCAAGGGCGCGGCCGCATTCGGTGACTGGCGGGCCGACAAGCCGGGCGTGCGCCGGCTGATCAGCCCGCAAGACCAGCCCAGGCCCTATGTCACCAGATCCGCCTCGAACAGCGCCGGTCCGGTGCAAAGGCCGCAAGGCGCCGAGCCGCGGCTGCCGGCGGGTTTTTCGGCGGAACTGATCGCTTCGGGCATCGACAATCCGCGCGTCGTGCGCGTCGCGCCCAATGGCGACCTGTTCGTCGCCGACAGCGAGGCCAACCAGATCCGCGTCTACCGTCTGGGCGAGGGCAACGCGAAACCCGTCAGTGACGGCGTCTTCGCCCGCAATCTCAACCAGCCCTACGGCATCGCCTTCTATCCGCCCGGGGACAGTCCGCAATGGGTCTACGTCGCCAACAGCGACAGCATCGTGCGCTTTCCCTACCGCGATGGCGACCTGAAGGCCTCCGGCGAGCCGGAAACGATTGTCCGCGACATTCCGGCCACTCATCACTGGACCCGCGACATCGCCTTCTCGCCGGACGGCAAGACGCTCTATTACTCGGTCGGCTCCGGCTCGAACGCCGCCCAGGACATGGCAAGGAAACCGCGGGGCGGGCTCGATGCCTGGGCCAAGTCGAAGCCGCTCGGCGCCGCCTGGGGCTCGGAGGAAGGCCGCGCCGACGTAAGGGCTTTCGACCCGGACGGCAAGAATGGCCGCATCGTTGCCACCGGCCTGCGCAATTGTTCGGGCATGGCCATCCAGCCGGCGACGGGCGCGCCGTGGTGCGTGGTCAACGAGCGCGACGCGCTCGGCGACAATGTGCCGTTCGAATATGCGACCGAAGTGAGGGAAGGCGCCTTTTATGGCTGGCCCTGGTACTATATCGGCGACAATGAGGATCCGCGCCACAAGGGCGCGCGTCCCGACCTTGCCGGCAAGGTCACCGTCCCCGACATTCTGATGCAGGCGCATTCGGCGCCGCTCAACATCGCCTTCTACGACGGCAGGAATGTCCGCGCGGGATCCGGTTTTCCGGCCGAATACAGGGGCGACGCCTTCGTCGCCCTGCACGGTTCGTGGAATCGCGGCAACAGGACCGGCTACAAGGTGGTGCGGCTCAAGTTCAAGGACGGCAAGCCGACCGGCGAATATGAGGATTTCATGACCGGCTTCGTCACCTCCGGCGGCGAGGTCTGGGGCCGGCCGGTCGGCGTGGCGGTGGCGAATGACGGCGCGCTGATCGTCACCGAGGACGGCAACGGCACCATCTGGCGCGTGACCTACGGCGACGGGCGGTCCTGATCCGCTTGGGAGGTCCCGAGCGCGGCGCATGCCTGGTGCAACCAAATCCGGATCCAGGCAATTCCCGCCTGCGAAACTCTGTGCGACAAGGCGTCCCAGCAGTTTCGCGGACGCAAGGCTCGATCCATGACCCTCACCGGCTTCCTCGCCTACAGCGCCGCCCTTGGCCTCGCCGCCGCCATTCCCGGCCCCGGCATCACCGCGCTTGTGGCGCGCGCGCTCGGCTCCGGCTTCCGCTCCTCGCTGGCCATGTCCTTCGGCCTGATGCTTGGCGACCTCCTTTATCTGACCGCCGTGGTGCTTGGGCTTGCCTTCGTCGCGCAGACCTTCGGCCTGGTGTTCCTCGCCGTCAAATGGGCCGGCGTCGCCTATCTCGCCTTCCTCGGCTGGCGCTTCTGGACCGCCGGCATCACGCCCGAGACGGTCGAGGCCAGGAAAGGCAAGAGCGGGCTGGCGTCGAGCTTCCTCGCCGGCCTGACGGTGACGCTCGGCAATCCGAAGACGATGATCTTCTATCTCGCCATCACGCCGACCATCGTCGACCTCAAGACCATCACGCTGGCCGATTACGGCATCCTCGCCGCACTCACCGTCCTCGTCCTGTTCGTGGTGCTGGTGCCTTATCTGGCGCTGGCGGCCAAGGCGCGCTGGTTCCTGCGCTCGCCGCGCGCCCTGAAGGCGCTGAACCGCACCGCGGCCGGTTTCATGGTCGGCGCGGCGGCGGCGATCGCCGCCCGCCAATAGGGCCATTTTTGCCAAAGCATTCCGCCGGCTCGGCTTTTGCGGGAATGCTTTTCCGAGGCCGATGCGTTTTAGACACGCGCCCCACTCGGATATTTTCGGGCGACGGTCTATCTTGCGTCCGTGGAAGGCCTATCCTGGCGGCCATCCGTCTGAGATCAGTTCCATCCGCCTGACATTCTGGGAGCCAAACCAATGAACAAGTCCGCCGCCTCCGCTCGTGTTCCCGGCCGTGGCCGCATCTACAATTCCATCACCGATACGATCGGCGACACGCCACTGGTGCGGCTCGACAAATTCGCCAAGGAGAAGGGCATCGTTGCCCATCTCATCGCCAAGCTCGAATTCTTCAACCCGATCGCCTCGGTCAAGGACCGTATCGGCGTGGCGATGATCGAGGCGCTCGAGGCATCGGGCAAGATCGCCCCCGGCAAGACGACGCTGATCGAGCCGACTTCGGGCAATACCGGCATAGCGCTTGCCTTCGCCGCCGCCGCCAAGGGCTACAAGCTGATCCTCACCATGCCCGAAACCATGTCGGTCGAGCGCCGCAAGATGCTGGCGCTGCTCGGCGCCGAACTGGTGCTGACCGAAGGGCCGAAGGGCATGAAGGGCGCCATCGCCAAGGCCGACGAACTGGCGGCCACCATCCCCAACGCCATCATCCCGCAGCAGTTCGAGAACCCGGCCAATCCCGAGATCCATCGCACGACGACGGCCGAGGAGATCTGGAACGACACCCATGGCGAGGTCGACATCATCGTCTCCGGCATCGGCACCGGCGGCACTATCACCGGTGTCGGCCAGGTGCTGAAGAAGCGCAAGCCCTCGCTGCATGTGGTCGCGGTCGAGCCGGAAACCTCGCCGGTGCTGTCAGGCGGCCAGCCCGGCCCGCACAAGATCCAGGGCATCGGCGCCGGCTTCGCGCCGAAAATCCTCGACACCACCATCTATGACGAAATCGTCACGGTCTCGAACGAGGATTCGGTCGCCAATGCCCGCCTCGTCGCCCGGCTGGAAGGCGTGCCGGTCGGCATCTCTTCGGGCGCCGCTTTGCAGGCGGCGATCGTCGTCGGCTCGCGGCCGGAGAACAAAGGCAAGAACCTGGTGGTGGTCATCCCGTCCTTCGCCGAACGCTACTTGTCGACCATCCTGTTCGAGGGTTTGGGGGCGTAGTACGCGGCACGCAGCATAGATTCGCCGCGATCCTTCGCGCCGACGTCAAAAGGTCTTGCCGCTGCTCGCCTGGCCCGCTGAAAAACCAGCCGTGGCGGATGCCGCGGGCTTGAGCAGCGCCCTGCTTCCGGTTCATATCGCCCCGGGGCCCCGCAGGGCCGGCGGAGGACCTCATGTACAAGCTCTACACCCGTCCCGGCAGCGGCGGCTTCGTTGTCGAGGCGGCCCTGGCGCTGGCCAAGGCGCCGTTCGAGCAGATCGACGTACCGAAATCCGACCGGCCCGATCCCGCTTTCCTGGCCATCAGCCCCCTGAACCAGGTGCCGGTGCTGACCTTGCCGGACGGAAGCTCGCTGACCGAATCGGCAGCCATCTGCATCCTGCTCGCCGAACGCCATCCGCGGGCCGGGCTGGCGCCGGCGGCCGATGCCCCGGCCCGCGCCGACTTCCTGCGCTGGATGGCGTTCATGTCGTCCGCCCTCTATCCGGCGGTGCTGCGTTTCTACTACGCGCCGCGCTACACGGTCGACGCCGACGGCGCCAAGGCCGTCAAGCAGGCGGCCTTGGCCGAGATGGACCGCGGCTTTGCCGTCGTCGATGCCGCCCTGCGCGGCCGCGACTGGTTGGCAGGCGAGGCGATGTCGGTGGCCGATATCTATCTGGCCATGCTGGTGGCCTGGCATCCCGACAGCGGTAAGGCACGCACCGCCTGGCCCGACATCGAACGCCTGTGGGCCAAGCTTCGCGAGCACCCGCTGATGAAGACGCTCAACGCATCGCACGAAATGTGGCCGGGCTGAACGGGCCGTCGGCAAAGCACCGCGCTCAAGCATTTCAATGCCTGAGCGTCGCGCGTTTTACCTGCAGGAAACGGCGTACCGCCGGATCGCTTTCGAGGCCGATCGCCCGGTCATAGGCTTCGACCGCCTGCGGCACCTGGCCGAGCCTGGCCAGAAGGCCGGCGCGCGCGGCCCAATAGGGCTGGTAATCATTGAGCCGCTTGTCGTCGCCAAGCACGTACAGCGCCGCCAGCCCCGCCACGGCGCCCTCAGCTTCGGCGATCGCCACCGCGCGGTTGATCGCCACCACGGGCGATCGTGCGATCGAAAGCAAGGCATCGTAGAATTCGCGGATCGCCACCCAGTCGGTCTCGCCGCTCAGCCGCCGCGCCGCGTGGACGGACTGCACGGCCGCTTCGAGCTGGTAGCGGCCGATGGCGTCCAGAGTGGCGGCGCGGCCGAGCAGGGCTTCCGCCTCGTCGATCAGCCCGTGATCCCACAGCGCATGGTCCTGCTCGGCGAGCGGCACATACTCTCCGGACCCATCGCGGCGCGCGGCGCGGCGCGCCTCGGCGAACAGCATCAGCGCAAGCAGGCCCAGCGCCTCCGGTTCGTCCGGCAGTAGCGAGGCCACCAGCCTGCCGAGCCAGATTCCTTCGGTGGCCAGGTTCCGGCGCCGCGTCTCGGTGCCCGCCGGGTCGGACCAGCCCTCGGCGAAGGTCGCGTATATGGCCTCCAGCACGGTATCCAGGCGCTCGCCGAGTTCGGCCCGCTCCGGTACGCGGAACGGAATGCCGGCTTCACGAATGCGGGCCTTGGCCCGCACCAGACGCTGGCCCATTGTCGCCGGCGGGGCCAGGAAGGCGGAGGCGATCGTCGCTGCGTCGAAGCCAAGGACGGCCTGCAGGATCAATGGCGCGCGCACGCCAGGCTCGATCGCCGGATGCGCGCAGGCGAACATCAGCCGCAGCCGTTCGTCGGGCAGGTCCTGGTCGGTCATGCACGCATCCGCCTCCTCGGCAATCAGCTTGAGATGGTCGCGGCCGGCTTCGCTGGTGAGCCGCCGCCGCACCGCGTCGACACGCCGCCGCCTTGCCACGGCAAGCAGCCAGGCCTCCGGCTTTTCCGGCACGCCGGTCTGCGGCCAGCGTTCGAGCGCCGCGGCAAAGGCGTCGGCCAGCGCGTCCTCGGCGGCGGCCACGTCGCGCGTGCGCGCCGCGAGCCAGGCGACCAGCTTGCCGTAGCTTTGCCGGGCGGCGGCCTCGGCGGCTGCCCGGGCAATCTGCTCGCTGCTGTCCATCACATCGTCATTTCTTGGGCATGTATTCGGCCATTTCCCAAATCGGCCGCAACTCGACCGTGCCGGTGCTGGCCGCTGGGCAGCGCGCCGCCCATTCGATGGCGGTATCGATGTCGGGCGCCTCGATCATGTAGAAGCCGGCAAGCTGTTCCTTGGTGTCGGCATAGGGGCCGTCGATCACGTTGGTCTTGCCGTCGGTGATCCGCACCGAGGTGGTTGCCTGGGTCGGGCGCAGCCTTTCTCCGGCCAGCCACGCGCCGGATTTCTTCAACGCTTCGGTATAGGCGCCATAGGCCGCGCTCATCTGTTGGGCCTTCTCGATCGGCGTGTTCGCCAGTGCGGCTTCGTCGTTGTTGATCAAAAGCATGTATCGCATGGGTCTTCTCCCGTGGTTTCATAGGCCGCGTCCTTGCGAGCCGGACATATGTCGCGCGGCAAGGGCCGATTTCGACAGGTGCCGGAAAAAATCTTTCGGCCAGGGTCGCGTCCCGCGCAAGCCGGGAGCTGTTTCCGCATCCATTCAACCGTTCGTCTAATGAATGCAATTGCGGGTTGGCATTTGCGGCCCGCCGTCTAAACTCGGCCGGTTCGCATCGAGGAGGTGGTGCGGCAGCCAATATTTTCAGGGAGGAAACCGGATGTTCCATTTCAGAACGAAGTTCGTTGCGGCCGGCGCAATGGCGCTTTCACTTGGGCTCGGCATTGCCTCGGCCAGGGCACAGGAATTCATCAACGTGCTGACCGGCGGCACGTCGGGCGTCTACTACCCGCTCGGCGTGGCGCTGTCGGAAATCTACAGCAAGGGCATCGCAGGCGCCCGCACCCAGGTGCAGGCCACCAAAGCTTCGGTCGAGAACCTCAATCTGCTGCAGCAGGGCAAGGGCGAGATCGCCTTCGCGCTCGGCGATTCCGTCAAGATGGCCGCCGAAGGCAATGCCGAAGCCGGCTTCCCCGGCAAGCTCGACAAATTGCGGGGCATCGCCGCCATCTACCCCAACTACATCCAGATCGTCGCCAGCCAGGAATCCGGCATCAAGACGCTGGCCGACCTCAAGGGCAAGAGCCTGTCCGTCGGCGCGCCGGCCTCCGGCACCGAGCTTAATGCGCGTGCCATCTTCGCCGCCGCCGGGCTGAAATACGAGGATCTCGGCCGGGTCGAATACCTGCCCTTCGCCGAATCGGTCGAGCTGATCAAGAACCGCCAGCTCGACGCCACGCTGCAGTCGGCCGGGCTTGGCGTCGCCTCGATCCGCGACCTCGCCACCTCGGTGCCGATCAATGTCGTCGCCGTGCCGGCCGAGGATGTCGCCAAGATCGGCGCCCCCTATCTGTCGGTCGTTATCCCCAAGGGCACTTATGAGGGCCAGGCCGATGATGTCGCGACCGCGGCCGTCGGCAATTTCCTCGTCACCCGCGCCGACGTTTCCGACGAGACCGCCTACCAGATGACCAAGCTGATGTTCGAGCATCTCGATCAGCTCGCCGCCGCCCACGCCGCCGCCAAGGCAATCGACCCCGCCAAGGCGCTCGACGGCATGCCGGTGCCGCTGCATCCGGGCGCGGAGCGGTACTACAAGGAGAAGGGGCTGTTGAAATAGGCGGGTAATCGGACATGTCTTCGCCAGGCGCCCCCCTCTGCCTTGCCGGGCATCTCCCCCACAAGGGGGGAGATCGGCAGCGTCAATGTCGGCGTTTATCCTGCAATGTCGGCGTTTGGCGAAGAGCATTGCGACAGCCAATCTTTCCCCTTCTGGGGGAGATGCCCGGCAGGGCAGAGGGGGGCGCCTCGCGCTACAATTCGCTCGCTTTGGAGTTGGCCGGATGAGCGAAGCAACGCATGGAACGCCTGCCGACGGCAAATCCTCCACCTTCCATCTCCCCGTCGCCGAAGAGCAGGTCGAAGGCTTGCCGCCGGGCTTTGGCGACGGCATCGCCGGCAAGGCTGCCTTCCTCATCGCCGTCGCCTTTTCGGTCTTCCAGATCTACGTGGCCGCCTATGGCAGCATTCCGAGCCAGGTGGTGCGGGCCATGCATGTCGGCTTCCTGCTGCTGCTCGGCTTCGGCCTGATCGCCAATTTGCGCGCCCGAAGCCTGCCGGCCAAGGCCGTGTTCTGGGCGCTCGGCGTGCTCGGCTTCGGCACCGGCCTCTACAACTGGGTGTTCTACACCGACCTCATCCGCCGCTCCGGCTTCCTCACCGTGCCGGACCAGATCGTCGGCGCGGTGCTGGTGGTGCTGGTCTTCGAGGCGGCCCGGCGGCTGATGGGATTGCCGCTGGCAATCATCGCCTTCATTTTCCTCGCCTACTGCTTCGTCGGCAACCACCTGCCGCCGCCCTTCATCCATCGCGGCTACGATTTCGCCCAGCTCGTCGACACGTTCGCCTATGGCACCGAAGGCATATACGGCACGCCGGTCTATGTCTCGGCCGCCTATATCTTCATCTTCGTCGTCTTTGCCGCCTTCCTCGAACGCGCCGGCATGATCGCGCTGTTCAACGATTTCGCGCTCGGCCTGGTCGGTTCGTGGCGCGGCGGCCCGGCGCAGGTCTGCGTTTTGTCTTCGGCGCTGATGGGCACCATTTCCGGCTCCGGCGTCGCCAATGTCGTGGCCAGCGGCCAGTTCACCATCCCGCTGATGAAGCGCTTCGGCTTCCGGTCGGCCTTCGCCGGCGCCGTCGAGGCGACCTCCTCGATGGGCGGCCAGATCATGCCGCCGGTGATGGGCGCGGTCGCCTTCATCATGGCCGAGACGCTGAACATCCCCTATGCCGAAGTGGTCAAGGCGGCGATCATACCGGCGCTGCTCTATTTCGGCGCCTGTTTCTGGCAGGTGCATCTGGAAGCCGGCAAGGCCGGCCTGCACGGCATGGCCAAGGCCGAACTGCCCAATCCCTGGGATGCCGTGCGCCAGCACTGGCCGCTGGTGCTGCCGCTGGCGGCCCTCATCTATCTCCTGTTTGCCGGCTACACACCGATCTTCGCCGGCACGATGGGCCTGGCGCTGACCATCGTGCTCATCCTCGGCACGCCGCTGGCGGCCCTGATCGGCCCGCTCGCCTTCCGCGTCGTCTTCTGGCTGGCGCTCGGGCTCGCCGCCGCCTCATTCATGCGCTTCGGCGTCAACATACTCGGCCTCGTCATCGCCGCGCTCGTCGTCGCCTGCTTCGCCTTCAAGGGCGGGCGCGAAACGCTGCGGATCTGCGTGGATTCACTCGCCGAAGGGGCCAAGAACGCGCTGCCGGTCGGCATCGCCTGCGCCATCGTCGGCATCGTCATCGGCACGCTGACGCTCACCGGCATCGCCTCCACCTTCATCGGCTGGATCATCTCCATCGGCGAGGACAATCTGTTCCTGTCGCTGGTGCTGACCATGCTCACCTGCCTGGTGCTCGGCATGGGCATCCCGACCATTCCCAATTACATCATCACCTCCTCGCTGGCCGGCCCGGCGCTGCTGTCGCTCGGCGTGCCGCTGGTGGTCAGCCATATGTTCGTCTTCTACTTCGGCATCATGGCCGATCTCACGCCACCGGTTGCGCTGGCCGCCTTCGCGGCCGCCCCGATGGCCAGGGAAAGCGGCCTCAAGATCGGCATCCAGGCGACCAAGCTCGCCATTGCCGGCTTCGTCGTGCCGTTCATGGCCGTCTATACGCCGGCGCTGATGCTACAGGATCCAGGCCCGATCGCCGCCCAATTCGGCTACCCTGTCGAGGTCGCCTACATCGTCGTCAAGGCGTGCATGGGGATCGTGCTGTGGGGCGCCGCCGCCGTCGGCTTCCTTGCCAGGCGCATGGCGTGGTGGGAACGGCTCGTCGCCTTCTGCGCCGGCGTGCTGCTGGTCGCGGCGATCCCGCTCACCGACGAGACGGGCTGGGCACTGTCGTTCGCCTGGATCGGCTGGCATTTCTGGCGCGCGCGGCGGGTGACGGCCAAGGCATGAGCCTGTGTATCCTTGCCGTGGGCAAGACGGTGACGCTGGCGGCCGCCGCTTTCACCCTGTCCTGGACGCATTCGGTGGAGCGCACGCGCTGGGAGGAAGACTGGAAGGTGATGCCTTCCGGCCTGCAAGTCACCGAGGCGCGCATAAAGGGCTCGGGCGCCGGCATGGAGCCGCCGGAGGGCGCGGTGCTGCGAGACGGCTGGTGGGCCTATGCTCCGAAGGTCGGGCCGCAGCGGAGCCTCGTGCTCGCCGCCTCCGGCGCGACCGGTGATGGTTGGACACTGTGCACAGGTCAGGGTTGCCGAGAACTCGGCAAGGTGGCGGGCGGCACGATTGTGCTGGAGCCATGTGCGCCGGACGGCGCGAGCCGGCCGCGGTAACTCATCCGGCTGGAGCAAACGCTGTCGAAGACGGTCAGCGGATGGCTTGCATCGAAGGGTATTCAGAAGGACGGCTTGGACTGGGCCGACTGGACTGGGGCCCGACTGGAGAAGGTCGCTCACGCAGGCCCCGCAGCCCCGTGTCCTGAGACATTAAGCCAGCGAAGGCGGTCTCAAAGCCGCGGCGATGTCGCACGCCGCCGATCGGCGAAGGCCGGGCGCTCGGCGCGATAGGTGGTGGCGCGCGACTCGGCGTCCGGCCTGCAGATGCGGCTGTTGTGTCGGCTCTCGAAAGTCATGGTCAGTGCGCGCCCAACGAGGTGCCGCGACGAGCGCAGGCCGGGCCCGGTCCGCGCATGTAGTAGCGCTCGGGCCGATAGGTTGGCGCGACGAATTCGCGGATCGCTGCGGCATAGCCGATGAGGTGCGTGAGGAAGTTCATTTTACCTGGTCCCTGTCCCGACTTTCGGGTGTCCCTTCCGAATTGCGGAAATCATAGCGTCGAGGCGTGAATAGTCGGTGAACGCGATGTTAATTTCTGGTCGAAAACCCGTCGCTTCATGGCCGGAATGCGGCTGATTCGGGGTCTTTCCACGCCTTTTGTCGCCATTTCGGCGTGTGTGACTTTTGCATCACATATGTTTCGTTTGGATGTCGCCTGGGTGCGGTTGCGTTTCAGCTTTCGTCCTGGCGGGAGAATTTCGTTGCTCGACGCCGCAAGTCCGGAACCCGGCCCGGGACGAGACGTTGACTCCTCGAGCCGGCATGGTCGGCCGATGGGGCCGCCGACCGGTGTCCCTCCAACCCGCAACCGCAGAGCAAAGGAAGGGTCACAATCATGGGCTTCTTTTCGAAGGACATCAAAACGCTGGACGATCTGTTCGTGCACACGCTGCGCGACATCTACTATGCCGAAAAGCAGATCGAGAAGGCATTGCCGAAGATGGTCGACAAGGCGACCGATCCGCAGCTGAAGGCCGGCTTCGAGAAACATCTCGAGCAGACCAGGGGCCATATCGAACGCGTCGAGCAGGTGTTCGAACTGCACGGCGTCAAGGCCAAGGAGGTCAATTGCCCGGCCATAGACGGCATCCTCGAGGAAGCGGACGACGTCAGCGGCGACGTCGACGACAAGGAGGTGCTGGATGCGGCGCTGATCGCCTCGGCGCAAGCGGTCGAGCACTATGAGATGACCCGCTACGGCACCTTGATCGCCTGGGCCAAGCAGCTTGGCCGCAGCGATTGCGCCAACGTGCTGGCCAAAAATCTCAAGGAAGAGCAGGCTACGGATCGCAAGCTGACCGAAATCGCGGAAAGCAAGATCAACCTGCAGGCCGCCGAATAGGGGCTGAAAGCCGGGGCCGGCGGCAATCGCGCCGGCCTTGGCTCGACCGGACTGGAACCGTTGGGGTCGTCGTCCGTTCCAGCCTGGTCTTTCTCTAGGAAATCATCATGGCGCCGCGTCCCGCCTGGAAAGGCTATCTGAAGCTTTCGCTGGTCACCTGCGCCATCGAACTGACAAACGTCGTAACCCATGCCGAGAAGGTCTCGTTTCGCATCCTCAACCGCGAGACCGGCAACACGGTGAAACGGATCTATGTCGACGCCGAAACCGGCAAGCCGCTTGACGACGGCGACGAGATCAAGGGCTACGAGGACGACGATGGCAGTTTTATCCACATCGAGGAAGACGAGATCGAGGCCGTCCAGATCGAGTCCTCGCATACGATGAGCCTCGACGGCTTCGTCGACAAATCCTCCATCGAGCAGATCTATCTCGATACGCCCTATTATGTCGCGCCGGCCGACAAGGTCTCGCAGGACGCTTTCGCCGTCATCCGCGACGCGATGGCCGGCAAGAAGATGGCGGGCCTGGCGCGCATCGTGCTCTATCGGCGCGAACGTCCCGTGGTCATCGAACCGCTCGGCAAGGGCATGGTGCTGACGACGTTGCGCTACGACAACACGGTGCGGCAGCCGGACACCGTCTTCGGCGACATCGAATCGGTGAAGACGGATCAGGAGATGACCGATCTGGCCGAGCTCATCATCGACAAGAAGAAAGCGAAGTTCGATCCCTCGAAATTCGAGGACAAATACGAGGATGCGTTGCTCGAACTGATCCGCGCGAAGAAGGCGGGCCGCAAGGCACCCAAGGCCAAGGCCGCGCCCAAGCCGTCCAACGTCGTCAATCTTTTCGATGCCCTGAAGAAGAGCCTCTCGTCGGATGGTGGATCCGGCGAACGCCGCGGCAAGGCCTCCGTGAAAGCCAAACCGCCGGCCAAACGCGGCAAGCCGAAAGAAGCCGCGCCCAAGCGCAAATCGGCGTGAGGACACCAAGGGATGGCCAGCCTCGAACAATATCACGCCAAGCGCGATTTCAGGAAAACCGCCGAACCTCACGGCAAGGTCGCTCGCGGCAAGAAGGGCGAGGCCGGCGGCATCTTCGTCATCCACAAGCACGCGGCGACCAGGCTGCATTACGACCTGCGCCTCGAACATGCCGGCGTGCTGTGGAGCTGGGCGGTGACGCGCGGCCCGAGCCTCGATCCGCACGAGAAACGGCTGGCCGTGCATGTCGAGGACCATCCGATCGACTATGCGCCGTTCGAGGGCACCATTCCCAAGGGAGAATATGGCGCCGGTTCGGTCATCGTCTGGGACGAGGGCACATGGGTGCCCGAGGGCGATCCCGCCAAGGCGATGAAGAAGGGCCATATCAACTTCGAGCTCAACGGCCATAAGCTGCACGGCCGCTGGCACCTGGTGCGGCTGAGACCGCGCCCCGGCGAGAAGCGCGACAACTGGCTGCTGATCAAGTCGGACGATAGCGCGGCGCGCCCGGGCGAGGATATTCTGGAGGAAGCGCCGAAATCGGTGAAGTCGGGCCTGACCATCGAGGAGGTCGGGGCGGGCAAGGCCGCGAAAGGTGAGAAGGCGAAGGTCTGGCACTCCAACAAACCGGCCGCCGCCCAAGCCAAGGCCGGACACGCACAGCGCCTCGACTTCATCGAGCCACAACTGGCCACCCTCGAGCGGGAAGCGCCGCCGGGCGAGGACTGGCTGCATGAGGTCAAGTTCGACGGCTATCGCATGCAAGCGCAGATCGCCGGCCCGGACGTGCGGCTGCTCACCCGCACCGGCCTCGACTGGACGAAGAAATTCGGCGACGCGATCGTCGCCGAGCTCGCCGGGCTGAAATGCAGCGACGCCATCATCGACGGCGAGATCGTGGTGTTGGCCGACAGCGGCGTCTCTTCCTTCGCGCTTTTGCAGGCCGACCTGTCGGCGAAGCGCACGGACCGCTTCATCTACTACGTCTTTGACCTGATGCGGCTGAATGGGCGGGACCTGCGCCGCGAGCCGCTGGTCGAGCGCAAGCAGGCCTTGCAGGAATTGCTGGCCAGCCAGCCGGAGGATTCGGCGGTTCGCTTCAGCGACCACTTCGCCGAGCCCGGCAAGGTGATGCTCGAGCATGCCTGCCGCATGGGACTGGAAGGCGTCGTCTCCAAGCGCGCCGACGCGGTCTACCGCAGCGGGCGCGGGCTGTCCTGGGTGAAGTCGAAGTGCACGCTGCGACAGGAGTTCGTCATCGCCGGCTACCTGCCGTCCGACAAGACCGGGCGCGGGCTGCGTTCGCTGCTGCTCGGTTATTTCGAGGCCGGCAAGCTGCACTATGCCGGCCGCGTCGGCACCGGCTTCTCGACCGGCAGCGCCAATGCCCTGAAGAAGAAGCTCGATGCTCTGCAAACGAAGTCGTCGCCCTTCGACAAGGCCGTGCCGAGGGGCAAGGGCCTGGTCTGGGTGAAGCCGGAGCTTGTCGGCGAAGTGGAGTTCCGCAGTTGGACCTCCGACCGTATAGTACGCCACGCCTCGTTCCAGGGGTTGCGCGAAGACAAGCCGGCGGAGGAAGTCGTGCAGGAGAAACCGAAGGCACCGACAGGCAAGAGCACGGCCCGGGCCAAGCCGGCGTCAGGCGGTGCAACGCCGGCAAGGGCGGCAACCACCACGGTGAAGCTGTCGCATCCAGACAAGCTCCTGTGGCCCGACGAAAAGATATCCAAGCAGGGGCTGCTCGACCATTACGCGCTGGTGTGGCCGCGCATGAAACAATTCGTCGTCAACCGCCCGCTCAGCCTGGTCAGGGCCCCCGACGGTGTCGGCGGCCAGCGCTTCTTCCAGAAGCACGCCTCGCCCGGCATGCATGACAAGATCGAGAAGACCAAGGACCCCACGGACGGCGAGGAAATCCTGTTCATCCGCGATTTCGACGGCATCGCGGCACTTGTCCAGCTCGGCGTGGTCGAGATCCACATCTGGGGCTGCACCGTCGACCAGCTCGAGCGGCCCGACCAGATCGTCTTCGATCTCGATCCCGATGAGGGGGTGGACGTGAAGGCGGTCCGCGCAGCGGCGCTTGACATAAGGGGTAAGCTTGACGAGCTGTCGCTGCCCAATTTCGTCAAGACATCGGGTGGCAAGGGCTTTCATGTCGTCGTGCCGCTGAAACCGTCGGCCAACTGGGAGGAGGTGAAAGGCTTCGCCCATGATTTCGCGCGCGCGCTGGAACAGGGCGCGCCCGACCGCTACACCGCGACGCTGTCGAAGAAGGCGCGCACCGGCAAGATATTCGTCGACTATCTGCGCAATGGCAGCGGCGCCACCACGGTCGCGCCTTACTCGTCGCGGGCCAAGAAGGGTGCCACGGTGTCGATGCCGGTGACCTGGGACGAGATCGAGGCCGGCCTGCCGCCGAACGCCTTCCCCATCGGCGACAAGACGACGCTGAAGCGGCTGGCGGAAGCCGATCCGTGGAAGGATTTTTTCAAGAAGGGGAAGGTGTTGAAGCGGGGGTAATTCTGGCCGCATCTGAAGCGCCGCGATCCTTCGTGCCTGTCCCGCCGACGGATCGATGCTGGCGACAGCGTCGATCCCTCAAGCCAAAAACACCTTCTCGAACGCCTGTTTGCCGGGCGGCGAAAAAATCACCGCGCGGCTGTCCTTCTCCCGGCGCGCCCATTTCTCGGCGAGAATCTTGTCGAGGATCGCCGCACCCAGCGTGCCGGCGAGATGCGAGCGCCGTACGCTCCAGTCGAGGCAGGCACGGCACACCGGCCGCCGGGCCTTTGCCTCCACATCGATGCCGATCGCCGCGAAATGCGAGGCGGCCGAAGGCGCCAACCGGATTTCGCCCTTGTCGCGCAGCAACAGCCTCCGGTCGATGAGACGGTCGAGCATCGCCACCGCCTGCTCGCCGGCAAGATGATCGTAGCAGACGCGCGCCACGCGCATCGCTCCGTCGCGTGGGCCCGGCCGCACGCGCCTGGGGCCGATGGTTTCGGCGACACCGGCGATGGCTTCGATCATTCCAGCCACCTGCGGGCCGGCGAGCCCGTAATAGCGATGCCGGCCCTGGCTTGCCACGGTCAGCAGCCCGCCTTCCATCAGTTTCGACAGATGCGAGGAGGCGGTCGGCATCGATACGCCGGCCTCGAGCGCCAGCTCGCTCGCCGTCAGCGCCGTGCCGCCCATCAGTGCGTTGAGCATGTTGGCGCGGGCCGGGTCGCCGATCAGGCTGGCGATGCGGGCAATGTCGGGTCCTTCACGCATAGTTTCATCCCTATCGAAGCATTCTCGCCAGATAATCACTATCCTTCGCTCAGCTCAAGGAGCGCTGACGATGCTCCTGACAGGAAACTGCTAGCACAACGGCGTAGGCGACGTTTCGACAGAGATCGAATTATCCGTGCGCCAACTCAGGGAGACCGAAATGACCATCACCTGCTTCATCCGCTACGAGATCGATCCGTTCGGTAAGGCCGCATTCGAGGAATATGCCCGTAACTGGGGTCAGGCCATTCCGCGCTGCGGCGCCGACCTGATCGGCTACTACGCGCCGCATGAAGGCTCGGCCACGACCGCCTATGCCGCCTACAACATAGAAAGCCTGGCCACCTACGAAGCCTATAGGGCCCGGCTTGCCGCCGACCCGGCCGGCAAGGCAAACTACGAATTCGCCCGCCGTGAAAAATTCATCCTCAAGGAGGACCGCATGTTCCTGAAACTGGCGTCCGGCCCGCACGCGAAACTGGTGCTGCCATGATCGCCGTCATCTTCGAGGTCGAACCGGCCGCGGGCAGGCGCGACGCCTATCTGGGCATCGCCGCCGAGTTGCGGCCGCTGCTTGAAGGCATCGATGGCTTCATCTCGGTGGAGCGCTTCCAGAGCCTCGCCAATCCGGACCGCATCCTGTCACTGTCGTTCTGGCGCGACGAGGAAGCGGTGAAGGCATGGCGCAACACGCAAGAACACCGGCAGGCGCAGCAGGCCGGGCGCGGCGGCATCTTTGCCGGCTACCGTTTGCGGATTGCGCAGGTGGTGAGGGACTACGGGCTGACGGAAAGGGAAGAGGTGCCGGCGGACAGCCGGGCGGTGAACGGGTAAGGGAGTGGCGCGGCTCTTCCTTGGTGGCCTCGCGAAGCGAGGTCGGATGAGGGGTGCACCAGGGAACGTCAAGGTCTCATTCCGCTGGAACACCCCTTGTCCGTCTCGGCGCTACGCGCCGATCCACCTTCTCCCACAAGGGAGAAGGAAGAAGGAAGAAGCGCCTAAGCGTTCCCGATGAGCACGCCTGCCGCGAACACCAGCGCGCCGCCGAGCACCACCTGGAAGGCGGCGCGCAGGAAGGGTGTCTGCATGTAGCGGTTCTGGACGAAGGCGATCGCCCAGAGTTCGAAGAACACCACCACGGCGGCGACCGCTGTCGCCGTCCAGAAATGCGGGATGAGGTAAGGCAGCGCATGGCCGAGGCCGCCGAGCGTCGTCATGATGCCCACGGTCAGGCCGCGCTTGACCGGCGAACCCCGGCCCGACAGCTTGCCGTCGTCGGAGGCGACCTCGGTGAAGCCCATCGAGATGCCGGCGCCGATCGAGGCGGCGAGGCCGACGAGAAGCGTCTGCCAGGTGTCGTGCGTGGCAAAGGCGGCGGCGAAGATCGGCGCCAGCGTCGATACCGAGCCGTCCATCAGTCCGGCCAGTCCCGGCTGCACATAGGTGAGGATGAACTGGCGCTGCTCGGCCGTCGCCTCCTCGACCTTCACGGTGCCCGGCACGTGCTGCTGCTCCAGCCGCTGCGCCATGCTCTCATGGCTCTGTTCCGCCGCCGCCAGTTCGTCGAGCAGCTTTCTGGTCGAGGCATCGGTGGTGCGCCTGGCCGCCTCGACATAGAACAGATAGGCCTGCCGCTCCATCGCCTCGGCCTGGCGGCGTACCTGCTCGATGCCGAGCGGCTTGACCAGCCAGTCGGGCTTGCGCTCGTAATAGCCCTTCACATGCTCGCGCCGGATCAGCGGAATGCGCTCGCCGAAACGCCTGCGGAAAAGCTCGATCAGCGCGTCGCGATGACCGTCCTCCTCCTCGGCCATGTCCTCGAACATCTTGGCCGATTGCGGAAAATCCTCCGCCAGCCCATCCGCATAGGCGCGATAGATTCGACCGTCGTCTTCTTCCGACGAGATGGCAAGCGCCAGGATCTCCTGTTCGGAGAGCGAATCGAAGGAACGGCGGCCGAAGCCGAAAACACGGGAAAGCATGAGGAAATCACCCTAGTTTAGAATTGTTCTAAACTAAAGTTTGCTGCCGCATCGGTCAATCGTGCGCCTGGGCGGCCGGTCAAGATTTGTTGAAGCAGCCATTTGGCGCCGGCCCTTCATTATCGGCAAATGTTCACTTATATGACGGAACTCAAGCCAACAACCGAGGAAGCCCGATGACAGCAAAGCCGCACGCCCATCACTTCGACCCGAAACCCGTCCTCGACCTTATCGCCAGCATCGAGGCCGACCTGCAGCGCCTGAAAGGCCTGGTCGAGCAGCAGATCGAGAAGTTCGACCCGGCCAACCCGCACAACAAGACCCTCGACGGCAAGCTGACCGAGGAAGGCGTCGAGTGCTGCTACCGCATGTTCGACGAAGGCAAGTCGCGCTATTCGGTCTCCCAGCAGATGAAGATTTCCTTCGCCGCCGCCACCCATCGCTTCAACGCCTGGCGCAAGGCCGGCGGCAACAAGCGGCAGCGGACGTTGTTGGGGTGAGGGTTGAACTGGACGGACCGGCAGGCAAGTGACGGCCAGCACTGCCGGCCGTCGTGACCCCAAACCTTGTGACGGTTACATTTTTTTGTTGGCCTCGCGCGGCCCTTTGCGTGCACCATGGCCGAACCACATCTACAGGACCCGCCATGACCACGCCTCCCGGCATCGCCGATATCCACGCCGCCGCCGCCCGGCTGTCAGGCCTTATTGTCGAGACGCCACTGATCGAATCGCCCGAGCTCAACAGCCGCTTCGGCGGCCGCATCCTGTTCAAGCCGGAAACGCTGCAGCGTACCGGCTCGTTCAAGTTCCGCGGTGCTTACAACAAGCTGTCCTCGCTATCGGCCGAGGAACGCGGCCGCGGCGTGGTCGCCTTTTCCTCGGGCAATCATGCGCAAGGCGTTGCCGCTTCCGCCGCCATGTTCGGCGTCAGGGCGGTCATCGCCATGCCGTCGGACGCACCGGCCATGAAGATCGGCAATGTCCGCAAGATGGGCGCGGAAGTGGTCGCCTTCGATCGCGTCCGCGAAGACCGCGTGGCCGTGGTTCGGCCTTACGTGGAGAAGGGCATGGTCCTGGTGCCGCCCTATGACGATCCCGCCATCATCGCTGGCCAGGGCACGATCGGCCTCGAACTGCTGCGTCAGGCCAAGGCGCTTGGCGTGAGCCTCGACGCCGTCGTCGTTCCCTGTGGCGGCGGCGGGCTGAGCAGCGGGATTTCGATCGCGGTCAAGGACGGTTCGCCCGCCACCGCCGTCTGGGCGGCAGAGCCGGAATTTTTCGACGACACCAGCCGGTCGCTGGCCAAGGGCGCCAGGGTAGCGAACGAGCCCGGCCACACCTCGATCTGCGACGCGCTTCTCGTCGCCGAGCCGGGAGCGCTCACCTTCGAGATCAACCGCAAGACGCTGGCCGGCGGCATTGCCGTCTCGGAGGAGGCGACGAAGCAGGCCATGCGCGACGCCATGGCCCATCTCAAGCTGGTCGTGGAGCCCGGCGGCTGCGTCGGGCTGGCGGCGCTCTCGTCGGGCAGGATCGACCTGGCCGGCAAATGCGTGGCCGTGGTGCTCTCTGGCGGCAATGTCGATTTCGACGCCTATGCCAAGATCATGGCTGCTGCCGCCTGAGGCCCGCCCCGCGTGGCAGGGCGGGCAGCCTTGTTGTTTCGCAATTCCGGATGGAAACCGCTGCGCACTTTTCCTGGAATTGCCCCAGTGCCGTCAGTCGATGACCTTCACGATGCGACGGGTTCCGGGATCGACGAGGACGGTCTGACCGTTGACGACGACATAGCGGTACTGCACATCAGGGACATCGATCGCATGCAACTCCACAGTGTCCGGCAAGGTCGAGCCGATGGCCAGCTGGACGCCCAGCAGGTCGACCGAGGCGATCGGCTTCTTGTGCACATATTCGCGGATAACGGTCTCCTGCTGCGGCTCGATGATCACGTCCTGAGCGGCGGCGGCACCGATGCCGGCGGCAAGCAGAAGCCCGGCCGCGGTGGCGGAAAGATACAGTCTCATCATTGCCTCCATTGCTGGTCGATAGAGCGCAATACACTTGCAAGTCTGTGCTCTATCCCGTTGTTTTGATGGCATTCCGCATCCCGCCAGATGATCCGGCTGGACGTCGAGATGCCAAAGGCTTCGCTTGCACTAAGGGGGCCATCTTGGCCCGCAAGTGGCAGCGGCGAGGCTGATCGACAACGCCGGGGCAGAAGCATGGTTCCAACCTTCCGGGGGCTGTTCAGTCCAGCGTGCGGCGGAAGCGGACAAGGGCGACGCCGGCAAACAGCGCCACGAACACCACCAGCCAGCCGATCTCTACGGCCACCGCCGGCAGCTGCGCGCCCTTCAGCATGACGGCACGGGTAATGCGCAGGAAATGCGTGAGGGGAAAGATCTCGCCAAAGATCTGCGCCCAGCCCGGCATGCCGCGATAGGGAAACATGAAACCGGAAAGCATGATCGACGGCAGGAAGAAGAAGAAGGTGAGCTGCAACGCCTGCATCTGCGTGCGCGCGACGGTCGAGATCGTGTAGCCGAGCAGCACCAGGGACAGCACGAACACCAGCACCGCCGACAAGAGCAGCGTCATCGACCCCGTGAAGGGGATGGCGAACAGAAGCTTCGACGCCGCCAGCACCACCACGACCTGAACCGCGCCGACCGCCAGATAGGGCAGCACCTTGCCCAGCATGATCTCGAGCGGGCTCGAGGGCATGGCGAGCAGGTTCTCCATCGTGCCGCGCTCTGTCTCGCGCGTCAGCGCGATCGAGGTCATCATCACCATCGTCATCTGCAGGATGACGCCGAGCAGGCCGGGGACGATGTTGTATTGCGAGATGCCCTCCGGATTGTAGCGCCGGTGCACGACCACATCGAGCTGGCCCCGGGCGGCCTCGGCGGCGGCCTCCTGCATGCCTTGCGCTCTGAGCAGCGCCTGGCCGGCGACGGTGCTGAGCGTCGAGATGGCGCCGCTGGCCACCGCCGGGTCGGTGGCGTCGGCCTCGATCAGGATCTGCGGATTGTCGCCGCGCTCCACCCGCCGCGCGAAATCGGCCGGAATGGTGACGACGAAGGCGACGTCGCCGCGCGCCATCAGGAATTCGGCCTCCTCGGCACTTTGCGCCACATGGTCGAAGCGGTAGTAGCCGGTGGTCTGCAGCGCCGAGACCATGGCGCGCGTATAGGGATCGCTGCTCGTCGCCACGAGTGCCGCCGGCAGGCTCTTCGGGTCGTTGTTGATGGCGTAGCCGAACAGCACCAGCTGGATCAGCGGCACACCCAGCATCATGGCGAAGGTGATGCGGTCGCGGCGCATCTGGATGAACTCCTTGATCAGCAGCGCGCCGAGCCGGGCGAAGGAGAAGACCGCGTTCATGCCATGTTGTCCTTCGAGCCGGACATGAACTGGATGAAGACGTCCTCGAGGCTGGTTTCGCCCGGCGCCACCGTCACGCCCTTGTGCTCCTTCTCGACATCGGCCAGCGCCGCCTCCAGCTTCTTCCTGTCGGCTCCCACGACATGCAGCGTCGCGCCGAACGGCGCCACCTGGTCGACGCCCGGCTGGCCTTCGAGCGCTTGCGCCACCTGGTCGAGGCGCGGGCCCTGCAGCACGAAAGTGGTCAAGCCGGCATTCCTGACCACCTCGGCGACGGTGCCCGTCGCCAGCATCTTGCCGTAGGAGATATAACTGATGCGATGGCAGCGCTCGGCCTCGTCCATGTAGTGGGTGGAGACCAGCACGGTCAGCCCGCCGTTGGCCAGCCGGTGGATCTCGTCCCAGAACTCGCGCCGCGCCTTGGGGTCGACGCCAGCCGTCGGCTCGTCGAGCAGAAGCAGCTTCGGCTTGTGCATGATGCAAGCGGCCAGCGCCAGCCGCTGCTTCCAGCCGCCCGACAGCGTACCGGCGAGCTGGTTGCGGCGTGTCGTCAGGCCGAGTTCCTCCAGGGTCCTGGCGACATGCTCCTCGACCGGCTTCAGCCGGTAGAGCCGCGCCACGAATTCAAGGTTCTCGCCGATCGTCAGATCCTCGTAGAACGAGAATTTCTGCGTCATGTAGCCGACCTCGCGCTTGATGCGCAGGCTGTCGGTGAGGATGTCGAAACCCAGCACCGTGCCTTCGCCCTCGTCCGGGGTCAGCAGGCCGCACATGATGCGGATGGTGGTGGTCTTGCCCGAGCCGTTGGGGCCGAGGAAGCCGACGATCTCGCCTTCCGCCACCGTCATCGTGACATGGTCGACGACGGTCTTGTCGCCGAAGCGCTTGACCAGGCCGTGCACGTCGATGACGTTCATTTCCCTGAAACCGCCAGCTCGACATCGACGATCTGGCCCGGCTGCAGGGCGCTGGCGTCACCCTCCGGCCGCGCCTCGACGAGGTAGACCAGCTTCTGCCGGTTCTCCAGCGAATAGATCACCGGCGGGGTGAATTCCGGATCGGGCGAGACATAGCTGACGCGCGCCTTCACATCCGGGCCGCAGCCGTCGCAATGGACGCGGAGCAAGGTGCCGACCTTGACCGAGGAGAAGGCGGCTTCCGGTATATAGACGCTGAGCTTCACCGCGCCGTCGGGCAGCACCGAGATGACGGGCGCGGTCGGCCCTGCCGTGTCGCCCGGATTGCGGATGACGTCGCTGACGCGGCCCGGAGAAGGGGCCGCCAGGGTGCGCTTGGACAGCCGCCACGCCGCTTGGTCGAGCGCGGCCTGCGCCTGCTTGACCTGACTTTCGGCGGCCTTGATCGTCTCGGGACGCGCCGGCAGGCCGCCGGCGGCGAGATTGGCCTGCGCCTGTCCGACCTGCGCATTGGCCGTCTCCAGCGTGGCGGAGGCGGTGTCGTAGTCGGCCTGCGTGCCGGTGCCGCGCCTGAACAGGTCGGCGGCGCGGTCGTATTTGCGTCTGGCATCGTCAGCCTGTGCCTTGGCCATGTCGACCTGGGCCTTGAGGGCGGCGATTTCTTCCGGCCGCTTGCCCACTTGCAGATCGGCAAGCTGCGCCTGCGCCTGTGCGAGACTCGCCGTGGCCTGTGCGACCGCGATTTTCGCGTCGGCGTTTTCCAGCGTCACGATCGTCGTGCCCGACGTGACGCGATCGCCGCGCTTGACGGCGACGGTCTCGACCTGCGCCACCTCGATCGGTGCCAGCAGCACATAGTCGCCTTCGACATAGCCGACGGCCAGCGGCGAAGCCGGTGCGCAGGCGCCGAAGAGCTGAGCGGCAAGCGGCAGCGAACACAGAAAGCTCATCGTCTCGATCCCTTCCGGGCGGCCAGTATGGCGCCGAGGTTGTCCGATGTGACGGCCGCCACCTTGGCGGCCTCGGCGGCGCCGATCTCGCGCCAGCCCATGCGGCGCATGACCGCCTCGCGGCCGATGCGGAAATAGATGACCTGTCCGATCAGCGTGAACACGGTGAGCCGGGTCGCCTCGCTCTCGGCCGCCTCGCCGGTCGCTTCTTCCCAGAGCAGGCACAGGCGCCGATGCGTCGGCTCGAATACGCCCTCATAGATGCGGTCGAGCGCCGCGGTCGGGTGCGAGAGCTCACGCAGCACGAACTGCACGATCTCGCCGGCCTGCGGCTGCGCCACGACGAATGCCACCATCCGCTCCAGCGCCGCGAACAGCTGCGCGCGCGCCGTCTCGGGGTTCGCGATTGCCGGCCCCCGCGCCTCGCCGAGTGCCTGGCCGGCGACCGACTGTATGGTCTCCACGATATGGTCGGCGGCGGCGAGGCGCAGCCCTTCCTTGCTGCCGAAATGATAGGCGATGGAACCGATATTGGCCTTGGCCTCGGCCGCGATCTCGCGCGTGGAGGTGCCATCGAAGCCTTGTCGTCCGAACAGCTTGAGCGCCGCGCGGACCAGGGCTTCACGCGTCATCTCCGCGGCGGGCGGCTCGCGGCGAAGGTTTCGGGCTTCAGGCGGCTTGATCATGCGGCACACTTTAAATCAATCGATTGATTAAAGTCAAATCGGATCGCGGACATGGCTTGCCATGCCGGCCCGCGCGGGCTTTAGTGCGCGGCCATGGGCAAGGAAGTCGAGCGCAAGTTCCTGGTCTCCGGCACGGCATGGCGGGATCTGGTCGAGGCGGACATCCGCATCCTCCAGTTCTATCTCGCCGCCGCGCCGGGGCGCACGGTGCGCGTGCGCATCAGCAACGGCGCCTCGGCCAGGCTGACGCTGAAATTCGGCAGCAAGGCGCGCGAGCGCGACGAATTCGAATATCCCATTCCGCTGGCCGACGCCGTGGAGATGCTCGGCTTCGCCATCGGGCGTGTCATCGAGAAGACACGTCATCATGTTAGGCATGGCGGCTATCTCTATGAAGTCGATGTCTTTGGCGGCGCGCTGGCGGGGCTTGTGGTGGCCGAACTCGAGACGCCGGACGATGTTCCGGATGAAATGCTGCCAGACTGGCTCGGCCGTGAGGTGACTGGCGAACAGCAATTCTACAACGCGTCGCTCGCCCTCGGGGGGATTCCGGAGATCGCCGCATGAGCTTTCGCATCGATCCGCGCCTGCCGCTGACCGGCGAGGTCAGGCGTATCCTGGCCGAGGAAATCGGCAAGGCGCTTACTCATCTCGACACGGCGCGTGACAGGCCGGAGCAGGGACTGCACAAATCCCGCAAACGACTGAAGAGCGTGCGCGCCTTGTTGCGTCTGGTCCGTTCCGGCGACGAAACATTCTGCCGCACGGAGAATGAGTGTTACAGGCAGGTCTCGGCATTGCTCGCCGGACCGCGCGAGGCGACCGCCTTGATCGAGACGATCGACCGTCTGGCCAACGCCTTTCCGGGGCAAAGCGCCGGTGACGGCCTCGGCCCCGCCCGCGATCGCCTGGTGATGCGCCAGCACGCGCTTCATGCCGGCGCCGGTCTCGACGGGGCCATAGAAGCTGCCATCGCCGCCTGCCAGGAGGGCCTCGAACGCGTCGACAGGCTGTCCTTGCCGGACCAGCCGGAGCGGGCCGCCGACATACTGGCCGAGGGCGCCCGCGCCATATTGCGGCGCGCGCGCAAAGCGCTCGACAAGGCCGCCTCGAGCGGCGAGGCCGAGGATTTCCACGACCTGCGCAAGGCGGCAAAGACCCACAGCATGCATCTGTCGCTGCTCGGCCGCCTGTGGCCAACGCCAATCAAGGCTCGTCGCAAGGCGGTCGACAAGCTCGCGGAGCAACTCGGCGAACTGCACGACGTCTTCGTCATGCGCGCGATGCTGGATGCCGGCGGCGAGCCGCTTGGGCCGCCCGGGGATACGAAACTCCTTGGCAAACTCCTGAAGCGCTCCGAAAAGAGCCTGAGGAAATCCTGCCTTGCCGAGGCGGCCGAACTTTTCGGCGACAGTCCCAGGCGCTCAACGAAGAAGCTGGCCCGCAAGGCGCGCGACGATCTTGCCGGCGCTCCGCCTGCGGAGGAATTGGCGGCGAGGTGACGCAACGGCATTCATCGCAGGTCATGCCGGCATTGGCCGTGGGTGGCTCGCCGGGAGGGGCTGGCCCTTCATTCGCGCACCGGCATCACGCGGGTGCGGGCCGATCGGCATGATTGCGGGAAACGGCGTCGCACCGAAGGCGAACGTCCATTTGTAGCCGACCAGTGCGTCCTCCGGCGTCGTGTGCTGGTCATGATGGGCAAGCAGCCGGGCTCGGTCGGCCAGTTCTTCCGCCTCGCGCCGCACCATCTCGGCCGTTTCCGGGCGCATGCGCCTGGAGAAGCTGACGAAGGTCGCCTCGTTCTCGATATGGGTTATGGCCCAGCCGATGAAATTCTTGTTGGTCATTTCGAATAACGGCCTCAGCGGCCCTTCGAAATTCCACTGGATCGGCGTCTCCACCAGCAGCCTTGCCGACAGGCCGCGCCCAAGCGCCACCAGGCCCAGTTCCTCGAGGTCGCGCAGATAAAGGAACATCGAGGCCTCGCTCAGTCCCTGCGAGCGCATGATGCCCTGCGGCGTGAACTTTTCCGACAGCATGACGAAGACGAACAGCAGCGCCGGCCGGCCGGCGAGCCTGCGCTCGATCTCCGGCGCGATGTGGTTGACCGGTCCCGGTCCCCTGTTCATCGAGCCGAGCACGTTCTCCAGCTCGACGCCGGCGGCCGCGCAGATCTCCATCAGCCTGTCGAGCTTGCAGTTGCGTTCGTGGAAGATGCGCTTCACCGTCGGCTCTGAGACACCCATCCGTTCGGCAAGCGCGCGATAGGTGAGGCCTTTGGCCTTCAATGTCCGCTTCAGCGCCTCGAAGATGGGACCGTTCATCGAATGAATCTCTTTTGCAAGGTTTCGTATCGATTTCCGATACTAGCAGCGATCGGTCTTCCCGGGAAGTATCGAAATCGCTAGCTCTGCGCCGCCAATCATAGGAGACCAGTCATGAAGAGCCCCTCCATCCTTGTCGCCGTCGCGGTCGCCGCCATCGCGCTAGCCTTCCCGGCGCAGGCCGGCGAGACCTGGCGCGCCACCGGTTTCGAGCAACCGGAATCGGCGCTCTTCGACGCCGCCGGCAACCGCATCATTGTCTCCAACATCGTCGGCAATCCCGGCGAGGCCGACGGCAACGGCTATCTGTCGCTGCTATCCTCCGACGGCAAGCTGATCACCCGTCACTGGGTCGGCGGCATGGACGCTCCGAAAGGCATGGCGATCTCGGGCGGCAGGCTCTACGTCGCCGACATCACAAGGGTCCGCGTCGTCGATCTCGCCAGCGGCAAGCTCATCTCCAGCATCGATGTGCAGGACGCCGTCTTCCTGAACGACATGACGTCGGATGTCTCCGGCAAGGTCTATGTCACGGACATGCTGGCCGACACCATCTACCGCATCGACGGCGACAAGCCGGTGCCGTTCGTCAAGGACGCACTGCTTGCTTCGCCCAACGGCATCTTCGCCCATGGCGGCAGGCTGATCGTGGCGTCGTGGGGCAAGGGCATCAAGCCGGATTTCAGTACGGGCGAGCCCGGCGGGCTGCTGGCGGTCGACCTCGCCGGCAAGACGGTGACGCCGCTGCCCGGCGCGGGAAAATTCGCCGACCTCGACGGCGTCGTCGTCATCGGCGACAGCATCTACGCCACGGCCTACATGACCGGCACGCTCTACCGGTACAGAGAGGGCGGCACGCCGGAAGCAGTGGCGCATTTCAGGCCGGGCAGCGCCGACATCGGCACCGACGGCAAATCGATCCTCTATGTCCCGCTGATGAACGAGGGCGAAATCGTGGCGCTGAGGCTCGATTGAGAAGCCAGATTTTCGGCGCCGACTCTACGAGAGCCTTTGCCACATGGGCCGGGCGGATCTAAAACCAGCCGCCATGAGGATGGTCGTCCGCCGCCCGCTCGCCCGTTCGGAACTGCCGCACGATACGGCCGTTCTCGCGCGCTATCTCATCGGCAAGATCGTGGTGCGGGAATTGCCCGAAGGCATTGCCAGCGGCCGCATCGTCGAGACCGAGGCGTATGTCGCCGGCGATGCTGCCGGGCACGGCTACCGGGGAATGACCTCGCGCAACCGCTCGCTGTTTCTCGAGCGCGGGCATGCCTATGTCTATCTCGCCTACGGCATATCATACATGCTGAATGTCTCGAGCGAGGTGCCCGGAATCGGAACCGGCGTCCTGATCAGGGCACTCGAGCCGCTCGACGGCATTCCGACCATGCGGCTCAATCGCGGCATCGAGCGCCTGCGTGACCTGGCGCGAGGACCGGGAAGGCTCGCCATGGCGTTGCGGATCGACCGTTCGCTCGACGGGCTCGATCTTTGCCGGGAAGGCCCTCTATGGCTTGCAAGCGATGGCCGCGACCCCGGCGAAATCGGGCAGGGCGTTCGGATCGGCATTTCGAAGGATGCGGACCGCCTGCTGCGATTTTATGTCCGGGGAAGTCCGTTCGTCAGCGGTTCGCGATCGCTCAACCCATGAGAGGTGCTTCCCGGCGCGTTGACAGCAAGCAGAATGCAACTACTGCGCCGCCCTTTTTCCCTCCAACTGCGCTCGCGCGGCCCGGATCGAGGCGGCGTAGGTCACCAGAGGGCGCTTGAGGCCGTGGTTGATCAGCGTGCGCCTTGTCTGCGGCGAAGCGCCCGATATGACAAAGCGCACGCCGGCGCGCCTGGCCTTGTGTGCGGCGCCCTCGATGACATTGGCCGCGGTCGAATCGAAGAACGGCACCGCCGAGCAGTCGAGGATGAAGTTCTTGCGCTGGTCGGCGATGCGGTCGAGCACCGCGCCGACGGTCGAAGCGGCGCCGAAGAAGAACGCGCCGGAGATGCGGTATACGACGGTGTCGGCGTCGGTCGCGTCCCTGGAATCATAGACGCTCTCGCGGTCGGCGACATCCTCCGGCACCAGGGTCTGGTCGGCTTCGACGGCGATGGATTTCGCCATGCGGTCGATGAAAAGGATCGAGCCCAGCGCGAAGCCCACGACGATGCCTTCGGTCAAGTCGCGGAAGACCACGATCAGGAAGGTGGCCATCAGTACGAGGGCATCGCCGCGCGAGGCGCGCAGCAGCGTGGCGAAAGCCTGCTTCTCGAACATGTTCCAGCACACCACCGCCAGCACGCCGGCGAGGGCGGAGAGCGGGATGTAGCTGGCGAGCGGTGCTGCCACCAGCATCAGGACGAGCAGGATCATGGAGTGGATCATGCCCGAAACCGGCCCGTGCGCGCCGGCCCGCACATTGGTGGCGGTACGGGCAATGGTGCCGGTGGTGCAGATGCCGCCGAACAGGGCCGAGGCGATGTTGGCGAAGCCTTGCGCCACCAGTTCGCAGTTGGAACGGTGGCGGCGGCCGGTCATGCCGTCGGCGACGACGGCCGACAGCAAGGATTCGATGGCGCCCAGCAACGCGAAGGCGATGGCGTCCGGCAGCACGTCGATCATCCTGTCGAGGCTGACAGGGGGAAGCGCCGGCCATTGCAGGCTGCGCGGGATGCCGCCAAAGCGCGTGCCGATCGTCTCGGCCGGCAACGCAAACAGCGCCACCGCGAGTGACGCCAGCCCGATGGCGATCAACATCGCCGGCCATTTCGGCCGCCAGCGCTTCAGGAAAGCGATGGTTGCGATTGTCAGCACCGCCACGAAGGTCGCCGCGAGATTGATCGTGCCGGCCGCCTCGCCGATCGCCGTCAGCTTCGGCACCAGCGGGCCAGGCTCCTTGCCGGCGAGCTTCAGCCCGAACAGTTCGACGATCTGGCCCGAGAAGATGATGACGGCGATACCGGCGGTAAAGCCGACCGTCACCGGATAGGGAATGAACTTTATGTAAGTGCCGAGCCGCAGGTACCCGATGGCGATGAGGAAGATGCCGGCCATCATCGTCGCCAGCAACAGCCCGTCCACGCCGACCCGCGCGACCGTCGCCGCCACCAGCACGATGAAGGCGCCCGCGGGGCCGCCGATCTGGAAACGGCTGCCGCCGAACGCCGAAATGATGAAGCCGCCGATGATCGATGTGTAGAGCCCGCGCTCCGGCGTCACCCCCGATGCGATGGCGATTGCCATCGACAGCGGCAAGGCGACGATGGCGACGGTCAGCCCGGCAATGGCATCGGCCCTGAGATGGTCGAGCCCGTAGCCTTCCCGCCAGACCGTCACCAGTTTCGGTGTGAACAGTTCGGAAAAAGTCGGCTTTGCCGGTCCATGGACCGGTTTGCGCGCGGTTTTGTGGAGTGTCTGCCCGATCTCGTCCATGGACTGCCTTCCGCACTTGAAAGGCGGCGGGATCGTCGGCAGGACTGTCGGCGGTCGCCGTCGCGACTTATGCCGGCTCAGCTTTCGGATTGGGCGGCACGGCAGGCTTGAGGCGCACGCCCCGGCCGCCGCGCTCACTGGGTTGATTCTCGCCGATCAGCTCCACCCCGGCCTCGTCGAGGGCCTGGATGACCTTCATCAGCGTATCGACCACGCCCCTGACCACGCCATCGCTCGCTTCCATACGCTGGATGGTGGGAAGCGAAACGCCGGCGCGCTCGGCGAGCGTCTTCTGATCGATGCCGGCCAGCGCCCTCGCGGCGCGCATCTGCGCGGCAGTGATCATCGGCCGGGATCCCCGTCTGAGTCTGCGGATATGATGTATAATATGATCATTATGATGTTTCAAGCATCAGGATGCACGGCTGACCCTTGATCATCATAGCTGCCGAGCATTTTTTCGGATACTTCCCGAGCATTGAGAGCTATGGTGTTCCATCTGGGGCAGGGGATAACGCGGTTGACCATTTTCAAGACATTGACGACATCGGCATGCCTGATATCGGTGGTCCTTCTGCTAACGGGCTGCGGACACTTGATCAACCGGCTGATCTGACCGCTTCCCGCTCGGGCGTCGTCAGGCATCGTCACGCACCACCCTGCGCCGCTGCAGGACCCTTGCCGCCAACCAGCACAGCATGGCCCAGGCAAAGCCCGCGCACCAGCCGGCCAGCACGTCCGACGGCCAATGGACGCCGAGATAGATGCGGCTGATGCCGACCAGCACCGTCGTCAGCACGGCGAGGGCCAGAACATAGATCTTCGTCGTCCGGCCATGCAGGAAGCGCGCCGCAAGCGAGCCCAATGTGAGATAGGTCACCGCCGACAGCATCGCGTGGCCGCTCGGGAAGGAAAGCGAGGTCTCGTTGACCAGATGCGAGACGAGCTCGGGCCGCGGCCGGTCGACGCCGAGCTTCAGCAGGCTCGACAGCGTCTGGCCGCCCGCCACGGCGACGAAGATGAGAAGCGCGGTCCCGGGCCTGTGGATCAACAGCAGATAGATGATCGTCGCCGCCGTGATCAGCACCAGCACGCTGGTGCTGCCGAGGCTGGTGATGTCGCGCATCGCCCCTTCCATCCATGGCGGGCCGATCGGGATACCGGGTTGGCCCGCCTGGCGGAAGGCAAGCATGATTTCAGCGTCGAAGGCGTGCGGGGTGGTGGCCCGTGCCACCTCCATCAATTCCACGAAGCCCCAAAGGCCGGCGGCGACCACAAGGCCGGCCAGCAGCACCGGGAATTCGACCCGCCTCAGCAGAGCCTTTGCCGCAGTCTTCATCGGACCTCGTTTCGCAACCATGGTTTGCCGGTCATCGCCCTTGCACATAGGGTCCGAGCGTGATCAGCGCCACGGCGGCGATCGCCAGCACGATGCCGGCCGCTTGCAGCGTATTGATGCGCTCGCCGAAGAATATCAGAGCCACCAGATTGACCGATACCAGCTGGATGACGGCCGACAGGCTGAACGACACCGACATGCCGAACTCGCGAATCAGCCGCAGCATGATCAGGTTGCCCAGCGAATAGAGCGCAAGCGTCAGCACGATCTTGCCCAGGCTGGGCGCCATCCCCCATTGCTTGGCCGCCGCCGCCGCCAGCAGAAAGATCACGGTCGAAAGACCGAGCTGAAGTAACCCCGAAAAACTCACCCTGCCCCTCGATATTGATCCCGGTCGTCCGTGCCTTGTTTCGCAAGCGCGTCGGGACGTCAAGCAGCTGCCGTGGGACCAGGCTCTTGTGTCGGCAGGACCGAAGCGCCAAAGTCGCGGCCACTGCCCTGCCCCTGCGGGTGGGGGCGAGGAGCGTGTCGTGCGATTTCTCGAAACCTTGTCGCGGCGCTGGAACGGACTTACGCTGGCTCTGCAGTTCATCATTGCCGGCGGTTTTGGGCTGCTTGCGGTGATGCTGGTGGTCGGCTTCTGGGTCACCGCGCAAATCCGCGAAAGCGTGCTCCATAATTCGGCGGCCACGACTGCCCTTTATGTCGACAGCGTGATCGCTCCGCTGCTCCCCGATCTGCGCACGAACCGCCAGCTCGATGACACCGTCAAACGGGCGCTTGACGAGACCCTCGGCCAAGGCGCGCTCGGCAAACGACTGTTTTCCTTCAAGCTGTGGCGTCGGGACGGCACGGTGCTGTATTCGAAGGACACGGCCTTGATCGGCCGGCAGTTCGGCCCGAGCGCCAACCTGCGTGCCGCCTTCGCCGGGAATGTCGTCGCCGAGTTCAACGAGCTAGGCGACGAGGACGACGAGGAGGAGAGGGCCGCGGGCGTGCCGCTGCTGGAAATCTACAATCCGGTCCGCGAACCCTGGTCCGGCGAGGTGGTCGCCGTCACCGAATTCTACGAGATCGCCGACGATTTCCAGGCGGCTCTGGCTTCCGCCTTGCTGTCGAGCTGGCTGATCGTGGCCGGCGCCACGCTGGCGGCGCTGCTGCTGTTGTCGGGGATCGTCATACGTGGCAGCCGCACCATCGACAAGCAGCGCGGCGTTCTGCAGGGCCAGGTCTCCGAGCTGCAGGCGCTGGTCTCGCAGAACCGGGCGCTGCGCCTGCGCGTCCAGCAGGCGTCGCGCCGTGCCACGGCGCTCAATGAACGATATTTGCGTCGCATCGGTGCCGACCTTCATGACGGGCCGGCTCAGCTCGTCGCGCTGGCGGCGCTGCGTTTGGACAGCCCCGCCATTTCCGGCGAGGGTGCCTCCAGCGACAGCCGCAACGCCGAGATCGCCATGATCCGCATGGCGCTGGACGATGCGATGCGTGAAATCCGCGGCATCTGCAACGGCCTTGTCCTGCCGCAGATAGAAACGGCCGCGGCCGGCGACATTCTGCGTCTTGCCGTCGACGAGCATCAACGCAGGACCCGCAGTTCCGTGGCGCTGACCCTATCCAGGCAGTTGCCCGAACTGGGCGCTTCGGAGAAGATCAGCATCTATCGCTTCGTCCAGGAGGGGCTGAACAACGCCTACCGTCATGGGCAGGGCAAGGATCAGGAGGTGAAGGCCGGGATGACAGGCGGCAAGTTCTTCGTTGAAGTATCGGACGGCGGGCCCGGATTCGATCCGAGGCGGGCCGAGGGCCTGGGGCTTGCCGGCATCAGGGAGCGCATCGAAAGCATTGGTGGCCAGTTCGAGACCACGACCGGCCCGCAGGGAACACGATTGATGATTACGCTAGCCGTCGAGGATCAACCATGATCGGTACCATCCGTGTCGCCATTGTCGACGACCACCCCCTGTTTCGCGAAGGCGTTACCCGCAGCCTGTCGGAGATCGGCGGCTTCGAAATGGTGGCCCAGGGTGCCACGGCGCAGGATGCCGAACGCATCGCCTCGACTTTGCAGCCCGACATACTGCTGCTCGACATCAGCATGCCGGGTGACGGTCTTGCGTCGGTGGCCGGCATACTGGGTGCCAATCCCGGACAGAAGATCGTCATGCTGACGGTCTCGGAGGCCAATGCCGACGTGGCGCGGGCGCTGAACGCCGGTGTGCGCGGCTATGTGCTGAAGGGGGTCGGCTCGCGCATGCTGGCCGAAATCCTGCATGGTGTCGCGGCCGGCGAAACCTATGTGTCGCCGACCCTGTCGGCCCGCCTGCTTTCGGACCTGCAATCGCTGCAGCCGGCCAACGGCAGGACGGACCGCCTGCGTCAGCTCACCGGACGCGAGGCCGAGATCCTGCAGCTGGTGGCGGAAGGGCTGAGCAACAAGGAAGTGGCGCTGCGGCTGGCGCTGCAGGAAAAAACGGTCAAGCATCATATGACCGGTGTGCTGTCCAAGCTCAACGTGCGCAATCGCACCGAGGCGGCGCTGCTGATGCGCGAAGCGCGGGATCGGGCCGGCAGCTAATCCTGGTCGCCCGCAAGGGATCCCTGGTTTGGGATAGCGACACGCATAAATGAAAACCTGAAGCGCGGTGCAGCGGAACGCTCCAGGGCAAAAAAAGACGGCCCCTATACGGGGCCGGAGCGACAAGGTCACCTCCGCCGGGGGGCGGCGGAGGTGACACGTAAAGCGGGCGATGCCTATTGCCCGCTCTACAACCCCTTGAGGCGGCTTATATCCGCCGCCGTCGCAGGGCGCTCGACGATCGTGCGTCCCAGCGCGTCGGTCATTTTGAAGCGACCCTTCTCGATCTCTTCGCCGAAGCCGTTAGGGTGCTGCACCACGATCTTGTTGTCGTCTATTTCGACACGATCGCCGGTTGTTGCGTTCACATGCTTGCCGGAGCTGTTGGCACCGTTCCCCTTGCCACTGTTGCCGCCGCCATTGTTCACGTTACCGCCGGCGTTGCCATTGTTGCCACCGGCGTTGCCATTGTTGCCGCCGCCGCTATTCCCGCCCCCACCATTTCCGTTACCCCCATTCCCGCCATTGCCGCCGTTCCCACCAGGTGCGGCCTGGGCGCCGGACGCGGCAATGCCTGCGGTGGAACCGTGAAAATCGAGGTGATAGGGGGCTATGGTCAGCGCCAGTGCCGGCACTGCTCTCAGGGTCAGCCAGCAACAATGAGCCATGATCGAGCTGCGCATCAGTCCCTCACTTGATCGGACCGGCAAATTCAGAGGCCATCTCGTGCAGGTACGCGACCATCGGCGACATGGCGTGTTCGTGTAAGTGGCCCACGACCGATGCCGCGGCAATCCGGACCTTCGCCCCGATCGGTCTAGGACCTTAGTCCGAGCTTCAAACCGGATGTGGCGCGAGGTTCGCGGTCAAGCTGGCGGGTGCACGAATGTCACGAAAGTGTGACCGATCGTCTATAAGGGGTCGAAACGCGTGACACGCTCCAGCCATCCAGGAAGCCAGAGGCAGACCCATGACCGACCATCGCTCGCCCGACGCCAGATTCCGCACCAGCCTGCTTGAGGAAAATGAAGGTCCGGCGCCCAACCCCACCGACAACAGCACCATGGGCGAAATCATCGCCGAGCGGTTCTCCCGCCGTGCCTTCCTCAAAGGTTCGCTGGCCGTCTCGGCCATCGCCGCCACCGTCGGCCCGTTGGCGCTCGTGGCCGCCGACGATGCGCGTGCCGCCGAGGGTTCGGCCTTTTCGTTCGACGAACTCGAAGCCGGTATCGACGACAAGCACCATGTCGCGCCGGGCTACGATGCCGACGTGCTGTTGCGCTGGGGCGATCCGCTGTTTGCCGATTCGCCGGAGTTCGACCCGGCCAGACAGTCGGCTGAGGCCCAGGCAAGACAATTCGGCTACAACAACGACTATGTCGGCTATATCGGGATCGATGGCTCCGCCGAGCATGGCCTGCTGGTCGTCAACCACGAATACACCAATCCGCATCTGATGTTCCCGGGCATCGTCAAGATCGTCGAGAAGGACGGCAAGAAAGCGGCCGAACTCGCACCGCTCTCGAAGGAGCAGGTCGACGTCGAGATGGCGGCACATGGCGGCACCATCGTCGAGATCCGCAAGGAAGGCGGCAAGTGGCAGGTGGTGCGCGACGGCAAGTTGAACCGCCGCATCACCTCCAACACCGAAATGGCGCTGTCAGGCCCGGTCGCCGGTCATGACCGTGTCAAGACCAATGCCGACCCATCCGGCACCAAGGTCATCGGCACATTCAACAACTGCGCCGGCGGCGTCACACCCTGGGGCACCTATGTCATGGCCGAGGAGAACATCCACGGCTATTTCTCCGGCGAACTGCCGGAAGGCCATAAGGAAGCCGCCAATTACAAGCGCCTCGGCATTCCGGAAGGGGCCTATGAATGGGGCGCGCATTACGACCGCTTCGACCTCGCCAAGGAGCCGAATGAGCCCAACCGTTTCGGCTGGATCGTCGAGGTCGACGTCAACGATCCGGCATCCACGCCGAGGAAGCGCACCGCGATGGGCCGCTTCAAGCATGAAGGCGCCGAATCGATCGTCGCCAAGGATGGGCGCGTCGTCTTCTATCTCGGCGATGACGAGCGCTTCGACTATGTCTACAAATTCGTCACCGCGGGCCGTTTCAATCCGGACGACCGTGCCGCCAACATGAACCTGCTCGACGACGGCACGCTGCATGTCGCCAAATTCGCCGCCGACGGTACCGTGGAATGGCTGCCGATCGTCTTCGGCCACGGTCCGCTGACGGCGCAGAACGGCTTTGCCGGCCAGGCCGACGTGCTGATCGAGACGCGGCGTGCCGCCGACCTGCTCGGCGCTACCAAGATGGACCGTCCCGAGGACATCCAGCCCAATGGTGTCAACGGGAAGGTCTATGTCATGCTGACCAACAATTCCAAGCGCCAAGCCGACCAGGTCGACGCCGCCAACCCGCGCGCCGACAACGCCTTCGGCCACATCATCGAGATATCGGAGGATGGCGGCGATTTCGCCGGCACCAAGGGCAAATGGGAAGTGCTCCTGAAGTGCGGCGATCCGGCGGTTGCCGATGTCGGCGCCACCTTCTCCACCGCCACCACGGCCAATGGCTGGTTCGGCATGCCCGACAATTGCGCGGTCGATTCGGCCGGGCGCCTGTGGGTCGCCACCGACGGCCAGGGCCCGAAGGCCACAGGCCGCACCGACGGCCTGTGGGCGGTCGACACCGAAGGGCCGGCGCGCGCGACGTCAAAACTGTTCTTCCGCGTGCCGATCGGCGCCGAAATGTGCGGGCCGCTGTTTGCGCCCGACGATCAGACCGCCTTCGTCGCCGTCCAGCATCCGGGCGACGGCGGCGAGGATTGGGAGGCGTTCGGCCGCCCGTCCTATTATGAGGATCCGTCGACGCGCTGGCCCGATTTCAAGCCGGACATGCCGGTGCGGCCGGCGGTCGTCGCCATTACCAGGCAAGGCGGCGGCAAGATCGCGATTTAGAGGGCAATTCCGGGAAAGTGGGTTTCCGTCCGACGCATAAAACGAACCTCCAGCACGTTTCAGGGGCCGGAATTGGCGATCCGCCGGGCAATCCGCTCGGCGATCGCCTTGGCCTGGATGGCCGCGTTGGCGAAGCAGCCGCGGATGCTCGGCCGCATGCCGGTGAACCAGAGGCCAGGCAGTTTCGGATCGACATCGCCGCCGTTGAAGAGCGGAACGCCCTTGCCGTCGAGCACGCCGAGATCGCCGACCATCTGCTCAAGCCCGGTGCGGTAGCCCGTCGCGGCAATGACGATGTCGGGATCGATCAGGCTGCCATTGGCCAGGATGACGCCGTCGCGGGTGAATTCCCGCACTCCCGGCACGACGGTGATCCTGCCCGAGCGGATGGCGTCGATCGCGCCCTCGTCGGCGGCTATCGCGGTGTAGTCGGTGGTCAGGCGGCTGGCGCCGCCCACCGGTGCCGGCGGCACGCCGAATTTCGTCAGGTCGCCGAAAACAAGGCGCTGCGTCAAGGCGATCACCGCATCGGCGACCCGCAAAGGCAACCGCGCCATCAGCGGCGACAGCCGGTGCACGGCGATCTTGCCGATGCGCTTGGGCAGGACCGACGGACCATTGCGGGCCGACAGCCACAGCGAGGCGGCGCCTGCCTGAGCCAGGTGGTTGAGCGCGTCTATACCCGAGTTGCCGGCTCCGACGACCAGCACCTTCTTGCCGGCATAGTCCTTCGCGTCGCCGAAATCCGCCGAATGGATGATGTGGCCGGCGAAATCCCGCATTCCGTTCCATTCGGGGATGAACGGCTGTCTGTCGCGGCCGGTGGCGATCACGACGTGGCGCGCCAGGCGCATCCCGGCGCTGGTCGCTATCGCCCAGTGATCGCCCTTGAACAGGACCGTCTCGACGGCGACGCCGAGCTCCACCGGCAGCCGGTTCGCCTCGCTGAAATCGTTGAGATAGCGGATGACGGCGGCTCTGTGGGGGAAGGCGAGCGTGCCCTTCGGATAGGCAAGGCCGGGAAGTCCCGAAAGATCGCGGTGCGTATTGAGGCGCAGTTGCTGGTGACGCCGATGCCACGGCTCGGCCAACCGGCGCTCCTTTTCCAGGATCACCGTCGCCACGCCGGCCTTGATCAGCGCCTGCGCTGCCGCAAGACCGGCGGCGCCGGCCCCGATGACGATCGCCGGTTCGATGGTTACCGTCTGGTGCGCTGCCGGTCTGATTGTCGTATCTGCCATTCGATCACGAACCCCATTCCACCTTGTGGCGCTTCCGCCGACGCCGGCAGGACGCCCTCCCGCGCATGATCCATACAGCAGATCGGCCCCGGATTTCGAGGCCATGCGCCGCACCGCGGTTGCGTCCTATATGGCATATACGCGAGATCGGCGATAATCAGGTCGCGGCAATGTGATTGATTCGAGATCCGGGGGCTGGCGGATCTCTGTTACAGGTACAGGAATCCGAAGTCCTCGAAATGCTTTTTTCGGCTTCCTGTGCAAAATCAAGGCGCCACGGCGTATAGCGTACCCGGGTGCGCGCCGCAGATGCACGCGGAATCTCGACCCATGCCCTCCTTGCGGATCTATCTCGACAAAATCCTCGAGCGTGCCTCGCCCAAGGTCGAGCGCCAGGCGTTCACCCATGCCGAACGGCTGGCGCTGGTGCGCCGCCATGGCGACTTCTCGCTTGCCTACTCCTCCGCCGTGCAAGGCAGGCTCTCCTATTTCGGCGACGCCGACGGTTACATCGCCTTCGGCACCAAGATGAAGCATCATTTCGCGCTCGGCGACCCGGTCGCCGATCCGGCCCATCGGGCCGACTACATCAGGCGCTTCGTCGAGACCGCCGGCAGCCCCTGGTTCGTGCAGATCGGCGGACAGTCGGCGCGGGTGCTGGCCGGGCTCGGCTACAAGGTCAACCGGCTGGGCATCGACACCCGGCTGCCGCTGCCCGAACACGATTTTTCCGGCAAGCGCAACGAAACCGTGCGCTACTCCGAGCGCTGGCTGTTGAAAAAGGGCTTTTCCTTCGCCGAGGACAAGCGGACGATCTTTCTCGACGAGATCTCCCGGCTTTCGGCGAATTGGCGCGGTGACCGCATCGTCAAGCGTTGGGAGATGGGCTTCCTCAACCGGCACTTCGCCGACCATGTGGGCGTCGACATGCGCCGCTTCGTGCTGCACGGCCCCGATGGCGAACTGGTCGCCCTGCTCGACTTCGATCCGCTGTTTCGCGGCGGCAAGGTCATCGGCTACACCACCGCCTTCAAGCGCAAGCACATCGACGCCTCGCCCCATGCGGAGGTCGGCCTGACCAAATTCGCCGTCGACCGCTTTCGCGAGGAAGGCATTTCGGTCGTCACGCTCGGGCTGTCGCCGCTGGTCGACGTCGGCCCCAGTGGATTTGCCGAAAGCGATTTCTGGCGCAACGCCTTCCAGCGCGCCTATGATTCGCCCTGGGTCAACCGCCGCCGCTTCAACCTGCAGGGGCAGGCGGCGTTCAAGCGCCGTTTCCACGGCATCGAGGAGCCGGTCTACGTCGCCTTCCGCAAGGGAACATACATGGAGATGCTGGGCCTGCTGCGGCTGGTCAAGGCGATCTAGGGCAGTTCACCGTTCACGGAAACGGAGAACCGCTCTAACTCTTTGTTTTGACGCAACTCCCAAGGGAAAGCGCTACGCGCTTTTCCCGGGAAAACCGTATACACTTTTGCTGAAATTGCTCTAGATGCGGCCGCGACTTGGCAGGTCTTCGCCCGTCAGTTCCTCAGCCGATAGCCGGTCTTGAAGATCCAGGCGACGGTCGCCACGCAGATCAGCAGAAAAACCACGGTCATGCCGAGGCTGATGCCGACCGAAACGTCCGATTTTCCGAAAAAGCTCCAACGGAAGCCGCTGATCAGGTAGACGACCGGATTGAACAGCGTCACCGTGCGCCAGGCGCCCGGCAGCATGTTGATGGAATAGAAGCTGCCGCCGAGGAAGGTCAGCGGCGTGATGATCAGCAGCGGCACCAGTTGCAACTGCTCGAAGCTCCTGGCCCAGATGCCGATGATGAAGCCGAACAGGCTGAAGGTCACCGCCGTCAGCACCAGGAAGGCCAGCATCCAGAACGGATGCTGGATGGAGAGCGGCACGAACAGCGAGGCCGTCGCCAGGATGATCAGGCCGAGGATGATCGACTTGGTGGCGGCGCCCCCGACATAGGCGAGGACGATCTCGAGATAGGAGACCGGGGCCGACAACAGCTCGTAGATCGAGCCGACGAATTTCGGGAAGTAGATGGCGAAGGAGGCGTTGGAGATCGACTGCGTCAGAAGCGACAGCATGATCAGCCCCGGCACGATGAAGGCGCCGTAGCTGATGCCGTCGATCTCGGTGATGCGCGAACCGATGGCCGATCCGAAGACGACGAAATAGAGCGACGTCGACAGCACGGGCGAGACGATGCTCTGCAAAACAGTGCGCAGCGCGCGCGCCATCTCCACCCGGTAGATCGCCCATACCGCGCGCAGGTTCATGGCTCTTGCCTCAGAAGATTGACGAAGATCTCCTCCAGCGAGCTGTTCTGCGTGTCCAGGTCGCGGAACTGGATGCCGGCGGCCTCGAGATCGCGGATCAGCGATGCCACGCCCGGCCGGTCGCTCTGGTTGTCATAGGTGTAGGTGATCTGCCCGCCATCCGGCGACAGTTCCAGGGCGTAGTGCGAGAAGGCGTCCGGAATGGCGCCGAGCGGGCTGCGCAGTTCCATCACCAAGCGCTTGCGGCCGAGCTTGCGCATCAGTTCGGCCTTGCCCTCGACCAGGATGATCTCGCCGCGGTTGATGACGCCGACGCGGTCGGCCATCGCCTCGGCTTCCTCGATATAGTGAGTGGTGAGGATGATGGTGACGCCGTCCTCGCGCAGCCGCCGCACCATCGCCCACATGTCCTGGCGCAGCTCGACGTCGACGCCCGCCGTCGGCTCGTCGAGGAACAGCACGCGCGGTTCGTGCGACAGCGCCTTGGCGATCATCAGCCGCCGCTTCATGCCGCCCGAAAGCGTGATCGCCTTGGCGTCCTTCTTGTCCCATAGCGACAGATCCCGCAGCACCTTCTCGACAAAGGCATGGTTCGCCGGCTTGCCGAACAGGCCGCGGCTGTAGTTGACCGTCGCCCAGACGCTCTCGAAGGCATCGATGGTCAGCTCCTGCGGCACCAGCCCGATCAGGCCGCGCGCGGCGCGATAGTCTTTGGTGATGTCGTGGCCGTCCACCGTGACGCTGCCAGACGAACGGTTGACGATGCCGCAGACGATCGAAATCAGCGTCGTCTTGCCGGCGCCGTTG
Organism: Mesorhizobium sp. BR1-1-2; assembly: GCF_020165435.1. NCBI lineage: Bacteria > Pseudomonadati > Pseudomonadota > Alphaproteobacteria > Hyphomicrobiales > Phyllobacteriaceae > Mesorhizobium > Mesorhizobium sp. BR1-1-2. Next base: position 403,364 of record NZ_JAIUID010000003.1, read on the forward strand.
GGGCCAAGCAGCGCGAAGATCTCGCCGCGCTCGATGTCGAGATTGATTTCCTTCAGCGCCTTGAAGCCGGTGGCATAGGTCTTGGTGACCCCGGAAATGGATATGACAGGCTGCATGGCTGAAAACGGCTGCTTGAAAGAGGACCCCAGATATAGGCCGAATGTCGCCGCATGCAACCGGAAGTCAATGAAGTTGCTGACAATTCTCGACACTCGTTGCAGACAGGCCATTCCCGCGGATGAAGAGACAGGCCGAGATCGGGCGTGCCGCCCCTCCAAGGTAAACACGGTGCGGTCGTCCCGGGCCCATGCCTGTTCGACGTCCGACAGTGGGATGGGACTGCTCGCGAAGCGCGGCAGGCCCGGTGCTGCGTCATCTTGGCTTGGCGCTGCGGCGTTCCGCCTCGCGGCGGGACGCCGCTTTGACCGGCCGGCCCTACAAGCCTATTCTCCGCCCATTAGAAGCAGCCGGAGCCCGCCATGGACCCGCTCATCCTTTCGCGCATCCAGTTCGGTGCGAATATTTCGTTTCATATTCTGTTTCCAGCCATCACCATCGCACTCGGCTGGGTGCTGCTTTTCTTCAAGCTCCGCTACAACGCGACCAATGATTCGGCCTGGATGCGCGCCTATTTCACCTGGGTGAAGGTGTTCGCGCTGTCCTTCGCCATGGGCGTGGTTTCCGGCGTCACCATGAGCTTCCAGTTCGGCACCAACTGGCCGGGCTACATGGAAACGGTCGGCAACATCGCCGGGCCGCTGCTGGCCTACGAGATCCTCACCGCCTTTTTCCTCGAGGCGGCCTTCCTCGGCATCATGCTGTTCGGCTTCCGCCGCGTTTCCAACCGCATCCACACGCTGGCGACCGTGCTGGTCGCCGGCGGCACCACCGTGTCGGCCTTCTGGATCATCGCGCTGAACTCGTGGATGCAGACGCCGGTCGGCTTCGAGATGCGCGACGGCGTCGCCCATGCCGTCGACTGGTGGGCGATCCTCTTCAACCCCTCCATGCCCTACCGGCTCGTCCATATGCTGCTCGCCTCCGGCCTGACGGTGTCGTTCCTGATCGCCGGCCTGTCGGCGCTGCGCTACCTCAAGGGCGACCGCTCGGAATCGATGTGGAAGGCGTTGCGCACCGGCGTCTTCACCGCCGCTATCCTCATCCCCGTCCAGATCCTTGCCGGCGACCAGCACGGCCTGAACACGCTCGAGCACCAGCCGCAGAAGATCGCCGCCATGGAGGCCAACTGGAACACCGGCCCCAACGTGCCGCTGGTGCTGTTTGCCATTCCCGATGAAGCGGCCAGGGAAAACAGGTTCGAGGTGACCATTCCCGACGGGGCAAGCTGGATCCTGCGGCACAGCGCCAGGGGCGTGGTGCCGGGGCTCAACGACTATCCCGGCAACCACCCGCCGGTCTTCCCGGTGTTCTGGGGTTTTCGCGTCATGGTCGGCACCGGCCTGTTGATGCTCGCCGTCTCCTGGTCGGCCGCCTTCTTCCTCAAGCGCCGCCACAGCCTGCCGAGGTCGCTGGCGCTGCTCATGGTGCCGATGACCATTTCCGGCTGGGTGGCGACGCTCGCCGGCTGGTATACTACGGAGATCGGCCGCCAGCCCTGGCTGGTGACGGGCGTGCTGCGGACCGCCGACGCCGTCGGCCCGGTGGCCGGCGGCCATGTGGCGCTGACGCTGGCCGTCTATCTCGTTCTCTATGTGCTGTTGCTGATCGCCTATCTCGGCGTGCTGGTCCATCTGGCGCTGAAGGCGGCCAAGGACGGTGACACATCGCCGCTGCCGGGCGTGCTCAACAGGCCGATGTCGCAGCCGGCGGCTGGCGAGTAGGAGAGAGAAATGACCTACGACTGGCCGACCCTCCTCCCCCTCATCTTCGCCGGCCTGATGGGCCTCGCCATCTTGATCTATGTCATTCTCGACGGCTTCGATCTCGGCATCGGCATCCTGTTCGCGGCGGCCGAGGACGCCGAGCAGGATACGATGATCGCAGCGATCGGCCCGTTCTGGGATGCCAACGAGACCTGGCTGGTGCTGGCCGTCGGCCTTCTGCTGGTCGCCTTTCCGATGGCGCATGGCGTCATCCTCAGCGCGCTCTACATCCCGGTGTTCGTGCTTCTGGTCGGCCTCATCCTGCGCGGCGTCGCCTTCGACTTCCGCGCCAAGGTGGCGACCGAGCGCAAGCACCGCTGGAACCGTATCTTCTTCCTCGGCTCGCTCATCGCCTCGCTGGCGCAAGGCTATATGCTGGGCGTCTATGTGCTTGGCCTCGACTTCGGCCTGGGCGGCATGGCGTTCGGCGTGCTGGTGGCGTTCTGCCTGGCGGCGGCCTACGCCGCGATGGGGGCTGCCTGGGTCATCTACAAGGCCGAAGGCGACCTGCAGAAGAAGGCGGTGCGCTGGCTGCGCACCACCTTGGTGCTGACCGCGCTCGGCATGGCCGCCGTGTCGCTGGCCACGCCCTTCGCCAGCCCGCGCATCTTCGCCAAATGGTTCGTGCTGCCCGAAATGCTCTATCTGTCGCCGCTGCCGATCCTGTCGGCGTTGCTGTTCCTGTGGCTGTGGCGGCAGACCTTCCATCTGCCCAGGCCCGACGACCGCCATTCGCTGACGCCGTTCCTGACGCTGGCCGCCATCTTCGCGCTCGGTTTTGCCGGGCTCGCCTGGTCGTTCTATCCGTTCGTGGTGCCCGACAGGCTGACCATCTGGCAGGCGGCTTCCGCGCCCGAAAGCCTGGCCATCATCCTGGCCGGCACCGTCGTCGTGCTGCCGATCATCATCTTCTATTCCTTCTATGCCTACCGTGTGTTCGGCGGCAAGGCGACGGACCTGACCTACGACTGAGGGGCCAAGCGACGGGCGAAATCAGGGCCTCCGCCTGCCGCATGTCGCCGGCCGGAAAGACAATATTCATCTTCACGCGGAATAACCTTCCGCGACATGCTGCGGCCTGATGGCAGCGGTGCGAGAAGAAGGGCAATGCAATGCGCGGTGTCCCGGTTGCCTCGATACAACACGATCCGCAGGCGCGGCAGCGCTACGCACCTTTCCCGGGAAAATCCCTACGCCGCGTTCCTGGAGTTGCTCTGGCCCTGATCCGCCTGGTCACGCTGATCGCCGCGCTTGTGCTGGCCGGCCTGCTGCCCGCCGTCCAGCCCGCCCATGCCCAGCAGACGGCCAACTGGGCCGGTGTATGGGACACCAAATGGCGCGGCGGCGGCGCCCAGATCACCTTCGAGCAGGACGGCGCCGAGGTAAAGGGGGTCTATCCCCTGTATGGCGGCCGCATCGAAGCCAAGGCTGAAGGCGAAAAGTTGTTCGGCCGCTGGTTCGAGGGCAGTCGCCAGGGCGAGTTCAGCTTCGTCATGGCGCCGGACGGCGCGAGCTTCATGGGGCGTTTCGAATCCGCCACCGCCGAATGGTGGACGGGCGTGCGCGTCGACGCCGCCGAGACCCTCAAGGTCGACCAGACCAGCCCGATGACGACGATGCGCTCATTCCTGCAGACCATGAACGAGAGCGGCGCCGACAATGTGCCGCGCGCCACCGGCGGCGGCATGGGCCTTGCCGCGCTGGCGGCCGGCCTCGTCGACGTCACGGAGGCCGATCGCGGCGGCCTCAACATGCCCGACTACACCAAGCTCCTGTTTTCGGTGATCGACAACGCCACCTTGCGCCTGTGGAACCTGCCGCATGATGCGATCCCCGGCGACGAGGTGACAGCCAGGCTGCAGCAATATGGCAGCAAGGTTTTCTTCGACGTCACCTTCCGCCGCAAGGCCGGCGAATGGTTCATCGTCGGGCCGCAGCTTGCCGTGCTGCAGGCCAAGCTCGCCGAGTTCCAGGCGGCGCGTGGCGAAGCCCCCGACATGGTCGACGATCCGGCCAAGCTCGCCTCGCCGCGCGACACGTTCAAGATGCTGCTCGGCGGCATCGCCGACCAGAATGGCAGTTCGCCGCAAACGGCGCTCGACATGCGCGGTTACAATCCGGCGGTGCGGTCCGACGAGGCGGTTCTTCTCGAGAGCTATCTCAAGAAAGTCATCGACCGCATCGGCTACGTCTATTGGCAGGAAATTCCCGACGATCCCCAAAGCAACACGCCCTATGTGTATTTCGAGCACCCGGCCGGCAACATCGTCGTCGCTCCGGTGGGGACCGAAAAAGGCGGCAAGCTGTGGAAATTCACGCCGGAAACGCTGGCCAACATCCGCACGCTCTATGCCGATATCGAAGATGCGCCGGTGGCGCCGGAATTCACCGCCTTCGCCAGCAACGATCCGTTCTTCGCCACGAGGGGCCTTGCCCGCGAGATCAGCCCTGCCCTTTTGACCCGCGCCGGGCCGATCGAACGCTGGCAATGGCTGGGGCTCGGCATTGCGGTGCTTGCCGGCATCGCCTTCGGATTCCTTGCCAACGCCGTCATCGTGTTCTTCGCCCGCAGCGGCAGGAGTTCGGGGCGGGCCGGCTTCTTCCGCGTCGTCGAATGGGCGGTGCGCTCGATCTTCCTCGGCCTGTTCCTGCTGTTTGCCCTGCGGCCGCTCGGCTTGCCGCAGGTGATCGCGGCATCCGCCAAGGCGGCGGCCTGGAGCCTGATCCTGATCGGCGCGGTTCCCGTCGTCTGGCACCTGATCGGCAAGATCGCCGAGCGCTATCGCGCCACATTCAACGTGCCCGGCTACCACGAGACGCTGATCTCGCTGCTGACCGGCGTGGCGCGCATCGCCGCACTGGTGGTCGCCTTCCTGCTCCTGGCCGAGGTGCTGGCGATCCCCTATCAGGGCGTGCTGGCCGGCCTCGGCATTGGCGGCTTGGCGGTGGCGCTGGCGGCGCAGCCGACGCTGCAGAATTTTCTTTCCGGCCTGACGCTCTATGCCGACCGGCCGGTCAGCGTCGGCGACTTCTGCAAGTTCGGCAACCAGTCCGGCACCATCGAGCATATCGGCATGCGCTCGACCCGCATCCGCTCGGTCGACCGTACGGTGATCTCGGTGCCGAACTCGGACTTCGCCGGCATGCAGATCGAAAACTACGCCCATCGCGACCGCACCCGCTTCGCCACGACGCTGCAATTGCGCTACGAGACGACGCCCGACCAGTTGCGCTACACGCTGGCGGCGCTGCGCAAGCTCCTGATCGCGCATCCGCGCGTCATCGACGATCCCTGCCGCGTGCGCTTCGTCGGCTTCGGCCCCTATTCGCTCGACATCGAGGTCTTCACCTACATCATGACCGCGGATGCCTCGGAGTTTCTCGCCATCCGCGAGGACATATTGCTGTCGATGATCGCGGTGATGGACGAGGCCGGCGCCCAGTTCGCCTTCCCGGCGCAGTTGGAATACAGCGCCGCCGACCTGCCGCTCGACCAGGAAAAGCGCATCGCCGCGGAAAAGCGGGTCAGCGCCTGGCGTGAAGAGGAAAAACTGCCTTTCCCCGATTTCAGCCAGCTCGACAGGCTGGAACTCAACGACAGCCTGCCCTATCCGCCGCAGGGCTCGGTGCAATACCGCGAAGCCCAGACCGCCCCCGCCACGGTCGAAGCCAAGGCCTCGCTGGAGAAGGCGCGCTGGAGCCTGCCGTGGCGCAAGAGGGTGTAACCTTCTTCGCAGGAGAGGCCGCGATCCGTCGCGCCCCCCTCTGGCCTGCCGGCCAATCTCCCCACGAGGGGGGAGATTGGATGTCGCGACGGCTTTCGCTAATTTCTAACGTTGACAGCGGGGCGGGACGGCGAGGCCGCCGATCTCCCCCCTCGTGGGGGAGATGCCCGGCAGGGCAGAGGGGGGCGCGCTGTCCCGCCGACCTGTCGTTCTTCCCACCCTGCAAAGCCTCAATTGCTGGCCGACAGCACCAGCACCGGCTTGTCGCTGTAAAGCTTCGGGAACAGCGTCTTCAAATTCGCCACCTTTGGCAGGTCGTTGTAGACGATGTAGGGATAGGTCGGGTTGAGCGTCAGGAAATCCTGGTGGTACTCCTCGGCCGGGTAGAAGGTCTTGCCGGTTTCGATCGTGGTGACGATGGGCTTGGAAAACAGCTTGGCCTTGTCGAGCTGGGCGATATAGCTCTGCGCGATCTTCTTCTGCGCGTCGTTCTCGGCGAAGATCGTCGAGCGGTACTGCGTGCCCTGGTCCGGCCCCTGATAGTTGAGCTGGGTCGGATTGTGGGCGACCGAGAAATACACCTGCAGCAGCTGGCCATAGGTGACTTTGGAGGGATCGTAGGTGATCTCGACGGATTCGGCATGGCCGGTGCGGCCGGTGCCCACCGTCTCGTAGACGGCGTCGTCCTTGGCACCGCCGGTGTAGCCCGAGACCGCCTTGGTGACGCCCTTGACGTGCTGGAACACGCCTTGCACGCCCCAGAAGCAGCCGCCGGCGAAGACTGCCGTCTCGCTGCCGCCCGCGGCCTTTTCATCCAGTGCCGGCGGCGGGATCACCACGGCGTCTTCCGCCGAGACGGCCGGCGTCAGCCAGAAGGCGGCGCCCGCGACGGCGAGCGCGAAAGCTGCGAGCGCGCCGCGGACGAAGCCGCTCGAACGCTTCTTGATATCGGTCATGGTTGCACTCCTGATGGCTTCCATTGAGTTCAGTCTATTGAATTAGCGTCACCGGCGCGATGCGCGAGTCGCGGCGGAGGCTCACATTCTCGTGCGGCCCCGGCGGGTGCGTAACTCTCCGCCGCGGTTGACCTAGTTGGCAGGCTTCATCGCATCCGTCGCCGGCTTCATCGCGTCAGCCGCCGGCTTCATGGCGTCCGCCGGTTTCATCGCATCGTCGACGGGCTTCATGGCATTGGCGGCCATCGGGTCGGCCGGCTTCATCGCATCGGTTGCCGGTTTCATCGCGTCGGCGGCGGGTTTCATGGCGTTGGTGGCCTCGTCGGCACGGGCGATGCCGCCGGCCAGCAATGCCGTCGAGCACAAAGCGAGCGCGAGCGCCGGCAGCGTCAGGCGGGAAAGAACGGTCATGATGGTCTCCTTGGTTGGTGGCGCGCCCTTGCGGCGGCCGGCTGTTGCGGCGCCGCAGGCGCGGCGTTGCGCAATTTCTGGTCGGGCATGGTCTCTCCCCGCAAACGGGAAGTTCCCGGAGGTAAGCTAATCGGCGGCAGCGGCCAGGATCGGCCCGCCGCCGGGCGACTGCACCAGCACGGCGGTGCTGAGGCCATCGGCGGCCGCCGGCACGTCGAGCGTCGTGGCCTCGCCGGTCCAGTTGCCGAGTTTTGTCAGCGCATGCACGACATTGCCGTGCGGCAAGGTGCGGCCGGTGTTCTCGCCGCGCGCCACGGGCACCTCGACGACGCCCCTGGCATAGCGCACCAGCCAGATGTCGGCCTTGCCGCCCGGCACGCTCCCCGCGCCGATGCTGGCCTTGCCGCCTTCGAGCGACAGCGACGGTCCCTTGATGCGTCCGCTCGCCGCGATCAGCCGTTCGATCTCGCCGGGCGCGGCGCCGACCGCGTCGGCATGGCCGTTGACCACCACTTGCGGCGTGAACGGCCCGTCATGGCCGAGCGGCGGCTCGTAGCTGACCTGGCGCTGCGTGAATTCCTGCCGGCCGAAAATGTCCTTCCAGCCGAGATAGTCCCAGTAGGTGACGTTGAAGGACAGTGCCAGCACGCCGGGCTGGTCCTTGACCTTGATCAGATTGGCATTGGCCGGCGGGCAGGACGAACAGCCCTGGCTGGTGAACAGCTCGACCACGGTAAGCGGCTGCGCCGCGGCCGCACCGAGCGACGCCGCGAGCGCAAGCGCGCCCAGGCTGGATACTGCGAGGAACCTGCGGCGTTTGGCTTGCGACATCGGGTTGCTCCGTGGGACGGCGCTGCGATGCGCCGCTCATGCCCCCACTTCGCCGCCATTCGCCGCTTCGTTACAGAGCTCACCGGTTTGTGATTGCTGGACGTTCCGGAATTGGTGAGGCGGACGCGACAGCCAATCTCCCCCCTCGTGGGGGAGATGTCCGGCAGGACAGAGGGGGGCGCCGTAGAGCGCCAACCTAGTCTAGGCGGGACTCGACAGGCATCGTTGCGCGACGGAGGAGAATAGGCAGGGGGCAGGAAGTGGGGGTTCCGTGGACCCCTGGCAAGGTCGGCGGGACAGCGCCCCCCTCTGGCCTGCCGGCCATCTCCCCCACGAGGGGGGAGATCGGCAGCGTCACTGCGTCAGCACCGTTTGCGAGGGGCGCTGGTTGAAGTCGCATTTGCCCATCACGGTGTAGAAGAAGTCGGCGTTGACGACGGGCGCCGGCACTGCGGAGCCGCCGTCTTCCCAGGCCTGGTAGCCTGTCTGGCCGCACGGCACGGCGGTGAAGATGTCCACGGTCTGGCCCGTTGCGATTTCGGGCATGTCGGTCGGGCTGGTGCCGATATAGAGCCGGTTCGAGGTTTTCGGGTCGTTCGACCTGAGCGTGGTCGGCTGGGCCGGTTTGGCCGTCGCGGCGGAGGGCACGTTCATCTCCAGATAGAGCTGGTCCATCTGGCTGACGTCTATGACCGCGCCGGCGCTGTTGGCCGGGCTGGTGGTGCAGACGGTCTGCCGCATGACGCCGTTGCCGTCGGTGCTGGTGATGGCGCCGGAGGGCGTGTTGTCGAAATTGGCGACCGTCGTGGTGTTGCACACCTGCTGCTGCACTTGGGTAAGCGTGGTGCCGCTGACGGTGGAGACGGTGGTGGTGCCATAACCCTTTGGATCGCCGCCCTTGTTGTAGACATAGCTGATCTGCATCAGCTTCTGCTTCGTGGTCGAACCGAATTGCGTGCCGTAGAGATACATGGTCTTGTCCCACCAGCCCGACGCCTTCTCGATCTTGAAGGTGGTCTGCACCAGGGCCGGCGCCTTGTTGACGGCCGAGGTGACGCCGACCGACACGGTGTTGATCCTGGCGATCTGCATGAAGTCGGTCGGCATGTCGAAGCTCGCCGAGGCCTGCGCCGTGGCGGTGCCGTTGGCCGCGATGGTGAAGCTCACCAGCGTGACGGTGCCTTGCCCGCCATTGGCGGCAAAGGTGTCCTGTAGCATCTGCCGGCGGGCCGCCAGCGCCGTCGTCTTCGGCAGCGTGGTGATGGCCAGCGTCGCCGCGTCGAGCGCCTGCTGCATGTTGGACCGGGTCTGGACCGCACTGGTATAATCGACCGAGAAGCCGACCACGGTGACCAGCGGCACCAGGCTGATGAAGAACAGCGGCATCATCGAGCCGCCGCGCGAACGGGCGAACCTTCCTGAAAGCCCCAGCATGTTTTCTACCCCAAGAGACGATTTATCTGCGCAGGAACTAACATGCGCCGGCAAACCGGCGTCTAAGATGATCGTTCAAAGTTTAAGCATCCGGCCGCTCCCGCCCGCCGTTTCGGGCTTTTGCCCCCGGTTCACCGCTTTGTGATGACCGGGGCGCCCCTTGCGCCGCAAGCCTTGCCGCAGCAAGCCGCCCCTGCTAAAGCGCGCGGCATGAGCACGCCCCTCGACCACATCAGGAATTTCTCCATCGTCGCCCATATCGACCATGGCAAATCCACGCTTGCCGACCGCCTGATCCAGCTGACCGGCGGGCTGGAGCTGCGCGACATGAAGGAGCAGGTGCTGGACTCGATGGACATCGAGCGCGAGCGCGGCATCACCATCAAGGCGCAGACGGTGCGGCTGAAATACCGCGCCAATAATGGCGAGGACTATATCCTCAACCTCATCGACACGCCCGGCCATGTCGACTTCGCCTATGAAGTGTCGCGCTCGCTCGCCGCCTGCGAGGGCTCGCTGCTGGTGGTCGACGCCTCCCAGGGCGTCGAGGCGCAGACGCTGGCCAATGTCTACCAGGCCATCGACAACAACCACGAGATCGTCGTGGTGCTGAACAAGGTCGACCTGCCGGCCGCCGAGCCCGAGCGCATCCGCGAGCAGGTCGAGGAGGTCATCGGCATCGACGCCTCCAACGCCGTGCTGATCTCGGCCAAGACGGGCCTGGGCATTCCCGACGTGCTGGAGGCCATCGTCCACCAGCTGCCGCCGCCGCGCGAGGGCGATGCTGCCGCGCCGCTCAAGGCCATGCTGGTCGACAGCTGGTACGACGCCTATCTCGGCGTCATCGTTCTGGTGCGCGTCATCGACGGCGTGCTGAAGAAGGGCCAGACCATCCGCATGATGGGCACCGGCGCCAAATATCTGGTCGAGCGCACCGGCGTGTTCACGCCCGCCCGCATCAATGTCGATGAGCTCGGCCCCGGCGAGTTCGGCTTCTTCACCGGCTCGATCAAGGAAGTGGCCGACACACGCGTCGGCGACACTATCACTGAGGACAAGCGCCAGACCGCGCATGCCTTGCCCGGCTTCAAGCCGGCGCAGCCGGTGGTGTTCTGCGGCCTGTTCCCGGTCGACGCCGCCGATTTCGAGGATCTGCGCGCCGCCGTCGGCAAATTGCGCCTCAACGACGCCTCCTTCTCCTTTGAAATGGAAACCAGCGCGGCGCTCGGCTTCGGCTATCGCTGCGGCTTCCTCGGCTTGCTGCATCTCGAAATCATCCAGGAGCGGCTGGAGCGCGAGTTCAACCTCGACCTGATCGCCACCGCGCCCAGCGTCGTCTACCGGCTGCTCCTCAACGACGGCTCGGTGAAGGAGCTGCACAACCCGGCCGACATGCCCGACGTGGTCAAGATCTCGGCCATCGAGGAGCCGTGGATCCGCGCCACGATTCTCACCCCCGACGACTATCTCGGCGGCATATTGAAACTCTGCCAGGACCGGCGCGGCATCCAGGCCGACCTGTCCTACGTGGGAAAACGCGCCATGCTGACCTACGACCTGCCGCTCAACGAAGTCGTCTTCGACTTCTACGACCGGCTAAAGTCGATCTCCAAGGGCTACGCCTCGTTCGACTATCACCTCACCGACTACCGCGAGGGCGATCTGGTGAAGATGTCGATCCTGGTCAATGAGGAGCCGGTCGACGCGCTCTCCATGCTGGTCCACCGCACGGCGGCGGAAAAGCGCGGCCGCCAGATGTGCGAAAAGCTGAAGGAGCTGATCCCGCACCACCTCTTCAAGATCCCGATCCAGGCCGCGATCGGCGGCAAGGTCATCGCCCGCGAAACCATCTCGGCCCTGCGCAAGGACGTCACCGCCAAATGCTACGGCGGCGACGTGAGCCGCAAACGCAAGCTCTTGGACAAGCAGAAAGAGGGCAAGAAGCGGATGCGCCAGTTCGGCAAGGTGGATATTCCCCAAGAGGCGTTTATTCAGGCCTTGAAGATGGGGGATTGAGGTCCGGCCTCCGGCCGAACGCATCGCCCCGGCGGGCAGCGCTGGGCATGGTCAGCGCGCCGAACACCTTCGCTTTGTTGATGCGGCTCACCGCACTCGTTGCTGCATGGGGGCGGGGCGCTTACGCTGCTGACCTTCTCCCCTTGTGGGAGAAGGTGGATCGGCGCGCCAGCGCCGAGACGGATGAGGGGTATTCCAGCGGAGTGAGGCGGTGGTGGATCTGCTTTGATTCGCTGGCTGTTGACGTACCGCCAAGCTGGAGCACCCCTCATCCGACCTCGCTTCGCGAGGCCACCTTCTCCCACAAGGGGAGAAGGAAGAACCTGCGTTGGCGCTGCCCTCATCTGGCTGCCGCCATCTTCTCCCCGTGAAACGGGAGAAGGACGCTGCCTTCACCGCATTCGCCAATCGCCAGCGTTGTAGAAAAAGCGCCGGCGTTGCGGCGCCTTACCTTCCCCCCTTGTGGGGGAAGGTGGATCGGCGCTTCAGCGCCGAGACGGATGAGGGGTGTTCCAGCGGAGTGAGGCGGTGGAAAGATTGGGCGCGCTTACCAGCGTTTGATTCTGCAAGGCAGCGATCCGTCACGCACCCCTCATCCGTCTTGCCGCTTCGCGGCAATCCACCTTCTCCCACAAGGGGAGAAGGAAGAAGCGGCGAAGGCTCAGCTTTCGATCCAAACCTTCTCAAAGTGCTGCTCCAGCGCCTGATGCTGCTCGCAGCCTTCGACGCCTTTGCGGTAGGTCCGATAGACCGAGCGCCAGTAGGGCTGGATGATGATGCCGGAGTCCCGCAAATTCTTCTCTATGCCGGCCATGATCTCCTTGCGCTGGGCGGCGTCGGGGGTGGCGAGTGCCTTGTCGAGCAGCTCGTCGAACTCCTTGTTGGCGTAGGCGCTTTCGTTCCAGGCGGCGCCCGATTTGTAGGCCAGCGCCAGCACCTGGACGCCGAGCGGGCGGCCGAGCCATTCGGTGCAGGAGAAGGGGTATTTGCTCCAGTCGTTCCAGAAGGTGGCGGCGGGCAGCACGGTGCGCTTGATCTTGAGGCCGGACTCGCGCATCTGCGCAGCGATCGCGTCGCCGGTGCTCTTCTGCCATTCGACATCGACCGAGATGAGGTCGTATTCATGGTCCGCCTTGCCGGATTCCGCCAGCAGCTTCTTGGCCGCCTCGACATCGCGCTTGGCCGGGCCGATATCGGCATATTCGGGGTGCATGGGGCCGACATGGTGGTTGTCGGCAGGTTTGCCCCGGCCGCCGAGGCCGAGCGCCAGCACGGCGGAATTGTCGACGGCGAGCTGCGCGGCGCGGCGCATATTGACGTCGTCATAGGGCGCGTTGGCGACATTGAAGCGGGCGACGATGGTGGAGCCGGTGGCGATCTCGGAATTCTTCAGCCCCATCTGCTCGGTCTGCGAGACGGCATCGGAGGCGGTTTCGTGGTCGGTGTCGATCTCGCCGGATTCGAATGCCGACAGCATGGCGTTGGGGTCGGAGCCGTAGTCGATCCATTGGATGCCGTCGAGCCAGAATTCGCCCTTCCACCACGGCTTGTCCTTGCGCTTCACCTCGGCGCCGGTCTCGGCGTCCCACTTCACCAGCTCGCAAGGGCCGGTGGTGATCGAAAGCGCCTTCAGGGGATCACCGTCGCCGTCATAGGAGCGGTGCATGATCAAAGCGGGATAGTCGGCCATGCCGGCGATCAGCGAAATGTCGGGCTTGGGCAAATTGAGCTTGATCGTATAGTCGTCGACCTTCTCGATGCCGCCCTCGACCACCTTCTTGGTGTCGGCGTTGACCAGCGCGCCCATGCGCGCGGCGACCGAATTGCCGGCAACGCCGGCCTCGCACCAGCGGGTGAGGTTGTGGACGACATCGTCGGCGTTGAAGGCGTCGCCGTTCGACCAGGTGATGCCCTTGCGCACGTGGAGTGTGAGCGTCCTGGCGTCGTCGCTCATCTCCCATTTTTCGAGCAGCCAGGGCTCGAAGGAGAAATCGGTGTTCCAGCGCACCAGATATTCGTTGCAATGGCGCGCGACGTTGGACATTTCGACGCCGTCGAAGGTGCGCGGGTCCTTGAAACCCTTGACGTTCATGGCGACCCGCAGCACGCCTCCCTTCTTGGGCTCCGCCGCGCGGGCCGGCGTCGCGGTCAGTCCGCCCAGAGCAAAAGCGCCGGCGGCGCTGACGCCGAGCCCGGCCATCAGCGCCAGATATTCGCGCCGGTTGATGGCGCCGCTTCTGAAATCCTCGGCGACGGGTTTGGCCCGCGGGTGCAATTTCCTGTCGGTCAGCATGAATTTCATCGTCGTTCCCTCTTGTTGGGCGCCCGGCCGGCCGCGTGCGCGGGGGCGGATGCGGCTCGCCGGACGCCATTGCCTGAGGGATGATAGGGCGAGCTTACGCAGCGGAGTGTTCTGGAATCCGCAGGACTTGTGCGCTGCTCCGCAGGGAGGGGGCGCCTTCCTCTCTCCCCCGCTCCGCGAGGGAGAAGAAAGAGAAGCTGCTAACCCCAGATCATCAGCGCGACGAGCCCGACGATGCCGACCACCAGCCGCCACCAGCCGAACAGCGCGTAGCCTTTGCGCGAGACGTAATCGAGCAGCAGGCGCACCACCAGCAGCGCGGTGACGAAGGCGGCGACGAAGCCGACGGCGATGATCGGCAGGTCGGCCGACGTCAGCACGTTGCGGTTCTTGAACAGGTCGAAGGCGAAGGCGCCGACCATGGTGGGGATGGCGAGGAAGAAGGAAAATTCCGCGGCCGCCCGCTTGTCGACGCCAAGCAGCAGCGCGCCGACGATGGTCGATCCTGAGCGCGAGGTGCCGGGGATCAGCGACAGGCACTGGAACAGCCCGATCTGCAGATAGAGCCGGGTCGGGAAGCGTTCGACGTCGCGGTACATCGGCTTGAGGTTCATGCGGTCGACGGCGAGCAGCACCACGCCGCCGATGATCAGCATGATGCAGATCAGCCGCGGCGATTCGAACAGGATGGTCTTGATGAAATCATGCGCCAGCGCGCCGATGATGGCCGCCGGCAGGAAGGCAATGAGGATGCCGATGACGAAATGCCGCGTCAGCCGGTCATGCGGCAGGTCGAGCAGCATCTGCCACAACCGCCGGAAATAGACGCTCAAAATAGCCAGGATGGCGCCGAGCTGGATCAGGATCTCGAAGGCCTTGCCGGTCGAGTGGAAGCCGAGAAAGTGGCCGGCGAGCAGGATATGGCCGGTAGAGGACACCGGAATGAACTCGGTCAATCCCTCCAGGAGACCGAGCAGCAGGGCTTCGACGATTGTCTGGCTTTCCATTGGCTACCTCGGCATTCGCGGGATGGGCTGACAGGCTTGCTTGTCATGGCGCCGAACTCCCCCTATAGGTCGCAACACCCTGACGGCCCGCTTACCGGGCGGCCAAGACTTACCGGTGCGCCCGGCGATTCGCCAGTGTGGCAATCCGGAATTCGCCACAGCCGGGAGGAGCGCGATGCGCGAATTCCGGATTCTGAGCCACACTGCCAACTTCAAGTTCTGGTGTGGTTTGGATTTGAAGTTCCTGAACGCAGATGCCGTTGAGGGGACAGGAAGTTCAAATCCAAACCACCAGTGCGCTTTATCATAGCGGAACCATGCTGACGCTTTTCCATCATCCCATGTTCGCCTCCTGCCGGTTCGTGCGCCTCGCTTTCGGCGAGTATGGCGAGGAGCTGGCGCTTATCGAGGAGAAGCCGTGGACGCGGCGCAAGGAGTTTCTGGCGCTGAACCCGGCCGGCACGCTGCCGATCCTTTTGGCCGAGGGCGACGTGCCGATCGTCGGCGCCACGGTCATCTCGGAATATCTCGACGAGACGCGCGGCGTCTTGAAGCGGGACAAGCGCCTGTTCGCCGAGGACCCGATGCAGCGCGCCGAAATCCGCCGGCTGATCGACTGGTATCTCCACAAGGCCGAGAGCGAGGTCACCCGGCATCTGGTGCGCGAACGCGTGCTGAAGCCGGTCATGCCGGAAACCGCCGGCGGCGGCTCGCCCGATTCGGCCGCCATCCGCGCGGCGCGGGCCAACATCCGCCAGCACATGAAATACACCAACTGGCTGGCCGGCACCCGCCACTGGCTGGCCGGATCGAGGGTCACCTATGCCGACCTTGCCGCCGCCGCCACCCTTTCGGTGCTCGACTATCTCGGCGAGATCGACTGGCGCGAGCACACTGCTGCGCGCGAATGGTACACGCGGGTGAAGTCGCGGCCTTCATTCCGGCCGCTCTTGACCGACCGGGTGCGTGGCCTGTCGCCGGTGTCGCATTATGCGGACCTCGATTTCTGACGCCGCGAAACTGCGCGCGCTGATCGACGCGCAGGCGCGGCGCGCCGGCTTCGAGGCGGTCGCCGTCACCACCCCCGATGCGATCCCGCTGGCGCCGGCCCGGCTCGGCGCCTTCGTGGCGGACGGGTTCCACGGCTCCATGGGCTGGCTCGCCGAGACGCTGCAACGCCGCAGCGAGCCGTCAATGCTCTGGCCCGAAGTACGTTCGATCGTCGTGCTGGCGATGAATTACGGACCGGACCACGATCCGCGCGACCTGTTGGCCAGGCGCGACCGGGGCGCGATCTCGGTCTACGCGCAAAACCGCGACTATCACGACGTGATGAAGGGCCGGCTGAAGGAAATCGCCGGCAAGATCGTGGCGCGGGCGGGAGGCGACGTGAAAGTCTTCGTCGATACCGCGCCCATCATGGAAAAGCCGCTGGCCGAGGCCGCCGGGCTCGGCTGGCAAGGCAAGCACACCAATCTGGTCAGCCGGCAGCACGGTTCCTGGCTGTTCCTCGGCACCATTTTCACAACCGCCGAACTGGTCCCCGACATGCCGGAGGAAGACCATTGCGGCTCCTGCCGCGCCTGCCTCGACGCCTGCCCGACCGATGCCTTCCCGGCGCCCTACCGGCTCGATGCGCGGCGCTGCATCTCCTATCTCACCATCGAGAACAAGGACCCGATCCCGCATGAATTCCGGGAAAAAATCGGCAACCGCATCTATGGCTGCGACGACTGTCTCGCCGCCTGCCCGTGGAACAAGTTCGCCAAGGTCGCGTCCGAGGCCAAGCTCGCCGCGCGCGAGGATCTACGCGAGCCGGCGCTGGCCGATCTCCTGCGGCTGGACGACACGGCCTTTCGCGCCTTGTTTTCCGGCTCGCCGATCAAGCGCATCGGCCGCGACCGCTTTGTCCGCAACGTGCTGATCGCCGCCGGCAATTCCCGCGATGCGGCGCTCTCAGATGCTGTGCGTGCACTGCTCGCCGACGCCTCGCCGCTGGTGCGGGGCGCGGCAATATGGGCGCTGGCGCGGCTGGTGCCGGAGGCCGAATATCGTAAGCGCGCCGCCACCGGCCTGGAAACCGAGGGCGACGCGGCCGTGCGCGAGGAATGGGCGCGGCCGGTTCCAGCCAGGGCGCCTGCATGAGCGAAAAGCGGATATTCATCTTCGGCGCCGGCTATTCGGGTCAGGCTTTTGCGCGCGCCAACCGGGATGCCGCCACGACGGTCCGCGGCACGACGCGTTCGGCAGAGAAATTCGACGCGCTCCGCCAGGCCGGCATCGCGCCGCTGCTGTTCGATGGCGCGCTGACCGACGAAATCGGCGATGCGCTGGGAAAAACAACCCATCTGGTGATCTCGATCGCGCCCGAGGAGGCCGGCGATCCCGTGCTGAACGCCGCCCGCGCGGCGATCGCGCGGATGCCTGCGCTCGAATGGATCGGCTATCTCTCCACCGTCGGCGTCTATGGCGACCATGGCGGCGCCTGGGTGGACGAGACGGCGCAATGCCGGCCGGTCTCGAAACGCTCGGTGATGCGGGTGACGGCCGAGCAGGGCTGGCTGCGGCTTGGCCGCGAGATCGGTAGGCCGGCGGCGGTGCTGCGGCTCTCCGGCATCTACGGTCCCGGCCGCAATGCCTTGGTCAATCTGGAAAACGGCACCGCGCGGCGGCTGGTCAAGCCCGGCCAGGTGTTCAACCGCATCCACTGCGACGATATAGCCTGCGCGCTGTGGTATCTGATCGGCAGCAACAAAGGCGGCATCTTCAACGTCACCGACGATGAGCCGGCGCCGCCGCAGGACGTCGTGGCCTATGCCGCCGCGCTGATGGGCGTCACACCGCCGCCCGAAATTCCCTTCGAGGCCGCCCAACTTTCGCCCATGGCGCGATCCTTCTATGGCGAGAACAAGCGCGTCGCCAATGCGACGCTCAAGGCGGCGGGCTACCGGTTCCGCTTCCCGGACTATCGCGCCGCCTTCGACCATATGTGGGCAAGCGGCGACTGGCGCGACGGCGCGCCGCGCAGCCCGATGAAACGCTGACGCATTCCAGGAAACACGTGACACGGTTTCGGTCCGGAATGCGTCGGAAAAGAAAACAGGGCGGTTGACCTGTTTGTGAAAAACGGAACCGCTCCGGTGATCGAAGCCACGTCTATTGCGTGCTATGATTCGGGCTTGGGTTTGCGGCGGGGTTCAAGGAGACAGCGATGCGGCTCGGCAAGCGTTCACGGCTGGCGGCGGCTTTTGGCCTGCTCGCCCTCACAATTCTCGCCGCGCGGCCGGCAATGGCCGAGGAACGGGCAAAGGACCTGTTCGGCGCCGAGAAACTGCCGGCGGCGACCGCCCCGCAATCCTTCGGCTTCTACTCCAAGGGCTGCTTTGCAGGCGGCGTCGCCATCCCCATGGACGGCCCGACCTGGCAGGTGATGCGGCCGTCGCGCAATCGCCGCTGGGGCCATCCGGCGATGATCGCGCTGGTCGAGAAACTGTCGCGCGATGCCGTCGCCGACGGCTGGCCGGGCCTTTTGATCGGCGACATCGCGCAGCCGCGCGGCGGCCCGATGCTGACCGGCCATGCCTCGCACCAGATCGGTCTCGACGCCGATATCTGGCTGACGCCGATGCCCAGCCGGCCGCTGTCGAGGGCGCAGCGCGAGACGATGAGCGCGACCTTGATGGTCGACGAAAAGACGCATCTGGTGAAGGACGCGCTGTGGACGCCGGCGCATACGCGGCTTTTGAAGCGCGCGGCGAGCTATCCCGAGGTCGAGCGCATCCTGGTCAATCCCGGCATCAAGAAGAAGCTCTGCGACACCGTCAGGGGCGACCGCTCCTGGCTGCGCAAGATCAGGCCGTTCTGGGGCCACGACTATCATTTCCACATGCGCATCGGCTGCCAGCCGGGCTCGCCCAACTGCAAGGCGCAGGAAGCGACCCCGGCCGACGATGGCTGCGGCAAGCCGCTGGCCTGGTGGTTTACCGAGGAGCCGTGGCGGCCCAACAAGAACCCGGATGCGCCCAAGGCGCGCGATCTGATGACGATGGCGAACCTGCCCAGGGAATGCCGCGCCGTCCTCGACGCGCCCGGGCCGGCCTCGGTCGAGGCCGCCACCTACCATGGCGGCACCGTGCCGGTCGCGGTCGCCGCGCCCGAACCCGAAGCGCCGTCGCTGCCCGTCACCGCGGCCAGCGGGACGGCCGGCCTGCCAGGCGTGGTGAACGCCTTCACCGCGACGCCGGAGATCGGCGTGCCGTTGCCGCGGCCACGGCCGGGAAACTGATTGGTCATATCTGACAACCCGTCTCCCGCGAGCAGGAGGGCCGGTATTGCAAACGCAGGATATGGGCCTTCGCCGCGTCGTCCGCTGGGTGGTCCTTCTGAACCTGGGATACTTCATCGTCGAATTCGCCGTGGCATCTGCGATCGGCTCCGTGTCGCTGTTCGCGGACAGTGTCGATTTCCTGGAAGATGCCTCGGTCAATTTTCTTATTCTCGTTGCCCTGGGTTGGGGCGCACGCAGCCGCGCAAGGGTCGGCATGGCTCTGGCGGCGATTCTTCTGGTGCCTGCCTTGGCGACGCTCTGGACGGCTTGGGCCAAGTTCAACCTGCCGGTCGCGCCGGCGCCGTTGCCGCTGTCGCTTGCGGGCGTCGGCGCCTTGGCCGTGAACCTGTCCTGCGCGTTCATGCTGGCGCGCTTCCGCCATCACAGCGGCAGCCTGACAAAGGCGGCCTTCCTCTCCGCGCGGAACGACGCCTTTGCCAACGTCGCCATAATCGCCGCGGGCCTTCTCACCGCCGCGATCTGGCATTCTGCGTGGCCCGACCTGATTGTCGGCCTGGGAATTGCCGCCATGAATGCCGATGCGGCCCGCGAGGTCTGGTCCGCTGCCCGCGAGGAGCACAAGGCGGCAGCCTAGTCGCGGCCGTTCGACTTCATAAATCGGTCGTGCGCACCATCGGTTTCGAAAACCGTTTCCCTTTTTTAACTCATGCGCTAGTCAACGGGAGAACGGCAATGGGCCGTCGGGCGCCGGAGACGGACGACAAAGCATGCCAAACACAGGCGACGACGACACGGCGCTGCGGTTCCCGATCCTGATCGGCGACATCGGCGGCACCAATGCGCGCTTCTCGGTCGTGCTCGACGCCAATTCGGAAGCCGGCGAGCCGGCGATCGTCCAGACCGCCAGTTACAACACCATAGACGAGGCGATCCAGGCGGCGGTGCTCGACCGCTCCTCGGTTCGCCCCAATTCGGCGGTGCTGGCGGTGGCCGGCCCGGTCGACGGCGACGAGATCGAGTTCACCAATTGCCCGTGGATCGTCAAGCCCAGGCAGATGTTCGCCAGCCTCGGCCTCAGCGACATCGTCGTGCTCAACGATTTCGAGGCGCAGGCGCTGGCCGTCGTGGCGCTCGGCGAAGAGCACATGGAAAAGATCGGCGGCGGCGCGCCGGAACCCGATGCCGGCCGCGTGGTGCTCGGCCCCGGAACCGGGCTCGGCGTCGCCGGGCTGGTGCACGCGCTGCGCCATTGGATCCCGGTGCCCGGCGAGGGCGGCCATATGGACATCGGCCCGCGCACTACCAGAGATTTTGAGGTTTTCCCGCATATCGAGAAGCTCGAGGGCCGCATTTCGGGCGAGCAGATCCTGAGCGGACGCGGCCTGGTCAACGTCTACCGGGCCGTGGCCAAGGCCGACGGCAAACCGTCGTCCTTCACCACGCCGGCCGAGATCACCGCAGCGGCGCTTGCCAGGACCGATCCGGTTGCGCAGGAGGCGCTGGAGATCTTCGTCACCTGCCTTGGGCGCACCGCCGGCGATCTCGCCTTGGTGTTCATGAGCCGCGGCGGCGTCTTTCTCACCGGCGGCATCGCGCAGAAGATCGTGCCGGCGCTGAAACAGGGCAATTTCCGCACCGCCTTCGAGGACAAGGCGCCGCACAGCGAATTGATGCGCACCTTGCCCGTCTATGTCATCACCCATCCGCTGGCGGCACTTCTGGGCCTCGCCGCCTACGCCAGGAACCCTTCGCTGTTCGGCGTCCAGACCGCAGGCCGCCGCTGGCAGGCTTAGCCCTGCGATCGCATGACGGACACAGGCGTCGGTCCTATACCCGCGACGAAGTTAATCAGCCGCGGGCATAGGCAAGCCGGCCGCTTGGCGCTAAGAGGGGCGCCAGAAGGGATGCAATGTGCAGCCCGGTCCCACCAAGCGGAAACCACGAAGCGCTCCCGATTTGACACTCCAAGCTCCACATAAGCAGAAAGCCACCCCAGGCCAGGTCTGGGCGGTGCTGCGCCGTATCATCGCCGAGAACGGCCGCGACTACCTGTGGTCCTACGTCTTTGCCGGGGCTTGCCTGCTGGCCGTGTCCTCCACGACCGCGTTCACCGCCTGGATCATGAGCCCGGTCGTCAACCAGATATTCTACGAGCGGCGCGGCGATCTGATCGTGTGGATTTGCGCCGGTATCATGGGTGCCTTCCTCGTGCGCGGGTTCGCCGGCTACGGCCAGGCGGTGACGCTGGCCACGGTCGGCAACAACCTGGTTGCGCGCTACCAGCGCCGCATCTTCGATCACCTGATGAAGCTCGGCGTCGGTTTCTTCAACGACACGAGATCGGGCCGGCTGGCAGCGCAGGTCAACGAGAACGTCAACGGCATTCGCGACCTGCTGTCGATGACGCTGACGTCGATCGCGCGCGACGGGGTGACGCTGTTCGGGCTGCTCGGCGTCATGATCTACCAGGATCCGGTCCTGTCGCTCAGCTCGCTGGTGATCGGACCGCCGCTCATCTACACCGTTGTCTATCTGATGCGCCGGGTGCGTCGCATCACCCGCGAATCGGTGCAGATCAACTCGCGGCTGATCGGCGCCATGCAGGAAGCCACGCAAGGCATCGCCATCGTCAAGGCCTTCACCATGGAGGACGAGCTGTCGCGGCGCATCGGCCAGCTCGCCAACAGCGCCGAGCACCGCGGCAACAAGATCGCCCGGGTTTCGGAACGGCTGTCGCCGATTTCCGACATGCTGGCCGGTCTCGCCGTCACTGGCGTCATCGCTTATTCCGGCTATCGTGCGCTCGTCCTCGGGCAGCCGCCGGGCGCCGTCTTCTCCTTCATCACCGCATTGATGCTGGCCTACGACCCGGCAAGGCGGCTGGCGCGCATGCAGGTCGGCATGGAGCGCGCGTTGGTCAATGCGCGCATGATCTACGAAATCCTCGATCTCGAACCGCAGCAGGGCGACGCGCCGGGAGCCGCCGAGGCGAATTTCACCACGGGCGAAGTGCGGTTCGACAATGTGAGCTTCCGCTATGTCGAGGAGGCGCCGGTCCTGCAGGACCTCAGCTTCGTCGCCGCCGCCGGCAAGATGACCGCCATCGTCGGCGCCTCCGGCGCCGGCAAGACGACGCTGGTGGCGCTGCTGCAGCGTTTCTACGACGTCGAGGCGGGTACGATCGAGATCGACGGCCAGGACATTTCGAAGATCACCAAGCAGTCGCTGCGCAGCTCCATCGCCTATGTTTCGCAGCAGCCCTATCTGTTCGAAGGCACCATCCGCGACAACATCCGCTATGGCCGGCTCTCCGCCACTGACGCCGAGATCGAGCAGGCCGCGCGGCTGGCCCAGGCCGACGGCTTCATCCGCCAGCAGCCGCTGGGCTACGACACGCCCGTCGGCGAAAACGGCGCGTCGCTGTCGGGCGGCCAGCGCCAGCGTGTGTCGATCGCCCGCGCCATCGTCCGCCAGGCGCCGATCCTGCTGCTCGACGAGGCGACCTCGGCGCTCGACAACGAGGCGGAAGCCAAGGTCCAGGAAGCGCTGACCCACGTCATGGAGGGGCGCACCACCATCGTCATCGCTCACCGGCTGTCGACGGTGGTCAATGCCGACCACATCATCGTTCTGGAACAGGGTCATCTGGTCGAACAGGGCACCCATGCCTCGCTGATGGCCGATCCGCACAGCGTCTATTCCCGCTTTCACCGGGTGCAGGGCAGGAAGGGCCTAGGGCTTGTCGATGACGGCGCGCCGATCCAAACTCCGGCGCCAGGGCCGACGCAACCTATCGAGACGCAGGGCATCGCCGGGAGCGCGAGATGAGTGAAACGCCGACAGCCGACAGGCCCGCGGGCGATATGGGCCTGGTGGTGGTGGGCGCCGCCGGCCGCATGGGCCAGACGCTGATCCGCGCCATCCACGCAATGCCGGGTGCACGCGTCGCCGGCGCGATCGAGCGGCAGGGATCGCCCTATCTCGGCAAGGATGCGGGCGAGCTTGCCGGCATCGGCATCATCAATGTGGCGATATCGGACGATCCGCTGCCGGCCTTCGCCGGGGCGGACGGCGTGCTCGATTTCACCGCCCCGGCTGCAACCGTCGAATTCGCCGGCTATGCGGCGCAGGCGCGCATCGTGCATGTCATCGGCACGACCGGCTGCTCGTCCGACGACAATGCCAGGATCGCCGCCGCGGCGCGCCACGCGACGATCGTCAAGTCGGGCAATATGAGCCTCGGCGTCAACCTCCTGGCGGTGCTGGTCGAACAGGCCGCGCGCGCCCTCGACGCGGGCGATTTCGACATCGAGATCCTCGAAATGCATCACAGGCACAAGGTCGACGCGCCGTCCGGCACCGCTCTGCTGCTGGGCGAAGCCGCCGCCGCGGGGCGCGGCGTGCCGCTTGCCGGCAACGATGTGCGGGTCCGCGACGGCCACACCGGCGTGCGCAAGCCTGGCTCGATCGGCTTCGCAACGCTGCGCGGCGGCTCGGTGGTCGGCGACCACAGCGTCATCCTGGCCGGCACCGGCGAGCGCATCACGCTCGCCCACCATGCCGAGGACCGAGCCATCTTCGCCCGCGGCGCCGTCAAGGCAGCCCTTTGGGCGCATGGCAAGAAGCCCGGCCTTTACTCGATGCGGGACGTACTCGGGCTTGCCTGAACGACCCTGAACCGTCTTCGTCCCCATGCAATTCCGGACAGAAAACCACTTCCCACTTCTGCTGGAATTGCTCAGATCCCAGAGGAGCAAAAATGTCGAGAACCCTCGTGCTCGTGCGCCATGGCCAGAGCGAATGGAATTTGAAGAACCTGTTCACCGGCTGGCGCGACGTCGACCTGACCGAACAGGGCCACGCCGAGGCCAAGGCGGCCGGCCAGAAGCTCAGGGCACGCGGCCTGAAGTTTGACATCGCCTTCACCTCGGCGCTGGTCCGGGCGCAAAAAACCTGCCAGCACATCCTCGACGCCGTCGGCCAGAGCGACCTGAAAACCATCCGCGACCAGGCGCTGAACGAGCGCGACTATGGCGACCTCTCCGGCCTCAACAAGGACGACGCGCGCAAGAAATGGGGCGAGGAGCAGGTGCATGTCTGGCGCCGCTCCTACGACGTGCCGCCCCCCGGCGGCGAGAGCCTGAAGGACACCGGCGCCCGCGTCTGGCCTTATTACCTGCACGACCTCCAGCCTCATGTGCTGCGCGGCGGCACGGTGCTGGTCGCCGCCCACGGAAATTCGCTGCGGGCGCTGATCATGGCGCTGGACGGCAAGTCGGGCGAGGAGATCGTCAAGCTGGAGCTCGGCACCGGCGTGCCGGTCATCTACACGCTCAACGCCGATTCCACCGTGGCCTCGAAGGAAGTGCTGGAAGGCTGACCGGTCCGGGGCCGGCAGTCAGAGGCTGCGGTTCTGGCCGGGCATGATCTTTTTGTGAAAGCCGGTCCCACCTTTCGGGATCATGTTCCAAAAACCGCGTTGACACACACCGCTTGCCCGCTTATTGAGCCCGCACCAGCCCAGATGGCGGAATTGGTAGACGCGCACGGTTCAGGTCCGTGTTCCGCAAGGAGTGGAGGTTCGAGTCCTCTTCTGGGCACCATTTTTTCCCGTTTCGAACCGTTCGAAGGTTCGGAGACCCAACAAAAAGCCCGGCTCGTCCGGGCTTTTTGTTGGGTGCACGATCGCTCGCATGGTCATTCCCGCCAACGGAAAGCCGCGGGGACTTGCCCGACATCATGCGCACGCCTCTTGGGAAACGTGCGCGGTCGATGACCGTGCCCTTATCGCACCGATCCCGTTACCGTCCGGTCCACGGCCGGGACGGATTTGCGGTCGTTGCCGGCAAGTGCGGCGATGATCAGGAGGCTGGCGACGACCGGGACGAAAAGAACCGCCACGCGGGCTTGTACGTAAAGAATGGCGCGCCATTCATTGCGCTTGTCAGGGCTGTCGCTCATCATACACTCTCTGTCATGCCCCTCCGGGCGCTGACATAGCGACGAACGGTTAAACAACCACTTCCGAAATCGTTAACCGGCGGAAATTGCGCGGATTCAGTTCAATCCGATCCGCCTTGCGCCTTGCCGGAACAATGCCTCCGCATCTGCTTCGAAACGGAACGTGCCGATGAAATCGTCGGCACGGTAGTCCGGCAGCGCCTTGCGGATGGCGGCGGCGAAATTGCGTGCCTCGTCGAGCCTACCGGCCAGCGCCAGGCAGTGTGCCGCGATCGCCAGGATGATGGCGTGGGCATTGGGCCGCGCCGCCGCCTTCAGCGCCCATTCGGCCGCTTCCTCGAACTGGCCGAGCCGCACATGCGCCATGGCGCGCGCGCCCAGCATGCCGAACAACAGCGGGTCGAAGGGGCTGAGATGGCGCGAATGGTCGGAAGAGCCGATCGCCGCCTGCGGATCGCCTGACTGCGAGTGGACGAAGGACAGCGCATAGTGGCCGAGCGCGAAATTGGGGCTGAGCTCCACTGCCCGTTCCAATTCGCTGAGCGACCCGTCCTGTTCGCCGCGCAACCACAGCGCCCGGCCCATCGCCCAGTGCGCGGCAGGGTTCTGTTCGTCGACCAGGAGACTGTGCCCCGCTGTCTCGTAGGCCAGCGCGCTTTCGTGGTCGCGGTCGCCCCAGCGCTGGAAAGCGCTTTGCCAATGGGTGAAGGACAGGCCGGCATGGGCGCGGGCGAAGGTCGGGTCGAGCGCCGTCGCCACGCCGAAGAAGTGCTGCGCCAACTCGTTTTCCGGCTGGGTGAAGCGGTACATATGCCAGAGGCCGCGGTGATAGGCTTCCCAGGCGTTGAGCGAGTTGGGCGCCTTCAGCATCGCGCGGTTGCGTTCGACCGTCTCGATCTCGGCCGAGATAGACGAGACGATCGCGTTGCCGATATCGTCGAGCACGCCGAAGAGGTCGTCGGCCCGGCGCTCGAAGCTCTCGGCCCAGACGATCCTGGCCGTGCGAACCTCGATGAGCTCGACGGCGATGACGACGCGGCCGGCCACGGTGCGCACCGTGCCGGTGGCGACATAGTCCACATTCAGCTTGAGCCCCGCTTCCTGCGGCGCGATGTTCTTCTCGGCGAGCGCGAAGACCGAGCCGCGCGCGATGACGAAGAAATCCCTGAGCTTGGCCAGGCGCGTGATGATGTCATGGGTCAGGCCGTCGGCGATCCCGCCGCGCGTGCCGCAAGGGCCGGCAGCCTCGACGAACGGCATCACCGCCAGCGAGGCGTGGCTGGGCTCCACGCCCGCCGGAGCGGGCGACGGCGGCGATGCCGCGATGCCGACGGGCTGCGCCGAAAGCCGATCTACCGCGGGCCGATCTACCGACGGCCTATCTACAGCCGGCCGATCTACCGGCGGCTTGTCGCGCAGCGCCTGCCATGCCGCGCGCACCGGTCCGAAGTCCAGCCCTTCCGATTGGAACAATTGCGCCGTCGCCGTCAGATGCTGCTCGGCCGCGCCGATGGCGCCGCGCCCGGCCAGATGCGTGAGCAGCGCCAGATGCGCGCGGTCGTCGAACGGCGCCAGCTCCACCCACCGGTCGAGACCGGCGGCTGCCGCTTCCGAACCGGGCGGAAGCGCCGCGACCAGGTGCTCCAGAACGGCGGCGTGACACGATTGGAAGCGGCGTCGTTGCGCGATCAGCCAGCTCTCGAAAAACGGACTGCGGTCGAGCTCCAGACCGTCGAGAAAGTCGCCGGCGAACAGCTCCGACAGTGACCGCAGGCGCTCGGCGTCGAGCGAGGCGATCCCTTGCGCGGCGGCGGCGCTAACCTCCAGCGCGTCGACGAAACAGCCGTCGAGGCGCAATGCGACCGTGTCGTCCTGTGTCTCGACCCGACGATGCCCCGGCTCATCGAGGACGGCGCGAAGCTTGCTGAGGCACCAACGCAACTCGCCCCTGGGATCGTTCGGAACATCCCACAAAAGCTCGCACAGCCGAGCGCGTCCCACCGGATGCGGCGCCAGCGCCAGATAGGCAAGCAGCGCGCGCAGCTTGCGCGATGCCGGCAATTCGGCCCGCACGCCATCGCGCACGACCGCAAACGGGCCGAGCAGGCGCACGGCAAGAGCGGGCTTGCCGCAATCCAGGCTCGGTCGAGCGGATTCCACGTGCATTTCCACGCTTGCTCCCACGCTTCCTCCCACGTTGGCCGGTCGGCCCTCGTTTTATCACCGAACACGGCATGAACGCACCCGGTTTGCGAGTTGCGCGCCGGGATGCGGGCAGCCGCATTGCCGGCACGTCGAGCGACCCTAGCGCGGCAAGGTCTCGAAACCTCGCCGCCCAAGCCGCCGGTTTGTAACCGGCCCGTGACCGCAAGGCACCAACACAGACGAGGAGACCAGATATGTTGCAGCAAGCGAGAATCAGAACCACGGCCGGCCGCGGCCGCCTGTTCGACAGCATTTTGGACGCGGTCGGCGACACGCCGGTCATCCGCATCAACAATCTCGGCCCGGCCCACGCGACGATCTATGTCAAGGCCGAGTTCTTCAACCCGGCTGCCTCGGTGAAGGACCGGCTGGCGCTCAACATCATCGAGGAGGGCGAGCGCAGCGGCGCGTTGAAGCCGGGCCAGACCATCGTCGAGGCCACCAGCGGCAACACCGGCATCGGGCTCGCCATGGTCTGCGCGCAGAAAGCCTATCCGCTGGTCGTCACCATGGCCGACAGCTTTTCCGTCGAGCGCCGCAAGCTGATGCGCATGCTGGGTGCCAAGGTGGTGCTGACGCCGCGCGCCGAAAAGGGTTTCGGCATGTACAAGAAGGCCGTTGAGCTGGCCGAGGCCAATGGCTGGTTCCTGGCGCGACAGTTCGAAACCAGGGCCAATGCCGCCATCCACGAGGCGACGACGGCGCGCGAGATCATCAATGATTTCGCCGGCTCGCGGCTCGATTGCTTCGTCACCGGCTACGGCACTGGCGGCACCGTCGTCGGCGTGGCGCGCGTGCTGCGCCGTGAGCGGCCGGATGTCCGCATCATCCTTTCCGAGCCGGCCAACGCCCAGCTCATCGGCAGCGGCAAGGCGCAGCAGCGCGGTGCCGACGGGGCGCCCGCCGCCAGCCACCCGGCCTTCGAGCCGCATCCGATCCAGGGCTGGACGCCTGATTTCATCCCCAACGTGCTGCAGGAAGCGGTCGACGCCGGCCTCTATGACGAGGTGATGCCGATCGCCGGACCCGAAGGCATCAAATGGGCCAAGGCGCTGGCGCAGAAGGAAGGCATCTTCACCGGTATTTCCGGCGGCGCCACCTTCGCCGTGGCACGGCAGGTCGCCGAGAAGGCGCCGGCCGGATCGGTGATCCTGTGCATGCTGCCCGACACCGGCGAACGCTACATGACGACGCCGCTGTTCGACGGCATCGATGCCGAGATGGACGCCGACGAGACGGCGCTGTCGCGCTCGACGCCCGGCTGCCAGTTCCCGGCGACTTGACGGGAGGCTGTCATGGACGTCGCGCAGGAAACCCTTGCCACTGTGGCCGAGGAGACGCTTGACCCCTCGGACTGGGCCGATGTGCAGGCTTTGTCTCACCGGGTCATCGACGATGCCGTCGACTATCTGCGCGACGTGCGCGACCGTCCGGTCTGGCGGGAGGTGCCGGCTGACGTGAGGGAGGTCTTCGCTGCACCCCTGCCGCGAACCCCGGCGCGGCTGGCCGCCGTCTATGGCGAGGTTTCCCGCACCGTGATGTCATACCCGATGGGCAACATCCATCCTCGCTTCTGGGCCTGGTACATGGGCTCGAGCAACCTCACCGGCGCGCTCGGCGATTTCCTGGCGGCGATCCAGGGCTCCAATCTCGGCGGCGGCAACCATGCCGCCGGGCTGATGGACTGCCAAGTCGTCAACTGGTGCAAGCAAATGCTGGGGTTTCCTGTCTCGGCCAGCGGCACGCTGGTCAGCGGCGGTTCGATGGCCAACATGATCGGGCTGACGGTGGCGCGCAACGTCAAGGCCGGCGTCGACGTGCGCGAGCATGGCGTTGCCGCCATCGAGAAACCCCTGCGCTATTATGGCTCGGACCAGCTCCATTCCTGTCACCGCAAAGCCATGGAGGCGCTCGGCCTCGGCAACCGGGCCTTGCGGCGAATACCGACCGATGCCGGGCTGCGCATCGACATCACTGCCTTGCGGGCGGCAATTGCCGAGGATCGCCAGGCGGGCTTCAAACCGGCCTGCGTGATCGGCAACGCCGGCACCGTCAACACCGGAGCGATCGACGACCTGCGGGCGCTTGCCAAACTGGCGCATGAGGAAGAGCTCTGGTTCCATGTCGATGGCTGCATCGGCGCCCTGGTCGCGATCGCCCCCCAGAACGCCCATCGGGCCGCCGGCATCGAATGGGCCGATTCGATCGCGCTCGATCCGCACAAATGGCTGCACGCACCGTTCGAGGCCGGCTGCGCCCTGGTCAGGGACGCCGTCGCCCATCGCCGTACCTTCGCCGTGACCCCCGAATATCTAGAATCGACGCCGCGCGGTCTCGCCTCCGGCGAATGGCTGCATGACTACGGCTTGCAGACGTCGCGCGGCTTTCGCGCGCTCAAAGTATGGATGGCGCTGAAGGAGCATGGCGCCGACAAATTCGGCCGCCTGATCGACCAGAACATCGCGCAAGCGGCCTATCTCGCCGGACTGATCGAGGCCGAGCCGTCGCTGGTGCTGATGGCGCCGACCACGATCAACATCGTCTGCTTCCGGCATCGGCTTGCCGGGGCGTCCGGCGAGGAGCTTAAGCGGTTCAACACGGAAATCATGCTGCGTTTGCAGGAACAAGGCATTGCGGCACTGTCGGACACGACGGTGCATGGCCAGCATTGCCTGCGCGTGGCGATCACCAACCACCGGACCCGGCGCGACGATCTTCACCTGCTGGTGCGGGAAACGCTGCGGCTGGGACGCCAGATCGCGGTGGAGGCGGCTTCCTAGTTCGCGGCGGCCATGCGATTCTGCCGGCATGATTCGAAAGGTCCAACCGTGACGCTCTTTCGCACGGCCGCTGTCGCGGCATTGATCTTCACCACCTCGGCCGGGGCGGCCGACATGGCTTTCTTCGTCAAGAACCAGCGCGGGCAGGCCGTTGCGGTCGAACTGTTCAGCCGCGACCGCGAAACGGTCTGGCCGGGCGACGACAAGGTGTTCCTGATCGATCCCGGCTCACGCAAATCGGTGCCGATTTCGTGCAATGAGGGCGAACGCATCTGCTACGGCGCGTGGGTCAACGGCAACGACGCCATCTCGGCCGGCGTCGGGCCGGACAACGACCGGCCCTGCGACGATTGCTGTTTCATCTGCGTGGACCATTCGACCGAGACCGTCGACCTGGTCGAGTAGGCCAATCTCCCCAAAATTAGTCCGGGATTGTCGCGGTCGACCCCTTTAGCGATCGCTGGCCCCGTGCAATGCCCGCAAGGCGGCCGGGTGGCCGTTTATTTTTGGGGGATATCATGTTCTACGCCTACGCGCGCCGTTCGCTGGCCGCGCTGTCTCTTGCCATGCTGCTGGTGCCGTCGGCCCATGCCGGCGACGTCACCTTCGCCATCAAGAACAGCCATCCCAATGCCATGCGCCTCGAGCTCTACAGCCAGGACCGCGACTATGTGTGGCCGGGCAACGGCAAGGACTTCTACCTCGATGACGGCGAGACCAGGCAACTGCCGGTCTCCTGCGACGAGGGCGAATCGATCTGCTACGGCGCCTGGGTCGACGGCGACGAAGGCACCTATTGGGGCGTCGGCCCCGGCGACAAGGAAAAATGCGACGATTGCTGCTATACCTGCAGCGGCGGCGAGACCGAAGAGATCGAACTGGTCCCCTGACCGGCTTGCCAGCTTGACGCTTTTCCTGCCTGGGGCATAGCCTGCAAGAACAGCACCCAAAGCACGCCGCGTCCAGGCGGCGTGCGTCAGGCAACAGGAGCAAGGCGATGGCGGGTCCGGTCGAGGGCGAGAAGATCGATGTCGGCTTTGCCGGCCGGCGCTGCATCCATTCGCGCAATTGCGTGCTGGGCGACCCGCATGTCTTCGTCCCCAACGCGCCGGGAGAGTGGATCCATCCCGACGCGGCCAGCGTCGAGAAGATCGTCGCCATTGCCGAAAGCTGCCCGTCAGGCGCCATCACCTATGTCAGGAAGGATGGCGGGCCACAGGAAAGGCCGCCGCTGGTCAACACCGTGCGCATCAGGGAAAATGGCCCGCTGGCCGTCCACGCCGAGATTATGCTCGACGGCGAGACGTTCCACCGCGCCACGCTCTGCCGCTGCGGCGCGTCGCAGAACAAGCCGTTCTGCGACGGCAGCCACAACAAATCGGGTTTTTCCGCCACCGGCGAGCCGGCGCTGAAGGACACGCCGGCGCTGGACGCGCGGAATGGGGCGTTGAAAGTGACACCGACGAAAGACGGCCCGTTAAAACTCGAAGGCAATCTGGAAATCGTCACCGGCACCGGCCACACGGTCGAGCGCACGACACGCACGTTCCTGTGCCGCTGCGGCCA
Source organism: Mesorhizobium sp. BR1-1-2 (assembly GCF_020165435.1). NCBI lineage: Bacteria > Pseudomonadati > Pseudomonadota > Alphaproteobacteria > Hyphomicrobiales > Phyllobacteriaceae > Mesorhizobium > Mesorhizobium sp. BR1-1-2. Next base: position 434,729 of record NZ_JAIUID010000003.1, read on the forward strand.
CTCGGCCAACAAGCCGTTTTGCGACGGATCGCATAAGAAGGTGGGGTTTGTGGGGTAGCCAATCGCGGAGGTTGGTGCGAGGCACCCCCCTCTGTCCTGCCGGGCATCTCCCCCTCAAGGGGGGAGATTGGCAGCTTGAACGCCGGCGCTCCTTCTGCAACGTTGGCGATTGGCGAAAGCGGTTGCGACATCTGATCTCCCCCCTTGAGGGGGAGATGCCCGGCAGGACAGAGGGGGGCGCCTCGCTCCGGCCCTCAATAAATCCTCCGTCGCGCCAACGCTGCTTCCCTTGGCCCAGCGCTCGCGGCTTTATCGGCCGGCCGCTATCGGCTAAGGGCAGGTAGATAAATGCGGGCCATCATCAGAAATGACCAAGACCAAGCCAAAACCTCTTTTCCTCGGCATCGACACCGGCGGCACCTACACCGATGCCGTGCTGTGGTCCGAAACCGAAGGCCCGCAGAGCGGGCCGAACAAGGGAAAGGTGCTGGCCAAGGCCAAGGCTCTGACCACCAGGCACGATCTCGCCGTTGGCATTTCCGGCGCCGTCGACGCGGTTCTGGAAAAAGCGGTCACCGATCCTGCCGCCATCAAGCTTGTCTCCATGTCGACGACGCTTGCCACCAACGCGCTGGTCGAGGGCCAGGGCGGCCGCGTCGCGCTGATCATGATCGGCTTTTCCGAGGCGGACCTTGCCCGCGATGGGCTGAAGGCGGCATTGGGCACCGATCCGGTCGTGTTCTGCCCTGGCGGTCACGATGTGCACGGCAATACCGCCAAGCTCGACCTGTCCGGCCTCGAGGCGGCGCTGCCCGAACTCGGCGGCTCGGTCTCGGGCTTTGCCGTCTGCGCCTATTTCGCCACCCGCAACCCGGCGCACGAGATCGCCGCCCGCGAGCTGATCCGGGAGAAAACCGGGCTGCCGGTCACCGCAAGCCATGAATTGTCGGCCAAGCTCGGCGGCCCGCGCCGGGCGCTGACGACGCTGCTCAACGCCCGGCTGATCTCGATGATCGACCGGCTGGTGGCGGCGACCGAAGGCTTTCTCGAGGCGCGCGGCATCGCGGCGCCCCTGATGGTGGTGCGCGGCGACGGCGCGCTGGTGTCGGCGGCGTTTGCCCGCCAGCGGCCGATCGAGACCATTCTCTCCGGCCCGGCCGCCAGCCTGGTCGGCGCGCACCACATGACCGGGTTGGAAAACGCGGTGGTTTCCGACATCGGCGGCACCACCACCGACGTTGCCGTGCTCGACAGGGGCCGGCCGCGGCTCGATCCGGAAGGCGCCACCGTCGGCGGCTTTCGCACCATGGTCGAGGCCGTCGCCATGCGCACCTTCGGCCTCGGCGGCGATTCCGAAGTGGCGTTGGAAGACGGCGCTCTCAATCCCAGGCTCCTGCTCGGACCGCGCCGGCTGGTGCCGCTGGCGCTGGCCGGCATGGTGCATCGCGAGGCCGTTTTGGCGGAACTCGAGCGCCAGCTGCGCGCGCCGAACACCGGCCGCATGGACGGCCGTTTCGCGATGCGCACCGGCGTGCCCGACCGTCTTGCCGCCGGGCTGACCGCTCCGGAATCAAGGCTCTACGAAGCGATCGGCGCAATACCCTTGCCTCTCGACAGGCTTTTGACCTCGAATGCGCAGAACGCCACCTTGAACCGCCTGGTGGCGCGCGGGCTGGTGCACATTTCAGGCTTCACCCCGTCGGATGCGGCGCATGTGCTTGGCAAGCAGGCGAACTGGGATGCCGCCGCCGCCCGCCTCGGCGCAGAGCTGTTCGCGCGCAAGCGCGACGGCCGCGGCCAGGCGATCGCGGCCTCTCCCGAGGCGATCTCGGAGCGCGTGCTGGCGGCGCTGACGCGCTGGTCGGCCGAATATATCCTCGAAACCGCCTTCGCCGAGGACGGGCTCGACGGCGCGGCCACCGTTGCGCATGCGCTGGTGCAGCGCGCTGTCGACGCGCATCCCGGCATTGCGCGCCTGAGCGTCGCGCTCGACCGGCCGGTGATCGGCCTCGGTGCCTCGGCGCCACTGCACTATGCCGGACTGCCGCCATTGGTCGGCAATGACTGCGTGGTGCCTGATGACACCGATGTCGCCAACGCGCTCGGCGCCGTGGTCGGCCAGGTCCGAGTATCGGCGGAGGCGCGCGTCAGCCAGCCCAAGGAAGGTCTGTTCCGTCTTGCCTCGGGCGAAACCGTGCGCGATTTCCTCGACGAGGCGGCGGCGATCGCGGCCGCCGAGGCCGATGTACGCGCCATCGCGGCGCAGCGCGCCAGGGATGCCGGCACCGACAGCGCCGAAATCGATGTCGCGACCGAATTCCGCGTCTCCACCGTCGAAGCCCAGCGCATGTTCATCGAGGCGCATGTGGTGGCGGTGGCTTCGGGCAGGCCACGGATCGCGGTGTGATGGAGAGTGTAATCTCCCCACTTGGGGAGAGATTGGCAGCTTCGCCGCCGGCACCAAGCCTAAAAACCGCGCCTAGCTGCCCTGCCTTCACCCTAAGCTGAATTGACCCTGCACTCCCAACATGCCAAAGGCGCGCGAAAGCCTTTCATCTGGAGCAGCCTGATGACCGATCGCGTCGAAATCGCCGGATTGCGGATCGCCCGCGAACTTCGTGACTTCGTTGTCAACGAGGCCGCTCCGGGCACCGGCATCGATCCGGATAAATTCTGGAACGGCTTTTCGGCCATCGTCCACGACCTCGCTCCGAAGAACCGGGCACTGCTGGCAAAGCGCGACGCTATACAGGAAAAGCTCGATGACTGGTATCGCGCTAATGGCGCGCCGGTCGACATGGAAGCCTACAAAACCTTCCTGAAGGAGATCGGCTATCTCGTCCCCGAAGGCCCGGCCTTCTCGGTGACGACCGAAAAGGTCGATCCCGAGATCGCCGTCGTCGCCGGGCCGCAGCTTGTGGTGCCGGTGATGAATGCGCGCTATGCGCTCAACGCCGCCAATGCCCGCTGGGGCTCGCTCTATGATGCGCTTTACGGCACCGACGCGATTCCCGAGACGGACGGCGCCGGGAGGGGCAAGGGCTTCAACCCCGCGCGTGGCGCGAAAGTCGTCGCCTGGGCCAAGGACTTTCTCGACCAGTCGGTGCCGCTCACATCGGGCAAATGGGCCGGCGTCAACGGCCTTTCGCTGGCCAATGGCGCGCTGCGGCTCAGCGCCGGCGCCGGCTCGACCACGCTTGCCGACGTCAGGCAGTTCGTCGCCTATCGCGGCGACGCCGCCAACCCGCAAGCCGTGCTGCTGGTGAGCAACGGCCTGCATATCGAGATCTTGATCGACCGCGACAACCAGATCGGCCGCACCGATCCGGCCGGCATCGCCGACATCATCCTGGAATCGGCGCTGACCACCATCCAGGACTGCGAGGACTCGGTCGCGGCGGTGGATGCGCAGGACAAGGTCGTCGTCTACCGCAATTGGCTCGGCCTGATGAAGGGCGACCTGGCCGAAGAGATCACCAAGGGCGGCCGGACCTTTGTCCGCAAGCTCAACCCCGATCGGTCCTACACCTCGCGCAACGGCGGCACGGTGACGCTGCCCGGCCGCTCGCTGATGCTGGTCAGGAATGTCGGCCACCTCATGACCAATCCGGCGATAACGGACCGCGACGGCAACGAGGTGCCGGAAGGCATCATGGACACGGCGATGACCGCGCTGATCGCGCTGCACGATGTCGGGCCGAACGGCCGCCGCGCCAATTCCCGCACGGGCTCGATGTATGTCGTGAAACCCAAGATGCATGGACCCGAGGAAGTTGCCTTCGCCGTCGAGATCTTCGATCGCGTCGAGGCCCTGCTCGGCATGGAAAAAAATACCATCAAGATGGGCATCATGGACGAGGAGCGGCGCACCACCGTCAACCTCAAGGAGGCGATCCGCGCCGCCAGGGAGCGCGTCGTGTTCATCAACACCGGCTTCCTCGACCGCACCGGCGACGAGATCCACACCTCGATGGAAGCCGGCCCGATGATCCGCAAGGGCGACATGAAGCAGGCTGCCTGGATTTCCGCCTACGAGGCCTGGAATGTCGACACGGGGCTGGAATGCGGGCTTGCCGGCCATGCCCAGATCGGCAAGGGCATGTGGGCGATGCCCGATCTGATGGCGGCGATGCTCACCGAGAAGATCGCCCACCCTAAGGCCGGGGCGAACACCGCCTGGGTGCCCTCGCCGACCGCGGCGACGCTGCACGCCACCCATTACCACAAGGTCGATGTGCACGCCGTACAGGCGGCGCTGAAGAGCCGGCCGAAGGCCAAGCTCGACGACATCCTGTCGGTGCCGGTCGCGGTGCGGCCGAACTGGTCGCCGGCCGATATCCAGGCGGAGCTGGACAACAATGCGCAAGGCATTCTGGGCTATGTCGTGCGCTGGATCGACCAGGGCGTCGGCTGCTCGAAAGTGCCCGACATCAACGATGTCGGCCTGATGGAGGACCGCGCCACGCTGCGCATCTCCTCGCAACACATCGCCAACTGGCTGCACCATGGCGTCTGTGCCGCAGAGCAGGTGATGGAAACGATGAAGCGCATGGCGGCGATCGTCGACCAGCAGAACCAGGGCGACCCGCTGTACCGGCCGATGGCCGCCGATTTCGACGGCTCCGTCGCCTTCCAGGCCGCCTGCGACCTCGTCTTCAAGGGCCGCATCCAGCCCAACGGCTACACCGAGCCGGTGCTGCATAAGCGGCGGTTGGAACTGAAGGCGAAGGGAGCGGCCTGAACCGGAGGGTTGGAGCCGGCGGGCGTTCCGTTCCCCTCCTCTCGAGGGAGAGCGCGCTACGCCGCCTGCGCCACGCGCTCCGAGCTCATACGATAGGAGATCGCTTCGGCCAGATGAATGCGGCCGACGGTCTCGCTGGCGTCGAGATCGGCGAGCGTGCGCGCCACTTTCAGCACCCGGTGGTAGGCACGCGCCGAGAAGGCAAGCTTTTCGCTGGCGTCCTTGAGCAGCGACAGGCCCGCTGCGTCGGGCATGGCGATCTCCTCGATGACCGCCGGCGCGCAATGCGCGTTTGTGGTGGCGCTGGTGACGCCGAGCCGTTCGAAGCGCTCGCGCTGGAGGGCGCGGGCACGCGCCACGCGCAGCGCCACGTCGGCGCTCTTCTCCGCCCGGTCGGGCCGGATCAGGTCGCTGGCCGAAACCGCCGGCACCTCGATCCTGAGATCGATGCGGTCGAGCAGCGGGCCCGAGATGCGGGCCTGATAGTCGGTGCGACAGCGCTCTCCCCGCAGGCAGCGATAGCCGGGCTCGCCGGCCATGCCGCAGCGGCACGGGTTCATCGCCGCCACAAGCTGGATGCGCGCCGGATAGGTGACGCGATGGTTGGCGCGCGCGATCATGCAGTCGCCGGTCTCCAGCGGCTGGCGCAACGCGTCGAGCGTCTGCGGTGTGAATTCGGGAAATTCGTCGAGGAACAGCACGCCGTGGTGCGCAAGCGACACTTCGCCCGGCCGCGCCCGGATGCCGCCGCCGACCATCGCCGCCATCGAGGCCGAATGGTGCGGCGCGCGGAACGGCCGCCGGTCGGTCAGCTTGCCTTCGCCGAGCTCGCCGGCGACGGAGGCGATCATCGACACTTCGAGCAATTCCTTCGGCGCCAGCGGCGGCAGGATCGACGGCAGCCGCTGCGCCAGCATCGATTTTCCCGAACCGGGCGGGCCGACCATCAGCAAATTGTGCCCGCCGGCGGCCGCCACCTCCAGCGCTCGTTTGGCCGTTTCCTGGCCCTTGATATCGGCAAGATCGGGCAGGTTGCGCGCCGCGGCATGGATGCCGGCTTCGGGTCGCGACAGCACCTGCGTGCCGCGGAAATGATTGGCGATGGCGATCAGGCTGCGCGGCGCGAGTATGTCGAAATCCTTGCCGGCCCAGGCCGCCTCCGGGCCGCAGGCGAAGGGGCAGATCAGGCCTTTTCCTTCCGCATTGGCGTCGATCGCCGCCGGCAGGGCGCCGGCGACGGCGGCAATGGTGCCGTCGAGCGAGAGTTCGCCAAGCACGACATAGCCGGCCAGCATGTCGCCCGGAATGGCGCCAAGCGCCGCCATCAGGCCGAGCGCGATCGGCAAATCGTAATGACTGCCCTCCTTGGGCAGGTCGGCGGGCGCCAGATTGACCGTGACCTTCTTGGACGGCATCGACAGGCCGGAAGCATGGAGTGCCGCCTGCACCCGTTCGCGGCTTTCGGCCACCGCCTTGTCGGCCAGGCCGACAATGTGCATGTTGACCTTGCCGGGCGCGATCATCACCTGCACGTCGACCGGCACGGCCTCGATGCCCTGGAAAGCAACCGTGCGAACCCGCGCCACCATGTTTTGCCCCCGGATCTGGGCTTGCCCCAAGCCTTTTGCAATCAGGCCGCGAAGGGCCTGGGCCGGAGACAATCACAGTTCCTCGGCTAAATCAAGAACATTACAGGAACACGCAATCGCTTAAGTTGCGGCGCGATTGTCTCCGGTTGCAAAAACGGAACATAGTTAATACGAAGTGAAAACGGCTACTTCCGCTTGGCCTCCACCGCGTCCCAGAACAGGCTGGCGATGTCGGCGCCGCCGAAGCGTTTGACTTCGCGCACGCCGGTCGGCGAGGTCACGTTGATCTCGGTCATGTAGTCGCCGATGACGTCGATGCCGACGAGGATGAAGCCGCGTTCCCTCAGTGCCGGCCCGATGCGGGCGCAGATCTCGCGTTCGCGTTCGGTCAGCTCGGTCTTCTCGGCGCGGCCGCCGACATGCATGTTGGAGCGGGAGTCGTGCTCGGCCGGCACCCGGTTGATGGCCCCGACCGGCTCGCCGTCGATCAGGATGATGCGCTTGTCGCCCTTGCGCACATCCTTCAGGTAACGCTGCACGATGTAGGGCTCACGGAACATCTGGCCGAACATTTCGAGCAGCGATGCGAGGTTGCGGTCGGCCTCCAGCAGGTGGAAGATGCCCGCGCCGCCATTGCCGTAGAGCGGCTTGACGATGATGTCGCCGAATTCCTTGCGGAAGGCGGCGACCTCCTGGGGATCCTTGGTGATCAGCGTTTCCGGCATCAGGTCGGAAAACTCGGTGACGAAGATCTTTTCCGGGCTGTTGCGCACCCAGGCCGGGTCGTTGACCACCAGCGTCCTGGGGTGGATGCGCTCCAGTATGTGCGTGGTGGTGATGTAGTTCATGTCGAAAGGCGGATCCTGTCTCAGCAGGATCACATCCATCTCCGACAGGTCGGTGCGCACCTTCTCCCCCAGCGAATAGTGGCTGCCCTTTTCGTCGCGCACCTGCATCTCTTCGATGCGGGCGAACACCTTGCCGTCGCGCAGCGACAGCCGGTCGGGCGTGTAGTGGTAGAGCTGATGGCCGCGCCGCTGCGCCTCCAGCGACAGCGCGAAAGAAGTGTCTCCGGCGATCGACACGGTGGAGATGTGGTCCATCTGGACGGCGATTTTCAGCTTCATGTCAGGTCCCCAGCACGGTCGATGAGAGAGCGATATAAGGGTCCCGGCGCCTTCTGCCAATCGGGCCACGCCGCTAGCGGTCGAAGACCAGCCTGGAATAGCCGAGGAAGGACACCGCCATCGCGGTCAGCGAAGCGAAAGCAAGGGCGGCCAATGGCGGGGTTGTCGGCAGAACGACAAGGATGGCGCAGTAGACCAGATAGTTGGCGATGCTGGTGGCGATGCCGACGCCGCCATAGCGCGCGCCTTCCCGCACCAAGCGCGGCTCGACGGCGAGAAGGTCAGATGCCGGTTTATCTGCCAGGTAACGCAGAGTGCAAAGCCGATGGACAGCATGCGGGCGCTGAAAGGGCCGAGCGGCGTGACCGCGAGCAGCAGCCAGAGGGCGGCAGCGTCGGCGACGAAGCCGATGCCGCCGGCAAAGAGGAAGCGGATGAGACGGCTCACCGCTTCATGCGGCGCGAGGCGTCTTGCCTGGGCCGGCCTTCGCGGCAGTCGGCTCGCTGGCGCGCTCGCGCCGCTCGATGCGGCCCGAAGGCATCGACAGGTAGAAGATGCGCTTCTGTTCGGCGCGGCCGCGCGACACCGAATCGAGGATCACGCCGGTCACACCAGCCAGCATCGAGAGCAAGAGCAGGCCGACCGACAGCACCCATGTAGGCATGCGCGGCACCAGCCCGGTCTCGGCGAATTCGACCAGCACCGGCGCCATCAGGAACAGGCTCGACGCCAGGAAGACCAGGGCGAAGGCGCCGAAGAAACGCAGCGGCTGCGTTTCCTTCATCAGCATGGCGAACATCCAAAGGATCCTGGCACCGTCGCGAAAGGTCGAAAGCTTCGACGACGAGCCGTCCGGCCGCTTGCCGTAATCGAGCGCGATCTCGCTGACGGGCAATTTGAGCTGCGAGGCATGCACCGACATTTCTGTCTCGATCTCGAAGCCGCCGGAGACGGCGGGGAAGCTCTTGACGAAGCGCCGGGTAAAGACGCGGTAGCCCGAGAATATGTCGGTGAAATCGCTGCCGAACAGCCCTTTATAGAGGCTGTTGAAGACGCGGTTGCCGAAGGCATGGCCGGTCCTGCCGGCATCGTTGGTGACGCCGCGCCGGGTGCCCACCACCATGTCGGAGCGCTCGGTCAGAAGCGTGTTGATCAATTGCGGCGCGTCTTCCGGCGCATAGGTGCCGTCGCCGTCGGCCATCAGGTAAATGTCGGCGTCGATGTCGGCGAACATGCGCCGCACCACATTGCCCTTGCCCTGGCGCGGTTCGCGCACCACGATGGCGCCGGCCGCGCGGGCGCGCAACGCGGTCAGGTCGCGCGAATTGTTGTCGTAGACATAGACCGTCGCCAAAGGCAGCGTCTCGCGGAAGCGCCGCACCACCTCGGCGACCGTCAATTCTTCATTGTAGCAAGGCAGGAGCACGGCAATGGTGGGTTCGTAGCGAAGCTCTTGCGGCATTTTCCTCTCCGGGTGCCTCGCCGCCACGCGCGGTTCGCGCCAAAGTCAGGCGCGTTCAGGCGGTTTTACTATTTATTGAAGCCGTTAAGGCTAGGTTTAAGGCCGGACTGTACGAGTGTCGATTGGCCGGAAAGGCCCGGCATTCCTGCCAGAGGCGATGGGGATGAGCACAGCCAGTAACGGCGCTTCCACCTGGAAGGCCGACATCGCGTTTGCGTTGCTTGCCACCTTGCTGCTGCTGGCGCTCGATCGCTATGCCGGATTCCCGCAACTGGCCAACCCGGCCGGCGACAATGACAGCCTGCTGCAACTGGTGGAGGTTCGCGACCTCCTGGCCGGCCAGGGCTGGTTCGACCTGCACCAGTACAGGATGGGGCTGGAGGGTGGCTTCGTCATGCACTGGTCGCGGCTGCTCGACGCCCCGCTGGCGCTCGGCATACTTGCCCTGTCGGCCCTGACGGGCAGTGCCGCTTTGGGCGAGCAGGTCGTGCAGGTGCTTTGGCCTCTCCTGCAATTCTGGCTCGCGCTGTTCTCCATCATGCGCGCCGCGCGCGCTTTCGCCGGCGAGCACGCGGTCCTGCCCGCTGCGGTGGTCGGCGGAGCGGCTTTGTACTATCTCGGAATCTTCTCGCCCGGCGCACTCGATCACCACAATGTCCAGCTGATGCTGACCTTGGCCGGCCTGGCTTTGCTGCTTGAAGCACCTCGCCACCGGCCCGCCGCCCTGTTTGCCGGCGCGTGCGCCACCCTGGCATTAGCGATCGGCATGGAAAGCGCCCCCTATGCTGGAACCCTCGGCGCCGTCGTCGCCCTGCTGTTCCTCGTCAGCGGTGCCGGCGAAAGGCTGATCGCCAGGGATTTTGGCTTGGGCGTCACCGCCGTCTCGGCCCTTGTTTTCATCACCACCATACCGGCTTCGGCATGGGGGCAGGCCCAGTGCGACACCTTCTCGACTGTGCAGTTCGTGGTTGCCGCGCTTGCCGGCGCCGGCCTTGCGGTCATCGCCTCAGGGGGCGCCGCCAATGCGACGTACGGCCGTCGCCTGGTCTCGCTCGGCCTGCTGGCGTTCGTGCTTGTCCTTGTCGTGATGTTTCTGTTCCCGCAATGCCTGGCTGCCCCCTATGCGGACCTCGACCCGCGCCTCCAGCAGATGTGGCTCGGTCATATCGACGAAGCGCAATCGATATTCCAGCTCGTCGCGGCCGATCCGGCCAGGGCGGTGGCGCGCTTCGCGACGCCGCTGGTGGCGATCATCCTGATGGCGCTGCGCCTCGGCAAGGGCGGCTGGCGGCGGCAGGACAGTCTCGTCGGGGCGCTGCTGCTGGTGGCTTTCCTGGTCAGTGCCTGGGAGGTCCGCGGCTCGACCTTCTCCATCGCCTTCGCGGTGATCCCGCTTTGCGCCTGGATCGCCAAATGGCGGCAGCGCGCCGAAAACAGTCCGTCCGGTGGCTCCGTGCTCCGTATGGCCGCAGCCTGGCTGATCTCGGTCAATGCAGTTTGGTCCAGCGCCGCCGAGGCGGCATCGAATGCCTTCCAGACCGGTACGGCCATCACGGACGCCGGCATCGATGCACCTTGCAACAGCAAGGCCTCGTTCGCCGCGCTCGCCCGCATGCCTCACACCACGGTGCTGGCCGTCTCCAATCTCGGCTCGCCGATCCTGGCCTTTACCGGCCATCGCGCGCTCGCTGGGCCCTACCACCGCAATGTTGCCGGAAACCTGCTCGTATTCGATGCCTTGCTGGGCTCGGCTACTGACGCGAAAGCCGTCGTGGCAAGCCATCGCGTCGGGATTGTCGCGCTCTGCCGCGGCAACCCCGAAACCAGGCTTCTCGCAGCCAAGGCGCCTGACGGCTTTCTGGCCGGGCTGATGCATGGCAGGGTGCCGGATTGGCTGGAACCGGTGGCGGAGACTGAGGACGCGCCGCTGGAGCTCTATCGCGTTCGCCCCGCCGGTTGAGAATCCGCGTGAGCGACGACGCCCTTGAGCCCGGACGGCTTTGCGGAGAACAACGCGCTTTAGCGGCGAAAATCGATTTTCCCGCTACGTTTCCTAAAGGGTTTGCTGCCAGTCTCGGGCATAAATTCCGACTTCGAGAAACAGGGACACCGATGCAAACTTCGTTTGGCACCGGTCAGGCAAACAGGGAGAGCACGGATCTGGCATTCACCGATCCGTTGACCGGGCTTGGCAACCATCGCCGCTTCTTCGACAAGGTCGATCGCCTGATCAGCGACCGTGCCGACGATCCCGCGCCTTTCACCGTCGGCATTCTCGACCTTGATGGCTTCAAGCCGATCAACGATCTGTTCGGCCACAAGGCTGGCGACGACATCCTGATCCAGGTGGCGATGCGGCTGCGCGCCTCGATGGACGGCCATTCCACGGTCTGCCGCATCGGCGCCGATGAATTCGCCTTCCTCTACCCGCTGGTGTTCTCAGAGGAGGCGGCGGCCGAAAAGTCGCGCATGCTGATCGAGATCCTATCCGCCCCTTACGATGTCGGCGAGCGCACCGCCAGGCTGTCGGCCTCCGTTGGTTGTTCGCTGTTCTATTCCGGCGACGAGACCACCGAGATCCTCATCAACAAGGCCGAAACGGCGCTTTACCATGCCAAGCGGTCCGGCCGCGGGCGGGTCGTCGTTTATACCCGCGAAATGGAAGAGGCGGCCAAGCGCGTCACCCGCATCGAGCAGGCGCTGCGCCGCGCCGTCTCGGCCGGCGAGGTTGAGCCGCATTTCCAGCCGATCGTCGACCTCGCCACGCGTCGCACCATCGGCTTCGAGACGCTGGCGCGCTGGACCGACCGCGATCTCGGCTCGGTACCGCCGACCGTCTTCATTCCGATCGCCGAGGAGCGCGGCATTATCGGCCCGCTGTCGCAGCTGGTGCTGCGCAAGGCGACCGAGGCGGCGAGGAGCTGGCCGAAGGACCTGTTCCTGTCCTTCAACCTGTCGCCCTCGCAGCTCGTCGACCAGAACACCGGCCTGCACATACTGGCGATCCTCGACCGCACCGGCTTCGATCCGCGCCGTCTGGAGATAGAGATAACCGAGACCGGCCTGATGAACGATCCGGCCTCGGCCGCGCAGATCGTCGAGGACCTGCGCCGCGTCGGCATCCGCGTTTCGCTGGACGATTTCGGCACCGGCCAGTCCTCGCTCGGGCGGCTGCGCGAATTCCATTTCGACAAGCTCAAGATCGACCGCGCCTTCGTCTCCTCCATTCTGGATGACCGCCCGTCGGAGCACATCATCCGCGCCATTCTCGCAATGTGCGAAGGGCTTGGCATGGATGTCGTCGCCGAAGGCATCGAGGAAGAGGCGCAGGCCGACCGGCTCGTCCAGTTCGGCTGCGCCGGTGGGCAGGGCTATCTGTTCGGCAAGCCGGCCGACGCCGACGCCACGCTCGGCTATCTCCGCGACTCCTTCCGTGGCGCCCTGCGCGCCAAGGCGATCTGAACGGCGATCGTCCGTCCCGATCGAAGTCCAGGCGTGCCCGTGCGCGGCCTCCAGGCTTTTTGTCAGACATAAGCCGGAAAATCCGTCTTTTCGCCCTTGCTCGCCGGATCGGGCTGGCTAGGATGCGCGCCGGTCAACCCGGGAGACTAAAACCATGATGCCATCGGCACGTTTTGCCGACCTCGAAAGTGCTTCGGTGCTGATCACCGGCGGCGGCTCCGGCATCGGCGCGGCATTGACCGAGGGTTTCATGCGCCAGGGCGCCAAGGTCGCCTTCATCGACATCGCCGACAAGCCCAGCACCGCGCTTGCCGACCGCATCGAGAAAGAGCTCGGCCGCCGGCCGCTCTACCTCAAGACCGATCTGCGCGACATCGAAGCGCTGCGGGCGTCTGCCGCGAAGGCGGCCGAAGCGCATGGCGAGGTCACCGTGCTGGTCAACAATGCCGCCTGGGACGAACGCCACGCCGTCGAGGACGTGACGGTGGAGTTCTGGGATAACAACCAGGCGATCAACCTCAGACCGCATTTCTTCACCGCGCAGGCCGTGGCGCCTGGCATGAAGCGCGCCGGCGGCGGCTCGATCATCAACTTCACCTCGACCTCCTACCTGATCAACCACCCCGACATGCCGGCCTACACCGCCGCCAAGGCCGGCATACTCGGCCTTACCAAGGGTTTGGCCGGCAAGCTCGGCCCCGACCGTATCCGCGTCAACGCCGTCGCGCCCGGCTGGGTCATCACGGAACGGCAGCAGGAACGCTGGGTCACGGAGCAGGCGCTTGCCTCTCATGTCGCCAAGCAGTGCATCAAGGATGTCATGCGGCCGGACGATTTGGTCGGCACCGTGCTTTTCCTGGCCTCGGATGCATCGCGCATGCTGACCGCGCAAATGCTGATCGTCGACGGAGGTTTCCTGTGAGCCCCGGGTTTGCCGGCCCCCGATTTGCCGGCAATGTGCCGGCAGTCGCGGCGCTCGATTGGGGCACGACCCGGCTTCGTGCCTGGCTGATCGACGGCGGCGGCAAGGTGCTTGCCGAGCGTCGCGGCGACGACGGACTGATCACCGCGCGCGAGAAGGGCTTTTCCCGAGTTCTCGAGGATCATCTCGCCGCCATGGGCGCGCCGGAAACGCTGCCCGTCATCATCTGCGGCATGGCAGGCTCGCGCCAAGGCTGGCTCGAAGCGCCCTATGTCAGCGTGCCGGCGCCGATCGGCGCCATCCTGGCCGGCGCGGCCCGAATCCCGGGGGAGAGCCGCGACATTCGCATCGTGCCCGGCCTCGCCCAGCGCCTGGCCGATGCGCCCGACGTCATGCGCGGCGAGGAGACGCAGCTGGCCGGCGCCGGTTTGCCGGCAAAGGGCCTTGAAATCGTCTGCATGCCGGGCACCCATTCGAAATGGGTTCTGGTCGAGGACGGCGCCGTTGCCGGCTTCGGCACCTGGCCGACCGGCGAGCTGTTCTCGGTGCTGGCCGCGCATTCGATCCTGCGCCATTCGCTCGGCGAGCATCCCAAGCCGGTTGAAGCCGACAACCCGTTCTTCCGCCGCTGGTGCGAGGCGGCGCTGGATGAAGGTGGCGACGTCACCGCAAGGCTGTTTTCGATCCGGGCCGCCGGCCTGCTCCAGGATCTGAAGGCCGACGATGCCGCGGCCTGCCTGTCCGGCCTGCTGATCGGCGGCGAGATCGCTTCGGCGAGGCGCCGCCAGGCCGCCGGCGCCACATCGGTGGTGCTGATTGCCTCCGGCGCGCTTGCGGTGCTTTATCGGCAGGCGCTCGGCCTTGCCGGGCTTGGCGTGCGGACCGTCGACGCTGACGAGGCGGTGCGCGCCGGCCTGATCGAGGCGGCGCGCGAGAACGGCATGATCGCCAGAACCGGAGTTGCCCGATGAGTCAGACCGCTGCCTTCCCGAAGCTCAAGCGCGGGCTGGTCGCCATCCTGCGCGGCCTCAAGGCAAGCGAGGCGATCGCCATCGGCCAGGCATTGTTCGATGCCGGCATCGAGGCTATCGAGGTGCCGCTCAATTCGCCTCAGCCGTTTTCGTCTATCGCCAGGATTGTCCAAGTGCTGCCGAAAACAGCCCTGGTCGGTGCCGGCACGGTGCTGACCGCGGTCGATGTCGATGGCCTGCACGAGGCCGGCGGCCGGCTGCTGGTCAGCCCCAACATCGATGCCGAGGTGATGGGGCGCGCCATGCATTACGGCATGGTGACCATGCCGGGTGTGTTCACGCCGACGGAAGCCTTCCAGGCGATCCGGCTTGGCGCCTCGGCGCTGAAATTCTTCCCGGCGAGCGTGCTGGGTGCATCGGGCATTTCGGCGATGCGTGCCGTGCTACCGGCTTCGACGCTGGTCGGCGCGGTCGGCGGCGTCTCGGAAAAGGACTTTGCCGGCTACAAGGCCGCCGGCGTCTCCGTCTTCGGCCTCGGCTCCAGCCTGTTCAAGCCGGGCATGAGCGTCGACGACGTGGCCGCGCGGGCCCAGGCGGCGGTAACAGCCTGGGATGCGGTGTTCGGAGAGGCATGATGAGCGAAGCGATCGTTTCGGTTTTTTCCGACCATGTCTGCCAGCTCGGCGAGGGGCCGAGCTACGACCCCGCCACCGACACGCTCTACTGGTTCGACATCGTCAAGGGCCATCTCCTGGAAAAGCGCCTGTCCGGCGGCGCGACCCGGGTGCACGAGCTCGGCCGGATGGCCAGCGCCATCGCCGTCATCGATGACAAGCGCCAGCTGATCGCCACCGAAACCGGGCTTTTTGTCCGCGACGTCGCCACCGGCAAGATGACGCTGCACACGCCTGTCGAGGCCGACAATCCGGTCACCCGTTCCAACGATTCCCGCGTCCATCCCTGCGGCGCCCTGTGGACCGGCACGATGGGCAAGGGCGAGGAGAAGCGCGCCGGCGCGATCTACTGGTTCTTCAAGGGCGAATTGCGCAAGCTGTTCTCCGACATCACCGTGTCGAACTCGATCTGTTTTTCCGCGGACGGCGCGCTCGCCTATTACACCGACACGTCGACCGGGCTGTTGATGCGTGTTGCCTGCGATCCGGCGACCGGCCTGCCGGCGGGCGAGCCGAAGGTGTTCGTCGATCACCGGTCGGCCAAGGGCTTCGTCGACGGCTCCGTACTCGACCGCGACGGCATCCTGTGGAATGCCGTCTGGGGCGGCAAGGTGGTCAAGGGCTACGCCCCGGACGGCAAGCTGGTGCGCACGATCGCCATGCCGGTGACGCAGCCTTCCTGCCCGGCCTTTGTCGGCAAGAACGCCAGCCGGCTGGCGGTTACCTCGGCCTGGCACGGCAAGGACGACAAGCAGCGTCAGCTCGACCCGCAGGCCGGCATGACCTTCCTCCTCGACATCGAGGTCAATGGCCGGTTCGAGCCCCGCGTGCTGATCGCCTGATCCTGCCCGTCCGGTTGCCGGCCGAGGCGTTGTCACGCAACCGTCCGACGCTGTCGGTTTCACGAAAGCCGGCGGCATGCACCATGCAATGGTGGACGCCTCGCCGGGAGCGTTGATGATGTCGAGCCGCCAGCCGAAGCTGATCCTTATCCATGAGCCGGAACAGGCTTGCTTCGAGCGGCTGGTCGCGGAGGGTCACGCGCCGGAACGCGCCGCCGAAATTTCGTCCTACCTGGCGCAATCGACCGATCTCGCGCACGAGTTCGACGCGCTCGCTTCTGCCTTCGGGCGGCGCGGTTTCGGCTTCGCGGCGGTGGAGTTGGACGATGCCGCCGATATGCTCGCCAAGGCCGATCCGGCCGCCACGCTGGTCTGGACGCTGACCGACGGCATCGCCTATTTCCGGGGCGGCGCGGCGCCTTCGCTTGCCAGGCTGAACGGCCTGAAGACGATCGGCCCCGAGGATGCGCTGTTCGCCCTCTGCCAGGACAAATTTCGCTCCGGCGCCGTGCTCGGCGCGCTGGGCCTGCCGGTGCCGCAGGCCGGTCTGGCGCGCAACGGACAATGGCTGGTCGAGCCGCCGGTTTCCGCCGCCGGCTGGTTCGTCAAGCCGAACCGGCTTGGCGCCAAGATCGGCATCTGGTCGGATTCGCGCTGCGGCGATCTCGGCCATGCGCTGGAGCTTAGCCGGCGTGTTTTCGCCGCCTATCGCGACGACGTCGTCGTCCAGTCCTATGTCGCCGGCCGCAACGCGCGCGCCAGTTTCCTGGGCCTGAGGCCGGACACCGGCGTCGAAGCGCTCGGCGTCGCCTTCGTCGAGTCCGGCGGCGATTTCCAGACCATGGAAGACAGCCTGGCGCTTTACGGCGAGACCGGCGAGGCGGCGAAGGCGGCGGGCAAATACGCCGAGCCGCTTCTGCTTCCGGTCGCCGAAAGCCAGCCGGTCGCCGATGCAAAAGTCCGCGCCATCGCCGAGCGGCTGATGAGCGGGCTCGGCCTGCGCGACGTGTTTTCCATCGATCTCAGGGTCGAGCCCGACGACACCGTTCACCTCATAGAATTCGAGGTTTGCCCCGGCCTGCCTTGCTTCGATTTCCGCGCCTATTGCAGGTCGCAATGGGGGCTGGGGCTTGCCGACGCCATGGCGGAAACCGCCGCGAACAGGATAACGGCCCGGACCGTCGCTTCTTAGCGATGCGGCGGTAAGCGAACCCGCAACATCGTAATGCTTCCACGTTCCGGCGTGTCTATCCCAAAGGCATTCGCTCGAATGTCTGCAGGGCGGGGTCGATCATGTCCCAGGCATGGCCGCGGATGGCATATGTGACCACCTGCGGATTGAACTGGCTCGGGTCGTCAAGGCTGGTCGCGTGCACCGCTATCAGCTCCGGCCTTGCGACTTGCGTCAGGTAGACCGGCGTTCCACAGGTCGGGCAAAAGGCGTGGATCTTTTCGTTGCCGCTGTCGCCCGCCACCCGCCAGGTGCTCGCTTCGCCCGTTATCGTCACATCGGCTCGCCGGGGGAAGGTCAGATAGGAGCTGTGGCCCGTGCCGCTTCGCTTCTGGCACTCGTGGCATTGGCAATGGTTTTCGAAGATGGGTTGGCTGCTCGTTTCATAGCGGATCGCACCGCATGCGCATCCGCCGGTGTAGCGTTTGGTCATTGTCGTTTTCCCGCAGACGGATTTGCTGGTCAGGCCGATTTCGGCTTGGCGAAAATGTCGATGCCGCTGCCGGTTTCCAAAAAGGATTTCATGCTGGACAGCACCGCCGGCCATCCCTGGCTGATGCCCTTCGCCATGCCGCTGCCGGCTTCGAGTTCGTCATGGCTGACGGTCAGCCGCACCATGGTGTCGTATTCCTCGATGGCGAACGTCACCCGGCTGTATTTCGATGGATCGTCGGCCTGCGAAGCGTTTGCCCAGGTCATCACGAGACGCGTCGGCGGTGAAATCTCGACAACCTTGCCGACCAGTTCGACGGTCCGCTCGTCATTGGCGCGGATATGTTCCCATTTCGATCCAACCTTCCAGTCCGAGACGTTCTCGTGGCCCCAGTAACGCCGTGCGATGTCGGGCCTGGTTATGGCCTCGAACACTTTTTGTGGCGTCGAGCGGATGTAGGTCACGTAGACAAAGCTGGTCATCTCTGCAGTCATTGGTCTTCTCCTTCGAGTTCCTGTTTCAGGTCGTGCAGCAGGCTGAGCCGCTGGCGTTCGAATTTGCGCACCCACCGCTCGTAGACCTCGTGCAGCGGTACGGGATTGATGAAATGCAGCTTCTCGCGGCCGCGTTTGACCGTGCTCACCAGGTTGGCCGCCTCCAGCAGGTCGATGTGCTGGGTGGCGGATTGCCTGGCCATATCGAGATGTTCGCAAAGCTGGCCCAGCGTCTGCCCGTTCTTCTCGCACAGAAGGTCAAGCAGCCTTCTGCGTGTCGGGTCGCCCAGCGCTTTGAAAACCTTGTCCGCATCCATCGGCTTCACTCTGTGTGAAGTCATAATATGCAGGTAAATACCTGCATGTCAACAGGCGACCAGCCGGCATCGCGATAACCGGGGCTAAGGCCTACTCGGGCGTCGATTGCTGAACGGGTTGTGAGCCGGCCATGTAGCGGCCGTTGTCGAACGGCTGCGCCGGTTGTCTCTCAAGGACAACCGGTCAGGGCATCGCCTGCTGGCCAGGCTGCGGGTTGTGAGCCGTGAGGACTTCCTGTGAAGGCCGCCGCCAGCACCGGGTGCTGGCCGGGATAGACTTCAGACGCCTTCGACCAGCACGATCTCGCCGTCGGCCACCTTCTGGCGAATGGCGGCGGCGCGCTGGTATTCCGGCGAATGGTAGCAGTCATGCGCGGCGGCAAGCGTCTCGAACTCGATGACGACGTTGCGCGCGCGCCCGGCCCCTTCGGCCTTTTCATGCTCGCCGCCGCGCGCAAGGAACTTCGCGCCGAAGCGCTCGAAGGCCGGTTTGGCGGCGGCGACATAATCCTTGTAGCCTTCCGCATCGCGCACATCGACGCGGGCGATCCAGTATCCCTTGGGCATTCTTCTTCTCCGAACCGTTCGTTGGAAATTATGCCGAGCGCATTTCGTCGAGGATGGCTTCAGCCGCCGCGCGTCTGTCCGCCGCGGCGACGATCGGGCGCCCGACGACCAGATGGCTGGAGCCGCTTCGGATGGCATCGGCCGGCGTCATCACGCGCTTCTGGTCGCCATGGTCGCTGCCGGCGGGGCGTATGCCTGGCGTCACCACCGCCATGTCGGGCCCGACGATGCGGCGCACCGCCTCTGTTTCCGCGGCCGAGCAGACGATGCCGCCCATGCCGGCATGCAGCGCCTGTTCCGCACGCCGCAGCACCAGCGTGTGCGGATCGTATTCGTAGCCCGCGTCGATCACGTCCTGTTCGTCCATCGACGTCAGCACGGTGACGGCAAGCAGGCAAAGCTCGCTGCCTCTCGCCGCCTCCACCGCCGCCCGCATGGTCTTTGGGTAGGCATGCAGCGTCAGCATGGTCATACCCATCTTGACGATGTTCTCGACCCCCTTGGCCACCGTGTGGTCGATGTCGAGCAGCTTCATGTCGAGAAAGATCTTGTTGCCCCCGCTGGCGAGCTCCCTGGCGAAATCGAGCCCGCCGGCGAAGGCGAGCTGGTAGCCGATCTTGTAGAAGGAGACGACGCCGTCGAGTTCGCGCACCGCCTTCTCGGCCTCCTTCAAGCTCGGCACGTCGAGGCCGACGATCAGCCTTTCGCGCATTGTGTCGGCTTGCATCGCGCTGGCGATCACGGCTCGACCCGGGTCGACAGCATGCGCGAGGTTTCGATCAGCGTGCGGCATAGGTGCTCCATCGATTGGTGTAGTCGTTCGTCCCTGAAACGCCCGTCCTCGTCGAAGGCATTGCCGCCTTCCGGCACCGAGCATTCCGGCGTCACCACTTCCATCTGGCAACGCACCAGCACGGCGCGCAAATGATTGATGCAGCGTATCCCGGCGAAGTGTCCGCTGGAAGACGAACTGAGGCCGGCGACCTTGCCGGCAAACGGCCTCACCGCACGGCCGCCATCCTTGCGCACCCGGCTCACCCAGTCGATCGTGTTCTTGAGCAGCGGCGGAATGGAGCCGTTGTATTCGGGCGTGGCGATCAGCAGCCCGTCATGGGCAATGATCATCCGGGCGAGTTTCAGGGCGTTTTCGGGGACGCCTTTTTCCTTCTCGAGATCCTCGTCCAGGATCGGCAGGGGATAGTCGGCAAGCGAAATGCGGGTGACCTCGGCGCCTTGCACCGCAAGTTCCTTCTGCGCCACGTCGGCAGTCCTGCCACTGAAGGCCCCGATCCGGACCGAGCCGGCAAAGACCAAGATTCTTGGGATCACTGCCATTGGCCAACCTTGTTCCCGGACAGGTACAGCCAGAGCCCGCTCAAATCAATGCAGATCAGGCAAAGCGTCGACTTTCGAAGACATTCGCGGTCGACTTCGCGATCCCTAATGCGCCTCGCGCCGGTAGATCCACAGCTGCGTCGGCGGGATGTTGCGGATGATGAAGTCGAAATGCTTGACCGTGTAGTCGCCGCGGCCGGGCGGGATCGGCGACATCGGGCCGTAGGTCAGCTGCACGATCGGCCGGCCGGCCGGAATGCGGTCGAGCAGGCTTTCGACATAGGCGATACGCTGGGCGACCGGGAAGTTGAGCAGCGGCACGCCCGAGACCACCGAATCGAACATCATCCCGCTCTTGTCGCCAAGCGTGGCGTTGAGATTGAAGGCGTCGCCCTCGATGACGTTGACGCCGGGATAGAGCCGGCGCAGATGGCGCACGAAGTCGGTCGAATATTCGACTGCGTAGAGGTTTTCAGGCCTCACGCCCTGGGCCAGTATGGCGCGGGTGATGACGCCGGTGCCGGGCCCGACCTCGAGCACCGGCAGGCCGGACTTCGGGTCGACGATCGAGGCCATCTTGCGGGCGGTGATGGAGCTGGTCGGCACGATCGACCCGACCGTCTTCGGCTTGTCGATCCAGCCCTTGAAGAACTTCAGCTCGTCGTCGAACTTTTCGGCAAGCGCCTTCCGCAGTCCCGGACCACGTGTCATGCAAGCTCTCCTCAGCGCTCCCCTGAGAGCTACTTAACACCTAAGCCGCCCAAGGCAAGGCAGGGTCACGCCAATGTCGTGGATAAGATAGTTTTCGTCGCGTCCAAAAATGCGCGCCTTCTGCGGTTGACGGTGTGTCTTGGCTGCCGGCAGGTGGGGAGGCAGTCGACGCCGGCAAGGCAAGCCATACGCGCACAGGCCGTCGATCAATGCTCGCCGAACGACTCGAAAAAGTCCTTCATGCGGGCGAAAAAGCCGCTCGACTGGGGGGAATTGTCCTGTGAGGAGAGCTGTTCGAACTCTTCAAGCAACTCGCGCTGGCGGCGCGACAGGTTCTGCGGTGTCTCGACCGCCGTCTGGATGTAGAGGTCGCCGACATTGGGCTGGCGCAGCACCGGCATGCCCTTGCCCTTGAGGCGGAACTGGCGTCCGTTCTGGGTGCCTTCCGGCACCTTCACCTTGGTCTGCGTTCCGTCCAGCGTCGTCACCTCGAACGAGCCGCCAAGGGCGGCCGTCGTCATCGAGATCGGCACCTTGCAGTAGAGGTCGGCGCCGTCGCGCTGGAAGAATTCGTGCGGCTTGACCGCCAGGAAAATATAGAGGTCGCCCGACGGCCCGCCGCGCAGGCCGGCTTCGCCCTCATTGGCAAGCCGGATACGGGTGCCGTCCTCGATGCCGGCCGGAATGTTGACCGACAGCGAACGCTCCTCGGTGACGCGGCCCTGGCCGGCGCATTTCGGGCACGGATCCTTGATGGTCTGGCCGCGGCCCTGGCATTGCGGGCAGGTGCGCTCGATGGAGAAGAAGCCTTGCGTGGCGCGCACCTTGCCGTGGCCGTTGCACATCGAGCAGGTGACCGGCTGGGTTCCGGGCTTGGCGCCGGTTCCCGAGCATTCCGAGCAGGAGATCGAGGCCGGCACGCGGATCTGCGCGGTCTTGCCGGCAAAGGCCTCTTCCAGCGAGATTTCCATGTTGTAGCGCAGGTCGGCGCCGCGCTCGCGGCCGCCCGAAGAGCGGCGCTGGCGGCCGCCCATCATGTCGCCGAAAATATCCTCGAAGATGTCGGCGAAGCCGCCGGCGCCGAAACCGTGTGCGCCGCCGTTCATGCCGCCCTGCTCGAAGGCCGCGTGACCGAAACGGTCATAGGCCGCGCGCTTCTGGGGGTCCTTCAGCGTCTCGTAGGCTTCGTTGATTTCCTTGAACTTGTGCTCGCAGGCATGGTCGCCCGGATTGCGGTCGGGGTGGAACTGCATGGCGAGCTTGCGGAAAGCGCTCTTCAGTTCCTTGTCGTCGGCACCCTTGTGCACGCCCAGCGTTTCGTAGAAATCAGCTTTCATTTTTTCCCGCTGTCCGGATGCTCAACGTCTTCATGCAGTGTTGCGTCGTTTGCCGGCACGTTGCCACGATTTAGGATCGGCGCAGCCCGGATGCTAGGGCCGGTGCGGAGCTGTTCGTGCTTTTCGACGATTTTTTCCGCACTTTTTCTGCCAGGGTTGCAAAAAAGCCCGGCTTTGCGCCGGGCTTTCCGCTTTGTCTTGCCGTCAGCCGGTTCAGGCCGACTTCTTCTTGTCGTCGTCCTCGTCGATTTCCTCGAAATCGGCATCGACCACATCCGAGTCCTTGGCGGCGTCCGCCTTGGCGTCGGCTTCCGCCGCTTCCTTCTGCGAGGCTTCGTACATGGCCTGGCCGAGCTTCATCGAAGCCTCCGCGAGCGCTTGGCTCTTGGCTTCGATTTCCGCTGCGTCGTCACCCTCGGTGGCGGTCTTCAGCGCCGCGATCGCGTCCGATATCGCCGTGCGGTCGGCTTCCGAGACCTTGTCGCCATATTCCTTCAGCGACTTCTCCGAGGAATGCACCAGCGCCTCGGCCTGGTTGCGGGCCTCGACCAGCGCGCGCCGCTTCTTGTCGGTCTCGGCATTGGCTTCGGCGTCCTTCACCATCTTCTCGATGTCGGCGTCCGAAAGGCCACCCGAGGCCTGGATGCGGATCTGGTGCTCCTTGCCGGTGCCCTTGTCCTTGGCCGAAACGTTGACGATGCCGTTGGCGTCGATGTCGAAGGTAACCTCGATCTGCGGCACGCCGCGCGGGGCCGGCGGAATGCCCACCAGGTCGAACTGGCCGAGCGCCTTGTTGTCGGCGGCCATTTCGCGCTCGCCCTGGAAGACGCGGATGGTCACGGCCGACTGCGAATCCTCGGCCGTCGAGAACACCTGGCTCTTCTTGGTCGGGATAGTCGTGTTGCGCTCGATCAGCCGGGTGAACACGCCGCCCAGCGTCTCGATGCCGAGCGACAGCGGGGTCACGTCGAGCAGCAGCACATCCTTGACATCGCCCTGCAGCACGCCGGCCTGGATGGCGGCGCCGAGTGCGACGACCTCATCGGGATTGACGCCCTTGTGCGGCTCCTTGCCGAAGAACTGCTTCACGATCTCCTGGATCTTGGGCATGCGGGTCATGCCGCCGACCAGCACCACTTCGTCGATCTCGCCAGCCTTCAGGCCGGCATCCTTGAGCGCCGCCTTGCACGGATCGATGGTGCGCTGGACGAGGTCTTCGACCAGGCTTTCGAACTTGGCGCGCGTCAGCTTCAGCGTCAGGTGCTTCGGGCCAGTCGCGTCGGCGGTGATGAACGGCAGGTTGATCTCGGTCTGCGTCGTCGACGACAGCTCGATCTTGGCCTTTTCGGCAGCCTCCTTGAGGCGCTGGAGGGCGAGCTTGTCGTTCTTCAGGTCGATGCCCTGTTCCTTCTTGAACTCGGCCGCCAGATATTCGACCAGGCGCATGTCGAAATCCTCGCCGCCGAGGAAGGTGTCGCCATTGGTCGACTTCACCTCGAACACGCCATCGCCGATCTCGAGCACCGAAATGTCGAACGTGCCGCCGCCAAGGTCATAGACGGCGATGGTCTTGCCGTCCTTCTTGTCGAGGCCGTAGGCAAGGGCTGCCGCGGTCGGCTCGTTGATGATGCGCAGCACTTCGAGGCCGGCGATCTTGCCGGCATCCTTGGTTGCCTGGCGCTGGGCGTCGTTGAAATAGGCCGGAACGGTGATGACCGCCTTCTCGACCTTCTCGCCGAGATAGGCTTCCGCCGTTTCCTTCATCTTCTGCAGGATCATGGCCGAGATCTGGCTGGGCGACTGCTTCTTGCCGCCGGCCTCGACCCAGGCATCGCCATTGTCACCCTTGACGATCTTGTAGGGGACAAGCTTCTTGTCCTTCTCCGTCACCGGATCGTCATAGCGGCGGCCGATCAGGCGCTTGACCGCGAAGATGGTGTTTTCAGGATTGGTGACCGCCTGGCGCTTGGCCGGCTGGCCGACGAGACGTTCTCCGTCGCCCGAAATGGCGACGATGGAAGGCGTCGTGCGCGCGCCTTCCGCATTCTCGATCACCTTCGGTTCCTTGCCATCCATGATGGCGATGCAGGAGTTGGTGGTGCCAAGATCGATACCGATTACTTTTGCCATTTTTCTAGTCTCTCCGCTAAGCAGGCTCTCAGGACCCGTAAGGCGTTCCGACGAAAGCCCCTGTTCACAAGAAATCCCGTTCGGCAACCGCTGTCGCGGCGCTGGACGGCTTGGCGCGTATATAAGAACAGGCGGCATCGGGCGCAAGCATTCTGCGCAACGCTTCCACCATCCTCGCCAGCGCATGGAAAAACGGCCCGATCAGGCCTGCCTCGCTGTCGTTTGGAAGAATAGCCAGGCCCCTCAGTGAACCTTTCCGCCTTCGCGTCCGACTGACGCTCAGGCGCCGCATCATGCGGCCACGGGAAAGGGAGCCACCATGACCAGCACCCCAGGGACGCCATGGCCTCCCCGACCAACAGGAGCTCGGCGCGACCATCGTCTTCGAGACAAGGTCGATGCGCTTGGCTTTCCGCTGGTTCCGTTGACCCTGCACAGGGGCGGGCGTATCGTAATCATGAGGAAAGCAGACAATTCGATCGGGGACGAACGTGCCGGAACGCCGCGCCTTGCCTTGGTTTGCGCGGCAGGATCGGTTGGTTCTCCCTTAGATTTCGGGGGGAGTTCCATGTCTCGCGATCACGGCCGGTTCGTGCCCTTTCGTGCCGGCCGATTGCGCCGCGTGGCGAAGGCACCCAGCGCATTTCTTGTCCTGGCGCTGACCGCCGGCCTGTGGCTTGGCGGCCCCGCGCGGGCGCAGGAAACCCGGATCATCTATCCCGGCTCGATGGCGGTCACCGGCTTTTCCGGCACTGTCATTCCCGATTTCGACTCTTCTGATTCCGAAAAGGGGGGCCTGCCGCCCGGCGTCGATCCGGTCGACGAAACCTTCATCGACACGGCGCGCGCCACCTTGCGCGTTTTCGACGTTTCAAGCCTGGGCGGGCCGGCTTCGGGCCAGCTCGTCTACACGCCGCCGCCTTTCGAGGTGACATCAGGCCAGATCGGCCAGGTGTTCGGCCTCACCTATGATGACGGCATGCGCGACGGCGTCCCGTCAGGCATCCCCAATCTCTATGCCGGCGCCACCTCGCTGCATGGCATCCGCATCGTCACGCCTGACGCCGACGATGACGGCAGGCCTGAGCGGCAGCGCCGCGGCATGGCAGGCGCGGTCTTCATGCAGGGCCAATTCGGCACCGAGAACGGCGGCGGGCCGGGCACCATCTGGAAGATCGACGGCATCACCGGCCAGGTCGCCAAATTCGCCGATATCGATACCAACAGCGGGCCGGGCATCGGCAATCTCTCCTTCGACCCCATCCACCGTCAGGTCTTCGCCTCCGACCTCGATACCGGCCTGATCCATCGCATCGACGCCGGTGGCGCGCTGGTCGACACGTTCGACCATGGCGTCGCCGGGCGCCCGGCGCATGGCCTGGCTCCGGTCGCCGACGATGGCGCCGTCATGGACATAAAGGGCGCCGCCTTCGACACAGAAGACCCCGAGACCTGGGGCTACACCCAAGACGAGCGCCGTGTCTGGGCCGTCGCCTATCATGGCGGCCGGCTCTATTATTCCGTCGGCGAGAAGGCCGAGATCTGGTCGGTGGGCATTGCCCGCGACGGCCGCTTCGCCGGCGATCCCCGTTGGGAGCTGACGGTCAAGGCCGACAAGGACTATGCCGTCACCGACATCGCCTTCGACAATAGCGGCTTCATGTACCTGGCCCAGCGCGGCCCGGTCGAGAATCGCTACGACTACAGCCAGTTCGCCGATTCCGGCAAGGGCGAGGTCATCCGCTACTTCAGCGAAAACCCGGACGATCCGGCAACGGAATCGGCCTGGGTGGACGCGCCGCAGGAATATGCCGTCGGCTTCCCGCAAGGTTTCAGGCAGTCGGCCGGCGGGCTGGACCTGCAATATGGCTATGACGCCGAGGGCAATCTCGATACCTCGGCCTGCACCCAGACGCTGGTCAAGTCAGGCGACAAATTGCGTGACGATCCGGCCCTTGCCGAGCGGCTCGCCGCTGGCGGGCCGCTAGCCCTGCACGGCGTGCAGATCACGCCCAGGGAACTGGTCAAGCCGGCTAATGCGCCGCCTTTCGGCTCCTGGTTCGTCGACTTCGACGGCTATTTCGAGGACCCGGAAGTGGAAGGCCATGTCGGCGACGTCGCCGTCTGGCATCCCTGCGAGGACCGCGCCGGCTACTATGAGGAAATCCCGGGCGGCTACCTGCCGCCGTTCTATCCGCCGGACTTCCCACCGCCCGGCAACCTGCCCCCCTGTCTTGATGTCGACGATGTCAGATATTTCTGCACGCCGCGCGGGCTCGAGGCGGACCTCTACCTTCATGACCATACCGGCTTCGGCGGCGATTCGATCAAAGCCCAATCCAGGACGCCAGGCGTCGGGGTGACTTCACCCATGTCGCATGTGTCTGGCAAGCCATACACGATCGGCATCACCGGCCACGATCCGGGCGACACGGTCGATGTCGGGCTCTGTTTCTACAGGAAGTCCGACAAGGACAAGGGCGGCTACTACCCTTGCTGCAAGATGACCTTGCCGCTCAGAACGCCAGCCGTCAGCTGCGAGCGTTGAGGAGGGGACGATGAACAATCTCGTACTCTGCCCCCTCGCGGCGAACACGCAAAAAACCGTCATGGAGACGATCATGAAACCCCTGTCATATGCCAGGCGCGGCGCGCGCTGGCTGGTGGCGGCCGGTATCGCGG
This sequence comes from Mesorhizobium sp. BR1-1-2, assembly GCF_020165435.1. Classification (NCBI taxonomy): domain Bacteria; kingdom Pseudomonadati; phylum Pseudomonadota; class Alphaproteobacteria; order Hyphomicrobiales; family Phyllobacteriaceae; genus Mesorhizobium; species Mesorhizobium sp. BR1-1-2. Next base: position 461,756 of record NZ_JAIUID010000003.1, read on the forward strand.
TCGCCATGCTGCCGGCGCTGCCGGCACTGCCGGCACTTGCCGAAGGCACGGCTTCGGCCAAGACCGTCCAGGCCGCCGGCCCGGATATGGAATTCAAGCTCGACAATCCGCGTATCATCAATCCGGAGCCCGGACGGGCCGTGCCGGTCTTCACCAAGACCGGCGGCCAGCGAAGCTGCGATTATGTCTTCTACACGTTGAGCTTCGGCCTGCGCGGCGCCCCGCAAAGCTTCGCCAGCCCGGGCCTGGCGGCTTCGCTGAAGAGAGCCCGGCTCGACTTCAAGGACCAGCTGCCGCACGGCCTGCAAATCACCAATGTGCAGGTCTCCGGTGACGGCACCAATCCGTCCGGCGGATCTCTGCCCGACGCCGTCCTCAGCAATTCGGCCGGCCCCAACGACACCGCAACGGTTTCCGATTTCCGGATTTCCGCTTCCGATCTCGACGGCTCGGGCGCGCCGAACGAACGCGTCATCACGTTCCGCATCACCGCCAGGATCGACCATGCGGCGTTCCCCGCGTCGGCGACGGTCGACAATCAGGGCCTGATCAAAGTCACCGTCGGCACCGGCACGGGAACCGTCATCCCGTCGCAGGATCCCGGTAAGCCGGACGACGGCAATTTTCTCACCGGCGAAAAAACCTCGATCCGGATCGACCTGACCAAGTGCAATCCGCCGCCACCGCCGCCACCCGGCAAGGAATGCTTCAAGGTGGAGCGCGGCACGGTCGACTGCGTGCCCGGCGGCGGCGCCTTCATCTACCATATGCCTGTCGGTCCCGAGATGGGCGGCAAATGGGTGCAGCTTTCGACGACGACGCCCGGCATCACCATAGTTCCCGACACCCAGAAGGTGCCGGCCGGCGGCGGTGTGCTGAACTGGAAGATCGTCGGCGCCTCGCCGGGCGACGTCATCCACCTCGTCGTCACCGGCATCGAAACCTATGCCGGGCCGAAAGAGGGTTGGGGGCTCTGCTGCACGCAGACCATCGACATTGTCATCCCGCGTGACCAGAGATGTCCGCCCAGGGACAGGCAACCGGACCTGAAGGTCGAGAAACGCGCCGATGTCACGCGCTGTACCATGGGCGGCGGCTGCGACTTCACCATCCGGGTCAGCAATGTCGGCGACGCGCCCTATAACGGCAAGATCGTACTCGACGACGTGACACTGCCGGCCGGCTCGACGCTCGACTCAGGGCCCAATCCGCCCTGGGTCTGTGTGCCCGGCACCGCGCCGATGACGTGCACCCATCCGGTGACTACGCTCAATCCGGGAGCTTTCGTCGACCTCGAGCTCGGCTTCAAGCCGGCCGGGAGCTGGCAAGGCGCAAGCTTGCGCAACTGTGCCGCCTATAACTATGCCGCCAGCGGCAAGCCGCTGTTCGGCAGCCAGGCCAACGACCGTGGCTGCGCCTCGATCCCGATCTGCCGGCGTGGCGATCGCGACCGCGATTGCCGGCCGCCGGTCGAGAAGAAGACCGACCTGATCCTGAAAAAGCGTGCCCGTGCCGAAGCCTGCACCGCCGATGGCGTGTGCAGCTTCGTCATCGACATCATCAACAACGGCACCTCGACCTATAGCGGGCCGCTGACCGTGATCGACACCTATCCCGGGGGGGCGCCGGCTTCCTCGACTTTCGGCCCGAGCCCGCCCTGGACATGCGGTCCGAACGGTCCGGGCCAGTTCCGCTGCGACAATGCCGGCATCTCGCTGCCGCCGGGCGCCTCGACGGCGATCGTCGTCAAGGCGGTGGTGCCGGCCAGCTATCGGTCGGACGCGATCGAGAATTGCGCCGAGGTGAAACCGATCCCCGGCGAGGCCGACCTCACCAACAACCGGGCCTGCGCCAAGCAACGCATGCCTCGTCCCAATGGCGGCCAGCCAGTCCTGCGCATCACCAAGACATGCGGCGGCTCGCTGGCGGGTGCCGCTTTCGTCTCCTGCCGCATCACCGTCAGCAATGCCGGCACGGCTGCCCCCACCGGTCCGGTGCGGGTCAACGACGCCGCCACTTTGGTGTCGGGCGGCGCGCCCGTCGAGATCCGGACCGTCACCCCTGACGGCGCGGAATGGGCGTGTGGACCGCTTCCGGCCGACACGCTGGCGTGCCAGATTCCCGGTGCCGTCATGACGCCGGGAACCAGCAGGCACTTCGACGTCACCGTTTCGGCCAACGGCGAGTTCGAGAACTGCGCGCGGGGCTCTTACGGCCCGGCGCAGGGCGACGATGTCGTCCATCTGATCGGCCGGGCCTGCGCCAAGGGCGGCGGGGCCTCGTCCATCCGCGTCGAGAAGACCGGCGACAGCGAGTGCCGACCCGGAAAACCTTGCTCGTTCGAGATCACCATCACCAATGACGGCCCGACGGAATTTGCCGGCGCGGTCCGCATCGGCGACGCGATAGGCGTCGAAGGCCTCGGCCGGCTGGAAGGCGTCGCGATCACCTCGATCGAGCCGCCCTTCGGCTGCTCGCCGGAACCGGCGGTCTTGCCTGCGTCCTGCATCGCCGACCTGACGCTTGGCGGTGGCGAAAGCCGTATCCACAAGGTTACCGTGGTCATCCCCGACGACGGCCGCCTGGCCAATCTGCAAGGCAGCGTCAACGGCCAGAACTGCGTCGGCGTGCTCTCTCCCGACACGCGGGTGCAGGGCGGCGGCGATGTGCTTTCCCGCGACCAGGCCCAGAGCGAACGCGGCAAGGCCTATGCCTGTCATCCCTTCACCATCAGGCATGAGACGAAGAAGGAATGCTCGGCAGGCTTCGTCATGAACGACGCCGGCCGGTGCGTCTGCCCGCAAGGCACCACCTATCGCAACGGCCAGTGCTCGTCCGGCGGCGTCATCATCCCGCCGAAGGAGCCAAAGCGTTGCGTGCTGCTCGAGGGCCAGATCCGCACAGGGGATGGACGCTGCGTCTGTCCGCGCGTCACCGAGCTGGAGAACGGCGCCTGCGTCAAGACCTCCAGGCCGGGCTGTGCGATACCGGGCTCGGTGCCGACATCGGACGGCGATCGCTGCACCTGTCCCAGGGGCACGCATCTCGACCGGGATGCCAACGCCTGCATACGCGACAGGCCGAAGCCTGAGCAGTGCACCATCCGCGGCCAGGTCCATGACGCTGACGGCGACTGCGTCTGCCCAAGGGGCACAGAGCTGCGCAACGGCGCCTGTCGTCAGGTCCGGCCGAAGCCAGAACAGTGCACCATCCGTGGTCAGGTCCACGGCGCGGACGGCGACTGCGTCTGCCCAAGGGGTACCGAGCTGCGCAATGGAGTGTGCCGGCGCAAGCGGTCCGATGTGGAGCAGTGCGACATACGCGGCCAGATCCACAACAAGCGCGGCGAGTGTGTCTGTCCGCGTGGCACCCAGGTGATCGACGGCGCATGCCGGCGGTCCAGGCAAGAGAGCGAATGCGCGCCGGGCTCGCAAATGGTCAACGGCCAGTGCCAGCCGATCTTCACGCGGCGTTGCCCGGAAGGCATGATCGGACGTTATCCAAACTGCAGGCCGGTGCGCGGGCAGCCCTCGCTGGAACTCAACCCGGGCATGCTGTTGCAGCAGGTTCTGCCACGGCGCAGGCCGCAGTCCGAACAGCGGCAGGATACGGCTCCAAACAGAATCCTCAATCTCCAGCAGCAGTAACCATCGCCTGAAAGGCACATCGGAAACCCAGCCGGAGCAATCCGGCGGGGTTCTTCGAAGCCCGGGAGCAAGCCGAAACTGGCTGCAACACGACGAGGACGCCGCCACACTATCCCAGCCTGTGGAACCGCCACGCTGGCGCTCTCGACAAGTCATCCGCTGCGCTTTAGGCAGTGACCAGATGAAAAAGGCGCTCGGAAAGGCCCCATCATCATGACGAAAAAAACCTTGATCGCACCTTCGGTGCTGGCTTCGGACTTTTCGAGGCTGGGCGAAGAGGTCGAAGCCGTCGCGGCAGCCGGCGCCGACTGGATCCATCTCGATGTGATGGACGGCCATTTCGTCCCCAACATCACTTTCGGTCCGCCGGTGATCAAGGCGATCCGCAATCGCACCAAGGCTTTCTTCGACTGCCATTTGATGATTGCTCCGGCAGATCCCTATCTGGCCGCCTTCGCCGAGGCCGGTTGCGACGGCATGACGGTGCATGCCGAGGCCGGGCCGCATCTCGACCGCTCGCTCCAGACGATCAGGAATCTCGGCAAGAAGGCCGGCGTTTCGCTCAATCCGGCAACGCCGGAAAGTGCGATCGAATACGTGCTCGACAGGCTCGACCTGATCCTGATCATGACCGTCAACCCGGGTTTCGGGGGCCAGGCCTTCATTCCGGCAATCGTCGACAAGGTGAGGCGGGTCAAGGCGCTGATCGGCGGCCGGCCGATCCGCATCGAGATCGACGGCGGCGTGTCGCCCGAAACCGCGCCGCTGGTGACCGCCGCCGGCGCCGACGTGCTGGTGGCCGGCGCCGCCATCTTCAAGGGCGGCAGCGTCGAAGCCTACCGGGCGAATATCGAGGCGATCAGGACGGCGGCCGACAAGGCAGCCGGCTAAAAGCACCGCACAAGGAGCCTATGGGCCGGAGGCCTGGATTTCCTACGTGGTCAATTCCGCGGACGTTAAATTTCTGGCGGTTGTAGCCGAACACGATTTCGTTCGACCAGATATAGGATCGTGCATATTTCTTTGTTCTAAAGTACAATGGCGCGATCTCCCCTTGAGCGCGTCGAGACGCGCGCGGTAGGGTAAGTGTACGGAAAGGGAACTGTTTCTCGGACTCGAATTGCCCAGGACCGGAATTGGGGACAAGGAGCCGATTTTGACATACGCAGCTGCCAACCTGAATGACGACGGCACCGGCTCGAAGAGTACGCTCGCCAGCACCGTCTACCATCAACTCCGTGCCGATCTTCTGCGGGGTGCCCTTGAAACCGAGAGCAAGCTGCGGGTCGAATGGGTTGTTTCCAAATACGGCGCCGGCGCTTCCCCGGTTCGTGAGGCTCTCAATCGCCTGGCCTCGGAAGGGCTTCTCGGTCGCCATGACCAGCGAGGCTTCTTCATCATGCCGGTCAGCGCGGCAGAGCTCGAGGAATTGACGCGCACCCGTTGCTGGCTCGAGGAACGGGCGCTTCGCGAATCCATCGCCCACCGCACCGCCGAGTGGGAAGAACAGCTGGTGCTGGCGCTGCATCGGTTGGGGCGCACCTCGCGCCTCATCCCACCGGACATGTCGCTCAATCCGGACTGGGAGAGACTGCATCGCACTTTCCACCGTGTGCTGATCTCGGCCTGCCGGTCGCAATGGCTGGTTGGCTTCTGCGACCAGCTTTCCGATCACGCCTACCGCTACCGGCGAATGGCCAGTAACGGCGAAGGCGTCCAGCGCGACGATTTCGCGGAGCACCGCCTGATCGCGGAAAATGCGCTGGACGGTAATGCCGACGCCGCGGTCGAAGCCCTGCTCAATCACTATCGCCTGACGGCAGCCATGTGCATGGAGCGCTTCAAGCAGGTCGAAGCATCAGAGCCGGCCAGCGCCGGGGCCGAGCGCACGCCACGTTAGCGCCGCATCGCGCCAAGTCTTTGCCACCTCACCGGCAAGGCCTTTCCGCTTTTCGCCCGGCGACATGATCATGGCGGCCGCGTGGAGCCGCCCTTGCGGGCTTGACGGGTCGGCAAGAACCACCAAGAGTCTGGCGCCGTGCAAAGCGGCCGAACCGGAAGACAGGCCCGGCTCCGTCCGGATACATGCCTTTCTCCGCTAGACGCAGGAAGACCTCATGAGCAATCATCTGTTCGACATTTTCCGGTCCCGGATGCCGAAGCCCGGACGCCTGTTGATGCGGACGGATGACGGCCGAGTGCTGACCTATGGCGACATGCTGGCGCGCTCGGCGCAATTGGCGCACGCGCTTTTGCAACTTGGTGTCGAGCCCGGAGACCGGGTCGCGGTGCAGGTCGAGAAGAGCCCGGAGGCTATGCTGCTGTACCTCGCCTGCCTGCGCGCCGGCGCCGTCTTCCTGCCGCTCAACACCGCCTATACGCTGGCCGAACTCGCCTATTTCTTCGGCGACGCCGAGCCCCGGCTCGTCGTCTGCGATCCGGCTCGGGCAGCCGACATCGAAGCCCTGGCGCAAAAGTGCGGCGCCCTTGCCGTCACCCTCGGCGGCAAGGGCGAAGGATCGCTGACGGACCAGGCGTCGCGGCAATCGCCCGACTTCCACGACGTGGCGCGCGGTCCTGACGATCTTGCGGCGATCCTCTACACGTCGGGAACGACTGGCCGCTCGAAGGGCGCCATGCTCAGCCACCAGAACCTCGCCTCGAATGCGCGCGTGCTGGTCGACTATTGGCGCTTCACATCAGACGATGTGCTGATCCACGCGCTGCCCATCTTCCACACGCATGGGCTGTTCGTCGCCACCAACGTCATCCTGATGGCCGGCGCCTCGATGCTGTTCGAGCAGAAGTTCGACGCAGGGCGCGTCGCCTCGCTCTTGCCGGACGCCACGGCGCTGATGGGCGTGCCGACCTTCTATGTCCGGCTCTTGCAGCAGGACGGGCTGACCCGCGAGGCGGCAAGAAACATCCGCCTGTTCGTCTCAGGCTCGGCGCCGCTGCTGGCCGAGACGCACAAGGCCTGGCGCGAGCGCACCGGCCACGCCATTCTCGAGCGCTACGGCATGACCGAGACCAACATGAACACCTCCAACCCCTATGATGGCGAACGCCGCCCCGGCACGGTCGGCTTTCCCTTGCCGGGCGTGTCGCTGCGCATCGCCGACCCCGACACTGGCAGGCCGCTTGCCCAGGGCGAGGTCGGCATGATCGAGGTCAAGGGGCCGAACGTCTTCTCCGGCTACTGGCGCATGCCGGAAAAGACCATGGCGGAATTCCGCGCCGATGGGTTCTTCATCACAGGCGATCTCGGCATGATCGATGCCGACGGCTATGTCCACATCGTCGGCCGCGGCAAGGACCTGATCATCTCGGGCGGCTACAACATCTATCCCAAGGAGCTCGAAAGCGAGATCGACGCGCTTGACGGCGTCCTGGAAAGCGCCGTCATCGGCGTTGCCCATCCCGATTTCGGCGAAGGCGTCACGGCCGTGGTGGTTCGCTCGCCGGCTTCGACCGTCACCGCTGCCGCAATACTCGCCGCCATTGCCGGGCGCGTGGCCAAATACAAGCATCCCAAGCGCGTGGTCTTCGTCGACGAATTGCCGCGCAACACCATGGGCAAGGTGCAGAAGAACCTGCTGCGCGATGCCTACAAGGACCTTTTTTCTGGCAATACGCCGGCTAATTGAACCCATCCAGGCAAGACGCCCTCATCTCCCAGTCCTGCTGTTTGACGAGACACAGCGCGAACAGGTTACGAGGACATGCGAACAGTTTCGCGCGGTCGCCTGGGCATCATCGGGGATACAGGAGACCGACGACATGCTCGGCCAGAGCCAGGCTTGCCGTCAGGCCCGGGCTCTCGATGCCGAACAGGTTGACGATCCGGCCGGCGCCGTGGTCGGCCGGCCCCTGCACCATGAAGTCGGCAGCCGACTGGTTCGGGCCGGATAGTTTCGGCCTGATCCCGGCATAGGCCGGCAGCAGGGCGCCGTCCCTCAGATCCGGCCAATAGCGCCGGATCTCGTCATAGAAGACCGCGCCTCGGCCGGGATCGACCGTATAGTCCGTCTGGTCGATCCATTCGACGTCGGGCCCGAAGCGGGCGCTGCCGCCGAGATCGATGGTCAGGTGCACGCCGAGGCCGCCATTGACCGGCACGGGATAGATCAGCCGTGAGAATGGCGAGCGGCCCGAAAGCGAAAAGTAGTTGCCGCGCGCCAGCCAGAGCGGCGGCACGAGCTCTGGGGGGAACCCTTCGATGCTACCGGCCAGCGCCTGCGCGTCGAGCCCTGCGGCGTTGACGAAAGCGCCGGCTTTCAACGTGAATGTCTCGCCGTCGGCGTCGTGCGTGCTGATACGGATCCCATCGGGGTCTATTGCCGCCCCGGCGATGGCGGTCAGGAAGGCCAACGACGCACCGGCCGCCTCCGCGTCGCCGCGCAGCGACAGCATCAGCGCCTGACTGTCGACGATGCCCGTCGACGGCGACAGCAGCGCGCCGGCGCAGCTCAGCGCCGGTTCAAGGTTTTCGGCTTGCGCGGTGGTCAGCAAGTCGAGGTCGTCGACGCCGCATTGCTCCGCATTGGCCCGGATTGCATTCAGCCGGGGCAGCTGGCCAGGTTCGACGGCGACGATCAGCTTGCCGGTGCGTCGATGGCCGATGCCACGCTCGCGGCAATAGGCATAGAGCCGTTCGCGCCCTTCGACGCAGAAACGCGCCTTCAGGCTTCCGGGCGCGTAATAGAGCCCGGCATGGATCACTTCCGAATTGCGCGAACTGGTGACGGTGCCGATCGAGGCGGCCTTTTCGACCACCAGCACTTCGCGGCCCGACAAGGCGAGCGCCCTGGCAATTGCGAGCCCGACGACGCCGGCTCCGGCGACGACGCAATCGACGTCAGCCATGGCCGGCTTTCACTGTTGCCCGCCGACGCTGGTCGAAAAAACCCTGTCGCCGCCGATCCAGACGCTTTTGATGTCGAGATCGTCCGAAAGCGAAACGATGTCGGCGGCGGTGCCCTTGGCGAAGCGCCCGAGCCGGTGCGACTGGCCGACCGCCTGCGCCGGATAGAGAGACGCCATGCGCAAGGCCTCCGAAAGCTCCACGCCCACGCTGCGATGGGTGAAACGCACGGCCGAGATCATGTCGAGATCCGCGCCGGCCAGCGTTCCATCGGCAAGCCGCAGGCTGCCGTCCTTGCGGTAGATGGTGCGGCCGTTGAGCGTGAAGGAGGTCATGTCGGTGCCGATCGTCGCCATGGCGTCGGTGACCAGCACGATCCTGCCCGGCCCCCTCTTGGCTCGGAGCGCTATTGCGATGGTGGCGGGATCGACATGGATGCCGTCGGCGATCAGGCCTGCGGACAGGCTGCCGATGTCGATTGCCGCGCCCGCCAGGCCCGGCTCCCGGTTGCCGATCTGGCTCATGGCGTTGAACAGGTGGGTGACCACGCTGGCGCCGGCCTCGCTGAAGGCTTTGGCCGTGGCGTAACCGCTGTCGGAATGGCCGAGGCTGACGATGATGCCGGCCTTGGCCAAGGCCGCCACGCGGGTCGCCCCGACGGATTCGGGCGCGATCGTGGTGAGCAGCACCGGGAGCTTGCCGCGCGCGGCCATCAGCATCGCCTCGTCCTTGTCCGTCATCGGCCGGATCAGCGCCGGGTCATGCGCGCCCTTGCGGGCGATCGACAGATGTGGGCCTTCCAGATGCAGCCCGAGAAACCCCGGTACTTTCCGCAGTGCCGACGCCTCGCCGGCGGCGATCGCCGCGGCGGTGGTATCAGCTGTATCGGTGATCAGCGTCGGCAGCAGCGCCGTGGTGCCGAACGGCGCATGCGCCCGGCAGATGGTCTCGATCGAGGCGATATCGGGGTGATCGTTGAGCATGACGCCGCCGCCGCCATTGACCTGGATGTCGACGAAGCCAGGCGCCAGCATGCCGCCGCCGGTGTCGAGGCGGCGCATATCCGCGGCAAGCGCGCCGGTGGGCAGGATGGCCTCGACCAGGCCGTCGCGCACGACGAGGGCATGACCGTCATGCCAGTCGTCGCCGTCGAATATCCGGGCGCCAGTCAGGGCAAAACGGTCGCTCATACTGTCTCCGTCACCTTGCGAAGGTTGCGCGGCGTGTCCGGATCGAGACCGCGGTGGCGCGCGAGAGTCTCGACGAAAACGTAGAAGGACACGATCAGCGCCAGCGGATCGGTCAGCGGATGGCCGGTAGCGACATGCGGCAGGCGCGTGGCCTTGGTGGCAAGCATCGAGGTGACGAAGACCGGCGCCCCCTTGGCCGCCAGGCTGTCGGCGGCTTCGGCCACGGACGGTTCGGACGCGTCGCGTGCGGCCAGCGCCAGCACTGGAAAATCGGGGCCGATCAGCGCCAGCGGGCCATGCATGACTTCGGCAGCACTGTAGGCCTCGGCATGCATGCCGCAGGTTTCCTTGAATTTCAGTGCCGCTTCGTTGGCCATTGCCGCGGATGGGCCGCGGCCGAGGATGAACAGCGACTTCTGCTTTTCGATCGTTTCGACGAGCACGCTCATCCAGTCGCAGGCGATCGCCTTGCCGAAATGCTCGGGCAAGCGGGCGAGCGCCTTGAGAAGCGCTTCGTCGCCGGTGGAATGCGCCATCAGAGCAAGGCCGGCGACGGCGGAATTGACGAAGGTCTTGGTCGCCGCGACGCTGCGCTCGGGCCCGGCCAGGATGTCGATCGCATGGTCCGAGGCACGCGCCAGCGGCGAATCGGCGGTGTTGGTGACGGCGATGGTCAGCGCGCCGCCGGCCCTTGCCGTCTCAGCCATCGCCACGATGTCGGGGCTCTTGCCCGACTGCGAGATGGCCAGGCACGCGGAGCCGCCGAGCCTGAGTTTGCGGCCATAGATCGAGGCGATCGAGGGGCCGACCGAAGCCACCGCCAGACCAGCGGTGAGTTCGACCGCGTATTTCATGAAAGTGGCGGCATGGTCGGACGAGCCGCGCGCCACGGTGACGACGAAATGCGGGTCGCGCTCGCGAATGCCGCGGCCGGCTTCGGAAAGCACGGCGCCGGAACCGTCGAGCAGACGGGCGACGGCCTGCGGAATCTCCTCGATCTCGCGCCGCATATGGGTCGGCTCAGTCGATTTGTTCGGCTCGGTCGTCATGGTCGGCCCTCTTCGCTCGGCCCTGTCAGCCGCAATTCGGCGACGAAATCATAGGCGTCGCCCCTGTAGATGGAGCGGGTGAACTCGATCACCTTGCCGCTTGCCAGATAGGAGATACGCTCGATGTGCAGGCCGGCAATGCCCGGCGGCACCTCGAGCAGGCGCGCGTCGCCGTCACCGAGATTGGCGGCCGAGATGCGCTGCACCGCTCGCACCGGCCTGTTGCCTGTCAATTCCAGGGCTGCGTAGAGCGAGGAGCCAATTCCAGCGGGGTCCGGCAGCACGCTGGCCGACAGCGAGGCGCGTTCGATCGCCAGCGGCGTGTCGTTGGCGATGCGCAGGCGCGCCACGCGCGCAACCAGTTCGTTCGACGACAGACCGAGCACCATCATCTCGTCGGGCGAGGGCGCGTAAAGGCCGCGGTCGAGCCAGGCCGAGCGCACCGCCATGCCGCGCCGCGCCATGTCCTCGGTGAAGGAGGTCAGCCGCGACAGCGACTGCTCGACCCGCTCCATGCGCGGCGCCACGAAGGTGCCGGAGCCGTGGCGCTGGACCAGGATGCCGCCCTTGACCAGGTCCTGCACCGCCTTGCGCACGGTGACACGCGAAATATCGGCCTTGATGGCGATGTCACGCTCGGAAGGCAGCGCGTCGCCGGGCCCGATCAGGCCGCGATTGACGGCATCCTCGATGCTCTTCCTGAGCTGCAGGTAAAGCGGCGCACCGCTTTGCGAGGATTGCTTGAGCGTAGCGAAGATCTGGTCGGCGGCGTCGTTCATCGAGCCGCTCCCCTCGGCGCGAACAGGCGGACCGCCATCTGCACGGCGCCGCCGAGCGCATCGTCGAGCGGCTCCCGAAGTAGCGCCCGGTAGCGTGCCGACAGGCGCGGCGCGTAGAGCGGCGCCAGCCCGCCGAGCAGGCAGAGCGGCGCGTCGTCCGCCAACTCCAGCGCGCCGAGCGAGGCCTCGACATCGGCGACCGCCTTGTCGAGGATCCAGTTGGCGACCGCGTCGCCCCTTTCGGCATGTTCGAACACTTTGGGGGCGAAGCCGCCGAAGTCGCCGGGCTTGGCATTGGTGGTGAACTCGACAACGTCCTCCGGATTGTCGCGGAACACGGCCATCATGCTGTCGGTCAACGGCGTGCGCGCGCGCACGCCGTCATGAGCAAGCAGGGTCTGTTCGAGCAGGTCGCGGCCGATGCGGGCGCCGCTGCCCTGGTCGCCGACCTGGAAGCCCCAGCCGCCGATGGCGCGTGACTTGCCGTTCTTGCGCGCCATGTAGGCGGTGCCGGTGCCGAGGATCGCCATGGCGCCGTCACCGGAACCGACGGCGCCTTCGAGCGCGATCTCGGCGTCGGTCTCGACGCGGCTGGTGCTGAACGGCAGAATCGCCTCGAGCTGCTGCCGGTAGGTGCCGACATTGGCGCCGGCAAGGCCGAGAATGGCCGGCGTTCGCGGGATCAGGTCCGGATCCTGGCCAGCGGCGACAAAGGCTTGCCGCGCCGCCTCGACGATGTTCGATCGCGCGCCCGTCAGGTCGGTGCGGATGTTGGCGGCGCCGCTTTTGGCGCGGCCGAGGACCGTGCCGTCCGCCATTGCCAGGGCCGCCCTGCAGCTGGTGCCGCCGCCATCGATGCCAAGCACGAATTTCACGTGATTTCTCCTCCGGGCCGATAATACCAATAAAATACCAATAGCCAAGGGTTAATTTCCGCTGCAAAAAGATTAGGGCATTTTTTATTGAAAAGCTTGGCCGTTTACCTGCGTCAGCGATTTCGGTACCGCGAATTTGTTAATGCGTGTGGACAAGTGGTATTTTTTTGGTATTGTTTTCCGAATTGGAGGAACTGGGATGGCCGAAACGCGCACTGAAGCGCTGCACAGGAACGCCGAGGGGCTGGATATCCAGGCACCCGAAGCCATCCTTGCTTCGCTGGCCGACGCGCAGGTCGAGGCCGCGAAGACCGTGCGCGATGCCATCCCTTCCATAGCCAAAGCAGCCGAGGTCATCGCGAGCTGCCTGAGCAACGGCGGCAAGCTTGCCTACGCCGCGGCCGGCAGCTCCGGCCTGATGGCGCTTGCCGATGCGCTGGAACTGCCCGGCACTTTCGGCATCCAGCGCGACCGCATCGCCATTCTGGTCGCCGGTGGCGACGACGCCTTCAGGACGCTGGCCGGCGGCCCCGAAGACGACACCGAGGAGGCCGCGACAGCGGTCGCCAACGCCGGCATCGGCAAGGGCGACTGCCTGATCGCAATCTCGGCCAGTGGCACGACGCCCTATGCGCTGCGGGCGATCGAGGAAGCCGCCCGTCGCGGTGCGGCCACCATCGGCATCGCCAACAACCGGGACTCAGCTCTGCTGCGTCTGTCTGGAACCGCCATCCTGCTCGAAACCCCGCCGGAAGTGATCGCCGGCTCGACGCGCATGGGCGCAGGCACCGCCCAGAAGATCGCCCTCAACATGCTGTCGACGCTCGCCGCCATCCATCTCGGCCATGTCCATGACGGCTACATGGTCAATCTCATGGCCGACAACAGCAAGCTGCGCGACCGCGCGGCGCGGATCGTTGCTGCCATCAGCGGCGGCAGCCGCGACGACGCGGCCCGCCTGCTCGAAAAGAGCGGCGGTGCGGTCAAGACCGCCATTCTGCTTGCCGCCGGCGCCGACAGCGCTGACACGGCGCAGAAGATACTGGAAGAGGCCGGCCAGAAGCTGCGGCCGGCCCTTTCCGCGCTGGGGCATGATCCCGAAAAGTGGAGACCGCTTTTCGGAAAAGATCATGCTCGAACGAAGAAATAGAGCCTGTTTCATCCCGATTTCCATCGGGGTGAAGCAGGCTTGCGAGGGGAGCAAGGGGCGCGACGCCCCTGTTCTCATCAAAACCGAACCTGAAAAAGGTCAACAGGGAGACTGAGCATGACAACGAAACTACTGACGGCACTGCTTCTGGGCACCAGCATTCTCGGCTCGGCCGGGTTGGCTCACGCCGAGGACGTAACGCTCAACATCGAAAGCTGGCGCGGCGACGACCTTGCCATCTGGAAGGACAAGCTGATCCCGGCCTTCGAAGCCAAGAATCCCGGCATCAAGGTGGTGTTCGCGCCGTCGGCGCCGACCGAATATGACGCGGCCCTCGGCGCCAAGCTCGCCGCCGGTTCGGCGGGCGACCTGATCACCTGCCGCCCGTTCGACAAGTCGCTCGAGCTGTTCAAGAAGGGCAACCTCGCCGACCTCTCCTCGCTGCCCGGCATGGACAATTTCTCGCCAGTGGCCAAGTCCGCCTGGCAGACCGACGACGGCAAGGCGACCTTCTGCGTGCCGATGGCGTCCGTCATCCATGGCTTCATCTACAACAAGGACGCCTTCGACAAGCTCGGCATCAAGGTGCCGGAGACCCGCGATGAGTTCTTCGCCGCGCTCGACAAGATCAAGGCCGACGGCACTTACATCCCGATGGCGATGGGCACCAAGGATCTCTGGGAAGCCGCGACCATGGGCTACCAGAACATCGGCCCCAACTACTGGAAGGGCGAGGAGGGCCGCGCGGCCCTCATCAAGGGCGAGCAGAAGCTGACCGACAAGGACTGGGTGGCGCCCTATGAGGAACTGGCCAAGTGGAAGCCCTATCTCGGTGACGGTTTCGAGGCTCAGACCTATCCGGACAGCCAGAACCTGTTCACGCTCGGCCGCGCCGCCATCTACCCGGCCGGCTCGTGGGAAATCGGCCTGTTCAACACCCAGGCCCAGTTCAAGATGGGCGCCTTCCCGCCGCCGGTCGAGAAGGCCGGCGACACCTGCTACATCTCCGACCATACCGATATCGGCATGGGCCTGAATGCGGGCTCCAAGCATGCGGACGCGGCCAAGACCTTCCTGTCCTGGGTGGCCTCGCCGGATTTCGCCACCATCTACGCCAACGCGCTGCCGGGCTTCTTCAGCCTGAACTCCTCGCCGGTGAAGATGGAAGACCCGCTGGCGCAGGAGTTCGTCTCCTGGCGCGGCAAGTGCAAGTCGACGATCCGCTCGACCTACCAGATCCTGTCGCGCGGCACGCCGAACCTCGAGAACGAGACCTGGGTCGAATCGGCCAATGTCATCAACGGCACCGATACGCCGGAAGCCGCTGCCAAGAAGCTGCAGGACGGCCTCGACAGCTGGTACAAGCCCGCCAAGTAAGGCTCGGGCAATGAGCTGGGCCGTTCCAGGTGGACGGCCCAGCGTTTTTCGATAGCATCGACTGCGAAGGACGGCGCCGCTCCTTATCCCGCCAGCCGGCACCTTCTCCCCGTACAGTGACGGTGAGAAAGGAAGTTGCCGCAACGCTGGCGACCTCCTCTCTCCGTTCTTCACCAGGAGAGGGTAAGGATGAGGGGCAGCGCTGTTGTCGAAAGCATTTTCCCAGACCTGATCGGCGGGGACCGAACTCATGGCCGCAGATATCAGACCGAAAAGACCGTTCCGCTGGCATATCGCCGTCTTCCTGGCGCCGGCGGTGCTCGTCTACACGGCGATCATGATCCTGCCGCTTGCCGGCACTTTGCAGCTGTCGCTGTTCCGCAACATCGAGCAGTCGCAGGTCTTCGTTGGGCTGGACAATTTCCGCACCCTGTTCGGCGATCCCAACTGGTCGGTGAATTTCTGGAATGCGCTGCGCAACAATGTCTGGTTCTTCATCATCCACATGCTGGTGCAGAACCCGATCGGCGTGCTGCTGGCCGCTCTTCTGTCCAGTCCCAGGCTGCGCTTCTCGGCCTTCTACCGCACGGCGATTTTCGTGCCGACCATCCTGTCCTTCGTCATCGTCGGCTTCGCCTGGAAGCTGATCCTGTCGCCGCTATGGGGCGTGGCGCCGCATATGATGGATATGGTCGGCCTCAAAAGCCTGTTCACGCCGTGGCTAGGCAAGGAGCAATATGCGCTGACCGCGCTTAGCCTGGTCTCGGTGTGGCAGTTCGTCGGCATTCCGATGATGCTCATCTACGCCGCGCTGCTGTCGATCCCCGACGAGGTGATCGAGGCGGCCGAATGCGATGGCATCACCGGCCTGGCGCAGTTCTGGAAGATCAAGCTGCCGCTGATCCTGCCCTCGATCGGCATCATCTCGATCCTCACCTTCGTCGGCAATTTCAACGCCTTCGACCTGATCTACACCGCGCAGGGCGCACTCGCCGGGCCGAATTATTCGACCGACATCCTCGGCACCTTCCTCTATCGCGCCTTCTTCGGTTTCCAGCTGCAGGTCGGCGATCCCAACATGGGCGCCACCATCGCCACGATCATGTTCCTGATCATCCTCGGCGGTGTCTGCGTCTACCTCTTCCTCATCCAGACGCGCCTGCGTCGCTACCAGTTCTGAGGATTGGAGATGTCACGGCTGAATGCCCCCCTCTGGCCTGCCGGCCATCTCCCCCTCAAGGGGGGAGATCAGATGTCGCAACTGCTTTCGCCAATCGTCGATGCTGCAAGATGGGCGGTAAGATCAAAGCTGCCAATCTCCCCCCTTGAGGGGGAGATGTCCGGCAGGACAGAGGGGGGTGCCCTGGCGCCAACCTCTCTGAGCACTCGAGAGGCTTTCCAATGAGCACCGCCACACGTTCGCTGCCCCGCACCATCGGCGCCCATGCGGTCCTGCTGACCTACACGGCGATCGCGCTGTTTCCGGTGATCCTGGTCATCATGAATTCGTTCAAATCCCGCGCCGGCATTTTCGGCGCGCCTTTGACGCCGCCGACGCCAAAGACCTTCGACCTGATCGGCTACACCACGGTGATCGGCCAGGGCGACTTCATCCACTATTTCCAGAACAGCCTCGTCGTCACCGTCGCCTCGCTGTTCTTGGTGCTGCTGTTCGGCGCCATGGCTGCCTTTGCGCTGTCGGAATACCGCTTTCGCGGCAATACGCTGATGGGCCTTTATCTGGCGCTGGGCATCATGATCCCGATCCGGCTGGCCACCGTCGCCATCCTGCAATTGATGGTGGCGAGCGGGCTGGTCAACACGCTGACGGCGCTGATTCTGGTCTACACCGCGCAAGGCCTGCCGCTGGCTGTCTTCATCCTTTCGGAATTCATGAAACAGGTGTCCGACGACCTGAAGAACGCCGGCCGCATCGACGGCCTGTCGGAATACACCATCTTCTTCCGGCTGGTGCTGCCGCTGGTGCGGCCATCGATGGCGACGGTCGCCGTCTTCACCATGATCCCGATCTGGAACGATCTGTGGTTCCCGCTGATCCTGGCGCCGTCGGAAGAGACCAAGACGGTGACGCTCGGCGCGCAGCTCTTCCTCGGCCAGTTCGTCACCAACTGGAACGCCATCCTGGCCGCGCTCTCGCTGGCGATCATGCCGGTGCTGATCCTCTACGTCATCTTCTCGCGGCAGCTGATCCGCGGCATCACGTCAGGAGCGGTGAAGTGATCGAGGGGCGGCAAATCCTCGTAGGGCCGCGCTGCACCTCACCCGGCGCTGCGCGCCGACCTCCCCATCGAGGGGGAAGCGCCGGGTGGGGTGACACCCTCTCGAGAGAAAGTGGAGTAGTCAGGTGAGCGACAAACCACCCCTTCGCGTCGTCGTCGCGGGCCTCGGCAATATGGGCCGCAGCCATGCGTTGGCCTACCACACCAATCCGGGCTTCGAGGTCGCGGCGCTTATCAACCGCTCCGACGTGCCCCTGCCGGACGGGCTGGCGAGCTATGGCATCAAGCGCTCCTTCGAGGATGCGCTGCGCGACGAAAAGCCCGATGTCGCCTGCATCGCCACCTATTCCGACAGCCATGCCGACTATGCGGTGAAGGCGTTCGAGGCCGGCTGCCATGTCTTCGTCGAGAAGCCCCTGGCAACGACGGTGGCCGATGCCAGGCGCGTCGTCGCGGCCGCCAGGGCCAATGGCAGGAAACTGGTGATCGGCTACATCCTTCGCCATCACCCGTCCTGGATCAGGCTCATCGCCGAGGCGCGCAAGCTTGGCGGCCCTTATGTTTTCCGCATGAACCTCAACCAGCAATCCTCCGGACACACCTGGGAGACGCACAAGCAGTTGATGCGCACGACCTCACCGATCGTCGACTGCGGCGTGCATTATCTCGACGTCATGCTGCAGATCACCGACGCCAGGCCGGTCGAGGTGCGCGGCATGGGCGTGCGGCTGACCGACGAGGTCGCACCCTCCATGTACAATTACGGTCATCTCCAGGTGCTGTTCGATGACGGCTCGGTCGGCTGGTACGAGGCCGGCTGGGGACCGATGATCTCGGAAACCGCCTTCTTCGTGAAGGATGTCATGTCGCCCAATGGCTGCGTGTCGATCGTCATGAAGGAGGGCGTGAAGTCCGACGACATCGACACCCACACCAAGACCTCGACCATCCGCCTGCACAGCGCGGCAACCGGCGCGGACGGCAAGTTCGCCAAGCCGGATGAGATGCTGTCGATGGAGGGCGAACCCGGCCACCAGGATCTCTGCGATCTCGAACAGGCTTTTGTCCTCAAGGCGATCCGGGAGGACCTGGACCTTACCAAACATATGGACGACGCAGTCAAGTCGCTCGCCGTCTGCCTTGCCGCCGACGAGAGCGTGCGCAGCGGGAAGGCGGTGCGGTTGTGACCAGCGAATTGTCGGCAGAGGTTGCGCTCTACGGCGCCCCCCTCTGGCCTGCCGGCGATCTCCCCCTCACGGGGGGAGATCGGATGTCACCACGGCTTTCGCCAATTATCAGCGCCGGAGAAAGGCGCGAGGCCTCGAAGCTGCCAATCTCCCCCCTTGAGGGGGAGATCGCCGGCAGGCCAGAGGGGGGTGCCCTGGCGCCCGCTTGTCAATTTGGAGGACTGCCGTGGGCTCCCTGAAGATCGAAAACGTGAAAAAAGCCTTCGGGCCGGTGGAAGTGCTGAAGGGCATCGACCTCGAAGTGACGGATGGCGAATTCGTCGTCTTCGTCGGCCCTTCGGGCTGCGGCAAGTCGACTTTGCTCAGGGTGATCGCCGGGCTGGAGGATTCGACCTCGGGCCGGGTTGTCATCGATGGTGCGGATGTCTCGGCCACGCCGCCGGCGAAACGCGGCATCGCCATGGTGTTCCAGACCTATGCGCTCTATCCGCATCTGACGGTGAAGAACAATATGGGCCTTGGCCTCAAGCAGGCCGGCACGCCGGCGGCCGAGATCGACCGCCGCATCGGCATCGCCTCGTCCATGCTGTCGCTTGAGCCCTATCTGGAAAGGCGTCCCGCGGAACTCTCGGGCGGCCAGCGCCAGCGCGTCGCCATCGGCCGCGCCGTGGTGCGCGAGCCAAAGCTGTTCCTGTTCGACGAGCCCTTGTCCAATCTCGACGCGGCGCTGCGCGTCAACACGCGGCTGGAAATCGCGCAGCTGCATCGCCGCCTCAAGGCGACGATGATCTACGTCACCCACGACCAGGTCGAGGCGATGACGCTGGCGGACAAAATCGTGGTGCTGAATGCCGGAAAAATCGAGCAGATCGGTGGACCGATGGAACTCTACAATGCGCCGGCAAACGAGTTCGTGGCCGGCTTCATAGGCTCGCCGAAGATGAACTTCATCGACGGCACTCGCCTCGGCGAAACCGCCAAAACCATCGGCGTGCGGCCCGAGCATCTGACCGTTGATCCGAAATCCGGCGCCTGGAAAGGCACGGTCGTGCATGCCGAGCACCTCGGCGCCGACACCAATCTCTACCTCGACTGCGAAAAGGCCGGGCTGATCACCGTGCGCATCTTCGGTGTTTATGACGCCGAGCCCGGCGCGACGCTCTACGCGACGCCGGATCCGGCGAGGACCTACCGGTTTGGGGCGGACGGGAAGGTGCTGAAGTAAGCTGGCGACTGGTCTTCCTTCTCCCCTTGTGGGAGAAGGTGTCGCCGAAGGCGACGGATGAGGGGTGTTCCAGGGAACGCCAGCGCCTCACTCCGCTGGAGCACCCCTCATCCGTCTCGGCGCTGCGCGCCGATCCACCTTCTCCCACAAGGGGAGAAGGAAGAATGTCGGGACTACTCGTCCGCCTTGAACGTCTGCTTCTGCTGGCCGAGCCCTTCGATGCCCAGCTCCACCACGTCGCCAGCCTTCAGGAACACCGGCGGCTTCATGCCCAAGCCGACACCGGGCGGCGTGCCTGTCGAAATAATGTCGCCGGGATGCAGCGACATGAACTGGCTGAGATAGGACACGAGATAGGCGACGCCGTAGACCATGGTCTTGGTCGAGCCGTTCTGCATGGTCTTGCCGTTGACGGTCAGCCACATCTTCAGGTTCTGCGGGTCTGCTACTTCGTCCTTGGTCACCAGCCACGGACCGGTCGGGCCGAACGTGTCGCAGCTCTTGCCCTTGGTCCATTGGCCCTGTCGCTCGGCCTGGAAGGCGCGCTCGGACACATCGTGCGCGACGCAGTAGCCGGCGACATAATCGAGCGCATCGGCCTGGCTGACATATTTCGCTGTTTTGCCGATGACCACGCCGAGCTCGACCTCCCAGTCGGTCTTCTCCGAGCCGCGCGGGATCAGCACGTCATCGTCCGGTCCGACGATGGCCGAGCTGGCCTTCATGAAGATGATCGGCTCCGGCGGCACGGTGGCCCCGGTCTCGGCGGCGTGATCGGAATAGTTGAGGCCGATGCAGATGAACTTGCCGGTGCCGGCAACGCAGGCGCCGAGCCGCGGCTTGCCGGAAACCGCCGGCAGCGACTTTGCGTCGAGCTTGGACAGCATCTCCAGCGAGGCCGGATGAAGCGTGGTGCCGGCAATGTCGGCGACATGGGCGGAGAGATCGCGGATCGTTCCATCCGCATCGAGCAGGCCGGGACGTTCGCTCCCCACCTCGCCATAGCGCAGCAGTTTCATTTAAACCCTTCTCCTGGTTGCGGCCTCGCGGCCTTTTGCAAACGCTTCACCGAAATGAATGGCTCTTGAGGAAGCCGGCGGACCGTACCACCGGCCTGATCCAGGGCAAGCGCGGACACCATATCGTGATAGCCGGTGAGCGGGATTTTCAGACTCCTCGATCCGGTCAGATCGACCAGCCACCATCGATGTTGTAGGCCTGCCCGGATGTGTAGGTGGCGCCGGCCAGGTAGACGGCCAGATCGGCGATTTCCTCCGGCGTGCCCAGCCGGCCCATCGGCTGGCGCGCGATGAAGGCCGCGCGAGCCGCTTCATAATCACCCTGCGCATGCATGCGATCCTGCAGCGACGGGCTTTCGACCGTACCGGGGCAGATGGCGTTGCAGCGTATGCCCTTGCCGACATAATCGGCCGCGATTGCCTTGGTCAGGCCGATCACCGCAGCCTTGGTGACGCCATAGGCGAAACGGTTCGGCACGCCCTTCTGCGAGCTCGCCAGCGAGGCCATGTTGATGATCGACCCGTCGCCGCGCTCCAGCATGCCGGGCAGCACGGCGCGGATGGTGCGGACCATGGCGCGCACGTTGAGATTGAAGGCAAAATCCAGATCGCTGTCCTTCATCTCCAGGATCGATCCCGAGTGGACGAAGCCGGCGCAGTTGAACAGCACGTCGACGCGGCCGATCCCGGCGAAGGCGGTGGTGACCGCCTCGTCGTTGAGCACGTCGACCTTGCGGGTTTTGATTCCCGCCGTCTTGGCGAGTTCCGCCAGCAGCGTCTCGTTGATGTCGGTGGCGTGGACCACGGCACCTGCCTTGGCGAAGGCGAGCGCGCTTGCCTTGCCGATGCCTTGCGCCGCTGCCGTGATGACGACGACCTTGCCTGCCAGATCCGCCATGCGCTGTTCTCCTCTTGGGTCAACTGCCTTTATCGGCGGCCTGCGAAGGCGTCATGTGCCAGTCACAGGCCATGATGTGGCCTGCTGTGTCAGTTCACAGATAAAGATGTTTTTTCTCGTTAAAGAACATAAGCCCGAGCGTCAAGCCCGAACCCGATCTCCATTGTGACAGCATGGAACGTCAGTCGCCGTAGGGCACCCAGACATTCTTCACCTCGACGGCGCGGCGCAGCAAGGCGTCGCCCGCAGCCTCGTCGGAGGCCCAGTCCAGGCTGCGGCCATTGCCGCTCCAGATGCGCTTGAGGTTGCCGATGGACTCGGCCTCCGCCTTGGCGCAGGTCTCGGCGTCGGCGAACAGCCAGAGCCCGTCGACATCGTCATGCTTGGCCAGCACGCCGGCAAGTTCGGCCGTGCGCCCGGTGACGATGTTGATGGTGCCGGCCGGAACGTCGGAATATTCGATAACCTGATAGAGATCGGTGGCGAGCAGCGGATGGCGCTCCGAAGGCACCGCGACCACCGTGTTGCCCATCGCCAGCGACGGCGCGACCAGTGAGATGAACCCGAGCAGCGGCTGATTGTCGGGCGCCACGATGCCGACGACTCCAATCGGCTCATGCAATGCCAGCGTCACGGCCCGTGCCGGCGGCTGGTGCACGCGCCCCTCGAACTTGTCGGCAAGTCCGGCATAGAGAAACAAGCGCTCGATCGACTGGTCGACCTCCTCGCGTGCCGCCTTTGCGGTCGCGCCCGTGAGCTGGACGAGACGGGCGGCGAACTCCTCCGCCCGGCCGGAGAGGTTTTCCGCCAGATAGTAGAGCACCTGTGAGCGGTTGTAGGCGGTCGCCTCCGGCCAGCCCTTGCAGGCTCGCGCGGCCGCGACGGCGTCGCGTATATCCTTGCGGTTACCGAGCCCAACCTCACCGGCGAGCTTGCCCTTGGCGGTGGCTATCGCCAACGAGTAATTGCCGTCCGGCCGGACTTGCTTGCCGCCGATGAACAGTTTTGCCGTCCGGTCGATTGCCGCGCCATCGGCCTGCTCGACCGGTTGTGTCGAGGCTACCGCCGGCTTGATGACGGGACCAAGCGGGAGTTTTGCCGTGAGATATTCGAACATGCCTTCGCGCCCGCCCTCGCGGCCGAAACCGCTCTCGCGATAGCCGCCGAAGCCACAGGCGGCGTCGAACATATTGGTGCCGTTGACCCAGACGACACCCGCTTTCAATTGCGGCGCGACGTGCAAGGCAAGGTTGACGTTTTCGCTCCACACCGAAGCGGCAAGGCCATAACGAGTGTTGTTCGCGAGCTCGACCGCTTCCTCGGTGTTGCGGAATGTCATGGTCGCCAGAACGGGGCCGAACACTTCTTCCTGGGCGAGAATATTAGCCGGCGAAACGCCGGTAGCGAGGGTCGGCAGATGGTAATAGCCGGATGAGGGCAGCGCCGCATCCGGCTGCCAGCAGACCGCCCCCTGCTTTGCGCCCTCGGCGATCAGGCCCTTGACGCGATCGAGCTGCGTCAGATCGACCAGCGGGCCGATATCGGTGTTCTTGTCCAGCGGGCTGCCGACGCGCAGCCGGCTCATCCTGACCTTGACCTTAGCGATGAAGGCGTCGGCGATGCCTTCTTGCACCAGCAGCCGCGAACCGGCGCAGCAGACCTGTCCCTGGTTGAACCAGATGCCGTCGACCAGACCTTCGACGGCACTATCGAGATCGGCATCGTCAAATACGATGAAGGCCGACTTGCCGCCAAGCTCCAGCGACAGTTTCTTGCCCGAGCCGGCGGTAGCCTTGCGGATGATCTTGCCGACTTCGGAAGAACCGGTGAAGGCGATCTTCTGGGTACCGGGATGGGTGACGATGGCCGCACCCGCTTCCGGGCCGCCCTGCACGATGTTGACGACGCCTTTCGGCACGCCGGCTCGTTCGCAGATCTCGGCGAACAGGATGGCTGTCAGCGGCGTGAATTCGGCCGGCTTCAGCACCACCGTGCAGCCGGCGGCCAGCGCCGGCGCGATCTTCCAGGCCAGCATCAGCAGCGGAAAATTCCACGGGATGATCTGGCCGACGACGCCGACGCTCTTGTGGCCGGGGAACTCCCTGTCCAGCGCCTGCGCCCAGCCGGCATGATGGATGAAGTGGCGGATCGCCAGCGGCACGTCGATGTCGCGGCTCTCGCGGATCGGCTTGCCATTGTCGATTGTCTCAAGCACCGCGAACAGGCGCTGGTGTCGCTGCATGGCGCGGCCGATGGCGTAGAGCACTTTGGCCCTGGCATAGCCCGACGAGGCCGACCATTTCGGCAGCGCCTTGGTGGCCGCCACGACCGCCGCGTCTATGTCGGTGGCGCCGGCATCCGACACCTTGGCCAGCAGCTTGCCGGAAGAAGGCTCGCTGGTCTCGAAGGTCTTGCCGCCGCCAGCCGCCTTCCAGGTGCCGTCGATGAACAATGCCTTGGAAAAATCGCGCCCGGCAAGCCACGCGTCCGCCTCGTTGCGGGCTTCCGGCGCCGGGCCGTATTCCATGGCGTGATAGCGTTCGAGGATGTTCATGGGGTGCTCCAGATAATTGTCTCGGCAGGAGCTCTGTCGCGCCCCCCTCTGTCCTGCCGGACATCTCCCCCACAAGGGGGGAGATCGGCAGTTTCAGCGCGTCGCTGACCTTGCGATGCTGAAAGTTGGCGAAAACAAAGAAGCGCGTGATCTCCCCCCAAGTGGGGGAGATGTCCGGCAGGACAGAGGGGGGCGCCGTAGGGTGCGGTCTTCAAGGCTTCACTCCGCCTCACGCCATCGCGTGGCGGTGATTGGCCGAATAGTGCCCGGTCAGGTGATGTTCGAGCTGCCGCTCGATGTCCGTCAGCAGGCTCGAGGCGCCGAAGCGGAACAGCTCCGGTTCCAGCCATGGCCGGCCGAGTTCTTCCTTCATCAGCACCAGCCAGTCGAGCGACACCTTGGCGGTGGAAATGCCGCCGGCCGGCTTGAAGCCGATGAGATAGCCGGTCTCCTCGAAATAGGCCCTGATGGCGCGCACCATGGCAAGGCCGACGGGCAGCGTGGCGTTGACGCTTTCCTTGCCGGTCGAGGTCTTGATGAAATCGGCGCCCGCCATCATCGCCACCATCGAGGCCAGCATCACGTTGCGCAGCGTGGCGAGGTCGCCGGTGCCGAGAATGACCTTCAGATGCGCGTCACCGGAGGCGGCGCGCATCGAGACGATCTCGTTGTAGAGCTCCCGCCATTTGGCCCCGAACACCAGGCCGCGCGGGATGACGACGTCGATCTCGTCGGCGCCGTCGCGAACCGAGGCCTCGATCTCCTGCAGCCGGGTCGACAGCGGCGCAAGGCCATGCGGGAATGCGGTGGAGACGGCGGCGACATGGATGCCGGTGCCGCGCACGGCGTCGACCGCGGTAGCGACGAAGGGATGGTAGACGCAGACGGCGGCCGGGCGGATGGTTTCATCAGCAATGCCCAGGCCCTCGGCGATGTCGCGGCGCAGCGGATTGATCGCCTTGGCGCAAAGCCGGCGCACGCGCTCTTCCGTGTCGTTGGAGTTCAGCGTCGTCAGGTCCATGCAGGCTATCGCCCGCAGCAGCCAGGCCGCCTGGTTGTCGGCCTTGATCGAGCGCCGCTTGGTCAGGCTGGCGACGCGCCGTTCCAGCGCCGAGCGATTGACGCTGCGCACCGATTCCAGGAAGCCCAGGTCGAGCTTCATGCCGGGATTGCGCGCGATGCGATGATCCAGCGGGAGGGCGGTGTTGGCCGCGGCGCGCGCCGGCAGCGGCATCACCTTGGCCTCGGCCTCGCGGATTGTGCTGCTCATCTCCTGCCCTTTCACTCAGCGACTGCGCTTATGTCTTGGTGCATGTCGTCCTCCCAAAACCGTTGGGCACTTTTGGGCGACACGCACGAAGATAGCCCGCGAAGCCGCGCTTCACGAGTCCTCAAGCGAGGGATAGATGAAAAAGGCCGCGAAAGCAGCTAATTTTTGACCAGAAGGTCAAAAGCTCGATCGTCGGGGGAGAGCAGGCCTCAGCCGACGAAGGCGCGCTCGACGACAAAAGTCGAGGGATGGCTGAGCGAGCCTTCCTGGAAACCAAGGCTCTCGGCCATTTCCTTGACATCCTTGAGCATATGCATCGAGCCGCAGATCATGATGCGGTCGGTCTCGGGATTGAGCTTCTCTATGCCGAGGTCGGCGTAGAATTTGCCGGAGCCGATGAGCGCGGTGATGCGGCCCATGCGCGCCGACTCCTCGCGGGTCGTGGAGTTGTAAAGCGTGACGCGGCCGCCGGTCAGTTCGCCGATCAGCGGGTCGCTTTCGAGTGCCGCCACCAGTTCCTGGCCATAGGTCAGCTCGGCATTGTCGCGGCAGGTGTGGGTCAGGATCAACTGTTCGAATTTTTCATAAGTGTCAGGGTCGCGCAGCAGGCTGGCGAAGGGCGCGATGCCGGTGCCGGTGGAGATCATGAACAGTCGCTTCGCCGGCGTCAGCGCGTCGACAACCAGCGTGCCGGTCGACTTCTGGCGCATGATGACGGTGTCGCCGACCTGGATCTTCTGCAACTCCGAGGTCAGCGGGCCGTCCGGTACCTTGATGGAAAAGAATTCCAGCTCTTCGTCCCAGGCCGGGCTGGCCACGGAATAGGCGCGGAACACCGGCTTCTCGGCATTGGGCAGGCCGATCATGACGAATTCGCCGGAACGGAAGCGCAGCGACTGCGGACGGGTGATGCGGAACGAGAACAACCGGTCGGTGTAGTGTTTCACCGAGACCACGGTTTCGGCATAGACATTGGCCGGAATCGGAAATTGCAGCGGGCGGGCGCCGGCGGTGCTGAACGCGGATGTGGTGTTCATCAAATCCAACCTTCTGGCCCAACTCACGGACGCGGGCGCCAAACCTTATTCCTGCGCGCCCGAACCGTTCAGGTCCCGGCGTGCTGCTCGCACACTCCAAAGCGGTAAGCTCTTGTGTCCGGAATTTATTAGTATACAAACGATATTTGCGTCAAGATGCCGTCGTAAAACACCTTTCCAAACTGTGACATATCCGTAGTCCCAGCATTTCGGGTTTCGACAATGAAAGAGAATTTTTCGGTGCAGCAGCCGGATTCCCTGGGCAGTGTCGTCGCCGGCATCGATGTCGGCGGAACCTTCACCGACCTGCTTCTGATCGACGGCAGGAACAATGGCAAGGTGCATATCGCAAAGACGCCGACCACGGTCGACAACCAGGCTTTCGGCGTCGTATCGGCGCTTGGCGCCACGGGTTTCCCCGTCGACGGCATCGACCTCATCGTACACGGCACGACCACCACGACCAATGCGGTGCTGGAGCGCAGGCTGGCCAGGACCGGCATGATCACCACGCGCGGCTTCCGCGACGTGATCGAGCTTGGCCGGCGCACGCGGCCGCAGCCCTATGGCATGACGGGCACCTTTATCCCGGTCATCCCGCGCAACCTGCGGCTCGAAGTGTCGGAACGGGTCGAAGCGTCAGGCGCCGTCCGCACGCCGCTCGACGAGACCGAAATGCGCGAGGCGGTGAAGACGCTGATCGATGCCGGCTGCGAATCCCTCGTCATCCACTTCCTGCATTCTTACGCCAACCCTTCGCACGAGCGGCGCGCCGCCGAGATCGCCAGCCAATTCTGGCCGAACGGCTACATCACCACGGGCCATGCGCTGCTGTCGGAAGCGCGCGAGTTCGAGCGCGGCGTCACCGCCTCGGTCAACGCTTCGGTGCAGCCGATCCTTGAGCGTTATATCGAGCGGCTGCGCAAGGAACTTGCCGGCAAAGGCTATGCCCGCGATTTCCTGATCATGAACGGCAATGGCGGCATGATCTCGGCCCGCTTCGTCACACGTGAATCGGCCAAGACCGTGATGTCCGGCCCGGCCTCGGGCGTCATTGCCGCCGCCTATACGGGCAAGCGCGCCGGCTTCGAAAACCTCGTCACCTACGACATGGGCGGCACCTCGACCGACGTGGCGCTGATCCGCAACGCCGAACCGGCGGTTTCGAACGAGATCGAGATCGAATACGCCATGCCCATCCATGTGCCGATGGTGGCGGTGCATACGGTCGGCGCCGGCGGTGGCTCGATCGCGCGCGTCGACGCGGCCGGCCTGATCCAGATCGGCCCGGAAAGCGCTGGCGCCAATCCCGGCCCGATCTGCTACGGGCGCGGCGGCCTGGAGCCGACCATCACCGACGCCAATCTGGTGCTCGGCCGGCTGGCGCCGAAGAAGCTGCTGGCGGTCGACAATCCGGTCACATCAGAGCGCGTCACCGGCATTTTCGAGGACAGGATCGGCAAGGCGACCGGCCTGTCCGGCGTCGAAGCGGCCGGTGCGGTGCTCAGGCTCGGCAACATGAAGATGGCCGGCGCCATCCGCATGGTGTCGGTGTCGCGCGGCCACGACCCACGCGATTTCGCGCTGTTCGCCTTCGGTGGCGCGGGGCCGCTGCATGCCACGGCCTTGGCACGCGAACTAGGCCTGCCCAGGGTACTGGTGCCGGCACGGCCCGGCATCACCAACGCGCTCGGCTGCGTCGTCGCGGACCTACGCCACGACTTCGTCAACACCATCAACCAGCCCGTAGGCGTGCTCGACGAAAGCCAGCTCCACCAAGTGTTGGAACGGCATCGAAACGAAGGCGAGGAGCTGATCGGCAAGGAGGCGGTGAAGCCGGAAACCATCCGCGTCACCCATTCCGCCGACATGCAGTTCGTCGGCCAGACCCACATCATCAACGTGCTGCTCCCGTCCTCGTCGGTGACCCGGCGGGAGCTGCAGGCCCTGTTCGAAAGGGCCTATTTCGCGCGCTTCAAGGTCGAGCTGCCGGAAATCCGCGCCAATCTGGTCAACCTGAACACCTCGGTGACGGGCGTCAGGCCGGCGATCGATCTGTCGCGGCTGATCGACCCCGCCGGGCGGGCAAAGACGCTCGACGATGCAAGACGCGAGATCCGGCCGGTCTGGTACGGCGGGCGCTGGCATGACACGCCCGTATACGCACGCGAAGAACTGCCGCTCGATGCGGTCATCGAAGGGCCCGCGATCCTCGAACAGATGGACGCCACCACCGTGCTCGAACCCGGCGACCGCGCCCGCTCGGACGCCGACGGCAACATCATCATCGACATCGGCGAGGCCTGAGATGCAAAAGCTCGACGCCATCACGCTTTCGGTCCTCCAGGCGGCCTTGCAGCAGGTCTGCGACGAGATGGACCTGACCTTTTCCCGCGCCGCCTTCTCACCTGTCATCGCAGAGGCCAACGACCGTTCCGACGGCATCTATTCGGCCGTCGACGGCTCGCTGATCGCGCAAGGCAGCCAGGGCCTGCCGGTATTCGTCGGCGTCATGCAATATTCGACCAGGACGGTGATCGAGATGATCGCCGACGGCCGCTGCCTGGCCCCGGAGCCGGGCGACATCTACGTCGTCAACGACCCGTATCTCGGCGGCACGCATCTGATGGATGTGCGCTTCGTCATGCCGGTCTATCGGAACGGCAAGATTTTCTGCTGGCTGTCGAACACCGGCCATTGGCCCGACATTGGCGGCTCGGTGCCCGGCGGCTTCTCGGCTTCGGCCACGGCGGTCGAGCAGGAAGGCTTGCGGCTGCCGCCGGTCAAACTGTTCAAGAAGGGCCTGCTCGACCCGGAGATCTACGCCATCATCTGTTCGAATATCCGCGTGGCCGACCAGCGCATCGGCGACATCAGGGCGCAGGCTGCCGCACTGCTGATCGGCCAGGACAGGCTCAATGGAATCCTGGATCGTTACGGTGACGAAACTGTTGTCGAGGCAATCGCAGAACTGCGCCGCCGCGCCGCCGAGCAGATGCGCGCCAACATAGCGGCCATTCCCGACGGAACCTACCGCTCAAAGGCCTTCGTCGATTCCGACGGCGTGGTCAACGAGCCGCTGACAATCGCGCTCGCCGTCGAGAAGAAGGGCGACACCCTGACTTTCGATTTCGCCGGCTCGTCAAAACCCTGCGCGGGGCCGATGAACAGCGTGCTGGCGACCACCTTGTCCTCGGTTTATCTCGCCATGCGCCATATCTTCCCCGATGTCCCGATCAGCGCCGGCGCGTTCGAGCCGCTCGAGGTCAAGCGGCCGGAGGGTACTTTCCTGGATGCCAGATATCCGCGCCCGGTCTCGGGCTGCGCAGCGGAAGTGTCGCAGCGCATCGCCGAGGCGGTGTTCGCGGCCATGGTGCAGGCGCTGCCCGACAAGGTGACGGCGGCGCCCGCCGGCTCCAGTGGCAATTTCGCGCTCGGCGGCAACGATCCGGCGCGCGGCCGCGACTATGTCATGTACCAGATTTCCGGCGGCGGCTATGGCGGCAATGCCGGCCATGACGGGCTGAGCAATGGCTGCTCGACCATCGGCATCTCCAAGTCGCCGCCGGTCGAGATCATGGAGCAGGCCTTTCCGGTGCTTTACCGTCACTATGCCTTGCGCGAGGGCTCTGGCGGCGCCGGCAAGCATCGCGGCGGCTTTGGCCTCGCCTACGAGGTCGAGATCCTGCGCGGCGAGGCTCGGGCCTCCTTCGTCATGGACCATGGCCGCTTCGGCCCGCAGGGCGCGCTCGGCGGCAAGGACGGCGCGGTCAACACCGTCACGGTTTTCCGCAATGGCGAAGAGCATGTGCCGCCGCACCTCTCCAAGGAGCAGGACATCCCGCTCATGGCGGGTGACCGCGTGCGCGTCGGCACGCCGGGCGGTGGCGGCTATGGCGATCCGCTGGAGCGCGATCCGGAACTGGTCGCGCGTGACGTCAGGCTTGGCTATTATACGGCCGAACAGGCCAGGGATTTGTTCGGCGCGGCATGAACTCGCCGGCCTCAGCCGATCCGAATGTTCAACCGGCAGACCATCAT
Source organism: Mesorhizobium sp. BR1-1-2 (assembly GCF_020165435.1). Taxonomy (NCBI): domain Bacteria; kingdom Pseudomonadati; phylum Pseudomonadota; class Alphaproteobacteria; order Hyphomicrobiales; family Phyllobacteriaceae; genus Mesorhizobium; species Mesorhizobium sp. BR1-1-2. The sequence goes on from NZ_JAIUID010000003.1 coordinate 492,158, forward strand.
CTCCTATCCAGCCTCGCCACCAGCCGGTCGCCCACCCACTGGATGCCGCAAACCAGGATGATCAGCACGATCACCACGGCGATCATCACTGACGTCTCGAACCGCTGGTAGCCGTAGCGGATGGCGAGGTCTCCGAGGCCGCCGGCGCCGATCGCGCCGGCCATGGCTGAGGCGCCGACCAGCGTCACCAGCGTCACGGTGAAGCCGGCGACGATGCCTGGCAGCGCTTCCGGCACCAGCACCTCGCGGATGATCGTCCAACGGTTGCCGCCCATGGCGCGCGCCGCCTCGATCAGGCCGTGGTCGACCTCGCGCAGCGACACTTCGGCGATACGCGCGTAGTAGGGCGTGGCGGCGATCGACAGCGGCACGATCGCCGCCCAGGTGCCGATCGAGGTGCCGACGATCAGCCGCGTCACCGGGATCAGCGCCACCAAAAGGATGATGAACGGCACCGAGCGGAAGCCGTTGATGACGGCGCCGAGCACCCGGTTGACCCAAAGATTCTCGGCGATGCCGGCACGTTCGGTGGCGATCAAGGCGAGACCCAGCGGCAGGCCGAACACCAGCGAGATGAGGCCGGAAGCGGCCGTCATCAGCACCGTCTCCCAGATTGACCGCAAAAGAAGCTCAAACAGAATCGGCGACATGGCCAAGCACCTCCACCCGCGCCTGGCGGGACTTTAGGAACGTGATCACCTGGGCGAGATGGCTTGCATCGTCGCCGGGAATGGAGAGGAACAGCGTTCCCACCGGTTCCTGCTGGATGTGATCGATGCCGCCATGGACGAGGCGGAACGGGCCAGGCGCGGTCGCTGCAAGATCGAACAGAAGCGGGCTCCGCGCGGCCTCGCCGGCCACATCCACGCGCACAATGGTCTCCGCGCCGGCTGACGGCGCCAGCCGAGCCGAGAGCTCGGCTGGCAATTGCGGCCGGATGGCGCCGAGCAGGCTTTTGGTGATCTGCGACCGCGGCTCGGCAAACACCGACCACACCGGGCCTTGCTCGACGATGCGCCCTGCATCGATCACCGCCACGCGGTCGGCGATCGAGCGGATCACCTCCATCTCATGGGTGATCAAAAGGATGGTCAGGCCAAGCTGCCGGTTGATGTCCCTCAGCAAGGCGAGGATGGACCGCGTCGTCTCCGGGTCAAGCGCGGAGGTGGCTTCATCCGACAACAGCAGCGCCGGCCGCGCGGCCAACGCCCTGGCGATGCCGACGCGCTGCTTCTGCCCGCCCGACAGTGACGCCGGATACGCCTTGGCCTTCTCCGACAGGCCGACGAGGTCAAGCAGTTCGGCGGCGCGCCGCAGCCGCTCCGCCTTCGGGCGGCCCTCGATCTTGAGCGGCAGCGCCACATTCTCCTCGACCGTCTTGGCCGACAAAAGGTTGAAATGCTGGAAGATCATGCCGATGCGCCGCCGCAGCGGCTGCAGGTCGCGCTCGCCGAGCCGGCTGATCTCGCGGCCTTCGATGAGAACCTCGCCGGAATCTGGCCGTTCCAGGCCGTTCAGGCAGCGGATCAGCGTCGACTTGCCGGCGCCGCTGCGACCGATAATGCCGAGAATCTCGCCCTTGCGCACCGTCAGCGAAATGCCGTCGAGCGCCGCCGTGGCGCCGAAGCGGCGCCTCAGGTCGAGAAGACGTACCACGTCCTGGGACGCGTCAGGCTGGCCCTGGATCGGGCCGACGGTCTTTGATGCCGCGAAATGCTGGTTCATGCGTGTTCCTGTTCTCGTCATCCGAAAACGAAATTGCGGCCCGCGCTCGAGCGCGGACCGCTATAGCTGTCGAACCGGGCGCCCGGTCCGTTCTCAATAGGCGCTGAGGCCGGTTCCCTTGTAGACCTTGTCGAATTCGGCCTTGACCGCCTCATTCTGGTAGGACGCGACCAGCGTCTTCACCCAGGGCTCGTTCTCATTGCCGACCTTGACCGCGATGAAGTTGCGATAGGGGTTGTCGGCAATGGGCTCTTGCGCGATGCGGTTTTCCGGCGTCAGGCCGCTTTTCAGCGCCCAGTCGGTATTGACCACGGCGGCATCGAGATCCTCGACCGAGCGTCCGACAATGCCGGCGTCGAGCTCCTTGATCTCGACCTTCTTCGGGTTTTCCGCGATGTCGGCGGTGGTGGCGAGAATGCCGGTGCCGTCCTTCAGTTTGATCACGCCTTCGTTCTGCAGCACGCGCAGCGCCCGGCCTTCGTTGGAGGGATCGTTCGGCACGCCGATCACCGCGCCCTCGGGCAGGTCGGCGATCTTCGTGTATTTTTTGGAGTAGAGGCCGATCGGCCAGACGCCGGTATAGCCGACGCGCACGATGTGGTAGCCTTGTGTCTTGATCTGGTTGTCGAGATAGGGCTGGTGCTGGAAGGCATTGGCGTCGATCTCGCCGCGCTCCAGTGCCTCGTTGGGCTGGGTGTAATCATTGAACACAACGGTCTCGATGCTGAGGCCCTTTTGCGCCGCCTGGGCGACGACGACGCGCCAGACATCCTCGTCCTCGCCGCTGATGATGCCAACCTTGATCGCCTTCTTGTCCTCGGCGAACGAGGCGCTGGGCGCAACCAGCCCGGTGACCGCGACTGCCGAAGCGAAAAGCAAAGCAAGACCCGCGCGCCGGTTGAAGTGTGACGAAAGAGAAGATGGAAAAGTGTTCCTGAAATCGGACATGATGGATCTCTGCGGTTGCGAAGTCACAAAAGCCGGGCGGAATGCCGAGCCTTGCCCTGATCATCAGAAACTCTACGGATATTATCAAAGAACCGCGTTCCCCGGTTCGCCTCAAACTCCGGAATATTCTCTCAAAATTTGCTGGACGGCGAGCACGCCGGCCTAGCCGCACCGAGCGGGCCGCAGCGCCGCCGTTGAGCTGATGAACGCACTTTTCCGTAGTGTCTCGGTTTGCGATCTGGCCGGTCTGCTGGCGCATTCCGCTCTGAATCCCTATATGCCTGGAGGAAAGCACAGGAGATTTCATGATAGCCAAATGTACAACCGCTGAAGAAATGGCTCAAACCGTAGGCGTTGAGCCGACAGCATTCCGTGAAGCGCTACGCAGTGCCAAGTTTCCCCGAAAACGCGGTACTGACTGGGAAGTGACGATCGGCGGCCCGGCGTACTCAGGAATGCGTACCATCCTGGCATCTCTCATACGGCGCAAGGCGGCCTGATTCCGACCGGCCCAAAAGGTCACATGTTTTCAATCGCGCCGCTTTCGAACGGTGACCATGTCGAGGCACCTGCGGAGCTAGAGAAACTAGCCGACCAATGTTTCTCAGCCGACTTCCGGACGATCTCGGCGCGCCGCTCTGGTGCCAAGTTCTCGGCGCTTCTTTTCGCCTCTCGCCTCAGCACTTCGCGGCGGGTCCTTGCCGTCGTCAATCACGTCGTCGGCTTTCTTCGCCTATGAGAGGTTCTCCTGGTCGAAGGGATTCATAAACCTCCCCATCCCTGGGTAGAAGGTTCCTGCCCAATCGCCTTGCGGCCCAAGCCTTAATTTCAAACTTGGACCGATCGCACTTTCCTGCTTGACTGCGCGGTCGCACGGAATAGTTTAGGTTGAAAATACCGGCCCCGATCGCCGGGCGGCAAGAATGCCTCGTATGCCTCGCCCTCCGGCGGTGGCTGCGGGGCATTGTTATTTTTGGGGATCTGTTTGAAACGGCGTATCGAGATCGGCATCCTCTATTCCCGCTCGGGGAGCTACCAGCTCGTTTCCGATGCCTGCCGGATGGGCGCCCTGCGGGCTATTGCCGATATCAATGCCGACCGCGGCCATGACATCGAGCTGGTGCCGGTCGAGCGCGATCCGCAAAGCAATGCCGATCGCTACGCGACGCTGTGCGAGGACATCTTGAGGACCAGCGGCGCGCGCCATGTCGTCGGCTGCGTCACCTCCTGGAGCCGCAAGGAGACGATTCCCGTGCTGGAGAAAGCCGGCGGCATGCTCTGGTACGCCTGCCCCTATGAAGGCTTCGAGGCCAACGAGCACGTCGTCTACATGCACGCTTGCCCCAACCAGCATCTGGTGCCGCTGATGGCCCATGTCGTGCCCCGCTTCGGCGCCAACGGCTTCCTGCTCGGCTCGAACTACATCTGGGGCTGGGAAATGAACCGCGTCGCACGCGACCTGATCGCGGACGCCGGCGGCAAGGTCTTGGGCGAGCGCTACCTGCGCATCGGCGAGACCGACGTGTCGCGGCTGATCGCCGAGATCCGGGCCACGCGGCCGAGTTTCGTCCTCAACAATCTCATAGGCACCACCTCCTACGCCTTCCTGGCTGCCTACCGCGACCTGGGCGTTGAGGACCCGGCCTTCAGCCCCGGGGTGTGCCCGGTCATCTCCTGCAACCTCACCGAGGGTGAGCTGCCGGCGATCGGCGAAAACGGCAGGGGGCATTTGTCGGTCGGGCCGTATTTCGCGCCTCGGTCGGCGGCCTTCGCCTCGTCCTTCGAGGCCTCCGCCTATGCCTCCGTGCAAGTGATGGCCGACGTGCTTTCGCGCGATCCCGACGCCGGTCCGGCGGAATTCTCGAAAGCCTTCGCCAAGCGCCGCTTCTCCACCCGGCTCGGGCCGATCGCCATCGACGCCCACTCCCAACATGCGACGCTGCCGGTGATCATCGGCCGGATCGCCGACGGCTTCTTCGAGGTCGTCAGCCGCGAAGACGAGGTCGCGCCGGATCCGTATCTGTCGCGCTACGACCCGGCGAAAACGTTCGGCCGGCCACGCCTGAGGGTGGTGTCGTGACCAGGACGCCGCGCATCCCCAATCTCGGCGGCGCCAGGGCGTTCGTCCTGCATCGCCCGCACCCGACGGTGCAGGCCATCACCAGGCAATTGTCCGCCATCGGCCTGGTCACGGTGGACTGCTGGCCCGAACTGCCGCCCGAAGCGCTGGCCGCCGATTTCGTGTTCTTCGACGCCGACCTCGGCTTCGACGAGCAATTCCCCTGGAAGGCCGGCGAGGCGCCGATGCCGCTGGTGGCGCTGATCGGTTCGGAGGCGCCCGGCCGCATCGAATGGGCACTGTCGCACAAGGCCGATGCACAGCTCCTGAAGCCCGTCGGCACTGCCGGCGTATACAGCGCGCTCTTGATCGCAAGGCAGAGTTTCGAGGCGCGAAAACACCTGGCCGGCGAGATCGCCTCGCTGCGCCAGCGCGTCGCCGAGCGCCAGACCATCGTGCGCGCGGTCGCGGCACTCTCGAAAGGCGCCGACGACGAGCGCGCCTATGCGCAGCTGCGCTCGCTGGCGATGAGCTGGCAGATCAGCGTCGAGGATGCGGCGCGCCGCATCGTGGCGATGACGGATGAGCCCATGACGGGCAGGGAAAGCGGCGATGACCAGTCCTATCGCGCCTGACCTCCCTGCGGCCGCACGCATGCCGGTCAAGCCGCGCGCCGGCGTCTGGCGCCGGCTGGTCAAACGCCGCCTGGCGCTGCTCGGTCTGTTCATCGTCGCCATCGTCTTCGCCGGCGCGATCCTCGCGCCATGGCTGACCGGCTATGATCCGAATGAGCAGATGTTCGACGGGCTGACGCTGGAAGGCTCGCCCTTGCCGCCCGATGCTAAATTCTGGCTCGGCACCGACCTGCTCGGCCGCGACCTGTTGACCCGCATTCTCTACGGCGCGCGCACCTCGCTGATCATCGGCATCGTCGCCAATGGCGTGGCGCTGCTGATCGGCACGCTGGTCGGCGTCACGGCGGGCTATTTCCGCGGCTGGATCGGCAGCGCGCTGATGCGCTTCACCGATCTGATGATGGCGTTTCCGGCATTACTGCTCGCCATTTGTCTCGCGGCGGTGTTCGAGCCAAGTCTCTGGATCGTCGCTCTGGTCATTGCGCTGGTCAACTGGGTGCAGACCGCGCGTGTCATCTACACCGAAACCTCTTCGCTCGCCGAACGCGAGTTCATCGATGCCGAACGTACCATTGGGGCCAGCGCGCCGCGCATCCTGTTCCGCCACATCCTGCCGCATCTCCTGCCCACCATCATCGTCTGGGGCACGCTCGGCATCTCGACCACGGTGCTGCTGGAAGCGACGCTCTCCTTCCTCGGCATCGGCGTACAGCCGCCGACCGCCTCATGGGGCAACATCATCTTCGAGAACCAGACCTACTTCCAGGCGGCACCCTGGCTGGTGTTCTTCCCGGGTGCCGCGATCCTGGCGCTGGCGCTGGCCTTCAACCTGATCGGCGACGCGCTGCGCGACATCCTCGATCCGACGCAAAGGGGCCGCGCATGATCGCCTATCTCGGCCGCCGCCTGATCCAGTCGCTGCTCATCCTGCTCGGCGTTTCGCTGGTCACCTTCGCGCTGCTTTATTTGCTGCCCGCCGACCCGGTGCGCCAGATCGCCGGCCGCAGCGCCACGCCGCAGACGGTCGAGAACATCCGCCAGCAGCTCGGCCTCGACCAGCCCTTCGTCGTCCAGTACTGGCACTATCTCATGAAGCTTGCCAGCGGCGATCTCGGGCGCTCCTACATCCAGCGCTCCGAGGTCACCGAGCTCATCGTGTCGCGGCTGCCGGCGAGCCTGCTTCTGATGGTCGGCGCCATTCTGTGCGAATTGCTGATCGGGCTCTCGATGGGCCTGATCGCCGCCGTCAAGCGCGGCACCGCCACCGACCAGACGCTGATGGTCGCGTCCTTCGTCGGCGTCTCGGCGCCGCAATTCGTCGTCGGCCTGCTTTTGCTCTATGTGTTCGCCGTGCGGCTCGGCTGGTTCCCGATCGGCGGCTACGGCACCTGGCGCCATCTGGTGCTGCCCTCGCTGACCATGGGCATTCTCGGCGCCGGCTGGTACGCGCGCATGATGCGCTCCTCGATGATCGACGTGCTGCGTCAGGATTATGTGCGCACCGCGCGCGCCAAAGGCCTGGCGCGCCGCGCCATCCTGTTTCGCCATGCGCTCCCCAACGCCATCCTGCCGGTCATCGCCATGATCGGCATCGATATCGGCATCTTCATGGGCGGCATCGTGGTGGTCGAAAGCGTGTTCGGCTGGCCAGGCATCGGCCAGCTCGCCTGGCAGGCGATCCAGCGCGTCGACATTCCGATCATCATGGGCGTCACGCTGGTGTCGGCCTTCGCCATCGTGCTCGGCAATCTGTTGGCCGACATCATCGCCCCGTTCATCGATCCCCGCATCAAGCTCAGATGAAACCAGAAAACCAACAGAGAAAGGGAACATAACAATGAAAAAGCTTCTCGCATCCACCGTGGCCGCATCGGCGCTGGCGCTGATGCTCGGCATGACAAGCGTCCGCGCCGAGGACGCCGCCGATCCCAACGCCAAGCAGGGCGGCGCCATCACCATCACCTACAAGGACGATGTCGCGACCCTGGACCCGGCGATCGGCTATGACTGGCAGAACTGGTCGATGATCAAGAGCCTGTTCGACGGGCTGATGGACTATGAGCCCGGCACCACCAACCTCAAGCCCGATCTCGCCGAAAGCTACGAGATCTCGCCCGACGGCAAGACCTTCACCTTCAAGCTGCGCCATGGCGTGAAATTCCACAATGGCCGCGAAATGACCGCCGACGACGTGAAATACTCGCTCGACCGCGTCACCAATCCGAAGACGCAGAGCCCCGGCGCCGGCTTCTTCGGCTCGATCAAGGGCTATGACGACGTCGCCGCCGGCAAGGCGGAGACACTGTCCGGCGTCACGGTGGTCGATCCCTACACGGTCAAGTTCGAGCTGACCCGGCCCGACGCCACCTTCCTGCATGTCATGGCCATCAACTTCTCGCATGTCGTGCCGAAGGAAGAGGTCGAGAAATACGGCGCCGATTTTGGCAAGCATCCGGTCGGCACCGGCGCCTTCAAGCTCGCCGAGTGGACGCTCGGCCAGCGCATCGTCTTCGAGCGCAACGCGGACTATTGGCACAAGGGACTGCCGCATTTGGACAAGATCACCTTCGAGATCGGCCAAGAGCCGATCGTGGCGCTGCTGCGCCTGCAGAAGGGCGAGATCGACGTGCCCGGCGACGGCATTCCGCCGGCCAAGTTCCAGGAGGTGATGGCCGATCCCGAGCAGAAGGCGCGCGTCGTCGAGGGCGGGCAGCTGCATACCGGCTACGTCACCATGAACACCACCATGGCGCCGTTCGACAACGTAAAGGTGCGCCAGGCGGTCAACATGGCGATCAACAAGGCGCGCGTCGTGCAGATCATCAACAACCGTGCCGTGCCGGCCAATCAGCCGCTGCCGCCTTCGATGCCGGGCTACGACAAAGAGTTCAAGGGCTATCCCTATGACGTCGCCAAGGCCAAGGCGCTGCTGGCCGAAGCCGGCCATCCTGACGGCTTCGAGACGCAGCTTTTCGCCATGAACACCGATCCCAACCCGCGCATCGCGCAGGCGATCCAGCAGGATCTGGCGGCGATCGGCATCAAGGCCAGCATCCAGTCGCTCGCCCAGGCAAACGTCATCGCCGCCGGCGGCGACAAGGCCGGTGCACCGATGATCTGGTCGGGCGGCATGGCCTGGATCGCCGACTTCCCGGACCCGTCGAACTTCTACGGCCCGATCCTCGGCTGCGCCGGCGCGGTGCCGGGCGGCTGGAACTGGTCGTGGTATTGCAACAAGGATCTCGACGCCAAGGCAGCCGAGGCCGACTCGGTGGTCGACCCGGCCAAATCAGGCGAGCGCTACAAGATGTGGAGCGCCATCTACGACAAGGTGATGGAGGACGCGCCCTGGGCGCCGGTCTTCAACGAGCAGCGCTTTACCATGAAGTCCGCGCGCATGGGCGGCGCCGACAACCTCTATGTCGACCCGGTCCATATCCCGATCAACTACGACAATGTGTACGTAAAAGATGTGCAATAACTGCGATTACACCATCCACGGGCGCCACCACCATTTCGGCTGGGACAATTCCTTTGTCCCGGCTGAGCGCGTTGCGCCCGGCTCGACCATCGAGTTCCAGTGCCTTGATGCCAGCGGCGGTCAGTTGCGAGCCGACAGCACGGTCGCTGACGTCGCCAAGATGGACTTCGCCAGGGTCAATCCGGTCACCGGGCCGATCTTCGTCGAAGGGGCCGAACCCGGTGATGCCTTGAAGGTGACGATCGAGATGTTCAAACCGTCCGGCTTCGGCTGGACGGCGAACATTCCGGGTTTCGGCCTGCTCGCCGACGACTTCAAGCAGCCGGCGCTGAACATCTGGAAATACGACGCCGCCTCGCTCCAGCCGGCATTGTTCGGCAAGAACGGCCGCGTGCCGCTGAAATCCTTCGCCGGCACCATCGGCAACGCGCCGGGCGAGATGGGCCATCACTCGGTGGTGCCGCCCCGTCGCGTCGGCGGCAATCTGGACATTCGCGACCTCGCCGCCGGCACCACGCTCTATCTGCCGGTGGAGGTGGCCGGCGCGCTGTTTTCGGTCGGCGACACGCATGCCGCGCAAGGCGACGGCGAGGTCTGCGGCACGGCGATCGAAAGCCCGATGGACGTCGTGCTCAAGCTCGACCTGGTCAAGGACGCCAGGCTGAAGATGCCGCGCTTCACTACGCCGGGCCCGGTCACGCGCCACCTCGACGCCAAGGGTTACGAGGTGACCACCGGCATCGGCCCGGACCTGATGACCGGCGCGAAAGAGGCGGTCGCCCAGATGATCGACCTGCTCGCCGGCCGTTACCAGATTGATCCGGTCGAGGCCTATATGCTGGCCTCGGTCTGCGGCGATCTCAGGATCAGCGAGATCGTCGACATGCCGAACTGGGTGGTGTCGTTCTACTTCCCGCGCTGCGTGTTCGAATGATGTTCGGTCGGCGCTGCACCCCCCTCTGCCCTGCCGGGCATCTCCCCCTCAAGGGGGGAGATTGGCAGTTTCGTCGCCTCGCCTTTTTTCAACGGGTGGAGACTGGCGAAAGCCGAAGCGACATCCGATCTCCCCCCTTGAGGGGGAGATGTCCGGCAGGACAGAGGGGGGCGTGCCGCAATAAACTTCTCAGAACCCAGCTCGTGCGATGACCTCGACCAGCGAAACAATCCTCGACATCGCCAATCTCTCCGTCTCCGTGCGCGGCGAGGACGGCGAGCGCGAGGTGGTCTCCAATCTTTCGCTGACGCTTCAACGCGGCGAAACGCTCTGCATTGCCGGCGAATCCGGCTCCGGCAAATCGATGACCGCGCTGGCGATCATGCAGCTCCTGCCGCAGCCCGCCGCGCGCATATCTTCGGGCACGATCCGCCTTCTCAGCGGGAATGCGGGCGACACCGATCTCACAGCTCTCGACGAGCACCGCATGCGCCGCATCCGCGGCGACCGCGTCGCCATGATCTTCCAGGAGCCGATGACCTCGCTCAACCCGGTGCTGTCGATCGGCCGCCAGCTCACCGAATCCATCGAGGCGCATACCAGCCTCTCGCCCGCCGAGGCCCGAAGCCGCGCCATCGAGGCGTTGAAGGCAGTGCGCATTTCGGAAGCCGAAAGCCGGCTGAAACAGTTTCCGCATGAGCTGTCCGGCGGCATGCGCCAGCGCGTGATGATCGCTATGGCACTGGCGCTCGAGCCCGACGTGCTGATCGCCGACGAGCCCACGACCGCGCTCGACGTCACCGTGCAGGGCGAGGTTCTGGAGCTGCTGCGCGACCTGCAGCGCCAGCACGGCACCAGCGTCATCCTCATCACCCACGACATGGGCGTGGTCGCCGAAATGGCCGACCGCGTCATCATCATGCGGCATGGCAGCATGGTCGAGGAAGGCACGGCTTCGGACATTTTCGCCAGGCCGCGGGCCGACTACACGCGCGAGCTGCTCGCCGCCGTGCCGCGCATCGGCAAGCGCCCGGATTTGGACCCGGCGCCTGCCCCCTCACCCAGCCTCCGCTTCGCTCGGCTGACCTCTCCCCAAGGGGAGAGGAGATCGCCGGCGTCCGCGCCAATCTCTTCTCCCCACCGGGGAGAAGGTGGCCCGCAGGGCCGGATGAGGGGGCCTAGCGCCGACGCCAAAAAATCTGTCGCCGAGGTGAGAGATCTGCATGTCCGCTTCGACCTGCGTGGCGGCTTCTTCGGCAGGGTCAACCGGCGCGTCCATGCCGTCGAAGGCGTCAGCTTTTCGATCGCTTCCAACGAGACGCTGGCGCTGGTCGGCGAATCCGGTTGCGGCAAGTCGACCACCGCCAAGGCGCTGGCCGGACTGGTGCCTTATACCGGCGACATCGTCATCGGCGGACGCAACCTGTCGGGCCTCGGCCGCGACGAGCGCAAGGCGGTGCGCCGCGACGTGCAGATGATTTTTCAGGACCCCTACGCTTCGCTCGACCCGCGCATGCGCGTCGGCGATCTCGTTGCCGAGCCGCTGGTCATCCATGGCGTCGCCTCGAAGGAGGAGCGCAGGGACCGGGTGGCGGCTTTGTTCGAGCGGGTCGGCCTGTCGGCCGGCCAGATGGAGCTCTATCCCCACGAATTCTCCGGCGGCCAGCGCCAGCGCGTCTGCATCGCCCGTGCCCTGGCGCTAAGGCCGAAGCTGATCATCGCCGACGAAAGCGTTTCGGCCCTCGACGTTTCCGTGCAGGCGCGCGTACTCGACCTGCTGAAGGAATTGCAGCGTGAATTCGGCGTCGCCTACCTCTTCATCTCGCACGACATGGCTGTGGTCGAAAACATCTCCGACCGCGTCGCCGTCATGTATCTCGGCCAGATCGTCGAAATGGGAACGCGCGACCAGGTTTTCTCCAACCCCCGCCACCCCTACACCAAACGGTTGATCGAAGCCGTGCCGGTGCCTGATCCGGCGAAGCGCAGGAGCCGGTTCGCAAGGCTGGACCAGGAGATTCCAAGTGCGACGCGGAGGCTGGGCGAGAGCCCGCAGAGGCTGGTGCTGAGCGATGTCGGAGGCGGTCACCTGGTGGCGGGGTGAGGGGTATGCTGCTCATGCAAAGCTCGGAAACCATCGCAGCATTCTGTCGCGATGCGTGACGGGTCCCCGGCGCAAATCCAGAAATCCAGGAAAAGCGCAGACGCGTCAGGCGATGCCCGCCTTAAGGCGCGCACGGGTTCAGCAGCCCCAAATCCCACATCACGGCGCAAAACGCCGCCGGCGGGATCGAGACAGACCGGACTACCTCAGCCATAACATCCCCGCTCCATCGCCAGCCGCCTTACCAGCGCCAGCACCCCATCGATCGTCGGCGTCGGCTTCTTCACCAGTCGCCCTAGCTCCTGCACCGCGCCCACCAGCGCGTCTATTTCCATCGGACGGCCGCGTTCCAGGTCCTGCAGCATCGAGGTCTTGTGCTCGCCGACATCGCCGGCGCCCTTGATGCGGCGGTCGACTTCAATAGGGAAGCGCACGCCGAGGCTTTCTCCGATCGCTTGTGCTTCCAGCATCATGGCGCGGGCGAGCCTGCGGGTGGCCTCGTCGGCCACGATCGCGGCAAGCGTGCTTCCGGTCAGCGCCGAGATCGGGTTGAAGGAGAGGTTGCCCCACAGCTTTACCCAGATCTCGCTGCGTATGTCATCGCGCACCGGGGCCTGCAGGCCGGCCTTGACCATCTCCTGCGCCAGCAGGGTCACGCGTTCGCTCTTCTCGCCCGAGGGTTCGCCGAGCGAGAAGCGTCTGCCCTCGACATGGCGGATGAGACCGGGTTCGTCGACCTCGACGGCGGGGTAGACGACCGAGCCGATCACGCGCCGCGCGCCGATCCGGTCCCAGATCGTGCCGCCCGGGTCCACCGCTTGCAGCCTGGTGCCTTCGAGCGGCCCGCCCGCCTTGTGGAAATACCACCACGGCACGCCGTTCTGCATGGTGACGACTGCTGTCTGCTCCCCAAGCAGCGGCGCGATCCGGTCCAGCGCGGGGCCGACGGAATGCGCCTTCAGCGCCAGCACGACATAATCCTGCGCGCCAAGCTCCTCGGCCTGAGCCGCGGCTCTGACCGGAACCGCCGTTTCCGCGCCGTCTTCGATCATGCGCAGCCCGCTCTTCCTGATCGCTTCCAGGTGGGCACCGCGTGCCACGATCGAAAGCTCGGTCCGGCCGGCCGCAGCAAGCTTGGCCGCGAGATAGCCGCCGATGGCGCCGGCGCCGAAGATGGTGATCTTCATCGTTACAGTCCGAGCTTGGCGGCGAGCCCGATGCGCTGCAGCTTGCCGGTCGCGCCCTTGGGGATCTCGTCCAGGATCAGCACCTTGCGTGGCACCTTGAAGTCGGCGAGCCGCATGGCGGCATGCGCGCGGATATCGCTTTCGCTGGCGCTCATGCCTTCGCGCAGCACCACGGCCGCCGCCACCTCTTCGCCAAGCTTGTCGTGCGGCATGGCGAAGGTGACCACCTGCGCCACCGCCGGATGGTCCATCAGCACGTCGTCGACCTCGAGCGGCGAGATCTTCTCGCCGCCGCGGTTGATGATCTCCTTCAGCCGCCCCGTGACCTTGAGATAGCCGTCCGTGTCGAGCACGCCCTGGTCGCCCGTGTGGAACCAGCCATGCGCGAAGGCCGACGCATTGGCGTCGGGGTTCTTCTCGTAGCCCGCCGTGACGTTCGGCCCGCGAATGACGATCTCGCCGGTCTCGCCTGCCTCCATCAATCGGCCGTCCGGCGCCATGACGGCGACCTCTGGTCCGCCGGCCGCACCCACGCTGCCCGGCTTGCGCAGGCCCGGCGGCAGCCGGTTAGAGGCCATCTGGTGCGCGGCCTCCGTCATGCCATAGGCTTCGATGACAGGGCAGCCGAAGGTTGCCTCGAGCTCGGCCATCACCTGCGCCGGCAGCGAGGCCGAGGAGGAGCGGATGAAGCGCAGCGACGTCGCCGCCAACACCTCTCGATTGCGCGCCGCGCGCGGCAGGATCGCCTGGTGCATGGTCGGCACCGCCGTGTACCAGCTGGGCTTGGCCTCGCCGAGCCACTGGAAGAAGCGCAGCGCGTTGAAGCCCGGCGTGCAGTAGATGCTGCCGCCCGAGGCCAGCGACGACAGCACCGCCGCGATCAGCCCATGGATGTGGAACAGCGGCATGATGTTGAGGCAGCGGTCATCGGCCGTCAGGCCGAGCGTCGCGCCGATATGGCGGGCGGAGGCCGCGACATTGGCATGGCTGAGCGGCACCAGCTTGGGCCGAGAAGTGGTGCCGGAGGTGTGCAGCAACAGTGCGATATCATCGTCCCGCGCCATGTCGGGCGCCGCCCGCGGGCCGACCGCTTTGCCCTCGATGATGAAGCTGCCGGCAGGCGCACCCGGCGGCACGACAAGCCGCAGCACGCCGATGCCGAGACGCTCGGCCACCGTCACCGCCGCACCGGTTTCATCAGCGGCGACGAGGATCGCCTTGGCGCCGATGTCGGTGAGATAGAAATCGAGCTCATCGGCACGATAGGCGGGATTGAGCGGCGCCGTCGCAGCGGTGGCCGCCACTGCAACGAAGCTGGTTGCCATCTCCGGCCCGTTCGGCAGCACGATGGCCACCCTGTCGCCCCGGCCGATGCCGAGCGCATGGAGCTGCGCGGTGGCGGCGGCGATCAGGGCACGCAGGCCGCCATGGGTGAGCGCAGTTCTGTCAGGCGCCAGGATCGCAGCGGCGTCGTCTGCTCCGGCAACGAGGCGGCGGGAGAGGTCTTTTGAATTCGTACTCATGATCACCGATTATGGTTCAAACGATAGTTTTTGAAAGTCCAGTGGATGGTCCTGAACCCCCACGATTGCCGCTGGCGGCCTGCGCCGTCATATGCTATTGCTCTGCTGTTCACCGGCGGGGTAGCGCCAACGTCCGGAGTTCTCCCGATCGTCTCAATATCCGAGCGCCATCCCATCCTTGCGCGCATCGGAAGCCCCGGTCAGCGTTCCCTTTTCCCAGTCGATCAGCACCGCCTGGCCGCCGCCGAGCGGGTGATGCGGCTCGCCTATACGGTGGCCGCGCCGGCGCAGGCCTTCGATCGCCCCGGCGGGCACGTTGCGCTCGGCCTCGACCATGCCGTCATTGTAGAACACGCGCGGCGCGTCCAGCGCCTGTTGCGGATCCATGCCGAAATCGAGCATGTTGGTCAAAAGATGGACGTGGCCGAAAGGCTGGTAGCCGCCGTCCATGACGCCGAACGGCATCACCGCGCGGCCGTTCCGCGTCGCCATGCCGGGCATGATCGTATGCATCGGGCGCTTGCCGGGCGCGATGGCGTTCGGATGCGCCGGGTTGAGGCGGAAGCTCGAGCCGCGGTTCTGCAGCACCACGCCGGTCTTAGGGCCGACGACGCCGCTGCCGAAGGAATAATAGGTGGAGTTGATGAAGGAGACCGCGTTGCGGTCGCGGTCGACGATCGAGATGTAGACCGTGTCGCTGCCGGGCAGTTGCACATCCGGCAGGTGCGTCATGGCGCGCTCGCGATCGATCTCGGCACGCAGCCGCCCGGCATAGGCGGTCGACAGAAGCTGTCCCACCGGCACCGGCACATGGTCCTGATCGCCGACGAAACGATCGCGGTCACGGTAGGCCAGCCGTCCGGCCTCGATCTCAAGATGCAGGCGCTCGGCGCCGTTGGGGTCGAGCTCGCCGAGCTTCAGCCCCGACAGCACATTCAGCATCAGGAGCGCCGTCATCCCCTGATTGTTCGGCGGCATCTGGTGGATTTCGTGGCCGCCATAGGAGACGCTGACCGGCGCCACGTAGTCGCCCCTGGTCGAAGCGAAGTCCTCTAGCGAATGCAGTCCGCCCAATGCCCTGAGCCGGCTCACAATGTCGTCGGCGACGGCGCCTTCATAGAACCCGGCGCGGCCGTGCCTGGCGATGATGCGTAAGGTGGCGGCAAGCTCCGGCTGCCGGTGCACGTCGCCGGCCTGCGGCGGCTTGCCGCCGGGCAGGAAGATGCGCGCGGCATGCTCGTCGGCCGAAAGATCGGTCTCCGGCTCGGCCCAGTCGAAGGCGACGCGGTCATGCACGACATAGCCATTCTCGGCATAGTGGATCGCCGGCGCCAACACTTCGGCAAGGTCCTTGCGGCCATGGTCCTCCAGCAGCCGGCACCAGGCATCGATCGCGCCGGGCACCGTCACGGCATGCGGTCCCTGTTTGGGAAGTTCGCTGAAACCCTGGTCGCGATACCAGTCGGCAGTCGCGCCCGCTGGCGCCCGGCCGGAGCCGTTGAAGGCCAGCACGTTTCCCTGGCCCGCGGGGCAATAGAGGACAAAACAGTCGCCGCCGATGCCGGTCGATTGCGGCTCGACCACGCCCTGTACGGCCGCCGCGCAGACCGCCGCGTCCATGGCATTGCCGCCGGCGCGCAGCATGTCGATTGCGGCAAGCGTCGAAAGCGGATGCGATGTCGCGGCCATCGCCTCGGTGGCACGGACCGGCGAGCGGCCGGGAAACTGGAAATCACGCATTCTGTCCGAATATCTCCTGGTCACTTGAAGCCAATTGGTCCGGTGAAATCAATGCCGCCTGCCGAAGATCTGCGCCACCGACAAGAGCACGACCGACAGCACGATCAGGCAGGTCGAGATGGCAGCGATCGTCGGGTCGATCTGGTCACGCAGCGCGTTGAACATGCGGCGCGTCAGGGTCGTCGTCTCGCCGCCCGATATGAACAGCGAAACCACCACTTCGTCGAAGGAGGTGATGAAGGCAAACAGCGCGCCCGAGACGATCGAGAAGCGGATCTGCGGCATGGTTACCTGCCAAAACGCGGCGAGACGTCCCGCGCCCAGGCTGCGTGCCACGCGCTCCTGGTTCATGTCGTAGGAGCGCAGGCCCGAAAGCACCGTCAGCACCACCAGCGGCAGCGCCTGCACCGTATGCGCGATGACCAGGCCGGTCAGCGTGTTGTTGAGCCCGATGCGCGCGTAGAGGAAGAAGGTGCCGATGCCGATCAGGATCACCGGCACGATCAGCGACGCCGTCATCAGCGCGTTGATGGTGCCGTTGAAGCGCAGCGTGCCCCGGTTGACGGCATAGGCGGCGGCGGTGCCGAGCGGCGTCGCCACCAGCGCTGTCATAACGGCCACCTTGACCGAGACGACCGTCGCGTCGCGCCACTCCAGCGACTGGAAGTAGGTCTGGTACCAACGCAGCGACCATTGCTGCGGCGGAAACTGCAGCAGCGTCGAATCCGAAAACGACATGATGACGATGATGACCGACGGCGCGATCAGGAACAACAGCACGAGGCCGCCCAGGCCGTAGAGCCACAGACGTTGCCGGTGCGAGATCGGCAGGCCGACATCTCCGTTCATCGCGAACTCCACACACCTGTGGCGCGCGCGCCGAGCAGCCACTGGAACAGGCCGAGCAGCGCCAGCGTGACCACGAGCAGCACGACGCCCAGCGCCGCGCCGGCGCCCCAGTTGGAATAGAGGCTGGTGGTCTGTTCCATGCGCATCGCCCACATGACGACCTTGCCGCCGCCCATCAGCGCCGGGGTGACGAAAAAGCCGAGGCACAGCACGAAGACGATGACCACGCCGGAGGCGAGGCCGGGCAGCGACAGCGGAAAGAAGATCTGGCGGAAGGTGGAGACCGGGCCGGCGCCCAGGTTCATCCCGGCGCGCAGGCAGTCGGTGTCGATGGTCTTCATCGAGGCGTAGAGCGGCAGCACCAGGAACGGCAGCAATATATGCGTCATGCCGATGACGACGCCGGAAAAATTGTTGGCCAGCGGCAGCGGCTGGCTGATGACGCCGAGGTCGATCAGCCAGCTGTTGATCAGCCCCTTGCGCTGCAGAATCACCAGCCAGGCATAGGTGCGCACCAGCACCGATGTCCAGAACGGCAGGATGACGAAGATCAAGCAGATCGACGCCGCCCGGCGCGGCAGTTGCGACAACATATAGGCCAAGGGATAGCCCAGCAGCACGCAGGCAGCGGCGACGATGAAGGCGACCTTGAAGGTGGTGAGGAAGGTCTTGATGTAGGAGGCCTGCTCGAAGAAGCGCGCATAGTTGGCGGCGCTCAAGACGCCGGCCTCGTCGAACAGCGACAGCCAGAACAGCCAGCCGATCGGCACGATGATGATGGCAAAGACGAGGAACAGGCTTGGCGACAGCAGCGCCAGCAGCCGAAACTGCTCGCGCCGCGCGTCGGCGCGCAGCGCATACGCGTTCAGGTCCTGAGCCATGGCGTCGATTGTCTCGTCCATCGCGGCGGTTTGCACGCTCATCAGTCCGCCGCCACCAGGATCGTATCCTGCGCATCGAGGCCAAGCGCGATAGGCTGCCCGGCGGCCGGCAACCTGGCCAGCACGTCGCTGCGGCAATAGTCGCGCAATGTCAGCTGCCTCCCGTCGCGCAGCACGGCGTAGCAGATGAAGCTGTCGCCCTGATAGATGACGTCACTGAGCGTGGCGCTGAGCACGTTGACGCCCCTGACCGGCTCGGCATTGGCCAGCAGCCGCAGCTTTTCCGGCCGCACCACCATCAGCTGCTGGCCCGACGCCAGCGCCGGCGCCGCGGTGTGGATTTGCCTGTCCTCGTACCAGGCCGAACCGCTGCGACATTCGACGGGGATGAAATTCGATTCCCCGATGAAGCCGGCGACGAACCGGGTGCGCGGCGCGGCGTAGAGGGTTTCGGGCTTGTCGAGCTGCTCGATGCGCCCGGCATTCATGACGGCGATACGGTCCGACATGGTGATGGCCTCCCGCTGGTCGTGCGTGACATAGACAGTCGTCATGCCGAGCCGCCGGTGCAGGGCGCGCAGCTCGATCTGCATGTGCTCGCGCAGGCCCTTGTCGAGCGCCGACAAGGGTTCGTCCATCAGCACGATGCGCGGCTCGAACACGATGGCGCGCGCCAGCGCCACGCGCTGGCGCTGGCCGCCGGAGAGCTGGTCGACGCGCCGTTCGCCGAGGCCCTGCAATTTCACCAGTTCCAGCGCCTTCTCGACGCGCTCCACCGTCTCGGCGGCCGGGACGCGGCGCTGCTTCAGCGGAAAGGCGATGTTGTGGAAGACGTTCATATGCGGGAACAGCGCATAATTCTGGAACACCATGCCGATATTGCGCCTGTGCGGCGGCGTGGTGATGATCTCCTCGTCGCCGACCTTGATCGAGCCGGCATTGGCCCGCACGAACCCCGCCAGGATCATCAGCAGCGTCGTCTTTCCGGAGCCGGAAGGGCCGAGCAACGTCAGGAATTCGCCCGCCGCGACGTCGAGGTTGAGGTCGCGCAGCACCGATACGGAGCCAAATCGTTTCTCGATCGCGCGCATGCCGATCGGCAGCGCGGATGGCGCAATGGACAAGATTGTTTTCTCCCAGGCAGAGACTCCAAAAAGCAGGGCACCTCGAGCCGCCCCGCCATCTCAGGGTTCCCCGCCTATTGCTGGATCAGATTGTTGAACTTCTCCGTCGCCTCGACGAGGTTGTCGCGCCAGAACTCGGCATCCTGCAGCACCTGCTTCTTGACGTTCTCCGGCGACGAGTTGATGTCCTTGATCCGCTCCGGGGGGATCTTGCCGGTTTCGAAGGCTTTCTCGTTGACCGGTCCGTTGTCGACATAAAGCGGCAGATTGGCCTGCAATTGCGGGCTGACGAACATCGCCAGCGCCTTCATCGCGGCCTCCTTGTTCTTGGCGCCCTTGGGAATGACCATGCAGTCGGCGGTGAGCACGCCTTGGTCGAAGGAGAAGCTGACCGGCGCGCCTTCCTTCTTCAAGGTGCCGGCGCGGCCGTTCCAGATGCTCGCCATGTCGACCTCGCCGTCCTTCACCAGCTGCATGGCCTGCGCGCCGGAGGTCCACCAGGCATCGACATGGCTACGGATCTTGTCGACAGATTTCAGCGCGCCGTCGATATCGACCGGATAGACCTTGTCGATCGGCAGGCCCGAGGCGAGGGCTGCAACGCTCAGTGTCTCCGTCGCCTGGCTGCTGCTCAGCGCACGCCGTCCGGGAAACTTTTCCACGTTCCAGAAGTCGGCCCACGTCTTGGGGCCTTTGTCGCCGAACACATCGGTCCGGTAGACGAGCACGACCGAGGTATAGGAGATGCCGACCCAGTCGTCATGCACGAGCTTGGGATTGATGCCGCTCTTGTCGATAAGGTTGTAATCGAGCTTTTCGAAAAGCCCTTCCTTCGAGCCGCGCGCGCATTCGTCGGCGCCGAGCTCGGTGACGTCCCACTTCACCGCATTGCCTGTCACCTGCAGGCGCACGTCGTCGAGGCCGTTGGTGGTGTCTTCCTTGATGGTGATGCCGAGCGCATCGGCGGCCGGCTTGAAGAATGCCTTGCCCTGCGCCTCCTGATAGGTGCCGCCCCATGAGGCGACGGTGATGGTGTCGCCTGCCACGGCGGGTGCCGCGACCGCTGCCATGAGGCCCGCTACGGCAACGACGCTAACGGTTTTCGTGCTGTTCATGTCGGTTCTCCAACCGGTGTTCCCATTGTTTTTGATTTCGCATGCGATTTTGTATACAATTTTGAGTGTAACTCGGGGATCAGCGAAGTCAACTCCGCTCGGCAGGGTCTTGGGGCGACCGACCCTGTTCGGGGAATGGCAAAACGCGCCGAGTTTGAATACAGCTACGCGTGAAACACATCGATTTCCGGCACAGACCGGAGACTGGATACGGACCTTGGCCAAGGAAACAAAAAACACGCTGCGCGACTCGGTCTATTCCGCACTCAAGGCCATGATCGTGACCGGCCAGATCCCGCCGGGCGCGCGCGTCACCGAGAGCGACATTGCGGCAAAGCTGAATGTCAGCCGCACACCCGTGCGCGAGGCCTTCAACCGCCTCGAGCGCGACGGGTTGGTCACCGGCCGGCCGCGGCAGGGCTACGCCGTCACCGAGTTTGACATCAACATGTTCCGCGAAGCCTTCGACATCCGCGAACTGCTCGACGGCCACGCCACCGAATTGGCGGCGGCGGCGGCCACCGAGAAAGACAAGGCGCGACTGCGCGCCATGCTGGCCGAATGCGAGCGGTTGGCCGCCATTGCGGATCGAACCACAAGGGAAAAATTCCAGGAGCTTGAAGTCGGCATCGACCTGCACCGCGTCATCGCCGAAATCAGCGGCAACGCGATGCTGCACGGCATGCTGTGCGGCATCCTCGACAAGTGCCAGCATTATGTCTGGACGGAACTGCTGTGGCTCGACGAATGGAAGATCGCCCGCGACGAGCATGCCGAGATCGTCGAGGCGATCTGCGCCGGCGACGCCAAGCGCGCCGGCGCCCTGGCGCGCGCCCATGTGCGCGGCTCGCGCGAGAACGTGCTGCGCCTGCTGCAGGCCAAATCGGACTACCAGAGCTTTCTGGCCAAGGCGTCGTGAGCGGACCGGTCGGTGCTGCGCCACAGCGGCATCCGTTATGGATATCGCGGACCGCAGAGCTATGTCACAATAGACTGGGATGAACGAGAGGGACGGTCCCGCGTGCTGCCTTCGGCCGGGCTCGAGCGATTGAGCGCATTTTCGGATGGCGTGTTCGCCGTCCTCATCACCGTGCTCGTGCTTGACCTGCGCCCACCGGAATTGCCGACCTTCACCGCGCTGCTGGCCTTGTGGCCGACATGGCTGAGCTACGGCGTAAGCTATCTATTCATCGCCATCGTCTGGGCGAACCACCATCATCTCCTGCGCCACGCCACGGCGGCGACGACCAGCCTGATGTGGTACAATTTCGCGCATCTGTTCTCGGTGTCGCTGCTGCCGCTGGCGACCGCCTGGATGGCGGTCAGCGAGCTGGCCCCGCAGCCGGTGGCGTTCTACGCGGTCGTATTCTTCCTGGTGAACCTGACCTACATTCTCCTGATCCGGGAACTCATCGACCCGATGCCGACCGACGCCGTCCCGCCCAAGGTGCGCAAGGTCATGCGCATCCGCTCGATCGTGACGCTGTGCCTTTTCGGCTTGGCGGCGGTCGTCGCCCTGAGATACCCGATCGCCGGACTGGCGATCTGTTGCTGCTGCCTGGCCGTCTATCTCCGGCCGGAAGCGCCAGGGGCGCGTGCCGGCTGAGCGCAACGGAGCGGCGGACTTCAGACGATGCCGTGCTTCTTCAGCAGCGCCTGCTCATCGCCCGACACCCATCCGAATATCTTCGGCTCCCCGTCGAGTTTCCGGACAAGGTAGTGAACGTCGAAATCGATCCCAACATCCGCTTGGCCCTTGCGGGCATAGGTCGCGGTCCACGCAACATGGGCAACGCAATGATGCTCGTCGATCGGCGAGATGCGGATGTCGCGTATCCGCATCTCTTTCGTTCCGATTGCCCGGTAGTGGGCATAGCCCTGAGCCATGACTTGCTTGAGTTGATCGTCGTTCTTTCCGGTCACGACGCCGGCAGGCGAGGCGGCTATGAACTCCGACGTGTAGAGCGACGCGGCCTCATCCATGTCCATGCTGCCGCCAAGCGACGCCTTGAAGAACTGCTGATAGCGTTCAAAAAATCTCTTTACGCTCATCTCCATGATTTCCGCTCCGGTCGTGTCTTCGGATCAGCGCTGTTCCCGCAAGCTCCGGAGGAAATGGATCATCGCGGCGTTGACCTCGTCCGGGCGTTCCTGCTGGGTCCAGTGCCCGCAGCCGGGCAGCATCAACATATCGCGGAGTTGCGGGACGAAATTTCCGAGATTGGCCAGCAGCTGATCCATTCCGGGGAAGGCGACCACCAGATCGCGGTCGCCCGCTATATAGAGCGCGGGAACCTTGATCCGCGCGCCGGCAAAGGGCGCCATCAGTTCCCAGTTCCGGTCGATGTTGCGGTACCAGTTGAGACCTCCGGCAAAACCGGTGCGCTGGAACTCGCCGGCATAGAAATCGAGGTCGCGCTGGCTGAGCCAGGGCGGCAGGCCCGGCGGCGCTTCGACGGCTTGCAGGAAGCCTCCGCCATGTGGAACCATGCCGATTCCACCCGCGTTCGTGTTCGGGGCATCCCCCGATGCTGCGTAAAGCATGGCCCGCACCGTGGTCCGGGGGTCCCGCTCCAGCTCGGCCTCGGCAATGCCGGGTTGCTGGAAATAGAGCTGGTAGAATTGCGAGTCCGTCGTTCGCGGCATCAGGCTGGTCGGGCGCGCTTTGGCGCGCGGCCGGAACGGTACGCTGAGGCCGATGACGGCTTGGAACCGGTCGGGGCGAAGCAGCGCCGCGTGCCAGGCGACGACGGCGCCCCAGTCGTGGCCGGCGATGATGGCGGTGGGCGCTTCGAGGGCATCTAGAAGGCCCACCATGTCGCCGACCAGATGAAAGAGCGTATACTCTTCGACCGCCTCCGGCCGATCGCTCCTGCCATAGCCCCGCATGTCGGGGGCGACGGCGTGAAAGCCCGCCGCCGCGAGCGCGTCCAACTGATGGCGCCAGGAATACCAGGATTCGGGAAAGCCGTGGCACAAGAGCACCAAAGGGCCGTCGCCCTGCTCCGCGACGTTGAGGCGGATGCCGTTGGTCTCGACCATTCGCTGTGTCGGTTTGCTCACGGCCGCTTCTCACGTTCGTGTGTCAGTCTCTGTTTAACGGCTGGCGGCGAAGGCCGCAACGAGTGCGTTGAGCAACCCGAATGCCTGTCCTGGAGGTCACCCATCTTTTTGTCGCCGGCTCAGGAGTGATCGCGGCGATGAATATCCGACATTCGGTCCGCGCCCGCGTTGCGGTTCCGAACTCCTGCCCCAGCTTCAAACGCGATGAGCGCGCAGCCTATGGTCATCCGGCTGTCATATGTTGGCACTACAAAGCCTTAGTTCTGGATTTATGGATGCATGGATAAAAAATCAGCCCTCCTCGCTTTGGCGGCACTTGGCCAGGATACAAGGCTCGAGGTCTTTCGCCTGCTTGTCCAGGCGGGCGCCGAGGGGACCCCCGCCGGCGAGATCGCTTCCCGCCTCGGCACCGTGCAGAACACGATGTCGGCGCACCTCAAGGTTCTTGACCATGCCGGCCTCGTCCGCGCCGAGCGCGACGGCCGCACAATCCGCTACGTCGCCGACATGACCGGCTTCCGCGACCTGCTCGCCTACCTCATGGAAGACTGCTGCAACGGCGCGCCGGAACTCTGTCAGCCGGTGATCCAGGCGGTGACCTGCAAATGCTAGAGGGAGGGCGCTCGCCATGAGCGAGCCATACAACGTTCTTTTCCTCTGCACCGGAAATTCGGCAAGGTCGATCATCGCCGAGGCGATACTCAATCTTGTCGGTGCTGGCAGGTTCCAGGCCTATTCGGCCGGATCCCATCCGAAGGGAGCGGTTCACCCCTTTACGTTGCAGCTTCTGGAGAACCTCAACTACGACACCTCTTTTGCTCGTTCGAAGGACTGGGAAGAGTTCGCGGTTCCCGGCGCACCGCAAATGGATTTCGTGTTTACGGTCTGTGACAACGCCGCCAACGAATCGTGCCCGGTCTGGCCGGGGCAGCCGATGACCGCGCATTGGGGCGTGCCTGATCCGGCTGACGTGGAAGGCACCGATGCCGAAAAGCACCTGGCCTTCGCCGAAGCCTATCGCATGCTGAACAACCGGATCTCGATCTTCGTCAGCCTGCCGATCAACATGGTAGACAAGCTCGCCTTGCAGAAGCGGCTGAATGAAATCGGCCGCAATCTTCCCAGAGCCGGCTGAGCAAGGAAAGCATCATGACCGATCATGCTTTGAACGCGGGCGAGGCCCGATCCGGTATCGGCTTCGTCGAGAAATACCTAACCGTGTGGGTGGCGCTGTGCATCGTCGCCGGCATCGCGCTTGGCCATCTCATGCCAGGTGTCTTCCGCGCCGTCGGCGAGGCCGAGATCGCCAAGGTCAACCTGCCGGTCGCGGCACTGATCTGGCTGATGATCGTGCCGATGCTGGTCAAGATCGACTTCGCCGCGCTCGGCCATGTGAAGGAGCATTGGCGCGGAATCGGCGTGACACTGTTCGTCAACTGGGCGGTGAAGCCGTTCTCGATGGCGGCGCTCGGCTGGCTGTTCATAGGGTATCTCTTTCGGCCTTATCTGCCGGCCGAGCAGATCGACAGCTATATCGCCGGCCTTATCATCTTGGCGGCCGCGCCCTGCACAGCGATGGTCTTCGTGTGGTCGAACCTCACGAAAGGCGAACCGCATTTCACGCTGAGCCAGGTCGCGCTTAACGACACCATCATGATCTTCGCCTTCGCGCCGGTCGTCGGCTTGCTGCTCGGCCTCTCGGCCATCACCGTGCCTTGGAATACGCTCGTCCTCTCCGTCGCGCTTTACATCGTCGTGCCGGTCATCGGCGCCCAACTTCTGCGTCGGCGGCTGCTCGCGGCGGGCCGCGAAGCCGCCTTGAAGCGATTTCTGGAACGGCTTCAGCCGCTCTCGCTCATGGCCTTGCTTGCCACGCTCGTGCTGCTGTTCGGATTCCAGGGTGTGCAAATCCTGGCGCAGCCGCTGATCATCGCGCTGCTGGCCGTGCCGATCCTGATCCAGGTCTATTTCAATTCGGGGCTCGCTTACCTGCTCAACCGCATCTCCGGCGAGCAGCACTGCGTCGCCGGCCCCTCGGCCCTGATCGGCGCCTCGAACTTCTTCGAACTGGCGGTCGCCGCCGCCATCAGCCTGTTCGGCTTCCAGTCGGGGGCGGCGCTCGCTACCGTCGTCGGCGTGCTGATCGAAGTGCCGGTCATGCTCTCCGTGGTCTGGATCGTGAACCGCTCCAAAGGCTGGTACGAGGGTGGCCGCGCAGTGTCCCGTGTTGCCGAAAACAATAATGCTCGACCTTGATCGAAAAATTGCAAGATTAGCCGCTGGCCCTCAGCCGGCAGGGGCGGCCCCCGGTTGATTGCCTTGCAAGAAAGCTCGGGATTGCAGCTCGACGCTCTCCCGTCAATTGCGCGGGTTATCCGCCCGCTTGACAGGCTGCCTACTAGAAGGTAGACAGCCATATGAGCAACTTTTCGACGAAATCTGACGAGATTCTGGCCTCGGCACAAAAGCTGATCATCGCCGGCGGCTATAATGGATTCAGCTACGCAGACATCGCGGCCGTGGTCGGCATACGCAAAGCCAGCATCCACCACCACTTCCCCAGCAAGGTCGATCTGGTGCGTACGCTTGTGTCACGTTACCGCGAGAACGCCGAAGCCGGCATGGCCGATCTCGAGCGCAGCGTGCCTGAACCGCTCGAACTCGTTCAGGCCTACGCGGGCTATTGGGCCAGATGCATCGAGGATGCAAGCATCCCGTTCTGCGTATGTGCGCTGCTGGCAAGCGAACTTCCAGCGCTTCCGAACGAGGTCGCCTCGGAGGTACGGGCGTATTTTCAGTTTCTCTCGGCGTGGCTGACGTCGGTCATCGAGCGCGGCGAACAACAAGGCTCCCTGAAAATCTCTGGTCCGGCGCCGGTGGAGGCAGAGGCGCTCATGGCGACCGTTCACGGCGCAATGCTGTCGGCCCGGGCATACGGAACGCCTGCCGTGTTCGGCATCATTCTCGGCCCGACCCTGAAAAGGCTGAAGCCGGAATGATTTCAATACCGGGCGGCCAAGCGACGAGCCGTACCGACAAGAGTATCATCAATTGCGTCGCGCGAAACTACCAACTAGTAGGTAAAGGAACTCCAAATGTTTCACAAACTTCTTCCGGCCCTCCTGGTCGTCGGTGTAGCCGGCGCCGCGGCAACTTTAGCCATCACGGCGCCCGCTCAGGCTCAAAGCCAGAAGACCGAGCAACTCCACATCAGGGGAAGCGTGGTGAGCTTCGGTGCTTCGACGCTGAAGGTCAGCACCCGGGAAGGAGAAACCATTGACGTTGCCCTGGCTGATGGCTGGAAGATCTCCGCCGTCGCTACTGCGAAGGTGGCCGATATCAAGCCAGGCGACTTCGTCGGAATTGCCTCGCTGCCGAAGGACAAGGGCGGTGACGGCGCTCTGGAAGTCCTGATCTTCCCGCCCGCGCTGAAAGGCGCAGGTGAGGGAAGCTACGGGTGGGATCTGAAGCCCAACAGCAGCATGACCAACGCAACAGTCGCCGATGCCGTCAAGGACGTCGACGGGCGCACCGTGACCGTGTCCTACCAGGGCAAGGAAAAGAAGATCGCGATCCCGGATGGCACCCCCGTCGTGACCCTCGCTCCGGCAACCAAGGACGATCTGGTTCCGGGTGCCGTCGTCTTCATAGCAGGCGAGAAGGCCGCAAGCGGAACGATCGGCCATCAGGTCGTCGTCGGCAAAAATGGCGTGGTCCCGCCCATGTGAGCCAGGTCGCCGCTCGTTCGCAGGCTGTCGGCCATCACGGCGGCGCTGGCGAAAGAGCGGTTCGGCGCGGACGAACGCGACAGTGAACGCCCTACCGCTCGTCCGAAATGCCGACGGCATTTCTCATGGACCGGAAGCGGCGCATTCGCCGACGGCTCCCGGGCGAAAGTGGCGGATAAATGAAGGCTACGAGGGTGAAACAGCCCTCTTTGACAAGCGCCTCGGCCACCTGTGGTGGCCGAGATCATCAGACACACATTGAACCATACCTGAAGGATATCCAATGAGACGCGATCGCGGTGAAGTTACTTCAAATGACCAGGACAAGTGGCTCAAGCTGTATTACCTCGCCCGTGCGGCCTTTTCCGTCGTCTGGGTCGTGACCGCTTTGACGGTCGGCCGGCAGTCGGCGTCCATCGCGGCTGTCTTGCTCATTGCCTATCCTGTCTGGGATGCAGCCGCCAATTATGTCGATGCTTCCCGCAACGGCGGGCTTGCCGCCAATCGTACGCAAGCATTCAACGTTGCAGTCAGTTCGGTGGTCGCCCTTGCGGTCGTCATGGCGCTGGCGATGAACATGAATTGGGTACTCGGCGTTTTCGGCGTGTGGGCAATCTTCTCCGGCCTGCTGCAGCTTGGAACCGCAATCCGGCGCTGGAAAACCGCCGGAGGCCAATGGGCCATGATTTTGAGCGGAGGCCAATCGGCTGTCGCCGGAGCATTCTTCATCGCGCAAGCGCAGATGTCCGCACCGCCCTCGATCGCCAACATCGCAGGCTATGCTGGCTTCGGCGCCTTCTATTTCCTCGTCTCAGCCATTTGGCTGACCGTCTCGCAATCGCGGCGCCGGAAAGTGGCATGCGTTCAGGCATGATCCACATTGTCGGTCTACTGCGTATCCCATCGTGGTCCGACGCCAGACGAACGTCGCATCGGCTTCGGCGTCGCTGCCGAGGAAAAAGGCGGCGGCGGGCTGATGGCGGTCATCGGCGTCAGCTGACACGGAGCCGGAATTGGCGCTGTTGCGGCATCAGAGCCGCACATGGCCCGGCGACGGTTGCCCAGAGGTTTGCCTCGACGCCGAGCGGCGCAGGCAGCCTCGGAACACGTGCGGGCCCTGCACGTTG
Source organism: Mesorhizobium sp. BR1-1-2 (assembly GCF_020165435.1). Taxonomy (NCBI): domain Bacteria; kingdom Pseudomonadati; phylum Pseudomonadota; class Alphaproteobacteria; order Hyphomicrobiales; family Phyllobacteriaceae; genus Mesorhizobium; species Mesorhizobium sp. BR1-1-2. Next base: position 520,381 of record NZ_JAIUID010000003.1, read on the forward strand.
ATCCCGAACCGCTCGTGGAGTGCACCATGCCAGATTGGATCGGGACTTGGCGAAACCAATACGGCTCGACCGTCATCATCGAGGACGACGCGGAAGGCGTCATCCGCGGCACGTTCAGGACGGCGTTGGAAGACAGCAGTTTCTTTGGTCAGGAACTTCCGATCCATGGCGCTGCCTGTGGCGACGTAATCGGCTTCACGGCTGTTGGACAGGGCAAGGCCGGGCCTGCGGCCGTGAGCTACACCGGCATTCTGCGGGAAAGTAAGCTCGAGACGCTTTGGCATACCGTTGCAGGGCAGACCCTTACCGCATCGGCGGAAGGGGCGCCCGCCAGGATAGTCAGAGTTGGGGCATGGCGCGCCTTCGGGACCAGCCTGGATGTGTTCGAGCGCGTGGAATGACCCAGCCCCTCGGGCCGGCGTGGCTCCATGGGCGGCTATGGAAAGCCGCCAGGCCCGCGTGGGATATGCGCGACTGAAGGCGGCTTGCCGATTTTGAGCGATTTCGGCAGCGTTGTGGTCGAGCCGACCGGAGGACAATGGCATGGCGGAAGAAGGCAACGACGCGCAGGTAGTCCTGCAGTGCATGACAACCGAGCACTTCGTGTTGCAGACCGCCCGCGCAGCCACGATTCAGGAGGCGAATCAGCGCGCCAATCTGTTCCTCACGTCAGTCTCAAGCGTAGCGATCGCTCTGTCATTCGTGGCGCAAGTCACGAAAATGGGTATGCCGTTCGTGCTGTTCAGCCTGATCTTGCTGCCCTGCGTTTTCTTTATCGGCCTGGTCACCTTCGTCCGCGCCGTGCAGGTTGCTGTCGAGGACATGGTGCACGCCCGTGGAATGGCACGGATCCGGCACTACTACGTTGAAGTCGCGCCCGCCATGCAAAGCTATCTCGTTCATTCCACGCACGACGATCGCTCGGCAGTGCTCGTGGACAAGGGGCTCAGCCCATCGCCGTTGCAGTATTTTATGACGACGGCCGGCATGGTGAGCGTGATCAGCAGCGCCATTGCAGGTGTCTTTACAGGCATCGCCGCCACAGCGGCAGTCGGCGCGGGAATGGCTCTCGGCGTGGCAGCCGGGATGCTCGCCTTCGCTGCAAGTGTGTTCGTGCTGCGCCGCTATCACCTGCGGGCCTGGGCGGCGGCCGAGCAAAGACTGACGGTTCTTTTCCCAGGCACGCGCGGGGAATGACCCACTTGCGGAGCCGCTTCGGGCCAGAGCAGACGAAGGTGTGAGCCGCGTGCCGATCGAGCTTAAACAGCTGCGTTGGCCGAAGTGGCGGAGGCTGGTAGCTTCCGCTTCCGCAAGGCTGCGGATTCGCTCGCCCTTAAGCCCCCCAATCTCAGACGGAGAGTCAGGGAGATGCGAGGAGTAACTCGGCGTCGTGTTGTACCGAAATGGCGCGCCCGAAGAGATTCGAACTCCTGACCCCCAGATTCGTAGTCTGGTGCTCTATCCAGCTGAGCTACGGGCGCGCATCAGGTCATGCTTTCCATGACCCCACGATCCGATCCTCAAGGACCGGCCGCGAATGTGTGCAGTTCCCTAGCGACTGAATTCGCGAAAAGCAAGCCGATCCGGCAAAAGTTTTGTCTTCGACGCGTCATCCGGTGAATCCGGCCGGAAATCCGGATTGTTCGAAGCGGCATTCAGGTCAAAGCGGGTCGGACCGGTCTGCTGGGCGAAACAGCGCCCGGGCCTTCAGGCCGGGCGGCGCAGCCCGTTGCGGGCCTGGTCGAGCCGCACCGGCTGGTCGGGAATGGTGACGGCGAAGGTGGTGCGCCCGCCAATCGATTCGACCAGCTCCACCGTGCCGCCATGCGCGCGGATCAGTTCATGCGCGATCGCCAGGCCAAGCCCGGTGCCGCCGCTGCGCGCAGAGCCGCGGAACGCCGCGAACAGGTTCTCGCGCGCCTTCGGCGGCAGGCCGGGACCGGTGTCGGTGACGACGATGCGGCTGACGCTGCCCATGCGCTCGGCCGAAACCGCCAGTCGGCGCACCACGGCGCTTTCCGTGTCCGCCGCCATCGCCTGCACGGCGTTGCGGCACAGATTGGTGAGCACGCGGAACAGCTGGTCGGAATCGGCATCCACCTCGAACGCCTTCTCGACCGCGTTGATGAACTCGATGCCTTCCTCGATGTCGAGCAGGCCGTGCACGTCCTCGACCAGCTGGCGCAGCCGCACGCGCCGGCGCGAAGGCGGCGGCTCCTGCGTGCGGCCATAATGAAGCACGCCTTCCGAGTAGGAGACCGCGCGGTCGAGCGCACGCAGGAGCTTCGGTGCGAAGGCCTGCACGGTCGGATCCTTGACCTGGCGCAGGCGGTCTGAAATGAGCTGCGCCGAGGCCAGGATGTTGCGCATGTCGTGGTTGATCTTCGACACGGCGAGGCCGAGATCGGCCAGGTGCTTCTGCTCGGTCAGCATCTTCTGCAGCCGCTCCTGCATCTGCGACAGCTCGCGCTCGGCCACCCCGATCTCGTCGGCGCGTGCGGCGGGATGAATGATCCGGCTGGGGTCGTCGGGGGCCTGCGAGAAGGACAGCATGGAGCGCGTCATGTTGCGGATCGGGCCGATCATGATCAGGTCGATCGCGGCATAGACCAGCATCGCAGTGAACAGCGAGATCAGCAGCGAGACAAAGGCGACGTTGCGCGAATAGATGAGCATGGCCTTGCGCAGGCTGTAGTCCGGCATGATCAGCTCGAACTCCTTGTCGCTGTCGCCGACCGGCCCGAAGACGCGCAGCATCCGGTTGCCGCCGAAAAACAGCGTGTCGAGCGCGCCGGTCATGCCCTTGACCATGCCCACGCTGGCGAGGTCGATGTGCTCGTCGACCTGCGGCGGCATGTCGGCCACCACAAGCAACCGCGACACGCCGCCGTCGCGCACCGCGATCGCCTTGGCGCCGATAGCCATGAGCACGTCGTTCTGCGCCGTGCGCGACAGCGAGGTCGGTTCGCCCTGCACCAGCACGATCGATACGGCCGCGGCGGTGCTCAGCCGCTCCTTGAGCCAGGCCAGCCGGTAGCTGGCGATCCAGGGCAGGAAGATGAGCACCTCGGCCAAAAGCACGAAAACGATGGTCAACAGCAGCAGTTTCGTCGACAGGCCGCGCGACAAGGGGACGCTGCGGACGGCGGCTGGCGCTGGTCCTGTCCCTTCCTCGGCGTGCGTGGTTTCGCTCATGCGGTCCTGTCTTCACAATCGCTTGATCAGCCCAGATTAGGCGATTGCGGCTTTTTTGCCAATTTGCTCCTTGGTCGGAGAGATATAATTGCCGCCGAAGGTGCTCATCCCGGGCCCGGCGGCACCGGCCCCGGCACCGGATTGACTTCCAAAACCCTTCTTTCTATAAGCCCGCTCACGCTCGGGCCATTCGTCCCGGCGCGGTTTCGATCGCGCCAAAGCCGGCCCGGCAAAGCTCCTGTTACAGAGTGACAGAATCAAGAAGGGCCGCACCCCGCGGTATTAAAACAAATGAAGCGTACCTACCAACCGTCCAAACTCGTCCGCAAACGCCGGCACGGTTTCCGTGCCCGCATGGCCACCAAGGGTGGTCGCGGCGTCGTCGCAGCTCGCCGCAACCGCGGCCGCAAGCGGCTCAGCGCCTGAGCGAGACAAGATCGTTGCCCGCAACCGGCAAGCCAGTGGGACAAAATCCCAAGCGGCTTCTGAAACGCGCGGAATTCCTGGCCGTCCGCCGTGGTGAAAAACGTCGCGGGCGGTTTTTCCTCATCGAGGTCCTCGACCGCGGCGATGGCGGAGCGCCGCGCGTCGGCTACACCGTCACCAAGAAGGTCGGCAACGCGGTCGTGCGCAACCGCGTCAGGCGGCGGCTGAAAGAGGCCGTGCGCACCCATGCGGCCGATGACATGATGCCTGGCAATGATTATGTCATCGTCGGGCGCGATGATGCGCTCCGCGCCCCGTTCGGCCAGTTGAAAGCCGAACTCTCCCGCCGACTTCGCGGAACACGATAGGCCAAGGGCTCTCGATGGAAAACAACCGGAACTTCTTCATCACCATCGCGCTGTCGGTGCTGATCCTGACCCTGTGGCAGGTTTTCTACATGAACCCGCGCGTCGAGCAGCAGCGCGAGGCGGCGCGCGTCGAGCAGCAGCGCGTGGAAGAGCAGAAGAAGGCGGCAGAGACAGCCAATCCGGGCGCGGCAACGCCAGCGCCGGCCGGCACCGCTCCCGGTGCCATCCCCAACGCGCCCGGCGGCGACACCGTGACCGCGGCCAGCCGCGACCAGGTGCTGGCGGCTTCGAAGCGCGTCAAGATCGATACGCCGAGCCTGGAAGGCTCGATCAACCTGACCGGCGCCCGTCTCGACGACCTCAAGCTCAAGCACTACACCGAAACCGTCGACAAGAATTCGCCCAAGATCGAACTGCTCAACCCTTCGGAGCTGCCCACCGGCTACTTCGCCGAGATCGGCTTCGTCGGCAACGACAAGACGGGCACGGTACCGGGCGCGGATACGGTGTGGAACGTCGAAGGCAATCCGACGCTGACCCCGTCGACGCCGGTGACGCTGACTTACACCAATGACAAGGGGCTGACCTTCAAGCGCACCTTCTCTGTGGACAGCGACTACATGTTCACCGTTTCCGACGAGGTGCGCAACTCGGGTTCGGCCCCGGTTACGCTGTCGAATTACGGCCGCGTCACCCGCTACGACAAGCCGGCAGTCGCCAGCACCTACGTGCTGCATGAAGGCCTGATTGGCTTCACCGGTGCGGAAGGCCTGCAGGAACACAAATACGCGTCCATCGAGAAGGACAAGGAAGTCAAGCCGGGCAAGGCGACGGACGGCTGGCTTGGCATCACCGACAAATACTGGGCGGTGACGGTGGTCCCGAGCGAGAAGCAGCCGTTCCAGCCGCGCTTCGGCTATTTCGTGGACGGCCGCCACCGCTACCAGTCCGACTTCCTCACCGACCCGATCAATGTCGAGGCCGGCCAGTCGGCTACCGTCGAGACCGAGGTCTTCGCCGGCGCCAAGGAAGTGGCCAAGATCAATGCCTATGCCGAAGACCGGCACATCAAGCGGTTCGACCTGCTGATCGACTGGGGCTGGTTCCACTTCATCACCAAGCCGATGTTCTGGCTCATCGACACGCTCTACAAATTCCTCGGCAATTTCGGCCTGGCGATCCTCGCCACCACCGTCATCGTCAAGGCCATCTTCTTCCCGCTCGCCAACAAGTCCTACGCGTCGATGGCGAACATGAAGAAGGTGCAGCCCAAGATGCTCGAGATCCGCGAGAAATACGCGGACGACAAGATGAAGCAGCAACAGGCGATGATGGAGCTGTACAAGACCGAGAAGATCAATCCGCTCGCCGGCTGCTGGCCGGTGGCATTGCAGATCCCGGTCTTCTTCTCGCTCTACAAGGTGCTCTACATCACCATCGAGATGCGCCATGCGCCGTTCTTCGGCTGGATCCAGGATCTGGCCGCGCCCGATCCGACGTCGATCTTCAACCTGTTCGGCCTCGTTCCGATCACGCTTCCGCACATGCTGATGATTGGCGTCTGGCCGCTGATCATGGGCGTCACCATGTTCCTGCAGATGCGCATGAACCCGACGCCGCCGGACCCGACGCAGGCCGCGATCTTCACCTGGATGCCCGTTATCTTCACCTTCATGATGGCTGGTTTCCCGGCAGGCCTGGTCATCTACTGGGCCTGGAACAACACGCTGTCGATCCTCCAGCAAGGCGTGATCATGAAGCGCCAGGGCGCCAAGATCGAACTGTGGGACAATCTGCTGGCGCTGTTCCGCAAGAAACCCTCGCCGGCGGAATAAAAGGCGCCGGCTCCGGATTCCGAACAAAAAACCCCGGTTCGTCCGGGGTTTTTTGTTCGGACAGAGGTCTTGGCCGGCATCGATCGCCAAGTTTTTCTCAAGCCCAACACCGCGACGGCTTCGGCGCAGCGACGCTGGTGTCTGGCAGGCCTCCGGCAAACCGGGTTCCGCGCCGCTTCGCGGGATACTGGTCCATTCGAGCAATGAAATGGCGGCAGGGCAGACCAGCCGTGGTGCGCCCCGGTTTTTCCGCAGAGCCGCCGCGGCTTGCGCTCAATGGTTACCCGATCGCGTTCGAACGGTCATTCCATGACGGCGCTGTGATCGATCTTGGCCGGCGTTGCCGGCTTGCGCAGCAGGAGCACCAGCGGGATGGCGGCCAGCGACAGGATCATCATCAGCTTGAAATCATTCATGTAGCCGATGATGGTCGCCTGCAGCGTCACCACGCCGTCGAGCGCGGCGCGGCCGGCGGCCGTGTACGGGTTCATCGCTTGCGCGATCGCCGGATCGCTGAACGCCTGGTTGAAGGGCGTCACATAGGTGGCGATATTGGCGTGGTTGATCTGCACGTTCTGCGTCAGCAGCGCGGTGACGACGGATATGCCGACGCTGGAGCCGATGTTTCGCGACAGATTGTAGAGGCCGGTGCCTTCCGCGCGCCGCTCCGGCGCCAGCGTGGCGAAGGTGATGGTGGTCAGCGGCACGAACAGGAAGCCGAGTCCCGCACCCTGGATGAAGCCGGTGCTGATGATCGTCCATTGCGAGACGTCAGGCGTCCAGCCGGTCATGTCGTACATCGCCCAGGCGGTGACCAGCAGGCCGGTCAACAGCAGCCAGCGTGTATCGACCTTGCCGACCAGCCTGCCGACCAGGAACATGCAGGCCATGGTGCCGAGGCCGCGCGGCCCCATGACGATGCCGGCCGTCACCACCGGATAGCCCATCAGCGTCTGCAGATAGGGCGTCATCAGGGCCAGCGAGGCCAGGTAGGTGATGCCGATGATGAAGATGAAGACCATGCCGACGGCGAAATTCCTGTCCAGGAAGAGCCTGGGGTTCACGAAGCTGCTGCGGGCGGTGAAGGTGTGGACGAGGAAGATGTAGAAGGCCGACGCGCAGATCAACGCTTCGACGATGATCTCGGAGGAGGAGAACCAGTTGAGCTGCTCGCCGCGGTCGAGGAACATCTGGAGCGCCGCGATGGTGATGCTGAGCATGCCGAAGCCCAGCCAGTCCAGCCTCGCCTTGAGGTCCGTTTTCGTCTCCTGGACGAACATGGACACGCCGGCGAAGGCCAGGGCGCCGATCGGTACGTTGATGTAGAACACCCAGCGCCAGCTGACGTTCTCGGTCAGCCAGCCGCCGATGACCGGCCCGAGCACCGGCCCGACCATCACCGATACGCCGAACAGCGCCATGGCCGAGCCGCGCTCTTCCACACTATAGATATCGAGCAGGATGCTCTGTGACAGCGGCACCAGGGCTGCGCCGAAAAGGCCCTGCAGCAGGCGGAAGCCGACGATCTGCGGCAGCGACTGCGCGAAGCCGCAAAGCACCGAGGCAACCACGAAGCCGGTGATGGAGATCAGGAGGATGCGTTTGCGGCCGAACCGATTGGCAAGGTAGCCCGAAGGCGGCGTCATCACGGCAGCCGCGACGATATAAGAGGTGAGCACCCAATTGATCTGGTCGGCGCTCGCCGAAACGCTCCCCTGGATATAGGGCAGCGCCACATTGGCGATGGTGGTGTCCAGCGCCTGCATGATGACCGCCAGGATCACGCAGGCGGTGATGGCGCCGCGATTGGCGACCACCGGCGTGGCGCCTGCCGCGGTCATGATTTCTGCTCGGCCCGGTGGATGAGGTTGGTGACGAAGTCGGGCAGGCCGCGCGCATGACCGGTGTCGACGTCGACAACCACGCTCATCCCGCCCCTGAGCGGCGGCTTGCCCTGCGGATCATCGATCGTGACCCGCATCGGGATGCGCTGCACGACCTTGACCCAGTTGCCCGTGGTGTTCTGCGCCGGCAGCAGCGAGAAGCTCGACGACGAGGCGGGGCTGATCGAGGCGATGGTCCCGTGCCAGACGGCGCCAGGATAGGTGTCGACACTGATCGTCGCCGTCTGTCCTGGCCTGACATAGGTCAGTTCGGTTTCCTTGGGCTCCGCCGCGATCCACAGATCGGTCGCCGAGACCAGGCTGAACGCCGGCTGCGAAGCGGGCAGGTACTTGCCGATCTGCAGCGCGTCGACATTGGTGACGATGCCCTCAAACGGCGCTTTAACTATGGAATCGGCGAGATTGCGCTGGGCGTCGTCCACTGCCGACCGGGCCTGCAGGTAGAACGGGTTCTTCTCGACCGGCTGGTTGGCGTCGCCGCCAAGCTGGGCAAGTGTGGCTTGTGCCTGCGCCTTGGCGACGGACACTTTCTGGCGGGCGGCGATGAGGTCGTGCTGGGCGCTGTCGAACGTCGCCTTGGAGGCGGTGGAGGTCTTGAGCAGATCCTGCTGGCGCTGGAAAGCGGCCTCGTAATAGGGGATGTCGGCCTCGGCCTGCTCGATCTGCGCCAGCGACTGCCGATAGCTCGCTTGCAACGTCAGCACCTGGTTGCGCACGGTCCCGAGCTGGGCCTGGGCGGCGGTCAGCGCGGTTTCGAATGAGGCGGGCCGCAGGCGAAACAGCACCTGGCCCTTCTTCACCACCTCGTTCTCGTGGACGTCTATCTCCTGCACCGTGCCGGAGACGTCGGCGGAAACGCCGAGCGACTGGGCCTGGATATAGGCATTGTCGGTCGTCATGGTCTGGCCGCCGACGACGTAATAATAGCCGCCGACCGCCAGCGCCACGGGGAGCAGGGCAAACAGGACCGGCCGCGTCAGGCTGCGCCTGGGCTTGGCCAGCGTCGCAGGTGCCGCGGCGACATTGGCCGCCGGCCGCTCCCTGGACGGAGCCTCGAGTGCCGCCGGCTCCAGAGCGACCGGCGTTTCCAGCTCGTCATTGTCGATGACGGTATTGGCCCGCCTGTGTTCGCGCTCGCTGTCCAGTCGGATGATCTGGTCTTTGGTCCGGCTGGCGGAAGGCTCTGCTTCGGCAGGTTTCTTGGGTGAGGTTGGTTCAGCCATGTAGTTTCTCCCGGTCGACGGCTGGCTGGGTGCAAGCCACGAGCAGATTGGATTTGATCAAGCAGAGGGTTTGCAGCAGTTGCTGCTGTGTTTCAGGGGGAAGGCCGGCGAAGGCCTCATTGCGTGTTTTCTGGCCGTTGCTGCGCATCACTTCGATCAGCGGGCGGGCCTGCGGGGTCAGATAAAGCAGCCAGGCCCTGCGGTCGGAGGGATTGGGCCTGCGTTCGATGAAGCCGCGCGCCTCCATCTTGTCGAGGAGCCGGGCAAGCGTGATCGGCACGATCTCGATGAGGTCGGCGAGTTTGTTCTGGTGAATGCCTTCATGCAGCGAAAGAAGAGCCAGGACCTGCCACTGGGCCCGGGTTAGTCCTGACGTCCGCGAACGCTGCTCGAACCGTTTTCTGAGCAGGCGCGCGACATCGTGCAGCACGAAGCTGATATTGGGCGAGGAGGGCATGGGAGGAGATCGGGGTCGGCGAGCAACTTTTCATGAGCATGCTTATTATCATCATGCACATAATCCTGCTGGACGCTTTGCGCAAGACCGAGTAAGCCCCGGCTTGGAAAAATCGCATGGGCCACGGCATGAAAAGGCTGCCTGCGATTTTGATTCGCCTGCAAGGATTTCGACGATGAATTGGATCAGGGTCGCGGCGGTCACGGCTCTCTTGGGGTATCCGGGCGCGGCGACTGCAAAGGAGGCGGTCAGCTGCGGCGGCGCTGCCATGCTGGGCGGAGCGCAGCTCAATTGCAGCCATGTCGAGGCCGAGGCGCCGCCCCAGTTCTGCACCTATAGCTGGGCTCTGCACACGCCGGCCGGCGACCAGAAGATCGTGGAAGGCAGTTTCGCGCTGCCGCCGCGAGCTTCGAACGTCACTATCTACCAGGGCAGCGGCTTCGACAGCGCGCTGTCCAATCCGATCGTGATCTGCCGCGGCAGCAATTGAGCCCGGCAGTTCGAGAAGGCTCGCGCACCCGCCGTTTGGTGCTATAGGCGGATCACGCTATTTTGACCGGGCGCATGCGAAGCTCAACGTCGCCGCATCGGCCAATCCTTGACGGACCTCGACATGACCGGACCCAATCCCGACATCAAGCACCCGATCCCGATGCACACGCGCGTCGGCTTCCTCAAGGCGCTGGTGAGCGCGCCCAACATCGAGATCGGCGACTTCACCTATTATGACGATCCGGAAGGGCCGGACAAATTCGCCGAGAAATGCGTGCTGCACCACTATTCCTTCATCGGCGACAGGCTGATCATCGGCAAGTTCTGCGCCATCGCCGAAGGTGCCCGCTTCATCATGAACGGCGCCAACCACGCCATGTCCGGTTTTTCGACCTATCCGTTCAACATTTTCGGCCATGGCTGGGAAAAGGGTTTCGACCCCGTCACATGGTCGAAGGAGGTGCGCGGCGACACGGTGGTCGGCAACGACGTCTGGATCGGCATGGAGGCGGTGATCCTGCCGGGGGTGCAAATCGGACATGGCGCCATTGTCGCGGCGAAGTCCGTGGTCACGCACGACGTGCGGCCCTATGCCATCGTCGCCGGCAACGCGGCCAAAGTCGTCAAGATGCGTTTCGACGACAGGACGATCCGGCGGCTGCTGGCGGTGGCATGGTGGGATTGGCCGGTGGACAAGATCAGCCGCAACCTCGATGCCATCAGGGGCGCCGATATTTCTCTTCTGGAGATAGCAGCTTGAACGCTCAATACAGCACCACGATCGGCACCGACCTGTTTACCCGCGGATGGATCTTCATCCGCGGTGTGCCGGCCATGAAGTTCCTGCCGCCGGAAGGGCCGCCGGAAATCGCCTTTGCCGGCCGTTCCAACGTCGGCAAGTCGTCGCTGATCAATGCTCTGGTCAACCAGAAGGGCCTGGCGCGCACCTCCAACACGCCGGGGCGCACGCAGGAACTCAATTATTTCGTGCCGGACGGATTTTCGGGGGAGGGCGCCGACCTGCCGCCAATGGCGCTGGTCGACATGCCGGGCTACGGCTATGCCACCGCGCCCAAGGAAAAGGTAGACGATTGGACGAAGCTGGTCTTCGACTATCTCAAGGGCCGCGTCACGCTGAAGCGGGTCTATGTGCTGATCGACGCCCGCCACGGCATCAAGGCCAAGGACGACGAGGTGCTGTCGCTGCTCGACAAGGCGGCGGTTTCGTACCAGATCGTGCTGACCAAGACCGACAAGATCAAGGCTGCCGGCGTGCCGCGGCTGATTGAGGAGACGCTTGCCAAGATCAAGAAGCGACCGGCGGCGTTTCCTTTCGTGCTGGCGACGTCATCGGAAAAGGCCGAGGGCCTGGAGGAGCTGCGTGCCGCGATCGTGCTCGCGGCCAATGGCGGTTAGCGGCACAAAAAGCCGGGTTAAGCCTTCGCCTCCAGGGCGATCATCTTGTGGCTTTCCTCCGCGGCAAGCATTTCGGTGCCATAGGCCTTCAGGAACATGTCGACGCCCGACCTGACGATATGGTCGATTTCGTCCTGGTTCGGAGCCTTGGCGCGATAGGCGAAGATGCACTGCCGGAAAAGACCGGCCAGGCACAGTTCGGTGAACTGATAGGCGGCAAGGTCGACATCGTCGATCTTGAGCAGGCCACGGTCGATGGCGGCATTGAGGAAGGTCACGACCTTGTCGTGGCCGCGTTTGGGACCGCGTTCGTAAAACCGCGCGCCCATGTCGGGTATCCTGTCGGAGGCGCCGATCACCGTGCGCTGGGCCTGGATGACCTTGGCCGAGGTGATCTTCATGGACAGGACCTTGCCGAATTTCACCAGCGTCTCGCGCAGGTCGTCGGCACGGTCGAGCACGTCATACATGTTCTTGAAGATAGTGCCGCGCTCTTCCTCGATCAGCGCCTCGAACAGCTCTTCCTTGTTCGCGAAGTAGACATAGATCGTGCCTTTCGACACGCCGGCTTCCCGCGTGATGTCGTTCATCGAGGCCGCCTCGAAGCCCTTGTCGATAAAGACCCGGCGGGCGCCATCGATGATCTGGCTGCGCTTGACCGGATCCTGTCCGGCTGCCGGGCGGCCGCGGCGCAAGCTGTCCAGCAGGTCGCCGCAATTGTCGTTTTCGACTTCGGGCGTTGTGTCGGCCATTAAAGTCACACCTCGAAAATAATTCGAACCAAGCGGTTCGATTGCCTCTTGATATGGTCCTCTTTAGGCGCTATGTCAACGCCCGGATCGAACCGAACGGTTCAGTATTATAACATGAGAGAGATGTCATGTCCTCGAACGCGCCGTCCACCGCCGAAGTCCGTCCTTTCCCCAACGCCAAGGTTGCTCCGGCGACGGAAGCACCGGAAGTTCCCGTCCAGCCAGTCGCCGCGCCACCTCTGGCGGAAACTCCGCCGAAGAAGAAGCGTTCCGTGCGCTCTTTGCTGCTGCCGATCATCGGCGTCGCCTTGCTCGGCGCCGGCGCCTGGTACGGCTACGATTACTGGACCACCGGCCGTTTCATGATTTCGACCGACGACGCCTATGTCCAGGCCGACATGGCTTTCATTTCGCCCAAGATCTCCGGCTATGTCGATCAGGTCAAGGTCAGTGAGAACCAGCAGGTCAAGGCCGGCGATCCGCTGCTGACGGTCGATGACGGCGACTACAAAATAGCGGTCGCCCAGGCCGAGGCGCAGATCGCCACGCTAGCCAGGACGCTCGATCGCATCGATGCGCAGACCAAGGCGGCGCAGGCCTCCTTGCAGCAGGCGCAGGCCGCCAAGACCGCCGACCAGGCCGCGGCCGCCAATGCCGCGCGCGCCCAGCAGCGCGCCGCGCAACTGCTCAAGACCCATGTCGGCACCCAGGCGCAACTCGACGACGCCCAGACGGCGCTCGACCAGGCCAACGCCGCTCTCGTCGGCGCCGACGCGCAGATCGCCGCGGCACAGGCCAATATCGGCGTGCTGGAGGCGCAGCGTGCTGAATCGGCAAGCACGCTGGCATCCTTGCAGCTCAGCCGCGACAAGGCCGCGCGGGACCTTTCCTTCACTGTGCTCAAGGCGCCCTATGACGGCGTCGTCGGCAACCGTTCCGTCGAGCAGGGCGACCTCGTCAGCCCCGGCCAGAAGCTCGCCGTCATCGTGCCGATGAACAAACTTTATGTCGTCGCCAACTTCAAGGAGACCCAGCTTGCCCGGCTGGTGCCCGGCGAAAAGGTCAGGATCTCGGTCGATGCCATCGACGGCGAGCCCATCGAGGGCACTGTCTCCTCGCTGGCGCCGGCCTCGGGTGCGGTGTTCTCGCTGCTGCCGCCGGAAAACGCCACCGGCAACTTCACCAAGGTGGTGCAGCGCGTCCCGGTCCGCATCGACGTGCCGGCCGATGCCCTGAAGAGCGGCAGGCTGCGCGCCGGCTTGAGCGTCGTTGTCGCCGTCGACAGCCGCACCGCGCCGGCCGCGACCAACTGAGCGCGCTCCGGGGAGCAACGCCATGGCTACCGCAACCCTGACCGCAGGAGCGCCGCCGGCGAGGCCGGCTGTGCCTGACACCATCTCGACGCGGCGCGTCATAGCCTTCCTGGCGATGGTGTTCGGCATGTTCATGGCCATCCTGGATATCCAGATCGTCTCGGCCTCGCTGGCTGAGATCCAGGCCGGCCTGAGCGCCAGTTCCGACGAGATCCCCTGGGTGCAGACGGCCTATCTGATCGCCGAGGTGGTCATGATCCCGCTGTCCGGCTTTCTCAGCCGGATGCTGTCGACGCGCATTCTGTTCACAATTTCGGCGGCGGGTTTTACCGCCGCCAGCGCGCTCGCCGCGACCGCCACCAACATCGACCAGATGATCGTCTATCGCGCCATCCAGGGCTTTATCGGCGGCGGCATGATCCCCAGCGTCTTCGCGGCCGCCTTCACCATCTTCCCACCGTCGCGCCGTGCCGTCGTGTCGCCGATGATCGGCCTGGTGGCCACCCTGGCGCCGACAATCGGCCCGACCGTCGGCGGCTATATCAGCCACGCAATGTCCTGGCACTGGCTGTTCCTCGTCAATGTCGTGCCCGGCATCCTGGTGACGACGGCGGCCTGGTCGCTGATCGACTTCGACAAGCCCAACCTCAAGCTGTTCTCGAAGTTCGACTGGTGGGGCCTTGCCGGCATGGCGGCGTTCCTCGGCTGCATGGAATATGTGCTCGAGGAAGGCCCGAACAATGATTGGCTGCAGGATCAGGCGGTGTTCATCTGTGCCGTCGTCATGACCTTCGGCGCGGTGCTGTTCTTCTGGCGGGTGTTCACCGCCGAGGAGCCGATCGTCGATCTCAAGGCGTTCAGCAATATCAACTTCGCCTTCGGCTCGCTGTTCTCCTTCGTCATCGGCATCGGGCTCTACGGTCTCACCTATCTCTACCCCGTGTTCCTCGGACGCATCCGCGGCTACGATTCGATGATGATCGGCGAGGCGCTGTTCGTCAGCGGCCTGGCGATGTTCTTCACCGCGCCGGTCTCGGGCATCCTGTCGAACAAGATGGACCCGCGCTTGATGATGATGATCGGCTTCTTCGGCTTTGCCACCGGAACATGGTGGATGACGCACCTGACCGCCGACTGGGATTTCTACGAGCTGCTTATCCCGCAGATCCTGCGCGGCTGTTCGATGATGCTGTGCATGGTGCCGATCAACAACATCGCGCTCGGCACGCTGCCGCCCGAGCGGCTGAAGAATGCATCGGGCCTGTTCAACCTGACCCGCAATCTCGGCGGTGCCGTCGGCCTTGCCCTGATCAACACGGTGCTGATCGACCGCAACGCCTTCCACTATGCAAGGCTCTCCGAGCACGTGCAGTGGGGAAGTGCGGCCGCGCAGCAGAAGCTTCAGAACATGACGCTCAATTTCGAGCAGACCGCCGGCCTGGATGCGGCCAGCGCGGCGATCTCGAAATTGTCGGGCATGGTCCAGCAGCAGGCGGCGCTGCTGTCCTTCATGGATGTGTTCTACATGCTGACGGTGCTGTTCGCGACGCTTGGCCTGTTTACCATGATGATTCGCAAACCGGCGGCCGCCGGCGGTGGTGGCGGCGGGCACTGACACCAGGGCAACACCGGGAAAAACGGTTTGCGTCCGGAATCGCGCTGAAAGCAAGGAAACACGGGCAGCCGTTTCGGGAAGCTCCTCCAGTCCACGCCCGAAATGATTGACCGCTAAAAAACTCCGGGCCGCAAGCCCGGAGTTTTTTCATATCGCGGCCGCATGGTCTCAGGCTGTGGCGGGCTTGAAGCTCAGCGCCACGCCGTTGATGCAGTGACGCAGCCCGGTCGGCGGCGGGCCGTCGTCGAAGACATGGCCCAGATGGCCGCCGCAGCGGCGGCAGTGGACTTCGGTGCGAGTCATGCCGAGCGACCGGTCCTCCGTTTTGCCGACGGCACTGGCGATCTCCTGCCAGAAACTCGGCCAGCCGGTGCCGGAATCGAACTTCGTCTCGGAGGAGTAAACCGGCAGGTCGCAGCCGGCGCAGGCGAAGACGCCCTTGCGGTGCTCGTTGAGCAGCGGGCTGGTGCCGGGATATTCCGTGCCTTCCTTGCGCAGCACGTCGAAGGCCGCAGGAGACAGGATCGCGCGCCATTCGGCATCGGTCTTGGTAACTTCGAAGGTTTCCGCCGCGCGCGCATCCTGCGATCCGCCCATGCGCAGCAGAGATGCCGTGCCGGCGGCCACGCCGATTGCGGCGGCGCCGCTCAAGAGAAAGTCGCGACGGTTCATGGCCAATCCTCCTGCTGTCTGTTTGCCACATTCAACGTTCGGCTGAAAATCAAAAGCCGTTGAGGACCGAACGTTGCCCGCACCAGGCTCCCGGATGGAGCCACGGGCGGAGCGGACGCCTGCCGGTCGCGCGGCGCCTGAACGAAGCCGCGCACCGGCAGGGGAGCCTTGCTGCCTGTTCGCCGGCAGCGCGCCGTTTGTTACATCTTCGGCAAAAGAACCTTGTCGATGACATGGATGACGCCATTGGACTGCCTGACGTCGGCAATCGTCACATGGGCGACATTGCCGTTCTCGTCCGTGACGGTGACCTTGCCCTTGTCGGCCTTGAGCGTCAGCTCGCAGCCGCCGGCGGTCTTGACCACATGCGCGCCGCCATCGGCCTTGGCCATCTTGGCGACGTCGGCGGCCATCGCTTTCGCCGCGATCACATGGCACGTCAGGACCTTGGTCAGCTTGTCCTTGTTTTCGGGCTTGAGCAGCGTTTCGACCGTGCCGGCCGGAAGTGCTGCAAAGGCCTCGTTGGTGGGAGCGAAGACGGTGAAGGGCCCGGCGCCCTGCAGCGTGTCGACCAGGCCCGCTGCCTTGACGGCAGCGACCAGCGTCGTGTGGTCCTTCGAATTGACGGCGTTCTCGATGATGTTCTTCTTGGCGTACATGGGTGCGCCCCCGACCATCGGATTGGCGGCATAGGCGATGGTGCCGAGCGCCGAGAGGCCGATCGTACCGGCGAGCAAAAGGGTGGCGAGTTTACGCATGATGTAAGTCTCCTCGGGTTATTTTCCCCATCATTGGGAACGCGAGGAGATACGGGCCATGAAAAACTTAGTTTCGCTTCCTATGAAAGAATTCTCATTCTTCCAAATGAGGCACAGTGATTTCGGCGGATAGGCTGAACCAACCGCGGGAATTTGGTTCGCAGTTTATCCATGCAAAAATAGACTTCACTATTTTGCAAGTTGACGGCCCCGGCGGGGAGCCGTCAGATGCCCTTCAGGTCACCCGCCGCGACCACCGGTCCCGTCGGCTGGCCGGTCGGCGAACCGCCTGAAGGCTCGAGGCTGACCGCCAGCACGGCGCCCTGCGCAAGTTTCTGCTGCACGGCCGGCGAAACCGTCACATGCGCAGCCTTCCCAGCCGGGATGACGCCCATCGAAACCGGCGCGTTATTGCCCGCGATCACCCACAGTTCGAAGTCCTTGCCGGAGGCCCGCTCACCGGAAACGTGCGACAGGCCGACTTCATGATGCGCCGCGTCATAGACGACGAGGTATCTGACGTCGCTGCCTTCGGCAGCCAGCGAGGCGACAAGCTGTGGTTGTTGGAGCGGCGGGTTGATGAAAGGCAAGGCGATATAGATCGCCAGCGCCGCGATGGCGGCGGCGGCAAGGCCGCGCCAGAAGGCAAGGCTCGACCATAGGCCGGCGCGAGGCTGCGAGGCGAACAGCCGGCGGTCGATCGCCTCCTTGACCCTGATCGGAGGTTCTGTCCCGGGATAGGCGACGGCCAAGGGCGAAAAATGGGCCTCCCAGGCATCGACAAGCCTAGCGAATGCGGCGTCGCCATCGATGCGGCGGGACGCGATCTGGCGTTCTTCCGCTGTCAGCACGCCAAGAACATATTCGGCGGCGAACAGGTCGTCGCCTCCACGTTCCGGTCCGTCGTCGTCTGCCGGCGTCATCTTTCCAGACACTCTCTGAGCTTCACCAGGCTGCGCCGCAGCCAGGTTCGCATCGTGTTCAGCGGCACGCCATGGCGCTCCGCCAGTTCGGCATAGCTCTCGCCGTTCAGATAAGCGCCCCGGACAGCCGCTGCCCGGCCCTTCTCCAATTCCTCGAGACAATGATAGATGCGCTCGGACTCGGCACCTGCCACGGTCATCGCCTCCGGTCCCGGCGCCGGATCGGCCACATCGAGCGCGGCATCGATATAGGCGGCGGGTTCCCGCCGCGCCCTGATGCGATCGATCGCATGGTTGCGCGCGATGGCCACCAGCCAGGACATCGGGCTTAGATCCGAGACGGCGAAACGGTCCGCCTTCGTCCATATTTTGACGAAGACCTCCTGAAGCGCCTCTTCGGCATCTCCCCGGTCCTTCAATACACGAAGGCAGACACCGAAAAGTTTCGCGCTGGTCTGCCGGTACAGCAGATCGAACGAAGCCCGGTCCTTCATCGAAGTCCGGACAATCAGATTGCTGATCTCCTGTGGCGTCATGTCGGCAAATTAGGGGATTGCGATGTATTTGCAACGGCGCAAATTTCCGTGCACCCAAAGCTTTCCGCACCGCGCCGCACTCGTTCCATCGCTCGATTGCCAACGGATTGGCCGCTGGTTACCTTGCTTGGATCGGGGGAGCGCGCATGTCGGTCGAACGGGTGCTGTGGGAAGAAGACGCCACCGGCCTTGCCGCGTTGGTGCGCAAGGGCGAGGTTTCGCCGGTCGAACTGGTCGACGCGGCGATCGCACGCGCCGAGGCCAGCCGGCCTGAAATCAATGCCACGGCCGAGCCACTCTACGATGCGGCGCGCAGCCGGGCGAAAGGCATCGACCGTTCCCTGCCGCTGGCCGGCGTGCCCTTCGCCATCAAGGATCTCGGCATCGCCATTAAAGGCGTGCCGTCGCATGGCGGTAGCCGCATCCCCGCCTGGGTGCCGGAGGTCAGCTCGGTGCTGACCGAGCGCTATCTCGCCGCCGGACTGATACCCATCGTCACCTCGACATCGCCCGAACACGGGCTGCGGCTGATGACCGAATCAAAGGCCTTCGGCATCACCCGCAATCCCTGGAACATCGGCCATACCAGCGGCGGCTCGTCCGGCGGCGCTGCGGCACTGGTCGCCGCCGGCGTCGTGCCGGTGGCGCATGCCTCCGATGGCGGCGGCTCGATCCGCGTGCCTTCTGCCTGCACCGGGCTGGTCGGCCTCAAGACCTCACGCGGCCGCGTCCCGCTGTCGCCATTGGTGAGCGAAAGCTGGTACGGCATGGTGGTCGACCATGCCGTAACCCGCTCGGTGCGCGATTGCGCCCTGCTGCTTGACCTCACCCATGGCCCCGACCCGCTCGCGCCCTATGCCGCGCTGCCGCCGAAAGGTGCGTTCGCCGCGGCTGCCGCGCGCGATCCCGGCAAGCTCAAGCTCGCAATGTACCGGAACTCTCCACTTGGCCTGCCGATTTCGGCCGAGACGCTGAAAGCGCTCGATACCGCGGTTGCGCTCACCCGCGAGGGCGGCCACAGCGTCGAGGAAATCGATTTGCCCTCCATCGGTCGCGACTTCTTCGCCGATTTCTGCAGAACGGTTGCCTCGGCGGTCGCAGGCATGTTGCGGGCCGAAGCGGTGCGCATCGGCCGCACCGTCACCGGCGACATCGAGCGCGCGACGCGGGTGCTCGGCCGATTGGGCGAAATGGTCTCGGCCGGCGAGACCTATTCAGGCTTGCAGCGGCTGCATGCCGCCTCGCGGCAACTGATTGCGGAGACGGCTCGGTATGACGCCGTGCTGATGCCTATCATCGCCCACCCGCCGCTCGCCTGCGGTGCGATGGACCCGAAGGGCGCCGACGAGCTCATCGAGAATATGCTCGACAAGCTTCGCCTCACGGCGCTGCTCAGGATCGAACCGCTGTTCGGCCAGCTGATGGACAAGAGCCTGTGGTTCACCCACTGGCCGGCGATCCAGAATGTCAGCGGCCAGCCGTCCATCGCGCTGCCCATCCACGTCACCGAAGCCGGCCTGCCGCTCGGCATCCAGGCCGCGGGCCGGCCCGGTGACGAGGAGACGCTTTTGTCCCTGGCCGCGCAGATGGAGAAGATCTCCGGTTGGCGGGGCCGCAGGGCGCCGCTTATGGTGCCATAAGCGATGACGAGGTCGTGAGCCGCTCGAATATGACAGCAAAGCCGTTTGCGGCCCGCGCCAATTCCCGCTAAGACGCCGCCGTCTTTACCTGATGCATGTCGCCCAGAAATGCGCAGCTGTTTTGGGACAACGGCAGGCATGAAATCAAAAACCAGGGAACCACGCCGATGACGGACATTGCCGCCACCGCCGAAATGCAGGCCGCCCTGCTGTCGCGGGCGCTGCCCTACATGCAGCGCTACGAGAACAAGACGGTGGTGGTGAAATATGGCGGCCACGCCATGGGCGACAGCGAACTCGGCAAAGCCTTCGCGCGCGACATCGCGCTGTTGAAACAGTCCGGCGTCAACCCGATCGTCGTCCATGGCGGCGGGCCGCAGATCGGCGCCATGCTCAACAAGATGGGCATTGAATCCAAATTCGAGGGCGGCCTGCGCGTCACCGACCAGAAGACGGTCGAGATCGTCGAGATGGTGCTGGCGGGCTCGATCAACAAGGAGATCGTCGCGCTCATCAATGCCGAGGGCGAATGGGCGATCGGCCTGTGCGGCAAGGACGGCAACATGGTCTTCGCCGAAAAGGCGCGCAAGACCATGATCGATCCGGACTCCAACATCGAGCGCGTACTCGATCTCGGCTTCGTCGGCGAGCCGGTCGAGGTCGACCGCACGCTGCTCGACCTTTTGGCGCGCTCCGAGATGATCCCGGTGCTGGCGCCGGTGGCGCCGGGCCGCGATGGCCACACCTACAACATCAATGCCGATACCTTCGCCGGCGCCATCGCCGGCGCCTGCAAGGCCTCGCGTCTTCTGTTCCTCACCGATGTGCCGGGCGTGCTCGACAAGAACAAGAAGTTGATCGACGAGCTGACAGTCGCCGAGGCCAGGGCGCTGATCAAGGACGGCACGGTGTCGGGCGGCATGATCCCAAAGGTCGAGACCTGCATCGAGGCGATCGAGCGCGGCGTCGAAGGCGTCGTCATCCTCAACGGCAAGACGCCGCATTCGGTGCTGCTCGAACTGTTCACCGAGCACGGCGCCGGCACGCTGATCGTGCCCTGATATTTGTGGGCTGTCGCGCCGGACGCTAGTCCGGCAGAGCGGCGACCGCCACGATCTCGATGACGAGATCGGGATGCGCAAGTGCGGCAACCCCGATTACCTCCGAGGGCGGCGGATTGTTGTAGCTGCAGTGCTTCGGGCAGTGCGTGGCGAAGAATTCGTCCATGACGTCCAGCCGGAAATTGGGGGAACTCAGAACGCCGCCGTCCGGAAATGGTCCTTTGACATATTGGGTGATCTTGACGAGATGCTCGAGCGAGCTGCCAAGCTCCTCCAGGTCCGATTTGATGGTCGTCAAAATGGAGCGCCATTGCGTCGCCGCGTCCCCCACGGCGCCACCTTTGCCCGTCGACGGGTCGTAATCTTCGGCCGTGCCCGTATTGCCGGCGAGAAAGACATAGCCCCTGGCGCCGCTGACGACGGTGCCTTTTCCCCAAGGCATCAGCCTGCCCTCTTTCATCTTTTTATGGGTGACAAGCTCCATCGCTTCCTCCTGCCGGACACCCTCCGCTTCCAGGAAGTAGCGCGCAGCCTGATAACGGCCAGCGTGAAAAAGTCAGGCGCGATGCGAATGCATGGCCGCGAGCACGGCAGGTTTCCGTGCCGTCCGTTCGAACACCATCGATTGCTCTTGCGCGTCCTGCGGCGCGCCCCGGAAATCGGCCAGCGTCGGGCCATCTTCACCCGGCCGTGGCGCGTCAGAAATCCCCAGACTCGCGGAACCAGACCCGCCGCCCCATCTGCGCATGGCGGACCTCTTCATGAATGATCCGCCCATGCCGGCACCATCACCGCCGCAGATGGCCGAGCGGCACGTGGCCTGGTCCCTTGATGTTCTGCAGCACGAGCTGCGTGTGGACGTCGCGCACACCGTCGAGCCGCATCAGCCGGTGCATGACGAAGGCGTTGAGTTCGTCGACCGACGGCACCATCACGTGCAGCAGGAAGTCGTGGTCGCCGGTCATCGTCCAGCAGGATGATACCTCGTCCATGCGCTGGACCGCGGCGATGAAGCTCTCGGGCGAACCGTCGCTGTGGCTGACCAGCCGCACCTGGATGAACACCTCGACCGTCAGGCCGACGGCACGGCGGCTGAGCACGGCGGCAAAGCCCTTGATGATGCCGGCCTCCTTCAGCGCCTCGAAGCGCCGCGCGCAAGGTGTCGTCGATAGGCCGATCTCCTGCGCCAGTTCCGAGACCGGCCTGCGTCCGTCGCGCTGGAGGATATCGAGCATCTTGATCTCGAAATCGTCGAACTGAGGCACTTTAACTCCGCTATGGCACATTCCGAGTGGATGTTATCCAAAAATCCTCATTCCGGCCATCACCAAAACCGATTTGCCTCCGCAAATCCGATTAGAATCCGGAATTTAGGTTGGCGAGGAGAAAAACCATGACGACGATGAGCGTTGCCGAATATGCCCGCGACTGCGCGGCTCAAGGGCTGCGCGGCGATTACTCGGTCTGCCGTGCCGATTTCACCGTGGCGCAGGGCTATGACTACAGCGCCGACGAACAGGCGGTGTGGCGCACACTGTGCGACCGCCAGACGAAACTGACGCGCAAGCTCGCCCACCATTCCTATCTCGACGGCGTCGACAAGCTCGGCCTGCTCGACCGCATCCCGGACTTCGATGAAGTCAGTGCCAAGTTGCGCAAGCTGACTGGTTGGGAGATCGTCGCCGTGCCGGGGCTCATCCCGGCCGCGCCCTTCTTCGACCATCTCGCCAGCCGCCGTTTCCCCGTCACCAACTGGCTGCGGACGCAGCAGGAACTCGACTACATCGTCGAACCCGACATGTTCCATGATTTCTTCGGCCATGTGCCGGTGCTGTCGCAGCCGGTCTTCGCCGACTTCATGCAGATGTACGGCCAGAAGGCGGGCGACATCATCGCGCTCGGCGGCGACGAAATGATCAGCCGGCTCTACTGGTATACGGCCGAATACGGCCTCATGCAGGAGAGTGGTCAGCCGCTGAAGGCCTTCGGCGCCGGCCTGATGTCATCCTTCACGGAGTTGCAGTTCGCGGTCGAGAGCAAGGATGCGCACCATGCGCCTTTCGACCTGGAAACGGTGATGCGCACGGGCTACGAAATCGACAAGTTCCAGCGCGTCTATTTCGTGCTGCCGTCCTTCGACGCGCTACGCGACACATTCCAGACCGCGGATTTCGCGGCGATCGTCGCTCGCCGCATGGGCGAGCCCGCACTCGACCCGGCGACTGTCTAGGGCAATCCAGGAAAAGTGTGCACGGTTTTCCCGGGAAAGCGCGTAGCGCTTTCCCTTGGGAATTGCGCAAAAACAAAGAGATAGAGCAGTTCAGCGTTCCATGGGACAGTGAATTGCTCTAGCCGGATTCGGATGGGCAGGGGCGAGCGAAACCTCGCCCTTCTATAGTGCGGCATAGATGTTGCGGTTGAACTTCGTCTCCATCACCACATGCGAAGCGGTTTTGACGATGCCGCCGATTTCATTCAGCGCGTTCACTTCCCGGTTCAGCTTCTCGAGCGTCTCGGCCGCGACATGGATGATCAGGTCCCACTCGCCGGTTATTGCATACACCGCCTGGATCGAAGCCATCGCCTTGATCTTTCTGGAGACGTCCGGGTAGCTCTTGTTGTTCAGGGCGGCGAAGGTGAAACAGTGGACGGAATTCTGAGCTGCCTCCTTGGTCAGCCGCACCGCGTAGCCTTCAATGACGCCGCCCGCCTCGAGCTTTTGTATGCGCTCCTGCAAGGCAGTCCGGGATACGCCGAGCTGACGCGCCAGTGATGCCACCGGCTCACGCGCGTTTTTCTGCATCAGCGCGAGCAGCTGGCGATCTTTTTCAGTCAATTCCACAATCAATCCTCTCCTTCGATCCGCCCTGGAACCGTCAATCCCTCGGCGCGATCCTATCGGCTGAACCACGTCCGCGACAATCCTGAGGAATAGCCGGTGCAGGCTGCGCAAGGCTGAAATATCCGGCATTTTGCCGCCTCACGGCACGCAATGACTGCATGGCTGCCATTATCCGGCATTTCGCCGGGTGGAACCCTGCTTTTCGCGACCTGAGTGTCAACTGTCACAAACGCCAGCCCATGAGGGGAACAGCTTCGGCTGCGATGGACGCAAATCGACAGCGAGCCGCATTGGACTTGCATCCGCAAGCCGAACGCGCGGAGACGTCGCGGTCGCAACAACCACTGGTGCCCGCCGCAGGCACAAATCATTTCAGCTGCATCCATAAGGGAGGATAACCTTGAAAAAACTGCTCGATTTCGCCATTCTTGCTGCCGCGACATTCGCGATCACGACGGCCGCCATGGCCGGAGAAACTTTGGATCGCGTCACGTCGAAGAAGGCGATGGTCGTCGCCACCAACGCCGCCTGGCCGCCGCAAAGCTTTCTTAATGACAGCAACGAACTCGCCGGCTTCGACATCGACGTCTCGCGCGAGATCGGCAAACGGCTGGGAGTCGAGGTCTCGTTCGAGACCCCCGACTGGGCGACGCTGACCGGCGGCCGCTGGCAAGGGCGCTACGACCTCGGCGTCGGCTCGGTCACGCCGACCAAGGCTCGTTCCAAGGTGATCGATTTTGTCGGCATCTATTATTACAGCCCCTATGTCTACGTCGTGCACAAGGATAGCACCGCGAAGTCGGTCACCGATCTCAACGGCAAGGTGATCGGCGTCGAGACGGCCACCACCTCGGAGGATTTCATCCGCCGCAAGCTCGAGATCGACGCGCCCGGCCTGCCTCCCGTCGAATACAAGCTGGAGCCCGGCGAGATCCGCACCTTCGCCGATTCCATGCTTCCCTTCGATGACCTGCGGCTCGGCGACGGTGTTCGCCTGAATGCCGTGATCGCGCCGGAGCAGACGGCGCAGAACGCCATCAAGAACGGCTATCCCGTGAAGATACTCGAAGGGGAATATGCCTTCCGCGAACCGCTCGTGGTCATCGCCGAGAAGAACGATCCCGAGTGGACCGCAAAGGTTTCGGGCATCATCGCCGAGCTGAAGAAGGACGGCACGCTCGCCGCGCTGACCACGAAATGGTACGGCAAGGACTACAGCGCCAAATGACGTTGGATCGCTCGCCGGCGCCGCTCGGCTGCCGGCGGGCATCACGCGTCAGATGCCGGAGCGGTGCAGCGTTTGAAACAATCGCCGCCCCTCTCTAAACCTTTGTTCTTGCGCAATTCCCCAAGAAAAGCGCTACGCGCTTTTCCTGACTCTGAGCGGGATGCAGTTGAAAGTCGCCGATGGCCTATCCGGACACCTATTACGCCCGCACCATGACCGACCGGAAGCTCAGGCCCCCGCTCCGCGGCGAGGCGCACTGTGACGTGGCCGTCGTCGGCGGGGGACTGGCCGGCCTGACCACGGCGCTGCAGCTGTCGCGTTCCGGGCTGCGCGTCGCCGTGCTCGAGGCCCAGGTCGTCGGTTTCGGCGCCTCCGGCCGCAATGGCGGCTTCGTCACGCCTGGCTTCGCCACCGGCGGCGACACCATTGCCGCGCGCGTCGGCAAGGAGGCGGCGCGGCAACTGCACCGGCTGTCGATCGAGGGCGTCGAATTCGTGCGTCACACCATCGAGGCGCTCGACATATCGGCCGCCAGGCCGCGCGACGGGCTGGTCAGCGTCTTGCGCTACGACGATGGCGACGCGCTCAAGGCCTATGCCGACCAGACGGCGCGCGACCACGGATACGAGCTTCAATATCTGCGCAGGGAAGACGTCCGTTCGGTGCTTAAATCGGCTCGCTACTATCAGGGCCTGCGCGACCCGAAAGCCTTTCACATCCATCCGCTCAATTATCTGCGTTCCGTGGCCGATGAAATCGAGCGGCTTGGCGGCAGCATCCATGAGAGCTCCGAAGTCGTGCAATGTGATCTGTCGGGGTCGCAAAAGATGCTGCGCACGCGAGAGGGCACGCTTCGGGCAACTCGCGTCGTGCTGGCTACCGGCGGCTACACCGGCCCGGTATTCAGTCAGCTCCACCGCGCCTTCCTGCCCATCGCGACCTATGTGATGGTTTCCGAGCCGGCGCCGCGCCTGATCGCGCAAGCCGTCGCGACCACGGACGCGGTCGGCGACAACCGGCGGGCGGGCGACTATTATCGGTTGGTCGACGGCGGCAATCGCCTGTTGTGGGGCGGGCGCATCACCACGCGCGCCGCTTCCGCCTACGCGCTGGCGCGCGAATTGCGCCGCGAGATGGTCGGTACCTATCCGCAGCTTGCGGACCTCAAGACCGAACTGGCCTGGTCCGGATTGATGTCCTATGCCCGTCACCTGATGCCCCAGATCGGCGAATTGCAGCCGGGCGTCTGGTATTGCACGGCTTTCGGCGGCCATGGCCTCAACACCACGGCCATCGCCGGAAAAGTCGTGGCGGAAGGCATTCTGGGCGTTTCGGACCGGTACCGGCAGTTCGCACCATTCGGATTGAGCTGGGCAGGCGGCGCCGCCGGCTTGGCGGCCGCGCAACTCACCTACTGGAAATTGCAGGCGCAGGACTGGTGGCGAGAACGTCATGCCGCCACGAAAGACAAGGTGACGGCATGATCGGCAGGCTGATGCTCTTCTATCCGGGGATCACCCGCCGCGCAGCGGCGGCGCTCGTGCTGGCGCTGTTGGCCGCCGGCCTTTACGCGATGGGCATCAAGTCAAACTGGATTGGCTCGGTGATTCCAGTTGCATCCGGCTGGCTGCAGGCCAACCCTGCGCTGTCGCGCGCGCTTTCCGCAGTGCTGATCGCGCTCATTGTGCTGGTGAATTGCAAGCTGCTGCTGCTTTTGCCCCGGCGACAGCAGATCGTCGGCGTTTGGATCGAACTGTTCGTGCTCCTGATGCTGTTCTTCTATTCCTTCGACCTGTCGCTTGCCTTCATCGCCAGGAAGATCGGCTTCCTGGTCACCCAGGGCGTCACCACCACGCTCTACATTTCGGCGATCTCGATCTTGATCGCGACAGCCATCGCACTTGTCGGCGCCATCGCCAAATTGACCGGAAACGGCATCGTGTACGGGCTGGCCACTTTCTACACCTCGTTGTTCCGCGGCCTTCCTTTGCTGATGCAGATCTACATCATCTATCTCGGCCTGCCGCAGGTCGGCTACGTGATCGGCGCGGTGCCGGCCGGCATTCTGGCGTTGTCGCTGTGTTATGGCGCCTACATGACCGAGATCTTCCGCGCCGGCATCGAAAGCATTCCGCGCGGACAGAGCGAAGGCGCCACCGCGCTTGGACTGAGCCCCGGCCAGACCATGGCGCTGGTCATCCTGCCGCAGGCCATGCGCGTCATCATCCCGCCGACCGGCAACCAGTTCATCGCCATGCTGAAGGATTCGTCCTTGGTGTCGGTCGTCGGCGTCTGGGAGATCATGTATCTCGCCCGCACCATGGGCCAGACGGAGTTCCGCCATATCGAGATGCTGATCACCGCCTCGATGATCTACTGGATCCTGTCGATCACGCTGGAGTTCGGCCAGGCCTATCTCGAACGGCGTTTCGGCCGCTCGGAGCAGCGGGCGTAGGGCAATTCGGGAAAGCTACGTCGCCGCCGTGCTGGTGCGCATCGCCATCTACGGCTTTTAAGCCGCTCGGGGGGCCGCGCCGTCAGGTGACGCGGCCTTGCCGGGATGAGATGATTTTC
Organism: Mesorhizobium sp. BR1-1-2; assembly: GCF_020165435.1. Classification (NCBI taxonomy): domain Bacteria; kingdom Pseudomonadati; phylum Pseudomonadota; class Alphaproteobacteria; order Hyphomicrobiales; family Phyllobacteriaceae; genus Mesorhizobium; species Mesorhizobium sp. BR1-1-2. The sequence goes on from NZ_JAIUID010000003.1 coordinate 547,611, forward strand.
GCGGGGCTGCGGAACCTTCAGGCGGCGATCACCTTGCCGAGATGCTCGCCGAGCCGGCAGGCCAACGCCGTGATCGTCGTCGTCGGGTTGCATTGGCCCGAGGTGCAGAACACCGAGGAGCCGCCGATGTAGAGATTGTCCATGCCGTGCACCTTGCAATTGGCATCCACGACGCTCTTGGTGACATCGGTGCCCATGCGCGTGCCGCCCATGTGATGGTGGCCGGCCGTCTCCTCGTCCGTCGGGTAGTCGCCGCCATTCGAAATCCAGTCGGCTATACGCACCCGGCCCAGGTTCTTCCGGGCCAGCGTCGTCCCGAAAAGCCTCAGCCCTTCGAGCAGCGTGCGGCGTTCCAGGTCCGATTTCTTCCAGTGCAGCTCGATGCGCGGCACGCCGGCGTGGTCGACCACGGTCTTCGACAGCTCGACCTGGTTCGAGGCCAGCGGCGCCTGCTCCCAGGCGACATAGAGCTGGGCCGCGCAGCGCAGGTTCTGGTTGAGCCTGCCCGATAGCCACTCCGCCATGCTGGGCGCCGTACAGGCGAGATCGGCGATCAGGTCCTTGACGCCCGGATAGGGCGTCTCGATCAGCCTGATGCCGAAATTCATGATCCGCAGGCGCTCCATCGCGGCCGGCATCGGCGAGAAGAAGGCCTCGTTCACCGCATCGACCTCGAATGCGCCATAGTCGGCCAGGATGGCGTTGCCGCCCTGGAAGGTCGGGTGTTCCATCCAGTAGCGGCCAAGTGCCGTCGCGTTCGGCACGACGCCTCCATTGGAGCGCTGGTTCGACCACAAAAGCAGCCGCGAATTCTCCAGCCCCCCGGTACAGACGATGAAATAGTCGGCGCTGAAGAAACCGGCATCCTGGCCCTGCGACCACAGCCTGGCGCCGGTCACGCGTCTGCCGTCGCCGGCAAGCTCGGTGGCACATGTGTCGAGCACGACAGCGATGTTCCGGCTCTTGTCGAGCTCGTCGGCGTATTTCTCAGCGAAGCGCACCGCACCGCTCTTGATCAGCTGCACCCAGCGGATGTCGTCCGAGATCGGTGCGTCCGGCCGGAAATCTGGCAGTTCCAGGATTTCGCGCACTTCGCCCAGATAGGGTTCGATGTCACTGCGCCGGATCGGCCAACCGGTGTCCGGCACCCACGCCTTCGGCTCGAAATCCTGTTTGTCGAGCACGCGGCACCAGCCGGCCCAGTGATTCGAGCTGCCGCCCATGAACCGCAGCCGGGTGATATCGAGATCGAAATAGAAATCGCCGACCGTGGTGCCGCGGTAGAAATCCTGCGAGGTGTCGCTGAACTCCCTGCCGCCGGCCTCCAGCACCACGACCGGTATGCCAGCGGCGCCGAGCTTTCTGGCGATCGTGGTGCCGGCCGGGCCGGAGCCGAGAACACAGACCCTGGGCGTGAAATTCGCGGCGCGAAACGCCTCATAACTGTCGAAGATCATGCCAGGTCACTCCGCTTCAGGATCCAGCCATTGATCTCGACGATCTCATCGGGGGCGGCTTCGGAAGAACCCGCATCGGGCAATTTGCGAAACAGCGACAGGGCAGGCACCGCGATCAGCGTCTGCATGATCATTCGGCGCGACATCTTCTTGATAAGGAAACTCATGACAGGTCTCTCGACGGGTCTCTATCCAGGCATGTTCCCTGAACGGCACATGCTTCATCATCGAAGCCAGAAGCGTGCCAAAACTGGTCGCAAGCCGGAACAATGCGCAGCCGAGTGCAAACAGGGTTAGAGACTCCTTAACAGGCCGATATGCTGGATCAGCCCGTTCAGGCCGCCTCGGAGATGTCGGTGTCGAGGATCACCAGGTTGCGTCCCCGATGTTTGGCCTGGTAGAGGCGCCGGTCGGCGGCCCGCATCAGCTCCGACACGCTGGCGCTTTCATTGCAGAGGGTTCCGCCGACGCTGACGGTCAGCGGAATGGTCCGCTCGTCCACGGGCCGGAAGCGGATCAGCTCGACTTCGCGGCGAATGTGCTCTGCGACGCGCTTGGCTTCCCGTTCCGTGGCTCCGACCAGCAATGCGCCGAACTCCTCGCCGCCGATGCGGCCGAGGACGTCGCCGTCGCGCACCCCGCGCTTGATGGCGCTGGCGATCAGGAGCAGCGCGTCGTCGCCGGTCAGATGGCCGAAGCTGTCATTGATCATCTTGAAATGGTCGGCATCGATGATCAGCAAGGCGCCGCGATCGGGCTTGTGCCGGGAGCCGTTGAGCACGGCAAAGAAGCTTTCCCGGTTGAGCATGCCCGTCATGTCGTCGCGGCTGGCCTTTTCCGCCAGCCGGCGATGCGCTGCGGCAAGCTGGGCGTGCGTGCGGGCAAGGTCGCGATGCGCCGACTTCAGCCTGTCGCTGTGCCAGAACGTGCTTGCGCAGGCCGCCCATGCAAGAACCAGCGGACACAATGTCGAGGTCAGCCAGATCATGCGGTTGACCGGGAATCCCATGGCGGGGACGATGATCAGGGTCAGAAGGAGCGAAACCGCGACAGAGACGAAAGCAATGGTGGCGGACTTCAGAATTATACTGCTCATCGCTGGCTCCCACTGGACCGCCTCTGTGCCAGCAAGCCCTGAAGGCCACCTTTCCAGGATGCCTAAAATTTGAACGGTGAGACGGTTTCTGCCACTTTCGGCGCGTAGAAGTTGTGGATAAAGCCCCTTCAAGATCGTCCGTTTCGTGCCATAAGGGGCGCATGGCTACACACCCCGACCCCGCTCGCTTCGCCCATGTCACCGACTGGGTGTTCGACCTGGACAACACGCTCTATCCGCACCATTCGAATCTGTTCTCGCAGATCGATGTCAAGATGACCGCCTATGTCGGGGAGCTGCTGTCGCTGCCGCGCGAGGACGCGCGCAAGCTGCAGAAGGAACTTTATCGGGAATATGGCACGACGCTGAACGGGCTGATGACGCGCCATGGCATAGACCCCGACGATTTCCTCGAGAAGGTCCACGACATCGACTATTCCTGGCTGGTGCCAGATCCCGTCCTCGGCACCGCCATTCGCCAGCTTCCCGGCCGCAAGTTCATCTTCACCAACGGCGACCGCAGGCATGCCGAGCGCACTGCGCGCCAGCTTGGCATCCTTGATCATTTCGACGACATCTTCGATATCGTCGCCGCCGGGCTCAACCCCAAGCCGGCGCGCCAGACCTACGAGAAATTCGCCGAACTCCACGCCGTTACCGGCCAAAATGCGGTGATGTTCGAGGATCTCGCGCGCAACCTGGCCGTGCCGAAGTCGCTGGGCATGACGACGGTCCTGGTGGTGCCGCGCAATTTCGAGCCGACATTCTCCGAAATCTGGGAGCGCGATCCGGCGCAGGAAGATGATGTCGACTTCGTCACCGACGACCTCGCCGGATTCCTGACGGAGATAGTCGTGGGTATAAGGCAGTAGTGAGTAGTGAGTAGTGAGTAGTGGAAATTGAGCGGCGAGCAGAGACTGCAAACGGCTTATCACTCACTACTCACTACTCACTACTCACTACTCACTACTCACCACTCACTATTCCCCTAACTTGTAGAACCGGCTGATGATGCCCCAGGCCTCGTCGGCGGTGTCGACGAAATCGATGATGTCCTGGTCGCCGGGACTGATCGTGCCTTGCTCGGCGAGGAAATCGAGGTCGATCGCCCGTTTCCAGAAGGATTTGCCGAACAGGATCACCGGCACGCGCTCCATGCGCCCGGTTTGGATCAGCGTCAGCGTCTCGAAGAATTCGTCCATCGTGCCGAAGCCGCCGGGAAACACCGCGACGGCCTTGGCGCGCATGACGAAATGCATCTTGCGGATGGCGAAATAGTGGAAGTTGAAACAGAGTTCCGGCGTCACATAGGCATTGGGCGCCTGCTCGTGCGGCAGAACGATGTTAAGGCCGATGGAGGGCGCGCCGACATCGTCGGCGCCGCGATTGCCGGCCTCCATGACGCCGGGCCCGCCGCCGGTCACCACGACATATTCGCGGTAATATGAACCGGCCGATTGCTGCGAGCAGAGGCGGGCGAATTTGCGCGCTTCCTCGTAATATTTGCTGTTTTCCTCGAGGTTCTTCTTCTGCGTCTCGTTTTTGGCAGCCCAGGCCTCGCCGCCGGGTTCAGGCAGCCGCGCGCCCCCGAACAGGACCACGGTCGAGCGGATACCGCGCTCGGCCAGGATCATCTCCGGCTTCAGGAGTTCGAGCTGCAGCCTGACCGCGCGCAGTTCGCGCCGCGTCATGAAGTCGGGATCGTTCCACGCCAGGCGGTAGGTCTCGGCGCGCGTCTGGGGCGTGTCCGGCACGCTCCTGGCCCGCTCCAGATCCTCGTCCGAATGCGGCAGCGGCGTCCAGCCCGCCTTTTCCATGGGTGTCATGATGTCAGGTCCGTCCATTTCATTTACTTGCGCCGTCCCATGGCGCAGTCGCGATTGACCCCTACTCTGCCTTCACATAGGGTCCGCGCGATTTTCAAAACAGGTTAAGGCTCAGCCCCTTAACAGCCTGGTAATGGAGCGAATTCATGTCGAAGCCGGATCTGGCGAGCCTCGAAAAGACCATCGATAAGGCCTTCGAGGAACGTGACGCGATCTCGACGGCGACCAGAGGCGAGACACGCGATGCCATCCAGTCGGCGCTCGATCTGCTCGACCGCGGCACCGCCCGCGTTGCCGAGCGCCAGGCCGATGGCCAATGGCATGTCAACCAATGGCTGAAGAAAGCCGTCCTTTTGTCCTTCCGGCTGAACCCGATGGAGATCATCAAGGGCGGTCCCGGCCAGGCCGTGTGGTGGGACAAGGTGCCGTCGAAGTTCGACGGCTGGAGCGCCGTCGATTTCGAGAAGGCCGGTTTCCGCGCCGTGCCGTCGTCGGTCGTGCGCCGCTCGGCCTACGTCGCGCCGGGCGCCGTGCTGATGCCGTCCTTCGTCAATGTCGGCGCCTATGTCGATTCGGGCACCATGGTCGATACCTGGGCTTCGGTGGGCTCCTGCGCCCAGATCGGCAAGAATGTGCACCTGTCGGGTGGCGTCGGCATCGGCGGCGTGCTGGAGCCGATGCAGGCCGGTCCCACCATTATCGAGGACAATTGCTTCATCGGCGCGCGCTCGGAAGTGGTCGAAGGCTGCATCGTGCGCGAGGGCTCGGTGCTCGGCATGGGCGTCTTCATTGGTCAGTCGACCAAGATCGTCGACCGCGCCACCGGCGAGATTTTCTACGGCGAAGTGCCACCGAATTCCGTCGTCGTAGCCGGTTCGCTGCCTGGCAAGCCGTTTCCGAACAAGGAGCCGGGTCCAAGTCTCTATTGCGCGGTCATCGTCAAGCGGGTCGATGCCAAGACCCGGTCCAAGACGTCGATCAACGAATTGCTGCGCGATTGATCTTTTTGGAAAGCGGGCGCACCTTCCGCCGGCGCGACGATCGGTCGCGCCGGTTCAACATGGAGGGGTGACATGGACTGGAAATATCTGCTGACGAGTTTCGAAGGCACCCGGGGTGTCAATCAATATGGACGGGACCCGCTTGCCTAACAGATCCAACCTCACTTGGCTTTTCTTCAAGACATCGGGCCGCGTCAGCCGCGCGGCCTATTTTCTTGGCGGGCTGCTCGTGGCCATCATCCAGGCTTTCCCGCTCTACCGCTTCACGCTGGTGGCGGAAGGCTCGCCCGAGAGCAATATGTGGTCGTTCGTCTTCTTCATCGCCTTCATCGCCTCGCTGTGGTCGAACATCGCGCTGGCGGTGAAGCGGCTGCACGACCTCGACAAACCCGGCGTCGCGGCGTTGGTCCTGTTCGTGCCGGTCGTCTCGATCGTCGCCTTCGTCGTTCTTTGCCTGTTTCCGGGCCAGCCCGGACCCAACCGCTATGGCAGGCGCACCAATGCACCGGCCGAACCCTGAGCGCCGTATGTCGCCATGCGCTACTGGCGACATGCATGAAAACAAAGGCCTGATGCGCGTCGCCTGAAGTCGTTCAGACCCGACGCGCTTCAGGCGCGGCGACCTGATCCGCACTGAAACAGGGCGATCCGCTGCCGGCCGCTTCCGCCTCACGGACCAGGGCAATGATCCGCCGGACCGTGGGCGCCGGTGTGCCCGCTTCTTGCGCCAGGCGAAGAACGGCGCCCTGCAAATCGCCGATCTCCGTCGGCCGGCCGCGCTGCAAATCGTCCCACATGGAGGAACGCGCCTCCGGGTCGATGGCCAGCATCCGTCGCGCCAGCAGCCTGAACAGCCAATCGGGGAGGCGGAGCACTATCGGCAACAGCGCCGGCCGCAAGCCGGCGATCCGCGCCGGCTCGATGCCCGACGCCTTCATCGCCTGGAGCGCCTCGTCGATCTGTCCAGCCAGGATCAGCCGCCAGCGCCGGTCGGCAAGCTCGCTCGCCAGCGGCAGGCCCGAAAGCGCCACCAGCGCATTGTTCAAATTCATCAAAAGCTTGCCCCACAGCACGGCTTTCATGTCGGCATGGGCTTCAATCCGGAACCCTTCGACGCCGAGAAGGCTGATCAAACCGGCATCGCTGTCCTCGATCACGACCTTGCCGTCGCTGGCGCGGTGGACACGCAGCGGCAATTCGCCCTCGGCCGATTGCACGACATTGAATGGCACCATGCCCGCCAGCACTGTTCGCCCGCTGATACCGGTGCGCAGCCTGTCGGCATTGTCGATGCCGTTCTGCAGGCTCACCACCACGGCGTCCGGCGGGGCATGCGCGGCGATGAGCGCAGCCATTTCCCGCGTCGCGCCGCTCTTGACGGTGACCAGGATCACGTCCGCCTCCGGGAAGGCGGCGGTTGGATCTGTGGTGACGGCAAGCGCTTGCGGCTCAAGGCGCCGGTCGCGGCCCTCAAGGTCGCTGACCCGCAATCCGCCTTGCCGCAGGGCCGCCTCGATGCGCGGCCGGGCCAGCAGAATCACCTTGCGCCCGGCGAGCGCCAGGCAGCCGCCGGCATAGCAGCCGATGCTGCCGGCGCCGGCAATGACGATTCTCCTGTCCCCCTTTGCCATCTCTTACTCCGCACCGGGCCCGCGACTATACGACATGAAAACCATAATGTCGGCGGTATCGCCGGTCATAGGACTGGCCCCTACGTCTGGCCGTGACAGGCCTTCAGCTTTCGACTATCGCTTTTGCCATGACGCTGCCGACCGATCCCGCCGCAAACCTTGCCGCCCTCATCCGTTGCGCCTCCGTGACGCCGGCCGAAGGCGGTGCGCTGACAGCATTGCAGACGATGCTGGAACCGCTCGGCTTTCTCGTCGATCGCCCGGTGTTTTCGGAAGACGGCACGCCCGATATCGAGAACCTTTATGCCAGGCGCTCCGGCAATGGCCCGCATCTGATGTTCGCCGGACACACCGACGTGGTGCCGGTCGGCGACGAAGCCGCCTGGACGCATCCGCCCTTCGGCGCCGAGATCGCCAATGGCGAGATGTATGGCCGGGGTGCGGTCGACATGAAGGGCGGCATCGCCTGTTTCATCGCCGCGATAGCGCGCCATGTCGAGACGAATGGCGGCCCGAAAGGCTCGGTCTCGCTGCTGATCACCGGCGACGAGGAAGGCCCGGCCATCAACGGCACCACGAAGCTGCTCGAATGGGCGGCTTCCAGGGGCGAGAAATGGGATGCATCGATCGTCGGCGAGCCGACCAACCCGGCTGCGCTCGGCGATATGATAAAAATCGGTCGGCGCGGCTCGCTGTCGGGCGACATCACCGTCAATGGCCGCCAGGGCCATGTCGCCTATCCCTTGCTTGCCGACAATCCGGTACGCGGGCTGATGAGCCTGGTCGATGCTTTGCTGCATCCCGTCTTCGATGAGGGCACGAAGGATTTCCAGCCGACCAATCTGGAGGTGACGTCCATCGACGTAGGCAACCCGGCCACCAATGTCATTCCAGCCAAGGCGACCGCCACCTTCAACATCCGCTTCAACGACAGCTGGACCGCCGAGACCATACAGGCCGAAATCCACAATCGTCTCGACCAGGCGGCGGGCCGCAAGAAATACCGGCCGGGCAAGGAGATGCCGGTCGACTACGACCTCGTCTGGCGCGACCGGCCGAGCCATGTCTTCCTGACCCGCGACGACCGGCTGATCGAGACATTGAGCGGCTCGGTCAAGACGGTGGTCGGCAGAGCGCCGGCGCTGTCCACCTCCGGCGGCACATCGGATGCGCGCTTCATCAAGGACTATTGCCCGGTGGTCGAATTCGGCCTGGTCGGCAAGACCATGCACATGGTCGACGAACGCGTCGCCCTTGCCGATCTCGAGACGCTGACGCAAATCTATCAGCGCTTCATCGAAGACTGGTTCGGACAGGACTGAGCAGCATGCTTTCGGCGGACGAGACCCAAGTTTCGCTGACCGGCGCCTGGCGACTGATGCTCGGCAGGGCCGATGGCCTGCGTCTGCTCGACCTGTCTGCCGATGGTTTCTGGAATTCCTTTTTCGCCATCGTCGTCGCGGCGCCGGCATTGATCGTCGGCTGGGTCGGCATCGCCAACGAGATCGGCGATCCCGATGCCTTCGCGGGCCGCTTCAGCATGCTGTTGCGGCTGGCGACAGTCGATATCGGTTCCTGGGTGCTGCCTCTGGTTGCACTCGCTCTGGTCGCGCCGCGCGCCGGCATCGGCGGCCGCTTCGTCCACTATGTCGTGGCCTCGAACTGGGCTTCGGCTATCACCGCCTGGCTGATGCTGCCGTCGGCACTGATCAGGCTTTTCCTGACCTCGGCGAACCAGATCTCCAGCCTTGTGTCGCTGCTGTTGTTCGCGCTCTCGATGGTGCTGACCTGGCGCATGACCAACGCGACCATCGGCAGAGGTGCCGCAATCGGGACCGCTGTCTTCGTCGGCATGTTCATCGCTTCGCTGATCGTGCTGTTCGGGCTGCAGGCGCTGCTTGGAATCACGGTTCCGGACACCGGAGCTCAGAGCCTTTCGGGACTCTATCCGGGATAATCGACGCCGACCAGAAAAAGCCCGTCGGGCGGCGCCACCTGGCCGCAGGCGGCGCGGTCGTGCGCCTCGAGCGCCGCCTTGAGATCGCCGGCCGTCCATGCGCCTTCGCCGACGCGCTTGAGCGAGCCGACCATCGAGCGCACCTGGTTGTGCAGGAAGGAACGCGCCGAGGCTCTGACTTCGATCATGTCGCCCGAACGGTTGACGTCAAGACGGTCGAGCGTGCGCACCGGGCTCTCGGCCTGGCATTGCGTGGAGCGGAAGGTGGTGAAATCGTGCCGCCCGAGCAGCACTTTGGCGGCTTCGTGCATGGCAGCGGCGTCGAGCCGCTTCGGCACCCACCAGACCTTGCCCTTTTCCAGCGCCGAGGGCGCGCGCCGGTTTAGGATGCGGTAGAGATAGTGGCGGCCGATGGCCGAGAAGCGGGCATCGAAGCCGTCGACGACGGTCGTGGCTTTCAAGATCGCGATGCGATTGCCGGCGGCCTGCAGATGCGCGTTGACGGCATCGCGCACCTTGTCGTCCGGCCAGGCCTTGGCCAGGTCGACATGCGCCACCTGGGCCGTCGCATGCACGCCGGCATCGGTACGGCCGGCAGCCCGCAAGCGGACCTGCTGGCCGCAGAATTTTTCGATCGCCTGCTCGATCGCCTGCTGCACCGAAGGCTGGTCCGCCTGATGCTGCCAGCCGGCAAACAGGCTGCCGTCATATTCGATGTCGAGGCGAAAACGCGGCATGCCGGGCGGCTATACGCACTCGCCTAGGCGGCGAGTGCGGTGAAGGCCGAGGCGTAGACCAGCCGGCCGGTTTCGGGAGCGTCGCCCCAGGCCAGCGCCTGCAGCGCCTCGCCCTGGTAGTCGCTCTCGAAGCCTTCGGCGCGCGCATGGCTGTAGCCGAAACGGCTGTAGTAGGCGGGGTCGCCCAGCACCACGGCCAGCGTCTCGCCGGCGTCGCGTAGGCGGATGTGAGTCTCGCGGATCAGCGCGCCGCCAATGCCGGTGCCGTGAAACGATGGCTCCACCGCCAGCGGCGCCAGTGCCACCGCCGGAAAATCCTTGCCGCCGGCGCGGACGAAAAGCCGCGAAAACAGGATGTGGCCGACCACTTGCCCGTCTTCTTCCGCCACCAGTTCGACAACAGCGTCGCCGCCGGAAACCAGCGCGTCAACCAGCCCGGCTTCCGCCTGCTGGCCGAAAGCGTGTTCCTCGACGAGGCGGATGGCCTCGCGATCCCGCGGCGTCGCCGCGCGTATCGACATCATGCTCATGACAGTTTCATTCCCTTTTCGATCTTGGTCCCGCGCAGGAATTCTTGCGCGGCGGCGGGCCTTCCGCCCGCCCGTTGAACTTCGACCAGCCGGATCGCGCCCGCTCCGCAGGCGACCGTCAGGCGGTCGTCGAGAATTCCTCCCGGTTCGCCCCCGCCTTGCGCAAGCGTCGAGCGAAGCAGTTTCAGCCGTTCCACCCGGCCACCGATTTCAACCTCGCACCAGGCGCCGGGGAAGGGCGACAGGCCGCGAATGTTATTGTGGACTTCGGCCGCGGGTCGCGTCCAATCCACGTGCGTATCGGATTTATCGATCTTTCTTGCGTAGGTCACCCCCTCAACCGGTTGGGCGGTGAATGCCAGGCTATTCCTTTCCAGCCGCGCCAGCGCTTCCACGATCAGCGCGGCGCTGACGCTCATCAATCGATCATGCAGATCGCCGGCAGTCATGTCGGGTTCGATGACGCATTTTTCAACCAGCCCCACCGGGCCGGTGTCGAGGCCTTCTTCCATGCGCATGACCATCATGCCGGTTTCGCTGTCGCCCGCCATGATCGCCCGTTGGATGGGCGCCGCACCGCGCCACCGCGGCAACAGCGACGCATGACCGTTGATGCAGCCCAGTCGCGCCGCCTCGAGAACCGCCCTGGGCAAAAGCAGGCCGTAAGCCACGACCACGCCGATATCGGCTTGCAACGCGCGAAAAGCTGCCTGTTCGGCCTCGCCTTTGAGCGACGTCGGCGTGCGCGTCTCGATGCCCAGCCGTTCCGCCTCGCGCTGTACCGGCGACGGCGTCAGCTCAAGGCCGCGCCGGCCGGCGGCCCGCGGCGGCTGCGTGTAGACGGCGGCGACATCATGTCCGGCCTCGGCAATCGCGCGCAACGTCGGCACCGAAAACTCCGGCGTCCCCATGAAAATGACGCGAAGGGGCATTGTCCCCTATCCCACCAGCTTGCCCGGAGCCTTGTCCTTGGCCAGCTTCTTGAACTTCTTCACCACCATGTCGCGTTTCAGCTTCGAAATGTGGTCGATGAACAGCACGCCGTTGAGATGGTCGATCTCATGCTGCAGGCAGGTCGCCATCAGCCCCTCGGCCTCCATCTCCTGCAGCTTGCCGTCGCGGTCGAGATACTTGACCCGCACGGAAGCCGGGCGTTCGACCTCGGCATAATAGTCGGGGATGGACAGGCAGCCTTCCTCGTAGACGGAGCGCTGGTCGGCGCTTTCCAGGATTTCTGGGTTGATGAAGACATGCGGCGCCGGCGTCTCGTCCTCCTTGGCGAGGTCGATCACCAGCATGCGCAGCGGCTCGCCGATCTGGATCGCGGCGAGCCCGATGCCGGGCGCGTCATACATGGTCGCCAGCATGTCGTCGGCCAGTTTGTGCAAGGGTGCATCGACGCGCTCCACCGGCTTGGAAACCTGGCGCAGGATGGGGTCGGGAAGGATGATGAGCGGCTTGATCGGCATGGCGTCTCACCTAAGACCTTGAATAAAGGGCGTCAACCGGTGCGCCAGGGGATCGTTCACGTTTTGATCTGTGCTGGGCGGCCGAATCGTCTATGCTGTGCGCATGAACGACCTGACATCCATCCTTTCGGAGCCCGTCGCCCGGCTTGGCGCGACCACGATCACGCTCGGCCATGCGCTGGCTTTCGGGGCCTTTGTGTTTCTTGGCCTGTTCGTGGCGCTTGTCGTCGCGCTGTGGCGCTCGGCCAAGGCGCGTGCTGTTGCCGCCGCCGAAGCCGCCGACCATGCCCGCGATGCCGAGGCGCGGATGGCCGGCATATTGCAAAGCCAGGCTGAGATGCAGGGTCGCATGGGCGCTATCGCGGAAGTCTTCGGCGCGCGGCAGGCGGAACTGACGCAGTCGATCGGCCAGCGCCTCGACGCCATGACTGGCCGCCTCGGCCAGACCATGACCGAGCAGACCAGGTCCACGCATGAAAGCCTGGCCAAATTGCAGGAGCGGCTGGCCGTCATCGACACCGCGCAAGGCAATATCCAGTCGCTCGCCGGCCAGGTCGTGCAATTGCAGGCGATCCTCTCCAACAAGCAGACGCGCGGCGCCTTCGGCCAGTCGCGCATGGAAGCGATCGTCGCCGACGGCCTGCCGCACGGCGCCTACGAGTTCCAGGCGACCTTGTCCAACGGCAGCCGGCCCGATTGCCTGGTGAAGATGCCCAACGGCGCGCCGTCGCTTTCCGTCGACGCCAAGTTTCCGCTGGAAGCCTGGAACGCCATCCGCGCCGCCGAAGGCGTCGAACAGCAGAAGGTCGCGGCGCAGGCCTTCCGCCGCGACATCGAGGTGCATATCCGCGATATCGCGGAAAAATACCTGATCCAGGGCGAGACGCAGGACACCGCCTTCATGTTCGTGCCGTCGGAATCGGTGTTTGCCGAGATCCACGAGAATTTCGAGGCGGTGGTGCAGAAGGCGCACCGCGCCCGCGTCGTCATCGTCTCGCCGTCGCTGCTGATGCTGTCGATCCAGGTCATCCAGGCGATTCTCAAGGATGCCCGCATGCGCGAGCAGGCACACTTGATCCAGGGCGAGGTGATCCGGCTGATGGAGGATGTTTCGCGCGTCGACGAGCGAGTGCGCAAATTGCAGGGCCATTTTGCCCAGTCGGCCAAAGATATAGACGACATCCTCGTCTCGACGTCGAAGGTGACCAAGCGCGGCCAGAAGATCGAAGCTCTGGAGTTCGGTGCGCAGCCCGGTGGCGAAGCCGGCCCTGATATCGCGTCACCAGCCCCTGCCAAGCCCGAACCCGGCCCGCGCGTTGTCGATTCCCCGCGCGTTGCCGATTCAAAGACCGGCCAGCTCAGGCTGAGGGTCGTCGAAGGCGACGAATGAGGCGCCGCACCGGGCCGGCGCTACTGCTCCTCCACTGTGGTCATGCCCTGAAATTCAGGTAGCCAGTGAAGCGCCGAGCGGTGCCATTTTTGCAGTGTCGGAATCAAATCCTGGCGTTGCCGCGCGGTTCCCACGCGAATGCCGTAGACCTTGGGGCCATCTCCGACCGACGTGGCGTAAAGGTGCGAGCCGCAGTCGCCACAAAAGGCCTGGACGCGCTTGGCGCCGCTTGCCACGGTCTTGATGTAGATCTTCGGCGTACCCCTGGTGATCCGGTAGTGATCTTCAGATGCCGGAACGGTGACGCGAAACGCAGTCCCGGTCAGCTGTTGGCAATCGGTACAATGGCAGATCGAGGTCTTTTCCGGCTCGACCTCCGCCTCATAGGTGATGGCGCCACAATGACAGCCGCCGTCGATCTTCATAGTCAGTCCTCCAAGAATTCGATCGGCCGATCTTAGCGGCGCAGCGGCGCAAGGCAACGACGCGACGCTGATCCAGAGGCATGACCCGGAGGGGTGGAACGCGGTCTCGAGACCATGTTCAAGCTCTACTCGGATGCCGATTCGATCAGCTTGCGCCGCTGTTCCCAGGTGCCTGACGTCTGCGGCTTGACGAACAGCCGGGTGATCTCAGGCATTTCCTTCCTCAGCCGCGCTTCGATGCGCTCGACGCAGGCTTCGATTTCCGGCGCCGACAGATGGTCCTCGAATTCGATACTCAGGCCGGCGACGATCTCTTCCGGACCCATGTGGACCGTGAGCACGCCGTTCGCCCGCTGCACGGCCGGATCCTGCTGGGCGATCGCCAGCACTTCTTTCTGCACCTCCGGTGAAGCAGGCTCGCCGATGAGCAGCCCCTTGCTTTCACGCGCCAGGAAGGCCGCGGTCGCACCCAGGATCAGCGCAATGCCGATCGAGGCGACGCCGTCCAGTTCCGGCATCTCGAAAATCTCCGCCGCCAATATGCCGGCAAAGGCGACTATCAGGCCGAGAAGCGCGGCACTGTCTTCGAATAGCACCGTGTAGACGCTTGGATCCTTGCTCGATTGCACGGCCTGCAGCCAGCCCTGCCGGCCCTTCTGCCGACGGAATTCCCTCAGCGCCACCAGCCACGAGCTGCCCTCGAACAGGAACGACAGGCCGAGCACGATGTAATTGACCCTGACATTGGCGGCCGGTTGCGGCGCAATGATGTGCGTCACGCCTTCGTAGAAGGATACGCCGGCGCCGAGCGCGAAGACGAGAAGCGCCACGATGAAGCTCCAGAAGTAGAGCTCGCGGCCATGGCCGAGCGGATGCGCGCGGGTGGCCGGGCGTGCAGCGCGATGCATGCCATACAACAGCAGACCGCCATTGCCGGTATCGACCAGCGAATGCACGCCCTCCGAAAGCATCGCCGAACTGCCGGTGAAGAAGGCCGCGGCGAATTTGGTCAGCGCGATCGCGAGATTGCCGGCGAGCGCCGCGTAGATGACCGTTCGAGAGCCGCCATGTCCCGCCATTGCTTCCCTGTCGTCCTGTCCGACGCGCGAAGTCTAGAGCAATTCCAGGAAAAGTGGGACCCGATTTCCTTGAGATCGTGCTGCCGGCCCGCGAAATTCCCCGGCCATCCACGACGCATCAACCCCCATCCGTTCAAGTCCGTGCGCGCCGGTTGAGATTCATAAAGGCCCTCGAAACAGGTTGCCGGATTTTCGCGGCCGTGACCGCGAAACAGCCCCTTGCCTAGAGGCATTTCTCTTGTTTCACTTCGCTTCCCGCAATTGGAGGAACGAATCATGGCAAAAGGTGCGATGAAGGCAGGCAAGGAAGCCCGCAAGCCTAAGAAGGATGCCAAGAAGCCAGCCGCTGCTCCCACGCTCAAGGCGCCGCCGGTCAAGGCAACGAGGCTCAAGGAAAAATAGGCTTTCGCGTGCCTCGGGACGGAGTTCGCCGGCGGCGTTCGAAACACCGCCGGCAGTCTGTTGATCGGATGTTAGGACATACAATATCTGGTGCGGGGACGACCCCACATCTTCTGAAATCCGGTCGGGACGACCCGCCCATTGTTTGATAGGGCATCGGCAGCCGGACGGCTGCCGCGGTGCTCTGTCGATCGCGTATCGCATTGTCCTGAAACGGAGACCGGTGCGATGCTTGGCTGGAGCGTTCCCCATGTCGTGGATTTTTCTGTTTTTCGCCGGCCTGTTCGAGATCGGCTGGGCAATAGGCCTCAAATACACCGACGGATTCACCCGGCTCGTCCCGACCATGCTCACGGTCGCCTCGATGATCGTCAGCCTCACGCTGCTTGGACTGGCGCTGAAGGCGCTGCCCGTCGGCACCGCCTATGCGGTGTGGACCGGTATCGGCACGGTCGGAACGGCGCTGCTCGGTATCTGGCTGCTCGGCGAGCCGGCGACGGTGATCAGGCTCGCCTGTATCGCGCTCATCGTCTGTGGCATTATGGGACTGAAATTCGCGGCGTAAAGCAATCCAGGAAAAGTACGAAGCGGTTTTCCGTCCGGAATTGCGTCGAAGCAAACAGAGCAATCCGCGAAAGTCGCATCACGACCGGCGTCGGCAATCGCATGAATTGGCGCGCGGACAAACGCATGCAGGGCCGCTTCGCAGCGACCCTGATCCTCGAAGCAGATTGCTCCGGCGGTCTGAGGCTAGCGGCCGGTAAAGCCCGGCGGCGTCCTGCCGGTGCGCGCCTTGCGCGCCGCATAGCGCGCATCGCGCTTGGCCTTGCGCTCGGCCTCGTCGGCCAAAAGACGCGCGATACGCTCGGCCTCTTCGGCTTCACGAATCCTGGCTTCCGCCTGCGCCGCCTCTTCGGCCGCGATCCGTGCGGCTTCGGCTGCGGCCTCGCGCTCGGCTTTCTCGATTGCCTCGCGTGCCAGCCTTTCCTGCTTCAGCCTCGCCTTCTCGGCTTCGCGTATCTCACGCGCCGCAAGGATAGCCTTGCGTTCGGCTTGTCGCGCCAGCACTGCGGGATCGTCCGCCGCCGGCTTTGACTTGAAGCGCTCCAGAAGCGCCTTCTTTGCCTCGTTCGCGGCGTTGCGCCGCTCGAAAATGTCTTTTTCCCTGTAGATAGCCAAGTCCACTTCCCTGAAGTCAATTCGCGACGCTTACATACGCGCGAAAACCGGGAGTTCAAGCGCCAAAACGGTATGCCAGCCATGAAATTCCGTGCTGTTGCAGCCGGGAGACGCCTTTGCGGCTGAAACGGACACGCACTGTTCGCAGTCGGACCCTCTGGTGGCGATGCGGGCTGATCGCTACCTCTAGCGCGAAAATCAACGCCAGGATGACACCAGATGGAACTCGGTCTCTATACTTTCGCCGACGTCAGCCCGCAGCCGGGCCCCGGCGCAATCGGCCCGCACGAGCGGCTACGCAACCTGATCGAGGAGATCGAACTGGCCGATCAGGTCGGCCTCGACGTTTTCGGCCTCGGCGAGCACCACCGGCCGGACTATGCCGCGTCCGCGCCCGTAGTGGCGCTGGCCGCGGCGGCCGAGCACACCAAGCGCATAAAACTGACCAGCGCCGTCACTGTCCTGTCCTCGGACGATCCGGTCCGCGTCTTCCAGCAATTCGCCACGCTCGACCTTCTTTCCGGCGGACGTGCCGAGATCATGGCCGGGCGCGGCTCGTTTATCGAATCCTTTCCGCTGTTCGGCTACAAGCTCGAGGATTATGACGAGCTGTTCGCCGAAAAGCTCGACCTGCTGCTCGCCATCCGCGATCAGGTGAAGATCACCTGGTCGGGCAATCTGCGCGCGCCGATCAACGATCGCGGCGTCTACCCACGCCCCTTGCAGGAAAAACTGCCGATCTGGATCGCCATCGGCGGCACGCCGCAGTCCGCCGCCCGCGCGGGCGCGCTCGGCCTGCCGCTGGCGCTCGCCATCATCGGCGGCGAGCCGGCGCGGTTCGCGCCGCTCTTCGACCTCTACCGCGAGGCCGCCAGGCGCGCGGGCGCCGATCCGAAGGGCCTTGCCACCAGCATCAATGTCCATGGCTTCATCGCCGAGACGACCGAGAAGGCGGCCGACGATTTCTATGGCCCGCAGGCCGAGGTGATGAACCGCATCGGCCGCGAGCGCGGCTGGGGTCCGACCTCACGGGCTCATTTCGACCAGTCGCGTGGCCCGAGCGGCGCCTTGTTCGTCGGCAATCCCGAGCAGGTGGCCGAGAAGATCGTCGCCCAGCACAAGATCTTCGGAAACGACCGCTTCCTGCTGCAGATGGCGATCGGCATCATGCCGCATGCCAAGGTCATGAAGGCGATCGAACTCTACGGCACCAGGGTGGCGCCGATCGTGCGCAAGGAGACGGCCGACGTCGGCCCGGCCCCGGCGCCTGCCGCGTAGTATTGCGCTTCGGCCAAAAATTGCGCCGGAACCAATAACCGCGACAACGAGCCTCGTGGGCTCGCCATAAGCGCCGGCTAACGGAACCTTGGAGCGGCAGGGGCGTTTTCGTCAGCGGTTGCGCCTATTGCGGTGCGCCGCCGAGGGACCGTGATGAAAGCTGACCCCACCGCTTCGGTCGCGGGCGTTGCCGAAGCAGAAGAGGCGCGCATCGTCGCCCGCGCCGACACCCATCTGATACGCTCGCTGCTCGTCGGCATCTTCATTTTCATGGCCGTCTATGCGCTCTATTTCGCCCGTGCCTTCTTCATGCCGGTCATACTGGCTTTTCTGCTGGCATTGACGCTGACGCCGATCGTCAGGCTTCTGCGCAAGCGCGGCATCCCCGAGGTGATTTCGGCGACGCTTCTGGTGCTTCTGTCCCTCTGCCTCTTCGCCAGCGCCGGCTACCTGCTGAGCGGCCCGGTGATCGATCTCATCAACAACACCTCGTCGATCGGCCAGCGGTTGACCGAGCGGCTGGCGCATTTGCGGCCTCCGCTCGAGAGGATCATGGAGGTTACACATCAGATCGAAGGCCTCACCGAGACGTCGCAGGAGCCGGGCATACAGAAAGTAGCGGTAGCCCAGTCTGGCTTCCTGTCGTCGGCGGCCTCGAACATTCTCTCGGCGGGAACAAGCCTGACCATCATCTTCGTGCTGTCACTGTTCCTGCTCGCTTCGGGCACGATGTTCTACGAAAAGATCATCCAGTCCTTCGCCAGCCTCACCGAGAAGAAGCGGGCGCTGCGTGTCGTTTACGACGTGGAGCAGGAAATCTCGCACTATCTGCTCACCGTCACCATCATCAATATCGGTCTCGGCACGGTCATCGGCCTTGGCCTGTGGGCGCTCGGCATGCCCAATCCGTTCGTCTGGGGCGCCACGGCCGCTCTGCTCAATTTCCTGCCCTATGTCGGGGCGATGATCACGCTCATCGTGGTCACGATCATCGCGCTGATCAGCTTCGACACGATCTCCTATGCGTTGCTGGCGCCTGCCTTCCTGATTTTGTGCGACGTCGTCGAAGGCCAATTCGTGACGCCGATGGTTGTCGGCCGGCGGCTCGAGATCAACGCCGTGGCGATCTTCATCGCCATTGCCTTCTGGTCATGGCTGTGGGGCTTTGTCGGTGCGCTGATGGCGGTGCCGCTGCTGGTCGTCGTCAAGGTCTTCTGCGATCACTTCGACGGGCTCAGCCCTGTCGGCAATTTTCTCGCCGCTCAGCATACCATCACTCTCGAGGACGAGGAGGGCCCGGCGCCGGCAAACGCGAAAGGGTAAGCTACTCCAGGCCCGGCATGCTCGCCGTTGCGAAAAGTCAGGTTCAAGAATTTGAATTTGCGACCCAGGCCGGCACTTCCTACATCCGATTTCCTCAAAGGATGTCGTCTATGACCGAACTTTCCGTCCTCGACCTGTCGCCGATCGTCGAAGGCAGCGATGCCTCGCAGTCGCTGGCCAATTCGCTTGATCTTGCCCGCCATGCCGAGCGGCTGGGCTACAAGCGCTATTGGCTGGCCGAGCATCACAACATGCCCGGCATCGCCAGTGCCGCCACCTCGGTCGTCATCGCCCATGTCGCGGGCGGCACCAAGACCATTCGCGTCGGCGCCGGCGGCATCATGCTGCCCAATCACTCGCCGCTGGTCATCGCCGAGCAGTTCGGCACGCTGGCCGCCTTGTTCCCCGGCCGCATCGATCTCGGCCTCGGCAGGGCGCCCGGTACGGACATGAACACGGCGCGCGCCTTGCGCCGCAATCTCGAGGCCGGCGCCGACAATTTCCCGCAGGACGTCGTCGAGCTGATGGGCTATTTCCTGCCGGCGGAAGAAGGCCAGCGCCTGCGCGCCGTGCCGGGCGAAGGCCAGACCGTGCCGGTCTGGATTCTCGGCTCCAGCCTGTATGGCGCCCAGCTTGCCGCCATGCTCGGCCTGCCCTACGCCTTTGCCTCGCATTTCGCGCCGGCCGAGCTAGACCATGCGCTGGACATCTACCGCTCGCGTTTCCAGCCGTCGGAACAGCTCGACAAGCCCTATGTCATGCTCGGCCTCAACGTCTTTGCCGCGCCCACCGACGAGGAGGCGCGGCTGCTGTTCACCTCGCTGCAGCAGGCCTTCGTCAATTTGCGCACCGGGCGCCCCGGAAAATTGCCACCACCGGTCGAGAACTATGACCGCGATCTCGATCCGATGGCCAAGTCCATGCTCGGCCAGGCGCTGTCCTGCGCCGTGGTCGGCTCGCCGGAAACGGTGCGGCAAGGCATCGACGCCTTCGTTCGCCGCACCGGCGCCGATGAATTGATGGTCACCGCGCAGATATTCGACCATGCGGCTCGGGTGAGGTCCTTCGAAATCCTGGCTGACGCCCACAAATCGCTGTCGCAAGCAGCGTGAGATTTCCAGCTCGGCGCTTGCCGATAGCGATTCAACGACTGAACCGCTCTACGCACTCACGCTCTGCGCCACCGTTCCCAGCGGTCGGCATGAATTACGGATCATCAGCCGGCCCTTGAGCACCAGCTTGCGCGGCGGCGCGTCGCGATTTCCGGCAAGGCGGTCGAGCAGCAAATTGGCCGCCTGTTCGCCGATCGCCTGCACCGGCTGCGCCACCGTGGTCAGTTGCGGGACAAACACATCCGACCACGGAAAATCGTCGAAACAGGCGATCGAAACATCTTCCGGGCAGGACAGGCCGATATCACGGATCGCCTTCATGGTGCCGATCACCATCGGATTGTTGGCGGAGAAGATCGCGCTCGGCCTGTCGTGCAGCGACAACAGCTGCATGGCCGCGTTATAGCCGTCGATCTCATGAAAATTGCCGGAACGCACCAACTCTTCGGCCACCGGCAGACCGGCTGCCTGAAGCGCTTCGCGATATCCCGCCATGCGATCATGCATCGGTGAAATATCCGACGTTCCGGTGATGTAGCCGATGCGCCGGTGCCCGAGATGGATCAGGTAGGTGATGGCGTCGAACACGGCGCGCTGGTTGTCGAGCACCACGGCATCCGTGTCGACACCGTCACAGATGCGGTCAAGCAGGACGACCGGCACGTTGGCGTCGTCGACGATGCGCTTGAGGATCGTCCCATCGCCGACGCGCGCCACGATCAGCCCGTCGACCATGCGGTCGAGCAGCAGCCTGATCTGGTCGTCCTGGGTGTTGAGGTCCTCGTCCGTGCAGCACAGCATGACCGCATAGCCGGCGCGGTCGAAGGCCTGCTGGATGACTGACACGACATCGGTGAAGAAAGGATTGGTGATGTGCGGGACAGTCAATCCAATGGTGCGCGTGGTGCCCATTTTCAGGCTGCGGGCGATCGCATTGCGCTTGTAGCCGATATCGCGGATCGCCTGCTCGATGCGCTGGCTGAGCTCCGGGCTGACCGTCGCCGTGCCGTTGATCAGCGCCGAGACCGTGGCGACCGACACGCGCGCCGCTTCGGCCACGTGAAGCATGGTCGGCGCCGTCGATTTTCGCTGCCTTGTCTGCCTTGACCTTGCCATTTCGAAACGTTTCGCCGCCTCTCGATGCCTCATACCTACGGAATATCGCGGTTTTTCGCAAGAATTGAAATGAGGCAATCCTGCGTGACCAGATAGAAGCTTGACAGGATCGAAACGTTTAGAATAGCGTTCATGAGGTCAGACGACGACGGAAGGGAGGCCGCCTTTGTCATGGAGCAGGGAAATTCCATCGCTCGTGGGGATGTTGCGGCGGCGGACCGTTCGGATGTCGTCCTGAGCGCCGAACGCGTTTCCAAGAGCTTCGGCGGCATTGCCGCCTTGGTCGATGTCGGTTTCGAGCTGCGGCGCGGCGAAGTCCATGCCTTAATGGGTGAGAACGGCGCCGGCAAGTCGACGCTGATGAAAATCCTTTCCGGTGTCTACACGGGTTATGAAGGCACGGTTCGCGTCGACGGCGTGGCCGCGAATTTCGCCGGCGTGCGCGACGCCGAGGCCGCCGGCATTGCCATCATCCACCAGGAGCTCAACCTAGTTCCCGAACTCAGCGTCGCCGACAACATCTTTCTCGGGCGCGAGAAGCTGATCGCCGGGCTGATCGTCGACCGCAAGGCGAGCAGCCGCGCCGCAAGCGCCCTTCTGCAGCGGCTGGGCATCGAGCTCGACCCGGAAGCCCGTGTCGGCACCTTGCGCGTCGGCGAACAGCAACTGGTCGAGATCGCCAAGGCGCTGTCGATGTCGGCGCGCATCCTGATCATGGACGAGCCGACATCGGCGCTCTCTCCAGCCGAATGCCAGAGGCTGTTCCGCATCATCCGCCAGCTTGCCGACAGCGGCGTCGCCATCGTCTACATCTCGCATCGCATCGACGAGGTCATGCACCTGGCGGGCAGGGTCACCGTGTTTCGCGACGGACGCCACGTGCTGACGCGGCCGATGGGCGAGCTCGACGAGAACGCCATCATTTCGGCGATGGTCGGGCGCGATCTGCTGGCCTCCTCGGAAGAGGAGCGCCGTTCCGGCGGCGAAGTCGTGCTTTCCGTCGAGAACCTGTCGCTGACGAAACCCGACGCCCATGGCTGGTGCACCGTGATCGACGGCGTCAGCTTCGAACTCGCCGAAGGCGAGATCCTTGGCATTGGCGGGCTGCTGGGTTCAGGGCGCACCGAGATCCTGGAGGCGATCTTCGGCTCGAGCGATGGCCGCACCGGCGGCGAGATCCGGCTCGGCGGCTCGCCGGTCGAGATCCGCTCGCCGCGCGATGCCAGGCGCCTCGGCATTGCGCTGGTGACCGAGGATCGCAAGACGCAAGGCCTGCATCTCCAGGCCTCCATTACAGACAACGTCGCGTTGCCGCTGGTCGGATCGCTGGCGCGCTTCGGCATCCGTTCGCTGGCCGGCGAACAGGGGCTGGCGCGCCACGCGGTCCGGGCGCTCGGCATACGCTGCGAGGACATCGATCAGCCAGCCGGCACGCTGTCGGGCGGCAACCAGCAGAAGGTCGTCATCGGCAAATGGCTGGCGACACGGCCGCGCGTGCTCCTTCTCGACGAGCCGACGCGCGGCATCGACGTCGGCGCCAAGCGCGAAATCTACGACCTCATCTTCAAGCTTGCGCGCGACGGGCTGGCCATTGCCGTCATCAGCTCCGAATTGCCTGAACTGCTGCACCTCTCCGACCGCATCCTGGTGATGGCCGATGGCCGCCAGACCGGCATCCTTTCCCGCGATGCGGCGAGCGAGGAGGCCATCATGCGTCTCGCAGCACCGCGTCGCACGATTTCGAGACCTGCCGCATGACCGCCTTGAAACTCCTGTCCCGCACCAAGCTCTATTGGGGCCTGATCGCCATCTTCCTGATCGGCGTGCTGGGCTCGCCGGTCAGCTCCAAGGGCAACAACATCTTCCTGTCCTACGGTAATCTGCTCGACGTGCTGCGCCAGGTGTCGACCACCGGCCTGATCGCCACCGGCATGACCGCGGTGATCATCACCGGCGGCATCGATCTTTCCGTCGGTTCGCTGATGGCCATCTGTTCGGTGGTCTGTGCCATGCTGCTGACGGTTCCGGGCGTGACGCCGGGAGTGGTGCTTGGCGTGCCCACCGTCGCCTTGGTGGCGCTCTGTCTCGGCTTCATCGTCACCCGCTTCGTCTTCCTCAATCTCGAAAAGTCGCGCGCCGGCGCCGATGCCTCGCGCGACGCAAGGCTGGACCGCGCCCGCGGCCTGGTCACGCCGGCAATCGTCGGCGTGGTCCTGTGCTGTCTTTCCCTGTGGTACCTGCTGCCGCAGGTCGAGCCCAAATTCGGCGTCCTCGGCGTGCTGCTGGTCGCGCCATGCGTGGGCCTGCTGTTCGGTGCGCTCAACGGCTTCATCATCGTTGCCGGGCGGCTGCAGCCCTTCATCGTCACCCTGGCGATGATGGTGACGGCGTTGGGCATCGCCCGGCTGACCGCCGGCCAGAACAATGCCGTGCTGCCGGTCTATACCGGCTCGAACGCCACCGAGGATTTCGAGCTGCTGCGCTCGATGGTGTTCGGCGTCGTCCCGATGCCCGGCCTGTTCTTCCTCGGCGCCATCCTGATCTATGGCGCGGTGCTGCGCTTCACGCCCTTCGGCCGCTATGTCTACGCCATCGGCGGCAACGAGGAGGCGGCCAGGCTTTCCGGCATCGCCGCCGGCCGGGTCAAGATCGTCACCTACGCCGTTTCGGGCCTGCTCGCCGGCATTGCCGCGGTGCTCTATGTCGCTCAGTACCGGCAAGGCAAGCCCGATGCCGGCGCCGGCCTGGAGCTCGACGCCATCGCCGCCGTGGTCATCGGCGGCACCAGCCTGATGGGTGGGCGAGGCAGCCTCACCGGGACCTTCTGCGGCGTGCTGATCTTCGGGCTGCTGTCCAACATATTGCAGCTCCACAACATCAATTCGAACCTTCAGCTGGTGCTGAAAGGGATGATCATCATCGGCACGGTGCTCGTGCAGGAGCGCAATGCCGGTGATCTCCTAGCCTATCTGCGCCTGCCCGGAGCGGCGCACAAGGAAACGGCCGCGGCAAAACGGCCGTCGCAAGAGACCCGGTCTCTCAATCTCGGAGGAAACAAGAAATGAAACGACGTGACACGCTGAAGCTTGCCGCCCTTGGCGCGGCATTGCTGACCACCACCGCGCTGCTCTCCACCGGCCACGCCTTGGCCCAGGACAAGAAGTGGAAGATCGGCTTCTCGCAGGTGACCACCATCGAGCCTTGGCGCGCGCAGTTCAACAAGGACATACTGGCCGAGGCCGCCAAGCATCCCGAGGTCGAACTGATTATCACCGACGGCGAGGACAAGACCGAGAAGCAGGTCGCCGATGTCGAGAACCTCATCCGCCAGGAGGTCGATGCGCTCTTGGTGTCGCCGAAGGAATCGGCCGGCCTGACCGGCGTCGTGCAGCAGGCGATCGACGCCAAGATCCCGGTCTTCGTGCTCGACCGCAATGTCGACACCAAGGACTACACCCAGTTCGTCGGCGGCGACAACAAGCTGATCGGCCGCGCGGCCGGCGAATATGCCGTCGAGCTGCTCGGCGGCAAGGGCAAGGCATCGGGCAATGTCGTCGAGATCTGGGGCGGCATGGGCACCCAGCCGGCGCATGACCGCCATGACGGCTTCCATGAGTTCACCGACAAGGAGCCGGGCATCAAGTACCTGCTCGACCAGCAGTCGGGCGACTGGAAGCAGGACCAGGCTTATAATCTGATGGCCAACGCGCTGAAGAGCAACGAGAAGATCGATCTCGTCTACGGCCACAACGACCCGATGGCCTATGGCGCCTATCTCGCCGCCAAGGATGTCGGCCGCGAGAAGGACATCAAGTTCATCGGCATCGACGGCCTGCCGAATGAAGGCGTGCAGATGGTGAACAAGGGCGAGCTGACGGCGACCTTCACCTATGTCACCCCGGGCGCCGAGGGCCTTCGGCAGGCGATCAAGTTCCTCAACGGCGAGAAGGTCGAAAAGACCATCACCTTGCCGACGCAGAAGATCACCAAGGAAAACGCCGCCCAGGTGCTGAAGGACAACGGCCTGTGAGTTTTCGCCGGAGATAAGCGTCGGCCCAAGGTCCAGGTTCTTCGGCCCTTCCTCTCCCCCGTCGATCGGGGGAGAGGCGTCGAGCGCAGCTCGACGGTGTGGGGGGTCGACGCGTGGCGCGCGCTCTGGCCCCTTTCAATATCCGTCGGCGGCGGGCCAGGTGGTTCCCGTCCGGAGGGAGAGGAAAGGACCTCGCCGCCGGCCCTACGCCAATTTCGCCAGCAGCTTCATGAAGGTGGCGATCTCCTTGGCCGTGAGCGGTGCCAAGGTTTCCTCCGTAATCTCGCGCGCCAGCGGGATCAGGCGTTCGATCGCCTCGCGTCCTTCGGCGGTCAAATTGACCAGCAGCCGCCTCTTGTCGCCTTCGTGCTTGGAAAGTTCGACGAGGCCGCGCGCCTTCAGCCGGTCGATGACGCCCTTGACCGTCGCCGCGTCCATTGCAATCAGCGTGCCGAGCTGGTTCTGCGAAGTCTCGCCGACGTCGCGCAGCTTGGCCAGTGCCGCGAATTGCGGCGGCGTCAGGTCGCCGATACGCGCGGCGAAGATCGAGACGTGGCGCTGGTGCGCCTTGCGCAGGATGAAGCCGACCTGCTCCTGCAGGTGGTAGTCCTGATCCTCGGCCTCTTCGGCCTCGACCAGCTTCAGCAGATTGTCCTCGCCGCTCACCGCAGCCCGTCCCAGGCCTTGATGTCGTCGGCCGCGAGCCCACCCATGCGATTATGGATGCGCGGGCCGCAGGTCATGGCGAGGCAGAACAGGATCTCGTCGGAACGCGGGCCGTCGCTGACGCCGACTTCCATGGCGTCGAAATGGCTGCGCACATAGGCGGCGTTGATGTGGCCGAGCGGCACGTCCAGCCGCGAACCGAACGCGCCGACCTTTTTCGCCGACGGCACGATCGCCTTGGCGTCGCCGAGCCGTTCGCGCATCGCGTAGCCGCCCGGCACATGCCAAAGCGCGCCATGCTCGA
This sequence comes from Mesorhizobium sp. BR1-1-2, assembly GCF_020165435.1. NCBI lineage: Bacteria > Pseudomonadati > Pseudomonadota > Alphaproteobacteria > Hyphomicrobiales > Phyllobacteriaceae > Mesorhizobium > Mesorhizobium sp. BR1-1-2. Next base: position 573,619 of record NZ_JAIUID010000003.1, read on the forward strand.
GTTCGCCCGATGTGCCGACGATGGCGCCTTTGCCATAACCGTCGATCTGCTTCACGTCGCCACCCAATGCCGCGATCAGCCGGTCGGCCAGCATCAGCCCGAGCGGCTTCAGATCGTCCATGGCGCTCTGCAACTCCTCGACATAGCGCCCGGCGAACGGGTTCTTGACAACGGCGAGAGCGGCAGCGCGACGGCGCGGCACCTTGGCCACCGGCCCGCCTTCATGAAAGATCTCTTCGGTCACAACCGCGATCTTGCGGACCGGAAACTCAGGCATGGGCAACTTCCTCCAGTTCGTGCTTGTTGGGCGCAGCGAGTGCAACGGAGCCGCTGATGCGGGCCTCGCCACCGAGAAACAGCGCCGATCCGGCAATTAGGCCGCGCCGGCGAAAATCTTCGGCGACGGCAAGGCCATTGTCCAGTGCGCGCGCCACCTCGCCAGGGGCAAGCGGACCGACGCCTTGCGTCACCAGCCGCGAGCCCAGATCGCTGTCGGGCGACAGGTCGAGTGCGGGAATGCGCTTGATCGCAGGATTGCCGGGCAGATCCACTGCGTTGGCGATGAGCGTCGCCGCCGCATCGGCTTCGGCACCGGTCCGTGCCAGCACGGTGACGGCGTCTGCAATGCCCAGGGAAAACGAACGGCCGCGCCAGCCGCTGGTGGCGACACCGCGCACCCCATCTTCCGCGCGGATCGTGATCCGGTCGGCCATGCCGTTGCCGGTGCCGGCAATGATCAGGCCGATCGATGTGCCCTTGGCAAGATGGAGGGCGCTATCGCCACCATTGTTGACATAGGCGCGATCCAGCTTGCGACCGACGAGCAGCGCGGCAAGCACTTCGTCGGCTACCGATCCGGCAACAGCAGCCATCGGTGTGATGAAGCATTCCGCCAACGGCATGACGGCTGCCTCCATGCGGCGCGCCGTCGGGCCGGCGAAGCTGCGCGGCGCCAGGAAAAATGCCGGGAGGCGCAATTCGGGAAGCTCCTCGACCAACTCAGTCAGGATCGTCTGGAAACGCGCGACGGCCTGCGCGTAGGCGGCGCGACGCTCATCCGCCTCGCCGAAGACCTCGACGACCAGGTCGATCGGCCCGTGGTTGAGGTGCAGCCGCTTGCCATCCCCGAGCCAATGCGCCTGCGGGCCGGGCATCGCTTGCGAGCCTGACATCATCCGGCTCCGTTCGACGCGGCGCGCCTTAACTGCGCCAGCGGCGGCCATGGGTTGCGGGCCGGCGCACCGTCGCCCCGGCGCGCGTTCAGATACTCGCCACCCTTGGCGATGACGTCCTCGACGCTGCGGATCTCGGCCTCGTAACCGCCGAGCCGGACATAATCGTCGCGGCGCAGCGTGAATTCGATCGGCGCCACCAGCGCCGGCGTCGGCACGTAGCCGAAGGCGCCTTCCGGCACACGCATCACATCCACCATCAGCGTGATGCCGCCGCCCGGCCAGACATAGACCGGCGCACCGCCGACCGTCACATAGGTGGTCAGGCCCTGCACAGAACGCGTCAGGTTGACGGGATTCTCGGTGACGCCGGCGCGCAGCGAGCCGCCGGCGCCGCCGATGAACAGCACGGTGCACAGTGCCGGTTCGCAATTGTCCTCGATCAGTCCCACGGATTTCTGCAACCGCTCGGGAAAAGGTTTTTCGACCGGCTTCAACTGGTCATCGAGCTCGTAATAGGCGAACTGTTCGCCGGTGGTCGAAACCATCAGCAGCGACAGGCCCGGCCGCGCGCCCTTCTTGGCGTTCCATTCGCCCAGGATCGACAGCGGGTCGGATATGCTGGTGCCGCCCCAGCCGAGGCCAGGCTCGGACACCTTGAAATAGCGTCCGGGGGTCGAGCGGCGGCCGATGATCTTTATCCCCGTGTCCTGCCAGCCCAGCACCTTGCCGGCCTGATGCTCCGAGACGACGCCGGTGATGTGGTCGTCGACCACCACCACCTCGTCGACCAGCCCGCGCCATTGCGTGGCGAACATGCCGATGGTCGCCGAGCCGCAGCCGACCCGCATGCGGTGCTCCTGCTTGCCGTCGATGATCGGGGGCTTTCCGGCTTCGATGATGACGGTCGCGCCGCCGTCGATGGTCAGTTCAACCGGCTTGCGGTTGCACAGGTCGAGCAGCGCATCGCAGGTGGCGCGGCCTTCAGCCTTGGAGCCACCGGTCAGATGATGCACGCCGCCCAGCGACAGCATCTGCGAGCCATATTCGCCCGTCGTGACATGGCCGATCGCCTCCCCTTGCGAGCGTACGACAGCTGTTTCGGGTCCGATATGACGGTCGGTGTCGATCTTCACCTTGACGCCGCAATAGGAGAAGATGCCTTCGGTGACCACCGTGACGAGATCGACGCCCTCGACCTGCTGGCTGACGATGAAGGGCGCCGGCTTGTAGTCGGGATAGGTGGTTCCGGCGCCGATCGCCGTGACGAAGCGGCGTCCGGTGTTGACCAGTTCGCCATCCCAGGTCTCGCCCTCCGCCACGAAGGGCACGACAGCGGCGCCGATCTCGGCGGTATGATCGAGAATGGTCAGCGGGTCCATGCGCACAATGCGGCCGCCGGCATTGCCGTAGCGGTCGCAGGCGCCGGTGCGGCCATCGGCGATGTAGCACATGACAGGGCAGGCATCGCAGCGGATCTTCTCCGCCACCAGCTTCTCGCCGGGATCATGGGTTTCGAAGCGTTCGGCAAGCTCGCTCATCGGCATGCCTCCCTCTCGCGGATGGCGGCGCGGATGCGAGTCGGCGTCGCCGGAACTTTGGTGATCGCAATACCGGTCGCATGGCGGATGGCGTTGAGGATCGCCGGCGCCGTCGGGATCAGCACATGTTCACCCAGGCCCTTGGCGCCGAATGGCCCTTCCGGGTCTGGCACCTCGATCAATATCGTCTCGATCGGCGGCACGTCGCCGATGGTCGGGATGAGATAATCGTGTAAATTCTCTGTGCGGCCGGGAATATACTCTTCCATCAGCGCCATGCCGATGCCTTGCGCGATGCCGCCCTCGATCTGGCCCTCGACCAGCAGCGGGTTGATCGCCTTGCCGACGTCATGCGCGGCGGTGATCTTGACCAGCTTCACCGCGCCGAGCTTGAGGTCGACTTCGAGCTCGACGATCTGCGCGCCGTAACCATAGACCGCATAGGGCTTGCCCTGGCCCTTGGCGTCGAGCGGCAAGGTCGGCGGATCGTAGGTCTCCTCGGCGCGGAAGACGAAGCCGTCTCCATCCTCATCGAGCGAGCCAAGATCGATGCGGCGGGTCGCCTCGCCCTCGCGGATGACGATTGCCGGGCCGTCGAGTTGAAGCGACGCCTTTTGCGAGACATTGGCAAAACGCAGGATCTCATCGCGCAAGGCACGGCCGGCCTTCTCGGCCGCCCTGCCGGTGACGAAGGTCTGGCGCGAGGCCGAGGTCTTGCCGGCATCGGGAGTGATCGCGGTATCGGCGCCCTTGAGCCGGAATTTTTCCAATGGCAGGCCGAGAGCGTCGGCGCAGATTTGCGGGATGACGGTGTTGGAGCCCTGGCCGATGTCGACGGCGCCCTGGTGCAGGATGATCTCGCCTGACGCCGCAATGCCAACCCGGATGGTCGACGGATTGGGCAGCGAGGTGTTGCCGCAGCCATACCAGCAGGAGGCGATGCCGACGCCGCGCTTTTTATCCGCGCTGGCACTGTTGAAGGCATCCGCGTCAGCCGTTGCACGCGACCAATGCGGCCGCAGGGCATCGAGGCACTCGGCAATGCCGACGCCGGACTCCAGAAGCTGTCCTGTAACCGTTTCGGAGCCGTTCCGAAGGCAGTTCTTCAAGCGAAAATCGAGTCGGTCAATCCCGAGCTTATCAGCCAGCTCGTCATACAGCGTCTCCTGCATGATTGTCGCCTGCGGCACGCCGAAGCCGCGAAAGGCGCCGGAAATCGGTCCATTTGTATGGATGGCGCGGCCCTCGGCGCGATAGTTCGGCGTCGCATAGGGACCGGAGGCATGCACCGGCACGCGGTTGGCAACCGTCGGTCCCCAGCTGGCATAGGCGCCGGTGTTGAAATCGCCCGAAAAAATCATGCCGGTGACATGACCCTCGGCATCGGCGCCGATGGTCGCTTGCATCTGCGCCGGATGGCGCTTGGTGGTCGACATCATCGATTCGTTGCGGGTGTAGGCAAGTGCCGCCGGCCGCCCGGTCCTCATGGCCACCAGGCCGATCAGAGGTTGCAGCGACACGTCGAGTTTCGAGCCAAAACCGCCGCCGGTCGCGGTCGGCACGATGCGCACCTTGTCGACGGGCAGGCCCAGCACCTTCGCCGTCTCGTCGCGGTCCATATAGGGTGCCTGCGTGCAGGCGACGATGACCAGCGTGTCGCCATCCATATAGGCATGGCCGGCTTCCGGCTCGATATACGCATGCTCGACATAGGACGTCTCGATCGCGCCGGTCACCGTGACGGCGGCATCGCCAAGCGCCGCCTCGGGATCGCCGCGTTCGACGAAGCCCTTGGTCAGAAGATTTCCCGGACGGTTCGCATGGATCAGTGCCGCGCCTTCGGCCCGTGCTTCGCAAGGCTGCGACAGGTGCGGCAATTCGGTCCAGCGGATCGGGAAATCCGACAAATCCAGATCGAGCATCGCCTCGCGCTCGCCGGCCACCACGGCCACCGCCTCGCCGCGAAACCGCGCGCTGCCTTCGGCGAGAACCGGCTGGTCGGCGAACGGACCGATCACGCCAAAACAGTTCTTTCCCGGGATATAGGCGGCCGTGAAGACGCCGGCGATGCCGGGATGCGCTTTTGCCCAGCCATCGAGGTCGCCGAAGGCGAAGGTGGCATGGTAGTGCGGCGAGCGGACCACCAGCACGGAAAGCGCATCGGCGGGGAAGGAATCGCCCCCGAATTTCTCACCCCCCGTCACCTTCGGCACACCATCGAGCCGGATCGGGGAGGAGCCAATGGCGTGGCCGGACCGAGGCAGACGGTAATCCAGGCTTGCAGCCTGGCCGGAGGCCTCCATCACCGCCGCGACGATCTTGCGGTATCCGGTGCAGCGGCACAAAATACCGCCCAGCGCGTCCTGAACCTCGATCTCGCTCGGGCTGGCTTTCTTCTCCAGCAGGGCCGTCGCGGCCACCAGCAGGCCAGGCGTGCAGATGCCGCACTGCGCAGCGCCATGGGCCAGGAACGAGGCCTGCAGCGCCGACAGCCGGCCATTGGCTAGGCCTTCGACCGTCGTCACCGACGCCCCGGCGGCCGATGCCGCCGGCATCAGGCAGGCGCAAACCGGATCGCCATCGACCAGCACCGTGCAGGCGCCGCAGTCGCCGGCGTCGCAGCCGACCTTGGTCCCGGTCAGCAGCAATTCCTCGCGCAGCACCGAGGACAGCCGGCGCAGCGGCGGCACGTTGATCGAGACGGCGGCGCCATTGACCGCGAAGGCGATCTCGGCGCGCGCCAGGCTGGGCTGACCCGCGTCACTGTCGGATCGGGTTCCGCGGGATCGACCCAGGCTGATGTCAGGCTGAGCTTTGTTCATGCCGCCACCCTGTCGCCGCTCACCGGCCCGGCAGCCGCAAGCACGGCGCGGGCCACGATTTCGCGCGCCGCGTCCTGCCGGTATTCGGCGCTGCCGCGCACGTCGCCGATCGGCGACAACTCGTCCATCGGCGCGGTCAGCACCGCGGCGGCCAGTCCATCATCCGCCGCCAGTCCGCGCAGGGCCGCCTCGACCCCGCCGAGCCGCTTTGCGACAGCCGAGCAGGAACCGACGGCGACCGCCGCTTGCGTGACGACGCCGTCCTGCACCACCAGGCGTGCCGCCGCCATGGCGATGGAGATGACGAGATAGCGCCGCGCGCCGAGCTTGACGAAAGCCGACATACCCGTGCCGGCCGTTTTCGGCACGCGGATGGCGATGACCATCTCGCCGGGCCGCAGGTCCGTGCGGCGATTGCCGAGGATGAATTCGCCGAGCGGCAGGTAGCGCACCGCTTGCGCCGAGCGCAGTTCGATCTCGGCGTCGAGCACCAGCAGCGCCGGCACGCCATCCGCGGCCGGCGAAGCGTTGCAGAGGTTGCCGGCGATCGAGGCGACATTCTGGATCTGAACGGAACCGACCTCCCGCGCGGCCGCCTTCAGCGCATCGAAGGCCGGCGGCAAGGGGTGGCGAACGATGTCGGTCCAGCTGGTGCGCGCGCCGATCCGCCAATGCGTTTCGGTCTCCGCGATGCCGCGCAGGGCCGCCAGCCCGTTGATGTCGAGCACATTGTCGCGGAAAGGCTTGCTGCCTTGCGCCGGGTAGAAGTCGGTGCCGCCGGCAAGGATGCGCCACGAAGCTTCGCCAAGCAGGGCGAGCGCCTCGTCGACCGTGGTGGGTTTCGCGTAACGGATCACGCTTTGCCTTCCCAGAAAAAGGGCCTTTCCGAGGGAACCTGCCGGCGTTCGGGCCGGCTCGAATTCATTCGTATGCAAATGATATCAAGTCGGCGGAAATTGTCAAAGCCGGAGTTTGCCGGGCACCTCGTCTGGAGGCCGGTGCCGCGCATTTGTTCTGCGCAAGATCAAGGCGTCGCAGCACCCTTTGCGCGTGAGGGTGTGCGCGCGACGCTGTAATGGTTGACGCGGCCCGCCATCTGGTCAAGTTTCTCCGTCCGGTCGCGCCAGCGGCTTTCTTTCGCCGGGATCCCCCTGGGAGCCCGTGCCCGAGACCGACAGGAAGGAAACCCCCATGGCCGACGAAGCGCTTGTCGTCATCGACCTGCAGAACGATTTTTGCCCTGGCGGCGCGCTGGCGGTGGCCGGCGGCGACGAGATCGTGCCGCTGGTCAACGACCTGATCCGCCGAACCGACCACGTCGTGCTGACGCAGGACTGGCACCCCGCCGGTCATTCGAGTTTTGCCTCCAGCCACCCGGGCGCCCAGCCTTTCGAAACCATCGAGATGCCCTACGGGCAGCAGACGCTGTGGCCGGACCATTGCATCCAGGGCAGCCTCGGCTCGGATTTTCACTCGGGTCTTGCCTGGACCAAGGCAGAGCTCGTCATCCGCAAGGGATTTCGGCCTGGTATCGACAGCTATTCGGCCTTCTTCGAGAACGACCACACGACGCCGACCGGTCTTGCCGGTTATCTCAGGGAGCGCGGCATCGACACGCTGACCCTGGTCGGCCTGGCGACCGACTTTTGTGTCGCCTTCTCGGCGCTCGACGCGGTCAAACAAGGGTTCAGGACCACGGTCAGGCTCGATGCCTGCCGCGGCATCGATCTCAACGGTTCGGTCGAAACAATGCTGTCGAGGATGCGCGAAGCAGGCGTGACGCTCGAAGACCACGCGGCGGACTAATCGCATCGTGGGGGAAAGGAGGGGGTCCATCCGGGTAGCGACAGCTTTGACGGCAAGCGCCGTGGCGGCTGTCGCGATGCTGTTTCCAGAAACGGTCTTCGCCGCGGAGGAGCACGGCCTGCCAGGCCGGACGATGTCGCTGTGGTGGGCGCTGCCCTTTGCCGGCCTGTTGCTGTCGATCGCCACCGGACCGCTGCTTTTCCACCATATCTGGGAGCATCATTACGGCAAGATAACAGCGCTTTGGGCGGCTCTCGTGGTGGTACCGCTCGCATCGGCCTTCGGCACGACGCTGGCAACGGAAGCGGTGCTGCATGCGCTGCTCACCGAATACATGTCGTTCATCATTCTCCTGTTCGCGCTGTTCACCATTTCGGGCGGCATTCTCGTGGCGGGCAACATCCACGGCACGCCGCTGGTCAATGCCGGGCTGCTGCTCATCGGCGCCCTGCTCGCCTCCGTCATCGGCACCACCGGCGCCTCGATGATCCTGATCCGGCCGCTCATCCGCGCCAACGACAACCGGCCGTTCAACGCCCATGTCGTCATCTTCTTCATCTTCCTGGTGTCCAACATCGGCGGTTCGCTGACGCCGCTCGGCGACCCGCCGCTGTTCGTCGGCTTCCTGCGCGGCGTCGATTTCTTCTGGACCACCGCCAACCTCTGGCGCGAGACCCTGTTCGTCGGCGGCGTCGTGCTCGCCGTCTTCCTGGCGATCGACATGACGCTGCATCGCCGCGAAAGGGGCGCGCCAAAGATCAAGGACCCGACACCGGACACGAAGGTGCGCATCCGCGGCCTGCCCAACCTGCCGCTGCTGGCCGGCGTGATCGGCGCGATCCTGCTTTCCGCCACCTGGAAGCCCGGCATCGGTCTTTCCATCCAGGGGGTGGACCTCGAGCTGCAGAACCTTGTGCGCGACGCCGTCATCCTGGCGCTTGCCTTCGTCTCGCTGGCCGTCTCGCGCAAGGAGTATCGCGAGGCCAATGGCTTCAACTGGGGGCCGATCGCGGAAGTGGCGAAACTGTTCGCCGGCATCTTCATCTGCATCGTACCCGTGGTCGCCATCCTGAGGGCCGGCCATGAAGGCGCGCTGGCGCCGCTGGTCGCGCTCGTCACGTCGGCGCAGGGCATGCCCAACGATCTCGCCTATTTCTGGCTGACCGGAGCGCTGTCGTCCTTCCTCGACAATGCGCCGACCTACCTGGTGTTCTTCGAGCTCGCCGGCGGCGCTCCCCGGCATCTGATGACGGAGCTCGCTTCGACCTTGGCGGCGATCTCGGCGGGTGCGGTGTTCATGGGCGCCAACACCTATATCGGCAACGCGCCGAACTTCATGGTCTACGCCATAGCCCGGCATCGCGGCGTGAACATGCCGGGCTTCTTCGGCTACATGGCATGGTCGGGCGCGGTGCTGATCCCGACGTTTTTAATCGCCGGGTTTTTGTTCTTTGGATAAGCCCACGATGGCGCCAGGCGGGTCGACGCGGAACGGCTACCAGGGGAGGTCGTGCTCAGCCTACGCCGACATAACGCCTGACTGCCGACGGGTCGGCGCGCAACGCCTCGACATCCACCGTCTCGCGGTTGCGGCCATTCTCGATGAAGGCGACGCGGTCGGCGACCGACAGCACGGCATCGACCCGCTGCTCCACCAGGATGGTGGAAACGCCCTGTTCGCGCAGCTTCGCCACCGTCTCGCGGATTTTTGCGATCATCGACGGCATCAGCCCTTCGGTCGGCTCATCGAGCAGCAGCACCTGGGGCTCCAGGCACAGCGCACGGGCCATGGCCAGCATCTGCTGCTCGCCGCCGGACAAGGTGCCGGAGCGCTGCCGCAGCCGCTGGCGCAGCAATGGAAAAAGGTCGAGCACGTTTTCCCGCACGGCCTTGCCCTTGCCGCGCGCCATCAGCCCGATCTCGATGTTCTCCGCCACCGTCATGTCGGCGAACAGCCGCCTGCCCTGAGGGACATAGGCGACGCCGGCCTTCGGTACCTCATGGGCGGCCAGGCCGGTCAATTCCTGGCCGGCGAGTTTAATCGAACCGGCGCTGGCCGGGACAAGGCCCATGATCGCCTTCAGTGTCGTCGTCTTGCCGGCGCCGTTGCGGCCGAACAGGCACAGCACCTCGCCCTTGTTCAGCACCAGGTCGAGGCCGTAGAGCACCTGGACCTCGCCATAGAAACAGTCCAGCCCCGAGATGGTGAGCGCTTCGGAGTTTGCCGCGATCATGGGGCCGTCCCCAGATAGGCTTCCTGCACCGCCGCGTTTTCGCGGATCGCCTCGGGTGTGCCTTCGGCCAGGATCTTGCCGGCGTTGAAGACGGTGATGCGGTCGGCCAGCTGCATGACGACGGGGATGTTGTGCTCGATCAGGAGCACCGTGGCGCTGTCGGCGATGTCGCGCACGAGCGCGATGAAATTGTCGATCTCGCTGTCGGCCAGCCCCTGCGTCGGCTCATCAAGGATCAGCAGGCGCGGTTTCAGCGCCAGGCCCATCGCCACCTCCAGCAGCCGCTGGTGGCCATAGGACAACTGCCCGGCCTGCATATGGGCGCGGTCGGCCAGGCCAGTGCGTTCGAGCGCCGACATGACGCCTGCCTTGATCGCGCCCTTCGAAAGGCCGTCGCTCAGCGTGAGCTGCACCGGCAGCGCGATATTGTCGTAGACGCTGAGATTGGCGAAGACGCTGGTGATCTGGAAGGTGTAGGCGATGCCCCGGCGCACCCTGGCATAGGCCGGCAGGCCGGTAATGTCGGCGCCGTCGAAGATGATCGCCCCCGAAGACGGCTGGATGCGGCCGCTGATCAGGCTGACGAAGGTGGTCTTCCCAGCCCCATTGGGCCCGATCACGGCGCGGATCTCGCCCGGCACCACTGTGAAATCGACATTGTCGACGGCGCGCAGGCCGCCGAAATTGCGCGACAGGCCCTTGGTGGTCAAAAGAGGCGTCATGGCAGCCACCCGAGCCAGCGCTGGCGGGTGGTGCCGAGAATGCCTTTCGGGAAAAACAGCACCAGCAGGATCAGCGCCACGCCGACGATCAGCAGATAGGCGGAGGTGAAGCCGCTGGTGACGTCGATGACATAGTACATGAACAGCGTGCCGATCAGCGGCCCGAGCGTTGTGGAGGCGCCGCCGAGCAGCACCCAGAGCAGCGGCAGGATCGAGTACTGTATCGAGGCGAAGCTCGATCCGACATAGCCGAACAGCAGCGCATAGGCGGCGCCCGACGCCGCGCAGATCGCGCCGGAGACGACCACGGCCACGAGCTTGTTGGAGAAGGTGTCGTAGCCCAGCATCTTTGTCCGCTCCTCGTTCTCGCGGATGGCGACCAGCACGCGGCCGTATCGGGAGCGGACGACGGCCAGCGTGATCAGAAGCACGAACGAGAACAGCCCCAGCGCGCTCATATAGCGCACCGTCGGATTGGTGAGATCGAGCGAGGTCGCGCCGAAATTCAGGACACGTGCCGGCTGCGGCACCACCATGCCCTGGTCGCCGCCGGTCCAGGCGGCAAAATAAAGGATGAGGAGGTAGAAGATCTGCGCGAACATCATGGTGACGATCATGAAGGCGACACCCGTGGTGCGCAGCGCCAGCAGCCCGATCACCAGTGCCAGCACCGCGCCGCAGGCGATGCCGCTCAACAAGGCCGCCGGTACGCTCCAGCCAAGCTGGATGACGCCGAGGCCGGCGCCGTAGAGGCCGGCGGCAAAGAACATGGCATGGCCGAGGCTGAGCAGCCCGACATAGCCGAACAGCATGTTGTAGCCCATGGCGAACACCGCCAGCACCATGATGCGGGCGACGAGGCCGTGATGATAATCCGGCAGCACGAAGCTCAGGACAAAAAGCAGCGCGATGATGCCGAGATGCAAGCCATAGGCTTTTGCCGGCGAGGCCTCGCTCATCGCGTCGCCGTCCCGAACAGGCCCTGCGGCCGAAACACGAGCACCATGGCGACCAGCAGCGTGGCGATGATCTTGGCCAGGGTCGGCGAGAAGAACATCGAGATGATGCCGTCCGACAGGCCGATCAGCACGGCGGCGATGACGGTTCCGCGCAGCGAGCCGAGACCGCCGATGATGACGACGATGAAGGAAAGCAGCAGCGGATCCTGCCCCATCAGATAATGCGCCTGGCTGATCGGCACGATCAGAACCGCGGCGATCGCCGCCAGCATGGCGCCGAGCGCGAAGACGCCGCCATAGACGCGGTCGACCGGGATGCCGAAGGCCTGCGCCGTCTCGCTGTCATACTGCGTGGCGCGCATGACGAGGCCGACCCTGGTGCGGGTCAGCACCAGCCATGTGATGACGAGCAGAAGGGCGGACGCCGCGATAACAGACAGCTTGTAGCCGGAATAGCCGAACCACGGCAGAAGGATCCGGTAGCTGAAGGGCGGCTCTACCGGGCGCGCTTCCGGCCCGTAGAAGCTCAGCGCCAGCTGCTGGATGATGTAGAGCATGCCGATGGTGGCGACGATGGTGGCTTCCGGATTGTAGTTCAGCCGGCGCAGCACCAACCGCTCGGCGACCAGCGCAAGGGCGCCGACGATCAGCGGTGCAATAATGAGCGCCGCCAGGAACCCGAGCGCCGGATGGCCCGATATCGCTGTCGAGATGGCCCAGGCGAGCACGGCTCCCAGCATGAAGAACTCGCCATGCGCGACATTGACGACGCGCATTACGCCGAACACCAGCGACAGCCCAAGCGCCGTCAGCGCCAGCACGGCGGATGTAACGAGGCCTTCTAGGGCGGCGAGGAGGAGGTGGGGACCGAACTGCATTGGGCTACCCGGTTACGGAGGCGCGAGGCGCCCCCCTCTGCCCTGCCGGGCATCTCCCCCTCAAGGGGGGAGATTGGCTGTAATCACGGGCTTCGCCAATCGGCAAGGCTGGTAGGCGGGTGCCTTCGCACAAACTGCCGATCTCCCCCCTTGAGGGGGAGATGTCCGGCAGGACAGAGAGGGGTAGGCCGAAGGGCACTGTGCTTAAAGTACCAAGCTCACAGCGCCTGCGTCGTGTAATCCCCCTCCGGCTCGTAAAGCCCGTCCTCGATCTTGGTCTTGTGCACGACCTTGAGCTTGCCGCTTTCGACCTTGGAGATGTTCTGGATGCCGAAGCACTGGTGGATCTTGCCGTTGAAGGTCTTTGGCCCCTGCGGATGCTCGGGCCCTTCAGCGAATTCGGTCAATGCCTCGGTCGCCTCGACCAACTTGGCGCGGTCCTCCGGGCCCTTGTAGCCGGCATCCTCCATCGCCTTTTTGACGACGTAGAGCGTCTCCCAGCAGCCGAACATATGCGCGGCGGTGGAGACATCCTTGGGGTCGCCGACGGCCGCGCCATTGTCGTCGATGCCGACGGCGGCACGATAGGCCTTCTGCGCCTCGGAATCGTTGGCCTGGGCGTAACGCGGCGAGCCTTCCCAGAAATGACTGCCGTCCAGGAATTCGAGCCCGGGGCTGTTGATGTCGACGGCTTCGAGCGAATCGATGAAGCCGAACAGCTGCGGCCGGTTGGAGCCGTAGAACTCGCCGAGCTCCTTGACGAAGGTGAGCACGGCCGGGCCGACCATGACATGGTAGATCACCTCGGTCTCGGCCGGGATCTGGGGGAAGTATTTGGTGAAGGAGCTCTCCGTCGGCGGGATGGCGATCTGCGCGATGACCTCTGCGCCCTGCGCCTTCAACGCCGGCGGGAGGTAGTCGCGGTGGTCGTAGCCGAAAGCGAAATCGGGGAAGATCTGCGTCACCTTCTTGCCGGCATTGGCCGCGATCCACGGCGCCATCGACTGGATCTGGCTCTTCACGTCGGTGATGCCGGGCTGGAAGACATAGCGGTTGAGCTTGGTCGAGGCGACATGGTGGCCTTCGCTGACGACGAAATAGGGCATCTTGGCTTCGCCGGCGGCGGGCGCCGAGCCGATGACGACATGCGAGAACAAAGTGCCGAAGACGATGTCGGTCTTGTGCTGGGTGGCGAACTTGCCGACCACCTCGGCGCCACGGCCGGGATCGGTGCCGTCATCCTCGATGATGACCTCGACCGGCCGGCCATTGATGCCGCCGGCGGCGTTGATTGCCTTGACCGCAGCGGCCGTGGTCTTCTCGTACCAGCGGCCATAGGCGGCGCCGATGCCGGTTCGGTGCGACTGGAAGCCGATCTTGATCGGAGCGGAGCTTTGCGCCTGGGAGTAGCGGACGAAACCGGGTGCGACGGCCAGGCCGGCGCCTGCTGCCAGCCCCTTCAGCGCCGTGCGGCGGGTGAGGCCGGCCTTTGAGAGATCGAAAAACCCATTCTTGTCAGTCACGGCAGTTCCCCTGTTTTTGAGTTTTGACCTATGGCTGGAACGCAGCAGGCCGCCTCCTGCGGACGGCCGAAATTGCATGTGTACAAACTAAATCACCAAAGTCCGGACACGGCAATGCCGTTTCCCCGGGAGGATCCCGGTTTATTTCCGCCACGACTAGCCGACGGTCGGCGTGGCGAGCAGCCAGAGGCCGAAGACGGTGTAGGCGATCATCAGCAAGGTGAGCGGAAACTGGCTGAGCGCGGCGCGGGCGGGAACCGGATGCAGGCGCGCGGCGAAGCCGTGGGCGACGAGCACGGCAAGCAGGTGACCGAGAATGATGGCGCCGGCCTGGATGTTCCACAGCCACCATGCCGAGCCCGCGCCGGCGGCGATCCCTGCCTCGATCTGCATGTCGGCGGTGCCGAAAACGTTCCAGCCGAGCGCGAACGGATCGGAAAGTGCTGCAAGCGCATATTGGCCGTCGACCAGCAGCGCCGTCAGGTAGTGCGCGACATGGTAGGCGAGCGCGATCGGCACGATCGACCAGACCAGCAGTCCCGCCGCCTTGCCAAGCCTGTGGCCGCCGCCGGCGAGGGCCTGGCCGACCGCCACCGCAAGCAGGAAGACCGCCGCAAGCAACGCGAATGTCAGGACGAGGCCGAAACTGCCGCTGCCGATCACCGCCGTGCGGCCTGGGAATTCCAGCGGATTGATGCCGAACAGGCCCAGCCAGAAGAAGGTCTTCGACAGGCCGTCATAGGAAACCGAGGACAGGGCGAGCAGCAGGAAGGCTACGCCGCTTGCCGGCAAAGGCGCGGCGGTCAGCAGCTTGGCGCCCGGCCAGCATAGCGCAAGCCGGCCGCGCTCGTCGCGCATGACAGGCGCGAAGCGTGCCACCATCGAGAAGAAGACGGTGAGGAACTCGCCGCCGCGAGCCCACGCCCCATAACCGAACAACAGCATGGCCAGCAAGGTGAACAACCAGTAGAGGCCGGCGGCCCAGGCCAGCCGTGTCGGATCGTCGGGCGCCGGATCGATAAGCTCGAACCAGGCAAAGGCGAAGAACAGGACAACAGCCGGCCAGCAGCCGAGCCATGGTGGAAGGCGCCAGGCCGCTTCACCGCCTCGGCCGGCCAGGCGCGACAGGAGACGCACCGGGCCGTACCAGGGATTGAGCCAAGACCAGAAATCGCCGAGGAAACCTTGCAGCAGCGTGAAGCCAGCCCACAGCAGTGTCCAGATCACCAAAGGCAGCGGATTGGAGAGCGGATCGCGGCTGCCGAGAAAGCCGGCGGCGATGAGAGAGGCAAAGCCGGCAAAAGATATCAGGCTGAGGGCGGCACGCGCACCGTCACCCAGTGTGAACAGCGGCAGGCGCCGCCGCCAGAAGCGACCGAGCTGATCCGCCGGCAGCAGCGCCAGCACGAGGAAACTGGCAGCCACGGCGAAAGCGCCGCCGACCAGATAGTAGCCGGTCGGCAGGAGCAGGACATGGCCACGGTCGGAGGCGTGCGCGAAGGCGGGGGTTGGAAGGGATAGCGCCGAGGCCGCAAGGCAAACGAGCAGAATTTGCGAGAGGAGGCACTTTACGGCGCCCCCCTCTGTCCTGCCGGACATGTCCGGCAGGACAGAGGGGGGCGTGAAGGAACTCGAACTATCCATGAGTCCGATCTCGACTCACACCTTGACCAACTGCTCCACCCGGTCCTTTTCACCGAAGATGCGCAGATACCGCTCGATCTCCTTGAGGTCACCCGTCGCCTTGGCCGGATTGTCGGAGAGCTTGACCGCTGGCCGGCCGTTGGCCTCGGTCACCTTGCAGACCAGCGATATGGCGTCGAGGCTGTCGGTTGCCGTAGGCGCGCAGCCCTCGAAATCATTGGTCAGGTTCGTGCCCCAGCCGAAGGACATGCGCACCTTGCCCTTGAAGTGGCGATAGGTCTCCTCGATGGTCTCGACCTCGAGCCCGTCGGAGAAGATCAGCAGCTTCTGCTTGGGGTCCTTGCCCTTCTCGCGCCACCAGGACAGGATCTTTTCGCCGCCCTCGATGGGCGGCGCGCTGTCGGGACGAAAGCCGGTCCAGTCGGCCACCCAGTCCGGCGCGTCGCGCAGGAAGGAAGCCGTGCCGAAGGCGTCGGGCAGCACGATCAGCAAATTGCCGCCATAGTAGCGCTGCCAATCCTGCAGCACCTTGTAAGGCGCCTGTTTCAATTCCTTTTCCGAATTGGCCAGCGCCCCGAGCACCATCGGCAGTTCATGCGCGTTGGTGCCCAGCGCCTCGAGGTCGTTGTCCATGGCCAGAAGCACATTGGAGGTGCCGGTGAAGGCCTCGCCGATGCCTTCCTTCAGCGCTTCCACGCACCAGCGCTGCCACAGGAAGGAATGGCGCCGGCGTGTGCCGAAGTCGGAAATGCGGATGCCGGGCTGCGCTTTCAGCCGTTCGGTCTTGGCCCACATCTTGGATTTGGCTCGGGCATACAGCACATCGAGCGCGAACGGTCCGAAGGCCCGCATGGCCGCGCGGGAACGTAGCTCGTTGATGATGGCGAGCGCGGGAATTTCCCACAGCGTGGTGTACATCCACGGGCCGCTGAAGGAGAGCTCGTACTGGCCGCCGCGCCTGGAAAGCTCGTAGTCGGGCAGCCGGAAATTCTCCAGCCAGGCCAGGAATTCAGGTTCGAAAATCTGCTTGCGGCCATAGAAATTGTTGCCGCCCAGCCAGATCATCTCCTTCTTGGAGAAGCGCAAGGTGCGGGCGTGGTCGAGCTGTTCGCGCAACTCGCCCTCGTCGATCTCCTCGGCCAGCCGCACCGAAGTGGTGCGGTTGATCAGCGAGAAGGTGGCGTCGACCTTGGGATACATGCCCCAGATCATCTGCAGCATCAGAAGCTTGTAGAAATCCGTGTCGAGCAGGCTGCGCACGATCGGATCGAGCTTCCAGGTATGGTTGTAGACGCGCCGCGCAATATCGGTCCTGGCCATGTCTCGTACCGCCTTCGCTGCCTGCCACCCATCATCGCGACAGGCCTAATAGCATCGAATTGGCAAAAGCGCTGCCCGGTTTCAGGCTGGCCCGACAAAAAGAAAGGCCTGCGGCAGCGGACCCGTCCGAACGCAATTGATTTTTCCAAGGCGCTACCGGACACTCCGGAGAAGACAGACAGGAGAAAACCGACATGGGTTATGACAGCGGCAAGCTCGACGCGTTACGCCGCAAATATGGCGAGAGCCATGGCGGCGAAATGTTCGACCCGAAGTTCCGCAAGGTCGCCGACAAGATATTCTCCAAATCGGGCACGCGGCTTGCGCCCTATTCCGGTATCCCCACCTTCCTCGCCGCGCCCTATCGTGAAATATCGGCCGACAACCCGGATTTCGGCGATTTGCAGGTGGCGATGATAGGCGTGCCGATGGATCTCGGCGTCACCAACCGGCCGGGCGCCCGCTTCGGGCCGCGGGCGCTGCGCGCCATCGAGCGCATCGGTCCCTACAATCACGTGCTGGAATGCGCTCCCACGCACGAGCTTAGGGTCGCCGACATCGGCGACGTACCGTTCCGAAGCCGCTACCGGCTCGAGACCAGCCATGAGGACATCGAGCGCCGCACCAACCAGATCGTCGATGCCGGCGTCATTCCCTTGTCGGTCGGCGGCGACCATTCGATCAGTCATCCGATCCTGAAGGCCGTCGGCAAGAAGGCGCCGGTCGGCCTGATCCACATCGACGCCCATTGCGATACCAGCGGCTTGTTCGACATGACCAAGTTCCACCATGGCGGTCCGTTCCGCAACGCGGTGCTCGATGGCGTGCTCGATCCGACGCGCACCATCCAGATCGGTATCCGCGGTTCGGCCGAATATCTGTGGGAGTTCACCTACGAGTCCGGCATGACCGTTGTCCATGCGGAGGAAGTGACCGGCCTTGGCATCCCGGCCATCATCGATAAGGCGCGCAAGATCGTGGGCGACGGCCCGACCTATGTCTCCTTCGACATCGACAGCGTCGATCCGGCCTTCGCGCCGGGCACCGGTACGCCGGAAGTCGGCGGCCTGACGACGCGGGAAGTGCTGGAACTGCTGCGCGGTCTCAAAGGCCTCAACATCGTCGGCGGCGACGTCGTCGAGGTGGCGCCGCAATATGACGCGACCACCAATACCGCGCATGCCGGCGCCCAGGTTCTGTTCGAGATACTGAGCCTGATGGTGTTCAGCCCTGCGCTCAAAAACAGCTGACGCCGACAAGGACGGAAAGGCCGCCGGACAGCAAGGCGGCCCTCCGCATCAGTGTTCGAACACCGGAGGCGGAGCCAGGCGGTCGCGCCGCAGCCAGCGCGCCAGAAGCAGCGCCGCCACCACCGCCAGTCCGCTGGACAGCCCGATCCAGATGCCGACGCCGTGGAAGCCGAAAGGGAAGGCGAGCAGCACGCCCAGCGGCAGGCCGACGCCCCAATAGCCGATTGCGGCATAGATCATCGGCACCTTGGTGTCGTGCAGGCCGCGCAGCATGCCGGCGGCAACCGCTTGCGCGCCATCGAAGACCTGGAACAGGGCCGCGAAGACCAGGAACGATACGGCAAGCGTGATCACCCTGGTATTGGCGGGGTTGGCCAGATCGATGAAGGCGCTGATCAGGAGATGCGGCCACAGGATCATCACCAGGCCCATCAGCGCCATGAACGAGACTCCGATGACGAAGGCGGTCCAGCCGGCGCGCGAAACGCCTTCGCGATTGCCGGCGCCATGCGCAAGCCCGACGCGCACCGTCACCGCCTGGTTGAGGCCGAGCGGCACCATGAAGGAGATCGACGCGATCTGGATGGCGATGGCGTGCGCGGCAAGCGAATCCGCGTCGATCAGCCCCATCAGCAGCGCCGCGGCATTGAAGATCGTCACTTCGAAGGCAAGGATGCCGGCGATCGGCAGGCCGAGCCGCAGCAGGCCCTTGAAGCGCGGCCAGTCGGACCGCCAGAACCGGCCGAACAGGCGATAGCGCCTGAACTTCTTCTCCCACATCACGACGGCGGCCATGCCGACGAACATCAGCGTTGAGGATAGCGAGGTGGCAAGGCCCGAGCCTGATATGCCCATGGCCGGCACGCCGAGATTGCCGAACATGAACACCCAGTTGAAGAAGACGTTGCAGGCGACCGCGACGAAGACGATGATCAGCGCCCAGCCCGGCCGCTCCAGCGCCGAGATGAAGGAACGCAGCACGATATAGCCGTAGAAGGGCAGCACCGCCCATTCCAGCCAGCGCAGGTAGATGCCCGCCTGATGCGCCAGTGCCGGCTCCTGGCCCATGGCCAAAAGAATGGGCTCGCCGTGCCAAAGCACGATCCAGATCGGGATGCAGATGAGGATCGCCAGCCACAGGCCCTGGCGCACGGTGCGGCGCAGGTCGCGCACCGAATGACGTCGGCGGCCGAGCTCGGTCGCCATCATCGGCGAGGTCGCCAGCATCAGGCCGAGGCCGAAGATCAGCGGCATGAAATAGAGATTGGCGCCAAGCGCACCGCTGGCGAGCGTGTCCGCCCCCAGCCTGCCCATCATCATGACGTCGGTGGCCGTCATGGCGGTCTGGCCGAGATTGGTAAGCACCATGGGCCAGGCGAGCGCCAAAGTCGCCCTGATTTCCTGACGCCAAAGTTTTTCCGGCGCGCGAGCGCCGGCTTCGATCGCAGACATTGTTCCGCTCTTTCAAGGTTGCGGCGCATCGGCAAAAAAGCCGGAAGCCGCATTGCAAACGGCGAGACCCTCGGTTTCGCGGCGCTTACGTCAGCTTTTGTACGAAACGCGACATGAAGGCAAGGGAAGAGGGGCGGGAACAGATTGATCCAGTCGGATCGCCGATGACGCTGAAGGCTTGTGACCGACGCTCTCCGACGGCCCATTTCACACATGCTCCCAAGGCTGCTACGCATTGCAAGGACGAACGAGGTGCCAACGGAACCCCAATTTGCAGGAGGCGGGATGCAGTTCAGGCGCAGAAGGAATCCGGTTGCGACGCTTCGCACGGCGCCGGCCTTCGAACATATCGTCACCGAGGCGAGCGACAGTTTCCTGTGGCGGCTGGACGACTATCCTTGGGAGCGCAATGTCTGGAATTTCCATCCTGAGTACGAAATCCACCTCTTGCGAAAATCTTCCGGCGTCGTGCTGGTCGGCGACCACATCGGCGAATTCGGACCGGGTTATCTCACCATCGTCGGCGGCGGGCTGCCGCATGATTGGGTGACCGCGGTGCAGCCGGGCGAGCTGATCGAAGGCCGCGACATCGTCCTCCAGTTCGATGCCGAGAGGCTGCGCGGGTCGGCTGGCCTGTTGCCCGAACTGCGCGAATTGGAGTCGTTCCTGGAGCGGTCGCTGCGCGGCATGGTTTTTCATGGCCGCACGGCACTGGAAGGCGCCGAGTTGATGGAACGGATGGGGGACGTCAGCGGGCTAACCAGGTTCTGCCTGTTCCTGAATCTCGTCGATCTCCTCGCCAGGACCGACGAATACGAGCTGTTGTCTTCGCCGGATTTCTCCCCTGTTCTGGATGCCGCCTCGCTCGACATCATCCAGCGCACGCTGACCTATCTGTTTCAGCATTTCGCCGAAGATCTGAAGCTGCCTGATGTGGCGGCGCTCGCGGGAATGACCGAGAGCACGTTCTCGCGCTTCTTCCAGAAGAACACCGGCAATTCCTTCAGTGACCACCTTGCCAAGCTGAGGCTGTGGCAGGCCTGCAAGCTGCTGGCCGATACCGAGATTCCGATCACCGACATCTGTTTCCAGGTCGGCTATATGAACATCTCCAATTTCAACCGCGCCTTCATGCGCAAGCACAAGATGACGCCGTCATCCTATCGCAAGCTGTCGCGGCAGCGGCTGGCGATGCGCGCGTAAGCACGCCCTAAAACCACCGCTCCCGAGTCTGATCGATACTCATGTGAGATTGGCTGCAGCCGGATGCCGGTTTTTGCGCCGCACAATGCATAAAAGTACAGGTCTTCTGCAACGGGGCTTCTAGCGCGACCCGCTGCAACGCCGCATTTTGGCGGCGGGTGGCAAGTCGCTCGGGCGATGGTGAGGATCGCGCAACCCGAGGACGTCCGCTTCCTGCGACGTGTTCCTGGAGGAGAAAATAATGAAACCAATTCGGCTCGCTGCCAGCCTTGGTGCAGCTTTCATGCTTTCCGCTACCGTTTCCACCATCGCTTTGGCGCAGGCGCCGGTCTGCTCGGCGCCGGTCAAGGTGCTGGCGCAGCCACGTGACGGCCTGACGCTTCTGGAGGACTCCAAGGCCGAGTTCGAGAAGCTTGCCGGCGCCGGCTTCCAGATCGATTACCTCAACGAGAACGACCGCCGCGCAAAATCGCGCGCCGATGCGTCCACGGTCGGCAACTACAACGTCTACTATGTCGACGAAGCCAATGTCGCGCTGTTCGCGTCCTCGAAATGGATCGTGCCTCTGGCCGACTATTATCCGGCCGACTACGACTATGCCGACTTCGACCCCGGCCGCCAGAAGGTCGCCACCTATGACGGGAAGGTCTGGTTCGCGCCGCTGACCGGCGGCGGCGACCTGATGGTCTATCGCAAGGACGTGCTGGAGGCAGCCGGCATCCAGCCGCCGAAGACGCTCGACGAACTGATCGCCGACGTGCCGAAGCTGACCAATCCGGACAAGGGCATGTATGGCATCGCGCTGCGCGGCGCGCGCGGTTCGGGCGCCAATGTCTGGCGCTGGATGCCGTTCTTCAAGGCCTATGGCGGCCAGTGGTTCGACGGCGACAAGCCGGTCTTCAATTCGGATGCCGCGGTCAAGGCGACCGAGACCTACCTGAAACTGTTCAAGGATTCGGCGCCCGGCACGCAGACCGGCAGCTGGGATGAATCGACCGGCGCCTTCCTGTCGGGCCAGGTCGCGATCCTCGTCGAATCGACGCCGCTGTCGGGCATGGCGGTCGACCCGAAGACCTCGCAGGTCGTCGGCAACATCGGCTTCCTGCCGCCGCCGTCGCCACTGCCCGGCGGCGGTTACGGCCATGGCCTTGCCATCGCGGCCAAGGCCAATGCCGACGACGCGTCGAAGAAATGCGCCGGCCTGTTCATCGCCTGGGCAACATCGAAGGAAAACGAGAAGCGCCGGCTCGACGCCCACCAGTTCGGTGAGCTGAACCGCACCAGCATCCTCGCCAGCAAGGAATTCGCCGACATCTACGGCGCCGATCTCGGCCAGGCACTGGCCGAAACCGGCAAGGTCACGGCGGTCAATTTCTGGCAGGACCCGCGCTGGCCCGATCTCGGCGACCGCTGGGGCATCATCCTTGAGGAACTGGTCACCGGTACCCGCACCGACATCAAGGGCGGCCTCAACGAGCTCGAGGCTTATGCCAACGATCTGGTGAAGAAATAAGCCATCCTCCCCCTGCGGCGTGCGGTCCACGGCATTCGGTGGAGCGCCGGAACCTGTGCGCCGCAGGTCTCTGTCCACCGCCATTGAGCCAGCCATCGCGCAAAGAGGGTCCAGACATGTTCAACCGCTCGAGACGCAAACGGGGATAGATGGATGCCTCGACGCTCATCCCTGCCGGTCACCTTCGTGGTGCCGACACTCGGCATCCTTCTGGTGCTGTCGATGGTGCCGACGCTCTACGCGGTCGTCATCGCCCTGCAGAATCGTGAACTCAGCTCGACAGCCTATTCCTATGTCTGGTTCTCGAATTTCGCCGACCTGTTCGTCGACCGCCGCTTTCTCAACGCCGTCTGGGTGTCGGTGAAATGGGAATTCGTCACGGTCATCGCGACGATGACCGTTGCCGTCGGACTGGGCGTCCTGATGTTCGAGGTCGCCTCGCCGCGCCTGCGCAACCTCTATTGCCTGCTGTTCATCATCCCGGTCCTGCTGCCGCGTGTGTCGGCGGCCTTCGTCTGGAAGTTCGCCTACCATCCGCTCTACGGCATCGCCACTTACCCCTACCGGCTGCTGACCGGTGGGCTGATCTTCGATCCACTGTCCAAGCCGTCGACGGCGTTGTTCGCGGTCGCATCGGTCGATGTCTGGCAATGGGGCCTGTTCTTCGCCGTCATCGTGCTCAAGCTCCTGGAAACGCTGCCGCCGCAGCCGATCGAGGCGGCCCGGCTCGACCATGCCAAACGCTGGCAGATCCACGCCTATGTGACCTTGCCCATGCTCAAGGCGCCGCTGATCAGCCTGATGTTCGTCAAGATGATCGAATCGCTGCGCTCCTTCGACCTGATCTATGTGATGACCCGCGGCGGCCCGGGCGTGGCGACCGAAACGCTCGACATGTACGCCTTCTCGCAAGGCTTCATCGAGTCCGGCAAGGTCTCCTACGCCTCGGCGATGGCGGTGCTGATGATGATCGCCACGGTCATCACCTTCACCATGCTGTGGAAGCGGGTGCAGGCATGAGACCATATCGGATGAGACCCGGCCGCCTGATCGGCAAGACCGTGCTGGCGTTTGCAGGCTTCATGGCCGTGTTTCCGTTGCTGTGGACGGCGCTCAATTCACTGAAGAACAATGTCGACATCATCACCCGCGTCCCGCGCCTGGTGTTCACGCCGACGCTGGCCAACATCAGCTATATCGTCGGCCGCGACAGCGTCATGACCGGCCTCTACAATTCGGTCGTGGCCTGCGGTTGCGCGGTGCTGATCGGCGTGGTGCTCGGCCTGCCGGCGGCTTACGCCGTGGCACGCTACCCGAACCGCTGGGCCGGCGACATCCAGTTCTTCGTTTTGTCGCTGCGTTTCCTGCCGCCGGTGGCGGTTGCCATTCCGCTGATGGTGATCTGGCTGCAGCTCGGGCTTTACGACACGATTGCCGCGCTGATCGTCACCTATTCGCTGCTCACCATCTCGGTGATCATGTGGCTCGCCATTCCCGCCTTCCAGGCCGTGCCGAAGGAGGTCGAGGAAGCGGCCTTCGTCGACGGCTACGGCGCCTATTCGGTGTTCTGGAGGATCGCGCTGCCGGTCGCGGCGCGTTCGCTGATCGGTGCGGTCGCCTTCAGCTTCGTTCTGGTCTGGAACGAATTCCTGATCGCGCTGATGCTGTCGAGCTCCAACGCCAAGACCTTGCCGATCGTCGCCTCGGAACTCTCCCAGCAAGGCATGAACGTGCCGTGGGGGATCCTGAACGCCTCGGTCGTGCTTCTGTCGCTGCCGCCGCTGTTGTTTCTCGGCGTGCTCAGCGGCTTCCTGAATTCCGTTTTCCGGCAAAAAAAGACTTGAAGCGAGGACGACACGATGCGGGCACTGGTGCTTGAGAAAAAGGGCGAGCTGACCCTGCGCGAGATCGCGTTGCCGCTCGACGTCGGCCCGGACGACGTCAGGATCGCCATCCACACGGTCGGCGTCTGCGGCAGTGACGTGCACTATTACACCCATGGCGCCATCGGCAGCTATGTCGTGCGCGCGCCGATGGTGCTCGGCCACGAAGCGTCCGGAACGATCGTCGAGATCGGCGCCAATGTCCGGACCCTGAAGGTCGGCGATCGCGTCTGCATGGAACCGGGCGTGCCGAACCTGTCGTCGCGGGCAACCAAGCTCGGCATCTACAATGTCGATCCGGACGTCACCTTCTGGGCGACACCGCCGGTGCACGGCATTCTGGCGCCGCAAGCCGTGCATCCGGCGGCGTTCACCTACAGGCTGCCCGACAATGTCTCGTTCGCCGAAGGCGCGATGGTCGAACCTTTCGCCATCGGCATGCAGGCGGCGGCGCGCGCGCGCATCGTTCCGGGTGACGTGGCGGCTGTCGTCGGCTGTGGCCCGATCGGCATCATGATCGCGCTGGCCGCGCTGGCCGGCGGCTGCTCGAAAGTGCTGATTTCCGACTTCTCCGCGCCCAAGCTCGAAATTGCCGGGCGCTATCCAGGCATCGTCCCGGTCAACATCGGCGAGCAGCCGCTGGTCGATGCGGTGCGCGCGGCCACCGACGGCTGGGGTGCGGACATCGTCTTCGAGGCCAGCGGCAGCCCCAAGGCCTTCGCTGATCTGTTCGACGTCGTGCGGCCCGGCGGTGCGGTGGTCCTCGTCGGGCTGCCGGTGGAGCCGGTGGCGCTCAACGTGCCGGCGGCCATATCGAAGGAACTGCGCATCGAAACCGTGTTCCGCTATGCCAATATTTTCGACCGCGCCCTGCAGCTGATCGCCTCCGGCAAGGTCGATCTCAAGCCGCTGATCACCGGCACCTATGATTTCTCTGACAGCATCGAGGCTTTCGAGCGGGCGGCGGCAGCGCACCCTCAGGACGTCAAGCTGCAGATCCTGCTCAGCGGCGAAAAGGGCTGACCATGTCCGCGATCACCTGTTCCCATGTCGACAAGGCCTATGGTGCCACGACGGTCATCCGCGATCTCAACCTCTCGATCGAGGAGCACGAGTTCGTCGTGTTCCTCGGCCCGTCCGGCTGTGGCAAGTCGACCTTGCTGCGCATGCTGGCGGGGCTGGAGGACATCAGCGGCGGCGAGGTCTCGATCGGCGGCAAGGTGGTCAACGATCTCGATCCGGGCGACCGCGGCATCGCCATGGTGTTCCAGAACTATGCCCTTTACCCGCATATGACGATCTTCGACAACATCGCCTTCGGGCTGCGGCGCCAGAAAGTGCCGGCGGCCGAGATCCGGACGCGGGTCGAAGCGGTGTCAAGGACGCTCGGGCTGGAACCCTATCTCGCCCGCAAGCCGGCCGAGCTTTCCGGCGGCCAGCAGCAGCGCGTGGCGATCGCGCGTGCCATGATCAAGACGCCGAAAGTCTTCCTGTTCGACGAGCCGCTGTCCAATCTCGACGCCAAGCTGCGCAACCACATGCGTGTCGAGATCGCCCGGCTGCACCAGTCGCTGAAGACCACCACCGTCTATGTCACCCATGACCAGCTCGAAGCGATGACGCTCGCCGACCGGATCGTGCTGCTCAAGGACGGCGTCGTCGAGCAGGTCGGCTCGCCGGCGGAAATCTACCGTCGGCCCCGCAACATGTTCGTGGCCGGCTTCATCGGCATGCCGAACATGAATTTCATCGACGTGACGGTGGCTCGGAAAGGAAATGGCTGGACGCTGACTGGCGCCGGAACGGTGCTTTCGATGGACGGCTCGGGCTTCCATCTCCAGCACGGTGATCGCGCCGTGCTGGGCATCCGGCCTCCGGACCTGAAGACGGCCGGCGCCGGTGAGACCAGCATACTGCAAGGCACTGCGGATCTCATCGAATTCCATGGCAATGACGCCTTGGTGACATTCGGGTCCGGCGGCAAGGAGATCAGCGCGCTGGTTCCGGCACGCGAATGCCCGGTGCTGCATGCCCCTGTGCGCTACGCGTTCGAGGAGGAAAGCATCCACCTGTTCGACGCGACGTCAGGGGCATCATTACGCAAACAGTAGACCAAGCGCCTTGGCCCTCGAGCAGCTCACCGGTTCCGAACGGCGAGCTGGTCTATCTGTTGTTTTGAGGCAAATTCCGGGCGGAAACCGCTCTATACTTTCCTGGGATTGCTCGAGGCGCTCTACCGTATCGCGTCGAGCGCTTGGCGCTGCCGGTGCATCTCCAGGAAAATCCGGTAGTCGCGATCGAAGCGGGCGCCGGCGGCCGGGTTGGCGGCGCGCGTCCTGCCGCCCTGCTGCATGGCAAGACAGGCCGCGTTGAGGTCGGGGAAAAGCCCGGCCGCGGTCGCCGCCACCATGCCGGTGCCAAGCAACACCGCCTCGTCCGCCAGCGGCTCGACCACCGTGCAGCCGGTGGCGTCGGCATAGAGTTCCATCAAGAGCGGATTCTTGGTGTGGCCGCCGGTGACATGCAGCGTGTCGATCAGATAGCCGTTCTCGTTCAGCGCTTTCAGCACATGGCGCACGCCGAGCGCGATGCCGACAGCGGTGCGCCAGTAAAGTCGGCACAGGCTGTCGAAGGAGGAATCCAGCGTAAGCCCGCTGACCACGCCGACCGCATGCGGATCGGCGAGCGGCGAGCGGTTGCCGTGAAAGTCGGGCA
This sequence comes from Mesorhizobium sp. BR1-1-2, assembly GCF_020165435.1. Taxonomy (NCBI): domain Bacteria; kingdom Pseudomonadati; phylum Pseudomonadota; class Alphaproteobacteria; order Hyphomicrobiales; family Phyllobacteriaceae; genus Mesorhizobium; species Mesorhizobium sp. BR1-1-2. The sequence goes on from NZ_JAIUID010000003.1 coordinate 600,256, forward strand.
GCACATGCAGCCGGCCGGCAAGCGCATCGCCCTCCGCGGCGCGCAGCTCGGCGACGCGGCTTGCAATCCTGGCATGCATGGCCGCGTTCGGCTCGCCGCCGGCGCCGTGCCAGCGGATAATGTGGTCGAGCAGGGCGCCGGTGGCCGACTGGCCGCCTTCCGACAACCACAGCTTGGGCAGCGCGGCCCCGTAATAGGGGCCCCAGACGCCGGCGAAAGGCTGCGGATCGGGTGACATCGCCATGACGCAGGAGGATGTGCCGGCGATCAGCGCCAGATGACGGCCGATATTCCGCTCGTCGCCGGCAAAGCCGCCGAGCACGCCAAGCGCGCCGGCATAGGCGTCGATCACCCCGGCGCCGACCCGGCATTTTTCCGTCAGGCCGAGATCCGCCGCTGCTTGCGCGCTCAAAGAGCCGATGTAAGCGCCGACCGGACTGGCCTTTTCGGGCAGATTGCCGTGCTCGAAGAGGTCGCCGAGGCCGACGAGTTCGAAGAAATCGCGCTGCCATGCGGGTTCCCGGTGCGCCAGATAGGTCCATTTGGCGGTCAGCGTGCACTGCGAGCGGGCCAGCGACCCCGTCGCCTGCCAGGTCAGGAAGTCGGTGAGGTCGAATAGATAGCCGGCTTCATTCCAGGTCCTCGGCAGGTTTCGCTTCAGCCACATCAGCTTCGGCGTCGCCATTTCCGGCGACATGACGCCGCCGATATAGTCGAGCACCTGATGGCCGCTCGCCGTGCATTCGTCGGCCTCGGCAATGGCGCGGTGATCGAGCCAGACGATGGTGTCCCAGCGCTCCTCTCCGGTCACCGAAACGCTGAGCTGGCCGCCTTGCCTGTCGCGCACGACCAGCGAGCAGGTGGCATCGAAGGAAATGCCGGCAATGTCCTCGGCGGCAACACCGGATTTTTCGCGGGCCGCCCGCACCGCGGCGCACACGGCTGACCAGATATCGCGCGAATCATGCTCGGCGTGATCGGCCTTCGGCTGGTGCATGGCGATCGGGTGCTCGGCGCGGCCGAGCAAGGTGCCACTGGTGTCGAGAATGCCCGCGCGGGCGCTCCCGGTGCCGACATCGACCGCGCAAACGAACTGTTTCGTCAAGATGCTCTGTCTCTCGCTCCCAGGCCTGCAATCAGATCGGGCAATTGCAGCATGTCAGCGAATATAAAGTCCGGCTCACTCGACGCAAGCCGCGCTTTCAGGGCAGGGTTGCCGGCGTGCGCGCCGCCGGTGAAGGCGAAGACGCGCATGCCAGCCGCCCGCGCAGCCGCGACGCCGGCGGGGCTGTCCTCGATCACTAGGCATTTGCGCGGATGCGCCCGCATCGTGGCGGCGGCATGAAGGAACAGGTCGGGCGCCGGCTTGCCCCTGGCCACCATGCCGGCACTGAACAGATGCGGCTCCATCAATCCGAGCAATCCGGTGACGTCGAGCGCGTAGCGGATGCGGTCGAGCGTGCCCGAGGAGGCGACGCAGAACGGCAAGCCGAGCCTCGGCAGCACTTCCTTGACGCCGGCGATCGGCTTCAGCTCCTCGCGGAATTTGCGCATCAATTCGACGCGCATCGTGATCAGGTGCTGATCGGTGATGGGAAGGCCGAAGTCGCGGGCGAGGATCTCGCGCACGCTCTTCATGCTCTTGCCGAGAAAATGCTCGTAGGCCGTGTCTTCGCCAATGCTGCCGCCGGCAAGCGCGATCATGCCGAGCAGCGCCGAGACCGACAGCGTCTCGCTGTCCACCAGCACGCCGTCGCAGTCGAAAATGACCAGTTCCGGCGCCATGGTCCCGTGTCAGAGCTTGCCGGCGAGGTAGCGCGTCAGCGTGGCGCGCGTGCCATCCATCCACAGCACGTTCAATGCATGCGCGAAAGCCTCGACGAATGCGGTGGCGCGGCCGACATCGCCATAGATGTCGTCCATCGCAAGCCAGGCGGCGGGCGCCTCCTTCGCTGCCTTTGCCGTCGCCTGCAAGCGGTCCCAGCTCGGGTCGTTGGGCTCGATGACCGCGCCGCTATCCGTCGTGCCGAAGCAGTAGCGGCACCACAAGGCTGATTCCAGCGCCAGCCCGGCGACGCTCTTTCCCGCTTTCAAGCGGTCGGCGATGGTCGGGATGATGAATTTCGGCTGGCGATTGGAACCGTCGAGACAAAGCCGGCGCACCGTGTCGCCGATCTTGGGGTTGGAAAAGCGCTTTTCGATGAGCTGGTAATAATCCTCCAGGACCGTGTCCGGCACCGGGGGCACGGTCGGAATGATCTCGTCGTGCTCGAGCTTGTCGAGGAAACCGCGCACCAGCGGCTCCTGCATCGCCTCATGCACGAAATGGATGTCCATCAGCCCGGCCGGGTAGGCGATTGCTGCGTGGCCGCCATTGAGGATGCGGATCTTCATCAACTCATAAGGGGCGACATCCCTGACGAACTGCACGCCGACTTTCTCCAGCGGCGGACGGCCATCGGTGAAATTGTCTTCCAGCACCCATTGCCGGAACGGCTCGCAAAAGACAGGCCAATTGTCCTCGACGCCGAAATCCTTGGCCAGGATCGCGCGTTCGCGGTCCGACGTGGCCGGCGTGATGCGGTCGACCATCGCGTTCGGGAAAGCGACATTGCCGCCGACCCAGGCCGCCAGGTCCTCGTCGATCAGGCGGGCGAGCCCGATGACGCCATCCGACGTGACATGGCCGTTGTGGGGAATGTTGTCGCAGGACATCACCGTGAACGGCACGATGCCGTCGCCACGCCGCCGCACCAGCCCGGCGAGGATGATGCCGAACACCGTCTTCGGCGTCGCGCCCGGCTGCGCATCCGCGACGATATCGGGATGCGTCGGGTTGAACACGCCGGAGGCCGGATCGATGAAATAGCCGCCTTCGGTGATGGTCAGCGATACGATCTTGATCGCCGGATCCGCCAGCCGTTCGATGATGGCGGCGGCATCGCCCGGCGTCAGGAAATCGATCATGGCGCCGGTGACGCGGGCGCTCATATGCCCCTCATCCTGCTCGACCACCGTCGTCAGCCAGTCCTGCTCTTCCAGTTTGCCGCGGCCGATTTTCTCGCCCTCGAACACGCCGGCGCCGACCAGCGCCCAGTCATGGCCGACGCCCGAATTGAACAGCTCGTCGAGATAGACGGCCTGGTGCGAGCGGTGGAAATTGCCGACGCCGAAATGCACGATGCCGGCCTTCAGCGCGGCGCGGTCATATTTCGGACCGGCGACGCTGGCGGGCAGGTTGGCGAGATTGGCGGAAGAGAGTTTCACGGTCATCTGTTTACCCTTTGGCCGGGTTGCGGCCTTCGTTACCCTTCTCTCCCCTTCACCGGGAGAGGGTAGGGAGCGGCACATGCCCTCCGAGGCGATGCGGCCGCCACCTTGATATTGGCCTCTTCTCCCCGCGGGAGGCACGGGGAGAAGAGACCGCCCCCGCCCTCAACTCATCCACTGGCCGCCATCGACATTGTAGGTCTGGGCGACGATGTATTCGGCTTCATCGCTGGCCAGGAACACGGCCATGCCGGCGAGGTCTTCCGGTCTGCCCATGCGGCCATAGGGCACGCCTTCGCCGACCAGCCTCTTCTTTTCGCCCTTCGGCCGGTTCTCGTATTTGGCGAACAGCGCATCGACCTGGTCCCACATGTCGCTGTCGACGACGCCCGGCGCGATGCCGTTGACGTTGATGCCGTGCTTGATCAGGTCGAGCCCGGCCGACTGGGTCAGCGAGATGACCGCCGCCTTGCTGGCGCAGTAGACCGCGACCAGCGGCTCGCCGCGCCGCCCGGCCTGGCTCGCCATGTTGATGATCCTGCCGCCCTTTCCCCGGGCGATCATCGAGCGCGCGGCCGCCTGCAGCATGAACAGCGTGCCGGCGACATTGACCGAGAACAGTTTATCGTAGCTCGCCCGCGAGATCTCGACGATCGGCGCCAGGTCGAAGATCGCGGCGTTGTTGATCAGTATGTCCAGGCCGCCGGTCCTGGTTTCCACCGCCTTCACCGCGGCGTCGATGGAGGCCTGGTCCGTGACGTCGAGCTTCACGGCATAGGCCGTGCCGCCGATCCCGGCGGCCGTCTTCTCGGCGGCTTCGAGATCGATGTCGGCAATCGCCACCACGGCGCCTTCACGGGCATAGGCTTCGGCGAAGGCCTTGCCGATGCCGCGCGCCGACCCGGTGATCAGCGCCGATTTGCCTTTCAGCCTCACGGCGCCAGTGCCTTGCCGTCGGGGCCGAAGCGGTGCAGCTTGGCCTTGTCGGGCGTGAGGTAAATGCTGTCGCCGTGGTGGACGCTGAGTTCGCCGTCGGCGCGCACCGTCAGCGGGCCGACACCGTCGGCCTGGACATGCAGGAAGGTGTCGGATCCCAGGTGTTCGGCGACGCCGACCGTCGCCTTCCAGTCGCCCGCCGTGGTCGAGATCGCCATGTGCTCGGGCCGGATGCCGATGGTCTTGGCGCCGTACTTCGCCGCCGGCGCGCCTTCGATCAGGTTCATTTTCGGCGAGCCGATGAAGCCGGCGACGAACAGGTTTTTCGGCGTCTTGTAGAGCTCCATCGGCGAGCCGACCTGCTCGACATTTCCGGCATTCAGCACGACGATCTTGTCGGCCATGGTCATCGCCTCGACCTGGTCGTGGGTGACGTAGATCATCGTCGTCTTGAGCTGGTGATGCAGTTCGCTGATCTCCAGCCGCATCGTGCCGCGCAGTGCCGCGTCGAGGTTGGATAAGGGTTCATCGAACAGGAAGGCCGAAGGCTGGCGCACGATGGCGCGGCCGATGGCGACGCGCTGGCGCTGGCCGCCGGAAAGCTGGCCGGGGCGGCGCTCGAGATAGTTGGTGAGATTGAGCACGCGCGCGGCGTCCTTCACCTTCCTGTCGATGGTCGCCTGGTCTTCGCCCGCCATCTTCAGCGGGAAGGCGATGTTCTTGGCCACCGTCATGTGCGGGTAGAGCGCATAGGACTGGAACACCATGGCAAGCTTGCGCTTGGCCGGCGCCTCGCCGGTGACGTCGCGGCCGTCAATGTTGATGGTGCCGCCGCTGGTGTCCTCCAGGCCGGCGATCAGGCGCAGCAATGTGGACTTGCCGCAGCCCGACGGGCCGACGAAGACGACGAACTCGCCGTCCTCGATGACGAGATCGATGTTGGGAATGATCGAAGTCGAGCCGAAGGACTTGGAGACGTTCTTGAGCGTGATATTTCCCATGCTTTCCTCCCGGTGGATTTCCGTCCGCCGCCTGGCGCACGCTGCTACTTCACGGCGCCCCTACTTCACCGCACCGAAGGTCAGGCCGCGCACCAGTTGCTTCTGGCTGAACCAGCCCATGATCAGGATCGGCGCGATCGCCAGCGTCGAGGCGGCCGAGAGCTTCGCCCAGAACAGGCCCTGCGGGCTGGAGAAGGAGCTGATGAAGGCCGTCAAGGGTGCTGCTTCCGTCGTGGTCAGCCGGATCGTCCAGAACGCTTCGTTCCAGGCCAGGATGATGTTGAGCAGCATGGTCGAGGCGATGCCCGGCACCGCCATGGGTGTGAGCACATAGATGATCTCGTTCCACAGCGAGGCGCCGTCCATGCGCGCCGCTTCCAGGATCTCGCCGGGGATTTCGCGGAAATAGGTGTAGAGCATCCACACCACGATCGGCAGGTTGATCAGCATCAGCATCACCATCAGGCCGATGCGGCTGTCGAGCAGGCCGGTGTCGCGGAAGATCAGGTAGATCGGAAACAGCACGGCCACGGCCGGCATCATCTTGGTGGACAGCATCCACATCAAAATGTCCTTGGTCCGCTTGGTCGGCGAGAACGCCATCGACCAGGCCGCCGGGATGGCGACCAGCAGGGCCAGGATGGTCGAGCCGACCGACAGGATCACCGAGTTCAGGAAGAACTTGAAATAGCCGCTCTGCGCCTGGACCTCGGAATAGCTTTCCGTGGTTCCCGACGGGAACAGGTTGAAGCCCTGGATCGCCTCCTGTTCCGACTTGAACGAAGTGATGATGGTGTAGAGGATCGGGAAGAAGATCAGCAAGGCGACGATCCAGGCGGCAGCCGTCGCGATCGTCTTGTGCCGGGTTGTGACTGCGCGTGCCATCTTTTCCTCCCTTACCTGTCCAGGTTCTTGCCGACGGCGCGCATGGCGAAGAAGGCGACGATGTTGGCGAGAATGACGGCGATGATGCCGCCGGCGGAGGCCTGGCCGATTTTGAACTCCAGCAGCGCCTTCTGGTAAACCAGGAAGGGGAGGTTGGTGGAGGCGTATCCCGGACCGCCATTGGTGGTGACGAGGATCTCGGCATAGACCGAAAGCAGGAAGATCGTCTGGATCAGGATGACGACGGTGATCGCCCGCGACATGTGCGGCAGCGTCAGGTAGATGAAGCGGCTGATGAAGCCGGCGCCGTCCATCTCGGCGGCTTCCTTCTGCTCGCCGTCCAGCGACTGAAGCGAAGTCAAAAGAATAAGCGTCGCGAAAGGCAGCCATTGCCAGGCGACGATGATGATGATGGCGGTCAGCGGATATTGTCCGAACCAGTCTATGGGCTGGAGGCCGAAGAACCGCGCTATATCGGCGAAGACGCCGTATTGCGGATGCATGATCATGTTCTTCCAGACCAGTGCCGCCACCGGCGGCATGACGAAGAACGGCGAGATGACGAGGATGCGCACGATGCCCTGGCCCCACATCGGCTGGTCGATCAAAAGCGCCAGCAGGATGCCGCCGACCACGGTGATCACAAGCACGCTGACGACGATCAGCAGCGTATTGAGGATCGACTGCAGGAAGGCCGGGTTGGAATAGAACAGCGCGTAATTGGAGAAGCCGACGAAGCCGTCGCGGATCGGATTGAGCGGATTGTACTGCTGGAAGGAGAACCAGAGCGTGAGCGCCAGCGGAATGACCATCCAGACGAGCAGCAGGACGACGGATGGCGCCATCATGAAACGGGCAAGCGAACGGGTCTGCTGAGTAGCCATGACGGTCACCCTTCAAGGATCGGACGGAAATTTTCTCGAGCTGTCGGAAGTGGCCGCCCGAACTGGGTTTCGGGCGGCCGTTGCCGGCCAGGGTCGGCGACCGGCCTTAGGCACCGGGAGGAGCCTTACTGGATGTAGCCGCCCTCGGTCATCGCCGCGGTTGCGGCGTCCTGGGCCTGCTTCAGCGCGTCGTCGACGCTCGACTGGCCGGCAAGGGCTGCCGAGAACAGCTGGCCGACGGTGGTGCCGAGGCCCTGGAATTCGGGGATGGCGACGAACTGCACGCCGACATAGGGCACCGGCTTGACGGTCGGATGCGTCGGGTCGGCGGCATTGATGGAGTCCAGCGTCATCTTGGCGAACGGAGCCGCCTTCTGGTACTCTGGATTGGCGTAGAGCGAGGAGCGCGTTCCCGGCGGAACGTTGGCCCAGCCTTCCTTCGAAGCGACCAGTTCTGCATAGTGCTTGCTGGTTGCCCATGACACGAACTTCTCGGCGGCATCGGCCTTCTGCGTGCCGGCGGGAATGGCCAGCGACCACGCCCACAGCCAGTTGCCGCGCTTGCCCAGCCCATTGTCGGGCGCCAGCGCGTAACCGACCTTGTCGGCGACCTGCGAGGCCTTGGGATCGGAGACGAAGGAGGCGGCGACGGTGGCGTCGATCCACATGCCGCACTTGCCCTGCTGGAACAGCGCCAAATTCTCATTGAAGCCGTTGGAGGACGCACCCTCCGGCCCGTCGGCCTTCATCAGGTCGACATAGAACTGCAAAGTGTTCTTCCATTCGGGCTGGTCGAATTGCGGTTTCCAGTTCTCGTCGAACCAGCGCGCGCCGAAGGAATTCGACATGGCGGTCAGGAAGGCCATGTTCTCGCCCCAGCCGGCCTTGCCGCGCAGGCACACGCCGTTCACGCCATTGGCGCGGTCGGTCATCTTGTCGGCGGCCTGCTTGATGAAGTCCCAGGTCGGCGCGTCGGGCATCTTCAGGCCTGCCTTCTCCATCAGGTCCTTGCGGTACATGACGAAGGAGCTTTCGCCGTAGAAGGGCGCGGCATAGAGCTTGCCGTCGACCGAGAGGCCGCCGGCGATCGCCGGAATGATGTCCTTGACGTCGTAGTCGTCGCCGAGCTTGTCGAGCGGCAACAACCAGCTCTGCTTGGCCCAGATCGGGACCTCATAGGTGCCGATGGTCATCACGTCATACTGGCCGCCCTTGGTGGCGATGTCGGTGGTGACGCGCTCGCGCAGCACGTTCTCTTCCAGCGTCACCCAGTTGAGCTGGATGTCGGGGTTCGCCTTGGTGAAGTCGTCGGTTAGCTTCTGCATGCGGACCATATCGCCATTGTTGACGGTGGCGATGGTGATGGATTCGGCATGTGCCGCGAACGCGAGCGCGCTGGCCGAGCACAAGCCCAGGATGAGCGTACGAAGTTTCATCAAATTCCTCCCATGGACCAAGATGAGCATTTGCCTTGGCTGTGAGCAATTACTCACTAAGAATGAATTATGTCAAGCCAGATTCGATGGTGCAGCGCACACTCGACGGAGGAGCGCGGATAATGACACGTTGCAAATGGCCGTCCCGCAGGCGCGGACCGGGCGACAACGGCGATTTGGAGGGAGCGCGGTTTTGATCCTGGAGTTAGCCGGTCAGCAGGCGATCTCGGCCAGGATCCAGTCGCGGAAAGCGCGGATCTTCGGCACGTTGCGGCGCGCCTCCGGATAGACCAGCCAATAGGCGTGGCCGTCGTCGCCGACCAGGTCGAAGGGCTGGATCAGCCGGCCGTCGGCGAGTTCCGCCTTGAACAGCGCCCTGGTCAGGATCGCCACGCCATGGCCTGCGATGGCCGCATTGGCCTCATAGGCCTGCGCGCCCATGCTGCTGCCGGGGCGCTTGGCGAGGTCATGGCTTTGTACGCCCGCGGCCTCGAACCATTGCGTCCACCAGATATCGCCGGGATCGAGGATCGGCAGCCGCAACAGGTCGGCCGGTTCCTTGACGCCGCCGATGCTCGCGGCGAGCTTGGGGCTGAGCATCGGCGTGAAATCGGCGTCGAGCAGCTTGTAGGCTTCCAGCCCCGGCCATTTGCCGCCGCCCGAGCGGATGGCAAGGTCGACATCCTCGCGGGCGAAATCCGTGAGCCGGCTGGATGTGTCGAGCCGCACGGCAAGGGCGGGATGCGCGATCTGGAACGAACCCAGATGATGCGCCAGCCAGTTGGAGGCAAAGGTCAGCACCGTGGTGACGCACAGCAGACCGTCGGCCCCGCCGCGCGCCGCCGCATAGGCCTGGCCGAGTATGGCGAAGGCCTCGCTGACCGCCGGCGCCAGGCGCTGCCCGGCTTCGGTGAGTTCGATCTGTCGCGGCCGGCGCAGGAAAAGCGGCGCGCCGACCCGCTCCTCCAGCACCTTGATCTGATAGCTGACCGCTGCTTGCGTCATCGCCAGTTCCTCGGCCGCCTTTGTGAAGGACAGATGCCGCGCCACCGCCTCGAACACCCGGATCGCCTGCAGCGGCGGAAGCTGCGAAACCTGTCGCGAACTGAGGTCCGGCATAAAGCCTCCTTATGGATCCTTATCGACGTTCGATTGGCAAAGGCGGCCGGCACGACCGACATTCAGCCTCAGCCCGTCACTCGGGTTGAAGATAGCGAAGGTTGACGATCATGACCATGGCGCAGCAAAAATGCACTCCCGCTCCGGATCATCGCTGGATTTCATGGCTTGCGGACGGATTCGGCTGGTTCGCGACCAGGAAAAAGGCGCATCTCGATATCAGGGACCTGTCGCCGCACTTGCAGCGGGACCTGGGCTTTCTCGACGGCAACGATCCTTTCGGACGGCACGGATAGCAGGCCCGGATTTTATCGCAAATCGATGTTGCTTCGAGGCTTTCGGCTCATCCGTTCGCCAGCAGGGCGGCGGCGGTTCGTTCGTCGGTGATGAGGCCGTTGACCAGCCGGCGGTTCACGGCCGCCAGGATGCCCGGCAGCTTGCGTTCACCCATGGCGAGCGCGATGACCAGCGACTTCTCGCGTGACGGCAGGGCCGCCGACGACACCCGGTCGTTGGTGATGCCCTCGACCATGCGGCCGTCGCGATCGAACACCCAGCCGACGATTTCGGCGACGCCGCCCGCTTTCTGCAATGCCTTCAGCTCGGCGTCGGAAATGAAGCCGTCCTCATAGAGCGGCGCCTTCGGGCCGAGGTCGCCGATGCCGACGAAGGTGACGTCGGCCTCCGCGGCCAGCGCCAGCGTCGGCTGGATCATCGGCTGGCTGAGCAGCATCTCGCGTTCCTGCGGCGAGGAGGCGATGACCGGCAACGGCATCGGGAAGGACCGTGCCTTGACCCTGTCGGCCATGGTGAAGATGACGTTGTAGAAAGCGGCCGAACCGTCGGGCGAGATATTGCCGGTCAGGGACACCACCTTGTGCTGCGGACACTCCATCGGCGGCAATTGCTCGATCGCCGCCTTCAGCGTACGGCCGGTGCCGATCGCCAGCACGATCGGGGCCGGCGATCTCAGCCGCCTCTCGATTTCCGCGGCCGCCGCTTCGGCGATGCCGATCGTCGTCGACGAGGAGGTCGGGTCGCTCGGCACCACCTCCACCAGATCGAGCGCGAAGCGCGACTTCAGGCGGGCGGCGAGGTCGAGGCAGTTGGCGATCGGATGGTCGACGCGCACCTTGATCAGGCCTTCCGACACTGCCAGCGACACCAGCCGCTGCGCAGTCTGCCGCGAGATGCCGAGCGTGGCGGCGATCTGGTCCTGCGTGTTGCCGGCGACGTAATAAAGCCAGCCCGCGCGGGCGGCATCGTCCAACCTGTTGCTGCCGCCCTCCTGCCGGTTGTTCACGTCCTGCCTCCCGAAACCGCCGGTCATGGAAGCGGTCCGCGCCTACCTTCGCAGGGAACCGCGCGCTGCGCAATTGTCAATCGCCAGGGCAATTGCTTGCGCCTGTCGGGACGCGCTCGGCCGGACCATCGTCGGACTGCGCGTTGTGCGGCAGGCAGAAGGAGGATTTCCGTTCCGACAGGCGGCACGTTCTGCCGTCCGGATGGTTTATCTCGCGGGGTAAACCCTTTAAGGGAACGCCAAAAGGAGCGTTGCATGACACCGAAAGCGGTTTTCTGGGACATGGACGGCACGCTGGTCGACAGCGAACCGCTGCACGAGGCAGCCCTGGTGGCGGCGATGCGCAATGTCGGCCTCACGCCCCCGGCCGACCTGCATGAGCGTGTTCTCGGGGTCGCTGCCTGGCCGGTCTACCTGATGATGCGCGACGAGTTCGGCCTTGACCTGCCCTTCGACGAGTGGATCGTCCACAAATACGAGCATTATCTGCCTCTTGTCGCGACATTGAAGCCGCGCCCCGGTGCGATAGAGATCTTCAACGAATTGCGCGCGCTTGGCGTGCAGCAGGCCGTGGTCTCGAATTCCGACCGCATGATCGTCGACGCCAATCTGGGCATGGTCGGCCTGACCTATCCCGGCATGAAGACCATCAGCCGCAACGACGTGCGCGAAGGCAAGCCGAACGCCGAGCCGTTCCTGCGCGCCGCCTATCTCGCCGAAGTCGATCCCGCGAACGCGGTGGCGATCGACGACAGCTGGCCGGGCGCCATGGCAGGGCTGGCGGCTGGCATGAAGACGATCTTCTGGCCGGAAAAACCGATGGAAGGACCGCCCGGAGCGCGGGTCATCAACAGCGCCGAGGAATTGCGCAGAGAACTGGGGCTCTGAGCTAAGCGCTGGTCGACCCCCACTCCGTCTCGGCTTCGCCGAGCCACTTCTCCCCCGATCGACGGGGGAGAGGAAGGGCGCCAAGCTTTTTGTCATCAACGCTCGTCTAGCAACGCTCCCCACCTTTCCCTCCGGAGGGGGAAAGGTGGCACTGCGAAGCAGCGACCGATTGGGGGAACCACCTGGCAATCAAGCCTCGGGCCGGTCGTTACGCCAGTCACAAGATGGATAGCGTAGCGTAGACAGCGAGAAGGAAGAGTCCGGCTTTAATTCCGATAAACCGGCTCCTGCTCGTCCAAAATCGCCTTCAACTCGCTGAGATGGCGTTCGGCCTGACCGGGATAGTCGTCCATCTCGCTTGCGGCCTTCTCGGCGATGGCGTCGGACAGCGTGCGCAGCGGACGCCCGGTCCACAGCGCCTTGATGTAGGTCTCGGCGGCGCGTTCGAAATAGAACATGCGATTGAAGGCATCGGCCACCGTGTCGCCGATGACCAGCACGCCGTGATTGCCCATCACCATTACCTTGACCTTGGGGTCGGTCAGAAGCTGCGAGCATCGCTCGCCCTCTTCCTCGAAGGCCAGCCCGCCATAATGGGCGTCGACCACATGGCGGTTGAAGAACATCGCCGAATTCTGGTCGATCGGCGGCAGCCTAGAATCGGCAAGCGAGGCCAGCACGGTGGCATGGATGGAATGCACATGCATGACGCAGCGCGCGTGGCGGACATTGCGGTGGATGGCGCCGTGCAGGCCCCACGCGGTCGGGTCGGGCGCATTCGGGCCGGACAGCGTCTCGGGGTCGTTGGCGTCGATCACAAGCAGGTCGCTCGCCTTGATGCGCGAGAAATGCACCTGGTTGGGGTTCATCAGGAATTTTGTGCCGTCCTCGTTGATGGCCAGCGAGAAATGGTTGGCCACCGCCTCGTGCATGTTGAGCCGCGCCGTCCAGCGGAAAGCGCAGGCAAGATCGACACGCTCTTCATAGAAGGGCAGGTTGGTCAGCGGTTCCTTTTGCAGGCGGGCGATGGTCATCGAAAATCCTCCGGTTTTTTTGCAACAATGCCGTGCCCTGTTCGAGCCCGCAACCGGTTTTGGTTGGTGCAGCCAGCTCACGCCGCCGTGCTTGCGGCGCCCCCGACCCTCAAGCCGCCATGCTCGACGATGAAATCGATGACCTCTCGCAACCCCTTGCCGCGCGACAGGTCGGTGAAGCCGAACGGTCGCTTGCCGCGCATGCGGGCGGCGTCGCTCTCCATCACGTCGAGATTGACGTTCACATAGGGTGCCAGGTCGCTCTTGTTGATGATCAGGAAATCGGAACGGGTGATCGCCGGGCCGCCTTTCCGCGGGATCTCCTCGCCCTGGCAGACGGAGATGACATAGAGCGTGAGGTCGGCGAGATCCGGCGAAAAGGTGGCGGCAAGATTGTCGCCGCCGGATTCGATGAAGATGATGTCGAGATCGGAGAACTTGCGGTTGAGTTCCGCGATCGCCTGCAGATTGATCGAGGCGTCCTCGCGGATGGCGGTATGCGGGCAGCCGCCCGTCTCGACGCCCACGATGCGCTCCTCCGGCAGCGCCTGCAGCCGCGCCAGCATCATGGCGTCTTCCCTTGTGTAGATGTCGTTGGTGACGACGGCGATGGAGAATTCCTCGCGCAGCGCCTTGCACAGCTTTTCGGTGAGCGTCGTCTTGCCCGAACCGACGGGGCCGCCAATGCCGATACGAAGGGGACCGTTGGGCTGCGTCATGTCGGGAACTCCGTAATGGCGAGGACTGCGAAGCCGAGCCCGATCAGCAGGCACAGCGGCGAATAGAGCCTGATATCGAGCCGCGCGAAAGGCTGTTCCGGTGCCAGCCGGCGCCACCAGGGCGTGAAGCCGGCAATGCCGCGTCCGAGGAACACCAATCCGATCAGCAGCGCGGTGGCGGCGAGGCCTTCCCTGGGAAAGGGCGAGGCGAACACGCCCTCCAGAGCCATCGGCCAGAGCGTCGCAAGCGCCAGGCAGGCGGCGACGCCAAAGCAGGCGAACGGCGCCGGCATCTCGTCGACGCCGCGAAAGCCGACCACCGCATGCGCGCAGGACGCTGCATCCTTGCCCGGCCATATCCCGCCAATGCCCCAATAGACATGCAACGCGGTGATCACCAGCAGGACGAAGGAGAGGACGAAGGCAAGGACGATCATGAGCGGAACAATCGCGAATACTGGGTTTCGTGCTGCATCGCCGTGATATCCGAGACAAAGGCGCAACCGCCGAGATCGTCCAATGTCGAGCGGGATGCGCGGGCGGCGGTCGCAAGGGCCAGCGGCTCGAAGTCGGCGAGCAAACTGGTCGCGCCGCTTTGTCCGACGACACCCAGCCGGATCGCGGCCTGGACGAGGTTGGAGAAGAAGGCCTGCAGGAAGGCGCACAGCGCGTCCTGAAGCGCGATACCATTGCCGCCGGCAACAGCGCCGACGGCGATGCAGTACGCACAATCGGCGGGCAAGCGCTCCAGCACGGGAGTGGGCCAGGCGGCGGCCGCTTTGAGGAAAGCCGCACCTTGCAGCATGGTCTCGGCATGGCGTTCGCGCGACCCGGCCAACGCCTCGGCCAGTGCGGCGACTTCGGCCGGATCGCCGCCTTCGCGGGCTTTGCGCCAGCTCTCGGCGAACAGCACGGCATCGTTCCAGGCGGAGCCCATCTCGACCAGCGTTTCAAGCCATGCGGCCAGGCCCGCCGCATCGGTCACCAGCCCATCGTGCACGGCGCGCTCGAGACCATGGCTGTAGGAAAAGCCGCCGACCGGAAAGACCGGCGACAGCCATGCCATCAATCGCAGCAGGGCGATGCCGGATGGCTGGTCAGTCATGGTGATCATGGTGATGATCGTGATGATCGTGGTGGTTGTGCGAATGGCTGTGCGAATGCGCTTCGGCGTGGCTATGGGCGTGGGCATGGCCGTGGTCATGGCCGCCGGAATAGGCGCCGCGCACCGGTTTGAACGGTTCGGAGACCTCGCGCACCGTGGCCCCGAGCCCCTCCAGCATCGCCTTGATGACATGATCGCGCAGGATGAGGATGCGCTCCGCCTCTATCGCCGCCGCGAGATGGCGGTTGCCGATATGCCAGGCCAGTTCCGCCAGATGCACGGCGTCGCGGGCGCGGATGTCATAGACCTCCTCCGGCGCCGCGAAGATCTCGATATGTCGACCATCTTCCAGCACCAGCCGGTCGCCGTCGTTGAGCGCGACGGGCTCCGGCAGGTCGACCAGCACCTTGCTGCCGTCGGACAATTCGATCGCCCGGCGGCGCAGATGCCGCTCGTCATGGGCAAGAACGGCACGTCCGGATGGCGCCGTGGTGCCGGCATTGCCGGAGGTCAGCACCGAGATGGCGCGCGGGAACTTGGTGAAGTCGGTGTTGAGGTTGAGCTTCATTTCATGGCTCCGCCATTGGCTTGCGCCCGGGCACGGGCAGGGCGTGAAAGCACGCGGTCGAAATAGGCGTTGACGCGTTCGGATTCTATTGGAAAGCGGCCGGCTCTGGCCCAGCCGCCCATGTCGCCGAGCAGCACGTCGACAGCCGAGAACCGGTCGCCGAGCGCGAATGGCTTGTCGCCCAGCCGGCGGTCCAGCGCCTTGACCTCGGAGGCGAAATCGTAAGCGGCCGCGGGGCCGACATCGACCCGGACCTCCCTGGGCAGCAGGAAACGGTGGCGCAATTTGTTCCACAATGGCGCTTCCAGCTCGGACTGGGCGAAATGCATCCAGGAATCCATTTCGGCGCGGCCTGCGAGGCCGGGACTGGCGCCCATGCCCTTATCCGCGTGCTTATCGGCAAGATAGACGCAGATCGCCGCCGAATCCGTCAGCGTCAGCTCGCCGTCGATCAGGATCGGCACCTTGCCCGAGGGATTGAGCGCATAGGCTTCGGGCGAGCGCAGGGGAATTTCGACGAATTCATAGGCCTGCCCGAGTTCCTCGAGCATCCACAGAACACGGCTGACCCGGGATCCACGCGATCCGACGGCCTTGTACATGGTTGAACCCTGCCTTTCCCGGTCAGCCTAGAGCATCCGCGGCCGTCATACGATCGTGTCGAAGAGCCGCAGGATGAACGATATCTGATAGATCAGCGCCGCCGCGACGAAGGCGATGTGGAACCGGCGGTCGCGCACCAGGATCGCGACGATGCACAACGCGACGAAGACTGGCGTGCGGAACAGATACTCGCTGCCGAAGCGGGCGAAATGCTCCGGCCCCTTCAGCAGCGTGTCGATCACGTCGAGCAGGTAGGTCGCGGCCAGCAGGCCGAAGAACCAGGCGCGCCGCGAATAGAAGAAATCCTCATAGCTGGTGTAGTCGAGCATCGAATCCGGAAACAGCAGCGCGCAGAGCAGGAACAGGGTGATGGCGTAGAAGATGATGAACAGGTACTTGCCGAAGGTCCATGTTTCGATGGCATAGAGGCCGAACTCCCACCACCAGAAATGCACCAGCATCAACAGCACCGAAGCGACCCAGGCCAGATGCACCGTATAGAGCCGGTATTGACCGGGATGCTGGACGATGCGCGCCACCCCCGACAGCAGGCGCGCGACGCCGAGCCCGATCACCATGCCCATGACGATGCGGATATGCGGGAAGATGTCGTGGGGCGAAGCTATTTCGGTGGCCATGCCGAATGCTCGCCAGGTGATGGAACGTCCGTCAACACACCACCGTCAGTCTATTCGCGCATAAGGTTGTCTGAAGACCACGGTGATCCTGGGAAATAGTCATCGTCCAGGATTTCCTTGATCCCATAGGGGCAATGGACAGGGAAATCCCGGTCTCTCAGGCCTGTTTCGTCCAATGCCTTTGATCTTGCTATCTTGAACTCTCGATCGAGCACCTGCGCAGGATATTTTTTGAGGCTCGGACTTTCATCAAGCAGGCCTTCAATCCGAAGCCGTTGCTCCCGAATTGTCAGCAACCAGCCCGTTTTGCGCTGCTCAGACCGAAACTCCCATTTCAGCAAGTGAAGGACCAAAGTGCCAAGCCTGCTCGCAGTTTCCCTTTTGTCGCTCCGCCCCAAGCTCTCGATCTCCTCGGCGACATTCTCATGATCGAGGTCGGAAAGACGACCTTCGCGCAGCAACGCGCCCTGCTCGGCGCACCACTGAGCATAGTCGGCCTCGTAGGGCGTCAATTGCTGTTTGCGAAGTATCTTGTTCATTGAGGAGATATTGCTCCCAAAGTGCACAATTTCCAAGTCCGCGGAGAACGAGTGCGCCCATTCGGGCAGCCCGGCACAACCCACTCATCGCCGCATTTACGAGGGCAATGGCTCGCGGCGATTTTATCAAAACAGAAAATACCGCTGCGCCATCGGCAGCACCGTCGCCGGTTCGCAGGTCAAGAGTTCGCCGTCGGCACGAACCTCGTAAGTCTCGGGGTCGACCTCGACATGCGGCGTGGCGTCGTTGAGCACCATCGAATGCTTGCCGATGCCGCCGCGCGTGTTTTCCACCGCGACGAATTGCTTGTCGACGCCGAGCCGGCCGTGCAGACCGGACTCCAGTGCCGCCTTCGAGACGAAGGTCACCGAGGAATTGGTCCGCGCCTTGCCGTAGGCGCCGAACATCGGCCGGTAGTGCATCGGCTGCGGCGTCGGGATCGAGGCGTTGGGATCGCCCATCGGCGCCGCCGCGATCATGCCTCCGATCAGCACCATATCTGGCTTGACGCCGAAGAAGGCCGGGTTCCACAGCACCAGGTCGGCGCGTTTGCCGACGGCGACCGAACCGATCTCCTTCGACAGCCCGTGCGCGATGGCCGGGTTGATCGTGTATTTCGCGATGTAGCGGCGGACGCGGAAATTGTCGTTGTCGCCGGTTTCCTGCGGCAGAGAACCGCGCTGGCGCTTCATCTTGTCGGCGGTCTGCCAGGTCCGGATCGCCACCTCGCCGACGCGGCCCATCGCTTGCGAGTCCGAGGAGATGATCGAGAAGGCGCCGATGTCGTGCAAGATGTCTTCCGCCGCGATGGTCTCCTTGCGAATGCGGCTTTCGGCGAAGGCGATGTCTTCGGGGATCGACGGCGACAGATGATGGCAGACCATCAGCATGTCGAGATGTTCGGCCAGCGTGTTGACCGTGTAGGGCCGCGTCGGGTTGGTCGAGGACGGGATGACGTTGGGCAGGCCGCAGACCTTGATGATGTCGGGCGCATGGCCGCCGCCGGCCCCTTCGGTGTGGAAGGCGTGGATGGTGCGGCCCTTGATCGCCGCCACCGTGTTCTCGACGAAGCCGGATTCATTGAGCGTATCGGTGTGGATCATCACCTGGACGTCATGGTCGTCGGCGACCGACAGGCAGCAGTCGATCGCGGCCGGCGTGGTGCCCCAGTCCTCGTGCAGCTTCAGCGAGCAGGCACCGCCCAGCACCATCTCCTCGAGCGCCGCGGGCAGGGAGGCGTTGCCCTTGCCCGACAGGCCGATGTTCATCGGGAACGCGTCGAAGGACTGGATCATGCGCGCCATGTGCCATGGCCCGGGCGTGCAGGTGGTGGCGAGCGTGCCATGTGCCGGGCCGGTGCCGCCGCCGAGCATCGTGGTGATGCCCGACATCAGCGCTTCCTCGATCTGCTGCGGACAGATGAAATGGATATGCGCGTCGAAGCCGCCCGCGGTAAGGATCTTGCCTTCGCCGGCGATGATCTCGGTGCCGGGGCCGATGATGATGGTGACGCCATCCTGCGTGTCCGGATTGCCGGCCTTGCCGATTGCCGCGATGCGGCCGTCCCTGAGGCCGATATCGGCCTTGAAGATGCCGGCGCTGGCGTCGATCACCAGCGCGTTGGTGATGACGGTGTCGACCGCTCCTTGCGCGCGGGAGACCTGGCTCTGGCCCATGCCGTCGCGGATGACCTTGCCGCCGCCGAATTTCACCTCCTCGCCATGAATGGTGAAATCCCTCTCGACCTCGATGATGAGTTCGGTGTCGGCAAGCCGCACCCTGTCGCCGACGGTCGGGCCGTACATCTGCGCATAGGCGGCTCGGGTTATTCTGGCCATCAGTGATTGCTCCCGAATTGCGGTGCTGGTGAAACCGGGCTGCACATTGCCGCCATCCAATGGTCACGCAATGACCCGCTGGCCGACACCTTCTGATCCCATTTGGCGGTTGAGGTTGGCAGGTCACCCCAAAACGACCGTTTGCCAAATCGATGGAAGGAAAATCCATGCGCAAAACGATAGTTCTCGCCGCTGCCGCCACCCTGATGCTGGCAGGCGCCGCCAGTGCCCAGCAGCAGCCCGCGCAACAGCCCGCTCCAGCAGCGCCGGCCGCGCCCGCCCCCGGCGGGCAGCAGGCCGCGCCGACGATCCAGAGCGTCAACATCGTCGACATCACCGAACTGCCGAAGGACACCCAGACGCAGGTCAACCAGGTGATCGCCCAGCGCGGCGATGCTGGCCTGCAAAAGCTGCGCAGCTCGATCGACGCCACGCCCAAGGTCAAATCCGCCCTTGAGGCCAAGGGCATGACCTCGGCGCAGGTGGTCGCGGCCAGCATGGAGCCCAACGGCGCCCTGACCCTGATCACCAAGAAGGCGAGCTGACGGCGCGCCTGCGCGGCGGGCCGTCGTCCGGTCCGCCCGCGCTATCTGGAAGGGAACCTTGGCCGGGCAGGAGCCGTTTCGTTTCATCGGCGCTGAACGGCGCCGCGAAATGAACCCGTCCAGGAGCGAGCGATGGCGATCAACCCCGGCAAGAGACGGCTCTGTGCCTTCGCCTCGATGGCATTCCTGGTGGCAGGCAGCCCCGGAGCCTCCCTTCACGCGCAAGGGCTTGAAAGTCCGGAGACCGTCAACCGGATCATCGGTTCCGATGTCAAGCAGGAAGAAACCAGGAGCGATGCCGAAGCCGGCAAAGTCGCCAGGGCGATCGACCGGACGCGTGAAAACATCGGCACGGTGCGCAAGACATCCAAGCTCGACAAGGTCGATATCGTCTTCCTGACCGATGCCGCGCGCACCGAAGGCGGTCCGCCGCCGGTGATCGAGACCAAGGTCAAGCAGCATCAGGATGACATTGCGGAGCTGCGCAAGGAGATCGAGGCCAACGCGCTGCTGTTCAACGCCATCGACTCGCGACGCGTGCTTGCTCAGGACGTTCTCGCCGTGGAATTCGACGACCCCGGAAAGATCGTTATCTATGCGGCGGCCAAGCCGTCCGATTGAGCCGAGAGCACAGCTCGCTTTCATGCTCGCCCGAAAGCCCTTTGCGGTCTTTGCACGCCGCGCATGAGGCGCCATCGGCCTCACAGTTTGCCCATCACCTTCTGCTGAAAGCCATAGACCTCGCGCTTGCCGCCCAGCGGCACCAGCGTGACGTCGCGCTCCTGTCCGGGCTCGAAGCGCATGGCGGTGCCGGCGGCGATGTCGAGGCGCATGCCGCGCGCCCGTTCGCGGTCGAATTTCAAGCCCTCATTGGTCTCGAAGAAATGATAGTGGCTGCCGACCTGGATTGGCCGGTCGCCGCTGTTGGCCACTTTGAGCGTAGCCGTCGGCAAGCCTTTGTTCAGGTCGATGTCGCCGTCGGCGGGAATGATTTCGCCTGGAATCATCGTTCGTCACACGGCGCCGAAAACGAGGCCGAGCCCGATCGCCGTGCAGGCGGCACCCGCGGTCCGCACGAGCACGCGAAACCGGGTGCCGAGGCCAAGCCCGGCGGCGATGCCGGCGGCGTGCAGCAGCGCCGTGGCGACGGCAAAGCCGGCCATATATTCAAGCCCTGCGGCATTTTCCGGCACTTCGGTGCCATGGGCGTGGCCATGAACCAGCGCGAACGCGCCGATGATGGCGACGCCGGCCGAGACAGGAAGATCGACGGCCAGCGCCACGAACAATCCGAGCGCCACCACCGACGCCAGTATGCCCGGCTCGACGAAGGGCAGCGGCACATGCAGCATGCCGAGCGCGCCACCGGCCAGCATGACCCCCACGAACGCGGCCGGCCACGCCCACATGGCCTTGCCGCCTTTCTGTGCCGCCCACAGGCCGACCGCGACCATCACGGTCATATGATCGAGGCCGGAGAGCGGATGCATGAAGCCGGCGCTGAAGGAGGAGGTCGTGCCTGCCCCGACATGGGCATAGGCGGGCATTGCGGCAGCCAGGAGCAGGATCGCAGAGAGGCACAGGCGTTTGGCGGGGATCATTCTACTTGCCTTTCGTTTGTGAGTGCAAAGGTCACGCGGCCTTGGCCGGACCGCAGCCCTCGGCTTTGAGGATGCGCCTGGTGGACGCCGGATATTTCTCCAGCATTGCCGGCGGACGGATCGGCCGTGCCGAGAAATTGCCGCCGCAATTGGGGCAGGTGCCGCCGAGCACGGTTTGCACGCAATCGGCGCAGAAGGTGCACTCGAAGGTGCAGATCAGCGCATCCGTCGCTTCCGGCGGCAGGTCCTTGTCGCAGCATTCGCAGTTCGGGCGCAGCTCAAGCATGTTTGTCTCCTCACCGTATCGGCTCATGCACGGTCACCAGCTTGGTGCCGTCCGGGAATGTCGCCTCCACCTGCACGTCGTGGATCATCTCGGCGATGCCATCCATCACCTGGGCGCGGCTGACGACGTGGGCGCCGGCTTCCATCAGCTCGGCAACCGGGCGGCCGTCGCGGGCGCCTTCGACGACGAAGTCGGTGATCAGCGCGATCGCCTCCGGATGGTTGAGCTTGACGCCGCGCTCCAGCCGCTTGCGCGCCACGATCGCCGCCATGGCGATCAGCAGCTTGTCCTTTTCCCTCGGCGTCAGGTTCATGCGTTTCCCTGGAATGATGCGGACACGATCACAGTGACCATATTTTGGGCAGTCCCGCCTTTCCGTTGAGCAAGCCGACGAGCGGAACCAGATGCTGGCGCAGCCGGTAGCCGTCGCCGGCGTAAAGCCTCGCAAGAAGCTTGCCAGATTCCTGCACGCTCCAGGCGCTGGCGCCGCCCTGGCCGCCAATGATCTCCCGAACCGGATCGAGAAGCGCTTCCGCCCGCGGCGAGATCAGCAGCACCGTCGCCATCGCGACGGCGCCGCCGGCGATCGGCGGGCGCGCGAGGGTCGCGGCGATGTCGGGCCCGATGCGGAAATCCTCGGCATGGATGAGAGCTCCGCCCTGGCGGATGCGCCAGCGGTCGTGAAAGCCGCCCTGGACCGCGCGTTCGCCCATCGCCGTCCGGCCGAAGATGGTGGCTTCCAGCACCAGCGCCTCGGCGCCGGCCGCAAGATCGAGGTCGAGCGTGCGGGCAAAGGCCGATCGGTCGAAAACGATGGTTTCCTGCGGCAGCCAGGCGATGCGGCCGTTTTCGCCGACCCTTAGCCGGACGCTGACTTCGGCCCTGTCGGACGCGGCGCGATAGATCTTCTCGCAGGCCTGGGTCGTTACCGTGGCGCTGGCATGCGCGCCGACGTCGATCTCCCAGCCGAGGCGGTCGCCTCCGGTCAGCCCGCCCGCGGTGTTGATCAGCACGGCTTCCAGCGGGCCGCCGGAAACGGCCGGCATCCTTATCTTGGCGGAACCGTCCTGATAGAGGCGGCGCAGCCGTGTGCGGCCGTCTTGACTGGCGCAGACAAGCTGCGCAAGTCCGGCCGCCCGCTGCGCCGGCGGGGCCGAAAATCCGGTATGTACGATCGTATCCACGCCGTCAGGTTAAGCACCGCGGCGGTTTTGTCGATATATAGCTTGTTGCTTGATGGCGTTTCCGTTTCTATAGAGGGAGCCACCTTGGTACGCTCATGCGACGCCTGGCGGGGGTCTAAGGCGACGGTCGCGGCCTGATATCGAGGACAAAAAGGCGCTGTTCAGTTGGCGTCGGGAAACGACAAAGTGGGGAAGAGACCGAATGGCTGACCAACTGGCGACCGAAATCATCGAAAAGATCAAGGCCCATGCCGAGCCGGGCGGCGAGGAGATCACCACCAGCACCGAATTGACGGCGCTCGGCATCCATTCGCTGGAACTGACCGAGATCATCTTCGATCTCGAGGAGCAGTATGGCATCGAGATCGAGATGAACACGGTCGATGCCTGGAGCAACCTGAAGAATGTTGGCGACATGGTCGAGGCCGTTCGCGCGCTGATCGCGAAAAAAGCCTGACCGGATGCACAAGCGCGTCGTCATTACCGGCATCGGCGGGCTGTGTGGTCTGGGCACCGATGTGCAGGCCATCTGGACCGAGATGCGGGCCGGGCGCTCGGCGATCGGTCCCATCGACAACCCGTTCCTGCACGATTTGAAGGTCAAGATCGGCTGCGAGATCAAGGCGCTGCCCGACCATGGCATCGAGCGCAAGCAGCTGGTGTCGATGGACCGTTTCAGCCTGTTGGCGGTGATTGCCGCCCGCGAAGCCTTACAGCAGTCCGGCTTGGCCCCTCATGCGGACAATACCTACCGCATGGGCGCCGTCATCGGCATCGGCGTCTGCGGCTTCGAGACGGTCGAGGAGAACTACCGCGCCATCCTGATCGAGGGCAAGAATCGCGCCGGCATCTTCACGGTGCCGAAGGTCATGCCGGGTGCCGCCGCCGGCCAGGTCAGCATGCATCTCGGCCTGCGTGGACCGGTGTTCGGCGTCACATCGGCCTGCTCGTCGGCCAACCACGCCATCGCATCGGCGGTCGACCAGATCCGGCTCGGCCGCGCCGACGTCATGGTCGCCGGCGGCACCGAGGCGCCGCTGGTCTGGGGCGTGCTGAAGGGGTGGGAGGCGCTGCGCGTGCTGTCGCCCGACACCTGCCGGCCGTTTTCGGCCGATCGCCAAGGCCTGGTGCTCGGCGAAGGCGCCGGCATGGCGGTTCTGGAAAGCTACGACCATGCGGTGGCGCGCGGCGCAAACATCCTTGCCGAGATCGTCGGCGCCGGCCTCTCGGCCGATGCCTCCGACATCGTTGCGCCGACCATAGAGGGGCCGGAAGCGGCGATGCGTTTCTGCCTGGCGGACGCCGGGCTGAACCCCGAGGATATCGACTACCTCAACGCGCACGGCACCGGCACCAAGGCCAATGACCAGATCGAGACCGCCGCGATCAAGCGCGTCTTCGGCGAGCACGCGCGCTCGCTTTCCGTCTCGTCGACCAAGTCGATGCATGCCCATTGCCTTGGCGCCTCGGGCGGGCTGGAGATGATCGCCTGCGTCATGGCGATCCGCGAGGGCGTGGTGCCGCCGACCGCGAATTTCCGCGAGGCCGACCCCGATTGCGATCTCGACGTGACGCCGAACGTCGCGCGCGAGCGCAAGGTGCGCGCCGCCATCAGCAACGGCTTCGCCTTCGGCGGCACCAATGCGGTGCTGGCCTTCAAGGCGATCTGATCCCGGCGATCATGGTCTTCCCCGCAGGTCTCCATCTGCCGGCACCCTTCGATTTGTTGACTGTGCGTGCACGGCCAAACGTCTGCCGCCGCATTGATCATGCCAGGGCCCACGCCTAATCCTTTGCCCACCACGACCGCGCCGCTCGGTGCGGTTCCCGCCCAGGAGTTCTCGATGGCCGACCTGTCCGCCTTTCCGATCACCGCCCGCTGGCCGGCCAGGCATCCGGACCGGATCCAGCTCTATTCCGCGACGACCCCGAACGGGGTGAAGATATCGATCGCCCTGGAAGAGATCGGCCTGGCCTACGAGCCGCATTATGTGGATATCGGCAAAAACGAAAGCTGGACGCCGGAATTCCTGTCGCTCAATCCCAACGGCAAGATACCGGCGATCATCGATCCGAACGGTCCCGACGGCAAGCCGATCGGCCTGTTCGAGTCCGGCGCCATCCTGCTCTACCTCGCCGACAAGACCGGCCTGCTCGTCCCCGCGGACGCGGCGCGGCGCTACGAGACGATCCAGTGGGTGTTCTTCCAGATGGCGGCCGTCGGCCCGATCTTCGGCCAGGTCGGCTTTTTCCACAAATTCGCCGGCCGCGAGATCGCCGACAAGCGGCCGCTGGAGCGCTACCGCGATGAATCGCGCCGCCTGCTCGGCGTTCTCGACGGCAGGCTGAAGGGCCGCAGATGGATCATGGACAATGACTACACCATCGCCGACATCTCGCTCGTCGGCTGGGTGCGCAATTTGATCGGCTTCTATGAGGCGCGCGACCTCGTCGGCTTCGATGATTTCGTCAGCCTGGCGGCATGGCTGGAGCGCAGCCTGGCGCGGCCGGCGGTGCAGAAGGGCCTGACCATTCCGGCAAAGGGCTGAAAGCTCCCGCCGCCTCGGGCGGCGGAATGTCGTAGGCTCGGCTATTTCGCCTTGGCTTTCGAGCCGCCTTTGCCCATCACGGAGGCCGCCAGCGAAGCGGCGCCGCGCG
The DNA here is from genome assembly GCF_020165435.1 of Mesorhizobium sp. BR1-1-2. Taxonomy (NCBI): domain Bacteria; kingdom Pseudomonadati; phylum Pseudomonadota; class Alphaproteobacteria; order Hyphomicrobiales; family Phyllobacteriaceae; genus Mesorhizobium; species Mesorhizobium sp. BR1-1-2. Next base: position 625,297 of record NZ_JAIUID010000003.1, read on the forward strand.
CTGTCGCCACCACCGCGCCGGCTGCAACGCTCGCCACCGTGCGGACAGTGCCGGGCTTGTCTGGCGCCGGCTTGCGCGCGCTGGCCGGCTTTGCGGCCGTGGCCGCGACTTTCCGAGGTGCGGCCTTGCCGAAGCTGGGCTTGGCGTCCTTCGAACGTTCGGCGATCGCCGGACCAGCGCCGGCTTTGGCCTGCGTCGTCTTCGCCGTCCTGGTCTTGGCGGCCGCGGGTTTTCTTGCCTTGGTTGCCATTGCAAAATCCCCTTACGCCGGACAATCGGGTTCGCGGTCATAACGGTGCGAAACCCCTTAAGGTTCCCGCCTCCGAATATCGACAATTGAACAGGTTAACCAATCACCAGGTCGGCCGCCCGGCGCCGCGCCAGCACGCGTTCGATGTTGGGCATGTCGTTGGAGGCGATCCAGGCGCGCGCATCCTCCTCGGTGCGGCCATGTTCGTGCCAGCGCTCCATCAGCCGGCGCTCGAGCTCGTTGCGCGGCACCTCGACGAAGATCGAGAAATCGAACAGCGGCGCCAGCCGCGACCACGGCTCCTCGTCGAGCAGCAGATAATTGCCCTCGACCAGGATGAATTTGGTCTCCGCGCCGATGATCGCGGCCGCGGCGCGCGACAGTTCCATGGTGCGGTCGAACACCGGGACGGCGATGTCGGGCTCTCCCGCCCGGATGCGCTTCAGAAGCGTCTCGAAGCCGCCGAAGTCGAACGTATCCGGCGCGCCCTTTCGCGCGCGCAGCCCGCGCCGGTTGAGGACGACGTCGTCATAGTGGAAGCCGTCCATCGGCACGACCTCAACGGCGCCTTCCGGCAACAGATCGTGCAGGCTCGCCGACAATGTCGACTTGCCGGCCCCCGGCGGTCCGGCAATGGCGACGATGAAGCGCTTTGCCTTGCCGGCGCGCTTGAAGATGGTGGCGGCGAGATGGGCGATTTCGGACATGGCAGCCTCGCGTGCCCTGATGGTTGGCGCGACCGCTATTCTGGCGGCACTCGGCGGAAATTTCAAACCGGCATTTTGGGTAAGGAACGGCGGTCGAATGTCAAAAGCGGGGCGTTCGAAGCATCCACTCAGCCGGCCGCGGCCTGCCCGATGCGCAGGAAATCGCTGTCGAAGGGCACCTCCCGCGCCGGGCCTCCGCCCGAGAGCCGCATGCGGCCGTCCGCCGTGGTGACCTCTTGCGGCGGCTCGGTGCCCGACAGCGGCAGGGCGCCGATGACATGGCGGAAGGAGACGCTGGAGCCTTCGCCGAGCGCGAAAGCCGTCGCCACGCCTTCGCGCGTCAGCCAGTTGTCGCCGATCGAGGCGGCATGGCCGACGGCTGTGCGCCCGTCCTCGATGCCGAGCACGCCGAGATGCCGGCCGCTCCACGGCGCGTAGTCGCGGCCGCCATTGCTGAACCACAGCATGGTGACCGGCAGCTCGGCCGGGTTCTTCAGCACCAGAACCAGATCGTCCTCGGCCCGGCGCGCCAGGGCCGTCCAGCCCGGCCCACCATGATCGGCCTCGACCAGCGTGACGAAATCCTCGCGCCGATCGTCCATGCGGTAATCCGTCAGGTCGAGCGTGCCGCCGCCGGCGGCGGGAAAATGGCCGAGATCGCTGGTGCGCCCGGGATAGGCGAGCAGGAAGCGGCCGCGCGTGGGATCGGGCTCCAGCGGATCGGTGGGCGAAGCGGCGAAGCGTTTGGGCGAAAAGGCCAGCCGGCCGCCATCCGTCATCGCCGTCATCGGATGATGGGCGACGGAGATCGCGCCGTGGCCGCCGGAAAACACATGTTCCTGGTAGAGGAAGGCATGGCCGTCGCGCAGCGTCAGGATCTTGTCGACACTCGCGCCCATCACCTTGCGGCGCAGCCGGAAAACGGCTCGCCAGCCGCCGTCCACGGCGCTGCTTTCGGTGACGTCCCAGGCGCTGTTGGCCGGCCAGCCATGCAGCGGCGCTTCCTCGACGTCGCTGCGCGAAAACGGCGCGCACAGGAAATCGCCGGACAGCCGCACCGTGCCCTCGGGCAAGTCGGCCGGCAGCGTATCGCGTGGCGCGCCGACCCAGGGCGCGCGGTGCAGCGGCCGCAATTGGCGCCCGCCATCCTCGACCACCATGTCGGCGATATGGCCGACCGTGGTGTCGAGCGAAACCGAAATGCCGCGTGCCTTGAGGGTGACCTTATCCATGGCGCTCTCATCGAATCCGAAAGCACAACAAGAACCGTTCGCCACCGGATGCGCAAGCACCGCGACCGGCATTTCGCATCAGTGTTGGAAGGCTTGGGTTTCCTCGCCCCCGCGAAAGGCGGGGGAGAGGTGGCCGCGAAGCGGCCGGAGAGGGCTTTCGTAGGGCGCAGACCTGCAATGTCTCCAGATCATACGGCATGGTCGGCGCTGCCCCCGCTCCGTCTCGGCTTCGCCGAGCCACCTCTCCCCCACTTTGTGGGGGCGAGGAAACCCAAGCTTGAAGCAGACAAAGCTGGGGCTACCGCCATTAACCAAATGGACGCGGCTGGCGGGTTACGTTAGCTTCGCCGCATCTCAGCAACAGCCTGACCCGAACAGACTTGCCCTTGTCCCACCAGCGTCGCCTTCCGCTCGTCCAGAGACTTTTCGTCGCCCTTGGCCTGTTGCTGATGGCTGCGGGCTGCTCGACCACGACGCCGCCGGACTCTGTGCTCGCCGTGCCTGCGCCGCCGCAGAAATACGCGGCCATCGTCGTCGACATCAGAAGCGGCAAGCAGCTGTTCGAGGTCAATTCGAGGGCACCGCGCTATCCGGCCTCGCTGACCAAGATGATGACGCTCTACCTGCTGTTCGAGGCGATGGAGAGCGGCCGCGTCTCCAAGGAAACGCAGATCCCGGTCTCCGACCACGCCGCCTCGCAGCCGCCGACCAAGCTGCGCTTCCGGCGCGGGGAAACGATCGACGTCGATTCCGCCATCCGCGCCATCGTCGTCAAATCGGCCAATGACGTGGCGGTGGCGGTGGGCGAATATCTCGGCGGCTCGGAGGAGCAGTTCGCCGCCATGATGACATCCAAGGCGCGCCAGCTCGGCATGACCAGCACCGTTTTCCGCAACGCCTCGGGCCTGCCCGACGGCGGCCAGGTCACCAGCGCGCGCGACATGGCGGTGCTCGGCATGGCGCTGCACCAGCGCTTCCCCCAGCATTTCCACTATTTCTCCGAAAGCGACTTCATGTTCCGCGGTCGGCTGGTGCGCGGCCACAACGACATGCTCGGCCGCGTGCGCGGTGTGAACGGCATCAAGACCGGCTATATCAGGGCCTCCGGCTTCAACATCGTCACCTCCTACGAAGCCGACGGCCGCCAGCTGATCGTGGTGGTGATGGGCGCCGACAGCGCCCGCCAGCGCAACGACCATGTCGAGGCGCTGATCCAGCGCAGCCTGTCGCCAGCGATAGCCGACGCCCCGACCAGGGTGATGTACGCCGAACAGCAGTGAGCGGGCGAGCTGTCGTCGCCGCTTTCGCCAATCACCAGCGTCGCGAGGATGGCGCCGGCGTTGCGGCGCTCCTTTCTCCCCGTCACTTACGGGGAGAAATGCCCGGCAGGGCAATGAGGGACGGCGCCGGCGCTCTAAAGCGGGTGTCAGCGCCGAAGCGCGAACCGATTGCCCTGCAAGCTGCTCCGTTTATCTCCGATAGGAATTTTTTCTTGACAGGGTGAGGGCCACTATGCTACTGTTCTCGCTATGGTGCTGATTTGCGCCAGCCGCCCGCCGCAAGGCGGGTTTTTTGTTGCCGTCGCCATGGCCGCCAATCTCGAATGTCTCTCTACCGGGCGAGCCTCGAAAGGCGGCCCGCTGCCCCTTCCTGTCACGCAATCGTCCGCAAGGCATGGCATAGGGCTGCTCAAATCCGCCGCGATGCTGGCGAAGCATCGCCCCCTCGGTCTATCAATCTTCCACCACGGCAGGAGCCCGCATCATGAGCACCGTTCCCAAGGCGTCCGAGCAGCAGGCGGCGGACAATGACAGCGGCGGCGAATATTTCGAGGCGCCGACCACCGGAGAGGACCTGCACGGCGTTTCGGACGAGCATTTCGATACGCCCGAGGTGCCCGACTCCGAACCGGCGGGCCCCGGCGCCTCGCGGGCCAAGCCCAAGAAAAGACCGTCGGCGATCTCGGGCCGCAAATTCCGCAAGCGCGACCTGGTGCGCATCGACGATTTGCGCCCGAGCCTCGCCGACCGCATCCGCTCCGACCATCCGGGCCTGCCGCATGGCGCCCGCATCAGCCGCGAGGAGCTCGGCCGCTACCGCATGCGCTACATGGAGGAGCTGCTCCAGCAGGAACATGGCGAATTCTCCGAGCTCGACCGCCAGGTGGTGGAATCGATCGCCCGGCAGGACACGATTTCGGAAAACTCGGAAGAGGAATTCGAGGAGCACCGCTCCTTCGCCGACCGCGTCTCCGACAATATGGCCGCCTTCGGCGGCAGCTGGTGGTTCCTGATCTCGTTCGCCGGCGTGCTCCTGGTGTGGATCGCCATCAATCTGTTCGAGGGCTTGAACCGCGCCTTCGATCCCTACCCCTTCATCCTGCTCAACCTGCTGCTCTCCTGCATCGCCGCCATCCAGGCGCCCATCATCATGATGAGCCAGAAGCGCCAGGAGGTGAAAGACCGCCTGCGCTCCTTCAACGACTACCGCGTCAACCTCAAGGCCGAGCTCGAAGTGCGCCATCTGCACGAAAAGCTCGACTACCTCATCTCGCGCCAATGGACGCGCCTGGCCGAAATGCAGCAGATGCAGCTCGACGCCATGCATGAGCTGACGGGCGCGAAGAAGGCGAAGCGCGCGGTGCGGGGGAGAAGGGCGGTGAGGGGGCAGGCG